>CAZWYT010000004.1:0-142056 GCA_964638325.1 uncultured Planctomycetales bacterium
CACGCGGAGGCTGCTTTTTCAAGCGCTACGCGGCGAAAGCCGTGAATAAGACGGGTTAACAGCGCGACCATCTCCTCTTTCCCTCCAGCTTCGCGCAAGGTCAGACCGTCTGCATCACGAGAACCTCTTCCCCGAGCATATCGACGATCTTCACCGCGACGGTCGTTTCGTCCGCCGGAGCGGGTAGCTCGTACTTGCCGCCTACGAAGTCGGCCCTCCGCTCCGGCACGTCGGCCAGGGCGACATTCAGGACGCTGCCATTGCACGCCGTGTCGATGTAGATGCAATCGACCATCGCACGCCAGTCGTCAATCTTGGGCGACAACACGCCGGCCTGTTCGCTCAGCCGTGCGACGATCGTTGGCGAAATGAAGTCCTGAACCTCGACCACGATCCCGGCTTCGTCGCCGCGCTGGACGCGCGTCACCTTGACGCGGGCGCTCGCCGGCTCGTGCTTGATAAACTTGCCGTACTTCGGGTCCGTGCGCAGCTCGATTGCTTGGATCCGGTTGACGGCGTCGCGGCCCTTGCGCAGCCGGTTCCAATCGTCGATCCATGCTTTCGCGGCCAGCTCCATGCCCAGGCAAACGACCACGATGTTGCGGTCTTCGTCGGGCCGGGACTCCAGCTCGCGTTTCAGTTCTTCCAAGTCCAGCGGCGTAATCGGATGCCCAAAGGGGATGATCTTGACCAGCTTTTTGCCCAGCGTGCCTTCGAAGTAGCTGTCCGAGCGGGTGCGTTCAATGCCGATATGCTCGCACGCCAGGTTGACCGCTTCGTTATGCTGAATGTGCAGGTCGTAGTCGTTCACACGCCAGACGGTGAAGCCGAACGCGCAGGGCTTCGGCGGGGGCGTCTTGCCGTCGGCCGCGGTGTCCATCAGCGTACCTTGTCGCGCTTCGGCGGCCGCCTTGCGCGCGGTCTGAATCTGTTCGGCGATGATGCCGCGCAGGCGCTTGACCGTGGTTTGAATCGCGCCCTTGTTGATATCGCAGCCGATCCAGCGGCGGCCTAGCCGTTGGGCCACTGCCGCTGTGGTTCCCGACCCTAGAAAACAATCGAGCACTAAGTCGCCAGGACGAGAACAACACTGCACAATCCTCTTGATCAGAGCTTCCGGCTTCTGAGTCGGATAGTCAGTCCTCGCTCGCGACATGGGGTTGTCAAGGTTTATGTCACCCCACATTGAGCCAGCTTCCTCATAGAACTCGCAAGCTTCCGGATCCAACTCGTCCCAAAAATCGTCGGCCTGAACGCCCTTTGACTCCGAAAGATACTGCTTGTAGGACCAATTAGCCCCCGGTGCTTGCGGAGGAATAAGGCGCCCCTCTGACTTCCACAGCTCAAACCTCTCCTTTGAGTACGACTTGAGTAACGTAACACGGTAGGGTCCGCGTGGATCGTCGTCGGGATTCTTGAACCGTTTGAGGTACTCGTCCGAGTACTCCGCGTAATCGTGCTGGAAAATAAAGCCATCGCTCCGCGTGTAAAAGAGCAGAATGTCATGGTTGGCAGGGAATCGGCCAGCGCGAGCTTTGCTACTACCTGCGAACGGGGATCGCTTCCAGCAGATTGCATTTTGGAAGTTGTCGCGTCCAAAAACCTCGTCTAAGAGGCACTGGACGTGGTGGCATCGCCGAGGATCGACATGCACGAAGATCGAACCGCGAGGAGAAAGCAATTCACGGAGCAAAAGCAGGCGTTCATAGACGAATTGAAGGTAATTGTCATTTACCCAAATGTCTGCATACTGGATTTGTTCGCCAAGTGAGTATTCCGACCCGTCCAGTGGCCTGCTCCCCAAAATCTGATCCAGGTGTTATGAGAGTCCATGGCCCGGCCGCGGCGTAGCCGCGGCCGGCGGAGGCGACTCTCGATGAAACGGAAACATCACACCCCCGAGCAGATCATTCACAAGCTCCGCCAAGCCGACGCCGAGTTGGCGGCCGGCCAGCCCATCGCCGCCATCTGCCAGAAGCTGGGCGTCGCCGAGGCGACCTTCCACCGCTGGCGGAATCAGTACGGCGGGATGAAGGCCAACGACGCCCGCCGGCTCAAGGAGCTGGAGCGCGAGAACGCCCGGCTCAAGAGGCTGGTGGCCGACCAAGCCCTCGACCAGGCGATTCTCAAGGAGGCGCTCTCGGGAAAATACTGAGCCCGACGCGGCGCCGTGCGACCGTCGACCACGTGCAGGAGGAGTTGGAGGTCGCGCAGCGTCGGGCCTGTCGAGTCATCGGTCAGCCGCGGTCCACCCAGCGGTACACGCCGCGAGACCCGGACCGCGACCGACCGCTGGTGCAGCGGATGCTGGAATTGGTCCGGCCGCATCCGCGGTACGGCTACCGCCGGATCGCGGCGTTACTCCGGCAAGAAGGTTGGTTGGTGAATCGCAAACGGATCCACCGGCTGTGGCGGCAGGAAGGTTTGAAAGTGCCGCAGAAACAGCGGAAAAGACGCCGTTTGGGCCACAGCGCCAACGGCATTCTCCGGCGCCGGCCGGAGCATCCCAACCACGTGTGGTGCTACGACTTCCTGAAGGACCAGACGACTGATGGTCGGCCGCTCAAGCTGCTGCCGATCGAGGACGAGTATACGCGCGAGTGCCTGGCGTTGGACGTGGCCCGCAGCATCACGGCCACCGAGGTCATCCGGACGCTGACCCGGCTCTTCGCCGAGCGCGGGGCGCCACGCTTTATCCGCAGCGACAACGGGCCGGAGTTCATCGCCCAGGCGCTGCGGGACTGGCTGCCGCGCTCCGGCGTGCAGACCCTGTACATCGCGCCCGGGGCGCCGTGGGAGAATGCGTACAGCGAATCGCTCAACAGCCGGCTGCGCGACGAGCTGCTGAACCGGGAACTGTTCACGAGTGTCTTGGAGGCGAAGGTGATTACGGAGGATTACCGACAGGAGTACAATCAGCGACGACCCCACAGTGCGTTGGGCTATCAGACGCCGGCGGCGTTCGCCGGCCGCTGCCGATCCTTGGGGGCGCTGCCCCCAAACCCCCGGCTTCTTCCCCCCCGGAGAGCACCGGAGGAGCGACCGGGCGAGGATCGAAACCTTGGTCCGACTCTCATAGCGACTGGTACATAAATCGGGGGCAGGTCACCCAGACGGGCCAGCCCTTCGGCCGCACCTGCCGCACGGTCCACAAGCGTAACTGCCGCAACCACGCGGCAACCTTCAGCTTGCACGGCCTCAATTGCATCCAAGATCGAGGCTCCCGTCGTGACCACGTCGTCAACGATCGCGACCTTCGCGTTCGCCCGCAGCGGTCCCTCGATGCGCTTCCTGGACCCGTGCCCTTTGACTTCCTTCCGGACGGTAAACGCGTCGCACCGTCTTCCTTCGGTCGGCGAGAGAACGGCGTAGGCGGCGGCTATCGGCGTCGCTCCCATGTCCCGACCCCCGATCGCGTCGAATTCGTAGGGAGCGAGTTCTTTGCGAATCGCTGCAACTGTGAGACGCAGCCCTTCGGGACTGAACGTAACCATCTTCCCGTCGATGTAGTAGGTGGACTCTCGGCCGCTCGAAAGCACGAAACGCCCACGCAGCACGCCGTGTTTTCTGACGAAATCCAGCAACTCGCTGTGCTCTGTCGCCATCAGCCACCTTCGCTTGAGGGAATACAGTAGGGCCCGTGGACACGGTTCGCAAGCCGGCGGAGCCCCGCCCCTCTAAGCGGGTTTCCGACCAAACATATGCGAGCCGCGCGCCACGGCATCCACAAGCTAACGTGGTGTCGGTGCGGCCGTCAAGGGCCTATCCGGAAGCCGACCACGTCGCAGGCTTGGCTCGGGGAGTGGTCCCAAAAACAACTGGGCGCTTCGCGCCGCACCCGCCCAACCTTGGCCGACTCGTCGGCGCCGACTTTCGGACGTTGAAGCATCGCCCCGGATCAGACCGCCAGGTGGTGCAAACGCAACGCCTGCGGCGGGTCAGCGATTCCTAACACGATCCGAACGGCTACGGGAATCGCGATAGCCGCGGGCGCTTCGCGAAGGGCAACAACGCCGGCAAGGGGAATCCGCATCATCGCCGCGTGGCCGAGCTGCGGGCGAAAAATGCCGGAAGGCGTCACGGCGGACGATATGGCGGCCGTGGTCGAAGTGCTCGTGAACAAAGCGGAGGGCGGCGACACCGCCGCAATCAAGGTGCTGCTGGATCGGGTCTTCGGGCGGATCGCGGACCATGGCGCTGCGGCCGCCGGCGAACGGGCTGAGCTGGAAGCCGTCCAGCGCGACCGCAAAGCCGCGGAACGCAATGGGGAGCTGTCCGACATGAAACGGCCAATCGCCGGCGCGGAGCGCCCGGGGGACAATCACTATGGGGATGAAGCGCTAAAGGTCTTCGCGGCCTGACACCCTCTGAGCCGGACACGGGACGGCATGGCTTGAGCTTGCCGGGTGGAGGCCCGGATATCCGGTCGGCTTCACGCGGGGCGGGGGCCCGTTTGTATCTCGGGGGTGCTTGGCGGTATACTGACAGGCGCGGCGGGGCGCTCGGGTGAACCGGGTACCAAGTCGGGCTGCTGCTGGCGGGAACATCGTGCATTTCGACCGCCAGGCGCCTTGGCGTCGCTGCCGGACAGGAGTTGGGGCATGCAACGACGCGCGCGGCTTGAAAGGGGTGTCGGCTCGGCCATCGTCTTGTTCGCTGCCCTGGGGAGCGCTGGAGCCGTCGATGTCGATGAATACGCCATTACCGATCTGGGCACGTTCGGCGCCACCACCGACCCCTACGTGTCTGGAATCAACGTTCCCGGGCAGGTCAGTGTCTACAGCTCTGAAGGCAGTTGTTTCAAAGCGTTTGTCTGGAAGTTTGGGCAGGCGACGGCCCTTCCTGCGTTGCCGGGTGCTGGACACACGTTTGCATACGACCTGAACCTGTACGGCGAGGTCGTAGGCTCGTGCCACGTTTATGGCGGCTTCGAAGCCGTTCTCTGGAGCGGTGGAACCGCGCATGCCTTGACGGAACCACTATCGATTGCCGACGCTCGGGCAATAAACGACTCCGGGGACATCGCCGGCTACCTGAAGTACGGACTGGGACCCTACGTCGCCGTCGCGTGGATAGCAGGCGACATGATCGACCTGCCATCGCTCGGCGGTCCCAATTCTGAGGTGTACGGCATCAATTCGCTCGGGCAGATCGTCGGATGCGCCGAAACGCCGGATGGGCAGTGGCACCCCTGCCTGTGGGTCGGCGATCAGGTGATTGACCTGGGGCTGCTCGGCGGTACTGGCGGGTGCGCGTTCGCGGTGAACGATGCGGCACAGGTTGTCGGGGTCGCCGGTGCCCCGTTCTTGTGACAGGGCGGTTTTATGATTGAGCTCCCCACGCTGGGTGGCGGGCAGACTACCCCACGGGATGTCAACAACGTCGGCGATATCGTCGGTGATTCGGTTGCTCCCGGCCCTGACTTACGGGCCTGCCTGTGGCGAAACGGCAGTATCATCGACCTCAACGACTTGCTTCCGGCAAACTCTGGTTGGGTCCTGCGCCAAGCCCTGGCTATCAACGACGCTGGCCAGATTGCGGGAACTGGAGAGCGTAGCGGGCAGAATCGGGCGTTCATTTTGACGCCAGCGACGTGTCCGGGATGGGTGGTGGGCGACATGAACTGCGATGGGACTGTGAGCTTCTTGGATATCAATCCATTCGTGCTCGCCCTAGCCGTGCCAGACGCATACGCGCTCTTGTACCCGTACTGCAACTGGCTCTGCAACTGCGACGTTAACCGGGACGGCTTGGTGAACTTCGCCGACATCAATCCGTTCGTGGCGCTTCTGACCGGGCAGTGATGCGACCGCCAGTGACCGTGGGCACGGCGCGCCAGGTCTTTGAAAACACGCGAAAATGATCGGTGAGCGCGCCGGGGCGGCGCCGTACAATGCCCGCATCGGGACGGCGGCGTCATGAACCGCCAAGCGCTGCCCGGCGCGCCATGCCACACGATCCGCACGGCGGCCGAGCGGCGGCTCGCACGCATGGCGTGAGGGCGGCAATTGCCCCGGTTCTGCTTGGTGGCGGGAGATGCTCAGCGGTATACTGAGGCGCACACGCGGCTGTAGGGCGTCTCAAGGAGGGTGCGACGGTAAAGCACACACTGGAACTGTCGCTGTTTACGCTGGCGCTCGCGGGATGTCAGCGGATCGAGGTGCACCCGAGCTTGTACGATGCACAGGGCATCAAGGACGTGAAGACATGGTACGTCGGCTTCACGTACTTCGGCGGGGCTGAGACCGAGACGGCCTCGAAGACCGGCGAAGTCGAGCAAGCGACCGTCCAGCGCAAGGCGCCGCGGAAAGACGATCTGCAACTGCGCGACGATATCGAGTTCCGCCTCCGCGATCGCTTCGGCATACGCACGACGCGCGACCGGGAAAAGGCCGACGGGACGATCAACCTGTACACGACCTACTACGTTTTCGCCGGGCACAAGTCGCTGGACATCCTGATCTCGGACAAGACAGGTACGGTGCTCGCGCGCCTCAAGATCGTGAATGGCCAGAGCGCGGCGGTCATTGACGACTACGAACGTTTCGCCTGGTACTGCGCGGACGAGACCGGAAAGGTGCTGCGACCATGACACACGACGCCAGAAACAGGACGTGGACGAGCAAAGCCACGCTGCGGAAACTGCTCTGGCTGCTGCCGGTTGCCGTCGGCTTGAGCACCGGCTGCGCATTCGACCGTCACAAGGAGGTCGAAATCGTCTCCGAGCCGCCGGGAGCCCGAATCGAGGTCAACGGCGATTTCGTCGGCTGCGCCCCGACGACGATCAAGCTGCTCGGCGAGAGCGACGGGCAGGTCCAGATGGACTACGCCATCCGCGCCTACCCGCCCGGCCCCGAGTACTACCCGCAGGCCAAGCTGTTCATGCGGCGTCCGTCCGGCGAAAGCGACCGCATCCCCAAGCGGGTCTACTTCGACATGCGCGTCCGCCAGCCAGCCGACTCGGCGAAACGCCGGCGGCCCTGGCCGTAGGTGACCGCGTGGCGGCGCGCCGTGAACCGCGAGCCATCGCTATGATAGTGGTGTATCAGTGTGATACCATTGCCGCGATGGGCAGGCGGTAGGCCACCGCCGTTCGTCGCCCGGCTCGCCGTGTCCGCATCATCCGCACGGCGGCCGGGCGGCGGCCCGCTCAAGGATGATGCGCAATGTCAGAACCGCCGATCCGTCTGACCGAGTTACTCGGTAAGCTCCTCGCCCACAAAACTCAAGAAAAAAAGACATTCGACCAAGAGGTGGAGAGGGTTGCCGCGCGCCTAGCACTGCGGCAGCATGGTTTGAGCCCGGACGTGCAGCACACCCTGGCAGCGGTTCAAGCGGGCACAAAGACGGTCCAAGGTAGTCACCCAAGCGAAGTGTGGCACCACCTTTGCGGCTACATCGGGGCAGCGGAAAAGATCGTCATCGCGCGACGCCGGCGTAAACAGCCCAATCGTGCGCCCCTCCGCGGAGAAGCATTCGAACACGCTTTTCAGCAGATCGCTTGTCGCTCCAGGGCACAATTCGATAGGGCAGAGTTCGAGGAGATTTGCCATCGACTGCAGCATGGCGCGCTCAATGCGCCGGATGAGATCACAACGGAGTTGAACCGGCTGGATGCCAACGGGTTAACGATGCAATTGCTGACTGGAATCTGGCTTCAGTACCCTGATGTACGCGCCGAGATCGGCTTGCCGATGCCATACCCCGCGACGGTCGAAGGCATTGCGGATTGTGCGGACAGGCTCGGTGCGGCGATCGAAGACACTCTTTCTTCGCGGGCGGCGCGTGACCCGACGTGGCGTATCAAGGTGGCTCTCCCGCACGCCGACCGTTTGATTGCCGACTTCGACGAATTGGTGAAGGCGTTCTACGGTGAGCTTCAGGCAGACCCACCTGAAGCCATTCAGCGTTTGATCGACAAGGCGCGAGACCAGATCGTCGGACGGCGAGCGCTGCTTATCGAGTGGGGTGACGACCGTCGCGAGAACTCGGCCATGCACCAGAAACGCGTCACTCAAGAACCCCGGCTGGACCAAATCACGCGCACCTTGCGAGATCAAGCCCAGCGGGTCGAAGCAGCGCGTGTTACGCCGAACCAGCTCGCAAAGGCTAAGAGCGCCTAACAAAACCACTTGCAGAGTAACCGGTTTTCGTTATGATCGGGCCATCGAGCGAGGTCAACCTGCGTCACGGAGGACAGCGCCATGGCCAAACCGCTGGTCACGGACGACCTGTGGGCCGTCATCGAACCTTGGTTGCCGAAACGGCCGCCACGTCCCAAGGGTGGGCGGCCCACGGTGGACGACCGGGCGACCCTGACGGGCATCCTGTTCGTCCTCAAGACGGGCATCCCCTGGGAGTATCTGCCACAGGAGATGGGTTGCGGGTCCGGGATGACCTGCTGGCGGCGGCTGCGCGCCTGGCAACGGGCTGGCGTTTGGGACCAGTTGCACCGCGTGCTGCTCGACCGCCTGCGCGGTGCCGGCCAGATCGACTGGTCGCGCGCCGCCGTGGACAGCGCCAGCGTGCGGGCGGTTGGGGGGGCGAAAAAACCGGCCCGAACCCCACCGATCGTCGCAAGAAAGGCTCGAAGCACCACGTCCTTACGGATGCGCAGGGCGTTCCGCTCGCTGCTCGACTGACCAGCGCCAATACGAACGACGGCACGCAGTTGCTGCCGCTGGTGGACGCCATTCCGGCGGTGAAAGGCAAAGCGGGCGCGCCGCGGCGCCGCCCGGCGGCGCTCTACGCCGACCGGGCGTACTACTCGCACCTGCGCCGGATGCGGCTGTACCTGCGTGGGATCGAACCGTTTTCGGCCAAACCGCGCGAGTCGCACGGGAGCGGCCTGGGGAAATACCGCTGGGTCGTGGAACGCACGTTGAGCTGGTTGCACCAGTTTCGGCGCTTGCGTGTGCGCTACGAGCGGCGCGCCGACATCCACGACGGCTTCCTGAACCTCGGGTGTGCGTTGATCTGCTGGAAACGACTCACGCATCGGTTTTGTTAGGCGCTCTAAGAAAAAACGCGAGAAGGACCACGGGCAGCGCCTCAAAAAAGATTCAAGCGTGGCCTTGATGAAGCAATACATCAACGGCACCCACCCTTGCCGACAAGGGGCGCCTTTCGTCGGCACGTTGCGGGAGCTATCCGTCGCAATGGAGAAAGACGTCGGAGGCAGATGGTCAGTGGCCAATCTGCACAGGTGGGGGGCAAAGAAGCAGATGGATCAGGTGGCCGCCAAGTCAGCCCGACCACATCGCAGTCTCCAGCACAAGGGGGAAAGGGAAGCCGTGGCCGACCACGATGAGGACGGCGGCGCAGAGCCATGGGACATTCTCGAAGTACCGGGCGAGAAGTGACTTCCGCATCTCAGTGAGAATCTGGGGGTTGAGAAAAGCTGCACAATTCGGCACTCCTGAACTCCATGTCTCGACAGGACATGCATCCATCGCGTTCGGCTCACCTCGCGACTATGAGAAAAAACGGCTGTCCACATAAGGGTGATGATGCCCGGAAAGGAAAGGCGAATGCCCATCGTTGAGGCGCTACTCACAAAGGCGGAGGTGGCCAAGCTCGCCCGGCTGACCCCGCGCACCATCGATCGCATGCTGGCGGCTGATCCGCCACTTATCCCTGAGCCGGCTCGGATCGGGGTCGGGAACAGAAGACGAGTGCGTTTTCGGGCGAGCGATATCGATGCCTGGCTGCGCGCGGGCTGTCCAGACCGCGTGACTTTCGAGCGACAACGTGCAGGAGTCGCACCATGAGCGCCGAAGGGCCATCGTTGCCAGACTACGTCCAGGCTGTTTCGCCCGGCGCGACGTGCTATGTATGTGGTCGTCGAGGGCCATGTGCCTGCTGGAACGTGGAAGACGGCGGGGTACTCGGGAGCCGGTTTTGTCTGCGGTGGCCGCCGCGAAGCGCGACAGGAAAGCGCGCGGTCCTCGCGGAGCTGCTGCGCCGAGGCAAGGCAGCAGCGGCGACAGAGCGGGAGGTGTCGGAGTGAAGCCGATCGAGTGCGTGCTGGAGCAACTAGAAGGCGCTCGTGCGACGGGGCCGCGACAGTGGCAGACCCGTTGTCCGGCGCATCCCGACGAAAACCCGAGCCTGAGCATCACCGAAACCGCTGATGGCAGAGTTTTACTGAAGTGCTTTGCAGGCTGCACGACCGAGAAGATCGTCAGCGCGATCAATCTGAAGATGGCCGATCTGTTCCCGCCGCGGCAAGGCAATAACGGACGGCGGGGCTCGCCCAAGATGTACGCGACGGTCGATGATGCGGCGCGCGAGGCCGCCCAGCGCGAGAAGGGGGAGGTTGAGGCAGTCTACCAATACACCCCTTCGTACTACCGCGTTCGGATTCGCAAGGCGGATGGCAAGACGTTTCGGCCGATCCGCCACGGCAATACCGGCTGGGTATTGGGCGATCCGCCGCCGCCGTTGCCCTTGTACGGTGGCGACCAGCTCGCAGACGCCGCAACGATCCACATCGTTGAAGGAGAAAAGGCAACCGATGCGGCGCGCGGGGTCGGGTTGGTCGCAGTCACGTCCAGGAGCAGCAGCAGCGCGCCGAAGGCGGATTGGAAGCCGCTCGCTGGGCGGAAAGTCGTGGTTCTTCCCGACGCCGACGAGCCCGGCGAGAAGTACGCCCGGGCCGTCGCCCTCGAGCTGCGAAAGCTCTCACCGCCGGCGACGGAAATCCGCGTTGTTCGTCTGCCGGACCTGCCTGAACATGGCGACATCTACGACTTCGTTGCCGCACGGCGCGCGGGGGGAGCTGTGGACGACGCAATCCGTCGCGAGGTCGAGCGGCTTGCCGAGACCGCCCCGGTCGCTCCAGACAAGCCCACGCGACCAGACGATGGTGGCAATGGGACGGCTTGTCGTTACGAGAGTACGCCTTGCGGACTCGTTTACAACAAGCCGACGCCCGACGGATACGCAGCGGTGCCGCTGACCAACTTCGGTGCCCGTATCGTGGGGCAGGTTGCTCATGACGATGGAGTCGAGATCCACCGCGCCTTCGAGCTTGAGGCGACACTGCACGGACGAAGCTGCAAGTGTGCTGTGTCCGCCGCGCAGTTTTCCGGGATGAATTGGGCGATTGACCACCTGGGCGCGCAGGCAATCGTCTTTCCTGGCTTTGGGCTCCGAGAGCACGCTCGGGCTGCGATTCAAGTGCTCAGCACCGATTTGGTCGAGCGCACGATCTTCACGCATACCGGCTGGCGCAAAGTGGGAGACACGTGGGTCTACCTCCACGCGGGCGGCGCGATTGGGACGGATGGGCCGGTCGCTGGCGTAGAGGTCGCCATGCCGTCGAGCTTGGAGCGGTACAGCTTGCCCGATCCACCGACCGGCGACGCGCTCGTGACGGCCGTGCAGGCGAGTCTTCATGTCCTGCACAGTGGTCCCGCCGGCATCGTCATGCCGCTATTCGCTGCAATCTGGCGGGCGGTGCTGGGTCCAGCGTCATTCTCCCTGCACCTGGCCGGGCAGACGGGGGTGTTCAAGACCGAGCTGGCCGCGCTCGCGCAACAGCACTTTGGCGCGGCCATGACCGCCAGGTCGTTGCCAGGATCGTGGTCGTCCACGGGGAACGCGCTTGAAGCGCTGGCGTTCGCGGCCAAGGACGCGTTGCTCGTGGTCGATGACTTTGCACCGTGCGGCTCAAGCGCCGACGTGCAGCGTTTTCACCGCGAAGCTGATCGGCTCATTCGCGCTCAAGGCAACCGTTCTGGCCGACAACGGCTGCGTCCGGACGCGACGCTCCAGGCCGTGAAAGCTCCACGTGGTCTGATTGTGTCAACCGGCGAAGATATTCCGCGCGGCAACTCGCTTCGCGCGCGTACCCTGGTCCTTGAGGTGGCCCCGGGGTCGGTGGATACCACGGTTCTGACTCGCTGCCAAGTGGACGCACGCGACGCGCTCTATGCGACGGTGACGGCAGGCTTCGTTCGCTGGCTCGCGCCACGTTTCAACGACTCGCTGGAGAGTCTGCCGCGCGAGGTCGCCGAGTTGCGGACGAAGGCAACGCAGGAAGGACAACATCGTCGCACGCCCGAGATCGTGGCCGATCTGCTCATTGGATTCCGGTACTTCCTGATGTTCGCGGTTGAGGTCGGCGCGATTAAGACGGACGAAGATAACGATCTTCGTCGGCGGGCCTGGGCAGCACTGGGTGAGGCCGCGGCGGCGCAAGCTGCCCATCATCGGGCGTCGGACCCGGTGCAGCGTTTCCTGGAGCTGCTGGGTGCAGCGATCGCGTCCGGCCACGCACACGTCGCGACCTTGCAGGGCACCGAGCCACACTGCGATAGCAGCGAGGACGGCTACCCGGGAGCTTGGGGCTGGCGGTTGCGGGTTATCGGGGCCGGGGATCATGCGCGCGAAGAATGGCAGCCTCAGGGCGACCGGATCGGCTGGATCGATGGTGGCGACCTGTACCTTCAGCCTGACGCGGCATTCCGAGCGGCGCAGGTGATGGCTGGATCAGAGCCGATTACCGTCACCAGCAAGACGCTCCGCAAGCGCCTCGCCGAGCGCGGCTTGCTCGCCTCAACGGATGCCCAGCGCGGCCGACTTACCGTACGCATCACCGCCGAGCAACAGCGTCGCTCCGTACTGCACCTATACACAGGGTCGCTTATGCATGGGGAACCGGCCCAACCGACCCAATTGGCCCACGACCGCGCGCCAGAGGCTCAGAATACGGGCGGTGGGCCGATCTCGTGGGCCGGTCCTAATTCGCCGGAACCGAAAATCGGCCCAGCAAAAGGCCCACTCGCGTCGTCAGAGGGCGGTTTTGGGCTGACTGGGCCGATTGGGCCGATTCCTCAGATACATGGGGTCGATCAATACGCGACGGGCGCCGGCGCACAGGAGGGCAATGAAATATGACCGCTACCGACCTCATCGCGGTTCTGAATCGCCAGCGCCAGAGTGCGCCAAACACGCCACAGTGCGCCAATACTGAACCACTGGCGCACTCAGGCGACGCTGGCACACTCTGGCAGAAGGCCAATACGAACCACTTGACAAGCACCGGATCATGAGGTACGTTTCCAGTATGAGCAAGTCGAAGACCCTACCCGACGCGATCCGAGACGCGATCCGAGCTGACAGCCGGACCATCTACCGGTTGTCCCTTGACTCCGGCGTGAGTCAGGCGGTGCTCGGGCGCTTCATGCGTGGCGAACGGGACCTGAACCTCAGGACCGCGGATCGAGTCTGCCGGGCACTCGGCTTGAAGCTCGCGAAAGGGGTCTGATATGTCATTCGTGTTTCGACCAGTCGTAATTCGCCGCAAAAGCGGCCGCAAAGTCCGTACAAAGAGCCGGTTCTACTGGGCGTGCTATACCGACCCCGTGGACGGGCATGAGAAGCGGCACGCGATCTCACTGCCCAGCGGGGCCCCCGTCACGGATCGCGAGGTCGCACACAAGGCGCTGCGCGATCTGCTCAACCGGCTGGAACGGCAGGCGGTTGGGCTGACCAACCAGTACATCGACACCGCTGGCACGCCGGTCCGCAAGCTGCTGGCGGATTACGTCCGCCACCTGCGCCGCAAGCGCGTAAAAGGCCGTTTGCTCCGCAGGTCCTATGTCCAGGAAGCGCTCCGGGTCGGGAAGTGGTTGAAAGACCACGGCATCGGCAAGGTCGCCGAGCTCAACGCGGCCAACATCGACGCGGCCCTCGGCACGCTGACCGCGCTGGGCAAAAGCCCCAAGACATTCAACTGCTATCGCAGTCACTTGCACGCACTCTGCGAGTACGGCGTCAGCATCGCCAGAGCGCTGGAGGCGAACCCCGTGGCGCAGATCGCCCCGCACGGCCGCAATCCGACGCGTGTCCGCCGGGCACTGACCTACGCCGAGGCGGAGAAGCTGCTCCGGAAGGCCGGGCCGCGGGCCCCGTGGTACGAGTTTGGGCTCTACAGCGGGTTGCGCGTGTCCGAGATCGCCGCACTGCGATGGGCGGACCTCGACCTCGACAGCTTGACGCCTTGTATTCGCCTGCGGGCGATCGCCACGAAGTCCGGCCGCGCGGATACGGTCCCGATCAAGCGCACGCTCGCTGACAAACTGATCGCAGCCAAGCCCGCGGCATCGGCGCCGAGTGAGCGAGTGTTCAAGACGACGCCGACGCGCGCTACCTTCAGGACGGATTGTCAGTGGGCCGGGGTCGTGCTCAAGGACGACCGCGGACGCGTGGTCGATCGGCACGCGCTGCGCACGAGCTTCGTCACGTGGCTGAGTCTGGCCGGTGTGACCCCGCGAGTCGCACAGAAGCTTGCGAGACACACGTCGATCGACCTGACGATGAAGGTCTACACGGACGAAACGTTGCTCAATGCGACGGCCGCCGTCGAGGCCCTGCCCGACCTCGACCAGGGCGGCGATGATCAGGCCCCCGAGACCGAGCAGGTCATGCTACGGCCCACCGGGACTGATGGCGCCGGTGCGAAAGTGGTTGTACCCAGCGTTGTACCCGATGTTGTACAGACGGGCGGGGACGGCACGCGACACG
Organism: uncultured Planctomycetales bacterium; assembly: GCA_964638325.1. Classification (GTDB taxonomy): domain Bacteria; phylum Planctomycetota; class Phycisphaerae; order UBA1845; family Fen-1342; genus JALHJL01. The sequence goes on from CAZWYT010000004.1 coordinate 14,533, forward strand.
ACACGACAAGCTCGATCGGCGCTGATTCGGACTTGAGCGCAACCGGCGATTCTGACGCAAGTTGTCGCGTCTCGCCGTGTTGTGCCGCACACGCGGGGGAAATGGTGGCGGACGGACTTGAACCGTCGACCTGCGGGTTATGAATCCGCCGCTCTAGACCAGCTGAGCTACGCCACCTTATGAGCCGCAATTCTATCCGCACGCCGCCGGACTGACCAGAGGCCGCCGCCGCGCACCGGCTTTACCGGCCCGCAGGCGCCCGGCGGGGCACCCGGCGCACCCGCGCGGCAGATATGTTACACTGATCACACGCCGTGCGGACGGGTAAAGCACGCAGTGGCCCCCGGGGGTTGGGTCATGGACTGCGACGTACCGGAAGAGCAGTTGTGGAGCTGGATTGATCGCGATGCGGCCGAATTGGAGCCGCATTTGGCCCAGTGCCCGCGCTGTCGGGCCATGGCCGAGGAACTCCGCGCGGGGATCAAAACGGTCGCTGACGGTTCAATGCCGGTTGGCGCTTCGCTGCCCGGGAAGATCGGCTCGTACGTCATCACCGGATTGCTGGGCGAGGGCGGGCAGGCGCTGGTGTACAAGGCCGAGCAGCAAACGCCCCAGCGGGCGGTGGCCGTGAAGGTGCTGAAGGGCGGGCGATGCGTCGGCGAGCAGGATGTCCGGCATTTCCAGCGCGAGATTCAAACCCTGGCCGCCGTGAGCCACCCTGCGATCGCGACGATCTACGAGGGCGGCCAGACGGCCGAGGGACAGCATTTCTTCGCGATGGAGCTGGTCGACGGCGTCCCGCTGGATAGATACGCCCGCGAGCGAAACCTGCCGCTGGGCGAGCGCTTGGAGCTGTTCTGCAAGGTCTGCGAAGGCGTGCAGTACGCCCACGAGCGGGGCGTGATCCATCGCGACCTGAAGCCAGCGAATATTCTCGTGGTGGAAGAAGGCACGGAGGCACGAAGCCGAAGGCGACCGAGTAGGGAGCCTGAGGGAGGCACGAAGGGGAGCAGCGGGGGTGCGACCGGCGCCCCGCCGGTCGCCCCCGGCGGGCGAGACGCCCACCCCACCGTCTCGGGGGTATCGGGCGCCATCGGCCAGCCGAAGATTCTGGATTTCGGCCTGGCGCGGCTGATGAACACGGATGTGACGCTCACGCAAACGGCGACGCAGACCGGCCAGATCATGGGCACGCTGCGGTATATGAGTCCCGGCCAGGCCCGCGGCGATCCGGCGGAGATCGACGAGCGCAGCGATGGTTACTCCCTCAGCGTGATTCTGTACGAGCTGCTGACCGATCGACCGCCGTACGAGCTGAGCAACGTTATTCCCGAGGCCGTGCGGACGATCTGCGAGACCCCACCGCGGCGCCCCAGCAGCACACTGGGGTGGGATGGTCGGCCCGCCCGACATCTGCGCGGCGATTTGGAAACGATCGTGCTGAAGGCGCTCGAAAAGGAGCCGGCGCGGCGCTACCCGTCCGTCGCGGACCTTACCGCCGACGTCCAGCGCTATCTGAAAGGCGAACCAATCCGCGCAAGACCCGCTAGCAGGCTCTACGTCATTCGCAAGCGACTTCGCCAGCACCGGCGCGTCGTTGTGGCGGTGGTCGGAGTGGCAGTGCTCGTGCTGGCCACCATCTTTGCTGGCCTCTGGTGGCGCCAGCGCGCCCTTAACGAAGAGACTCTACGCCTCACCAGCGAGTGCATGCTGCGCGCACGCGCCGGGCAATGGCAGCAGGCCCTCGCCGCGTGCACCGCGATCATTGAGGGCAAACGGCACTTGCCGGACACCGGCGCATTCCGGTTGCGCGCCGACATCCACGTGGCCCTGCGGCAGTACGACAGGGCCATTGCAGACTACACGGCAGGGTCCAAGCTCATACCGAACAATCCATGGTACTACTACTTGCGGGCCACTCCGCTGTGGATAGCCGGCCGCCGCGCGGACGCCGCCGAGGACTACCGCATGTTCCGAAAGCTCAGCCCCGGGGTATCGTACGCCGATGCCCGGCTTTTCCTTGTCCTGCGCGACGAGGCTCGCGTGCTGGGCGAGCAGGGGCGCGTACGCGAGGCGGAGGCGCTTGTGCAAGAGGCGGACGGGGTACTTCGGGCGGCGCGGCGCGTGGTTAAGCAAGGAACATGGCTCGCGGAGATTGTCGCGTGCCTGGCTGGGGATGACGAACCCGAGGCGTTGGTGACGGGCGCGAGGGAAGGCAACCCGAAGCGGCGCTGCGAGGCGTGGTTCTACGGGGCGGAGTGCTGTCTGCTCCGCGAGCGGCTCGACCAGGCGCGCGAGTGGTATCAGCATGCCGCGGCGACCGACCTAGTGTTTGACCCGGAGGCCCCGTCGCCGGCGGCCATGGCCGAGTACCACCTGGCTGTGTGGCGGCTGAGGCAACTGGGCGTCCAGGAACGACCAGCTTCCGACCCGACACGATGAGGGGCCGGACTCTGTCCCAAGCGCGCGAACAAGGGGCGGCAGGATTTGCCGCCCCTATGCGTACGCGCCGAATGACGCGTCATCGGCCGATCAAGAGCTCGACGAACGGGTTGATGTCACCGAAGTCGACTGCGCCATCGCCGTTGACATCTGCGTTCATCATGTCGCAGTCGGGATACATGGCCACGTACGCGCTGGGGTCGGTCAGGGCCAACACGAACGGATTGATGTCGCCGAAATCGACCGTGCAGTCGCAGTTGAGGTCGCCGGGCCACGGTTGGTGCGGGCCGCAGCTCCAGTACAGCTCGCAGATTTCGTTGGCGCTCAGCACGCCGTTATAGATGCGTACCTCGTCCAGCGTGCCATTGAAATAGTACGTGTTGAAGCTCGAGCATCCGATACGCAGGTTCTGTGGCGTGCCGCATTCATTCGTTTGCGGTGCGTCGGAGCACACCAGGTGGGCATTCACGTAGAACTTGATGGCGTCGGCATCTGATGTACCATCCCACGTCCCGCACAGCAATACCGGGCCGAACGTCGCGCCAGTGGCTGCGTGCGCGAAGCAGTCTCCGCGCATGCTGCCAGAGGAGCTTCTTACCTGAAACTCCCAGTCCCACGCGACGCCACCGACCGCCAGCAGGCAAAGGCCGGTGGAGGATCCGCTCTCGCCCCCGTTGGCGAGGAGGTACGTGTTGACCATCGGTGGGGAGGGCATGTCAGCCCATGCACAGACAGTGTATGGCGGGGTGTTGAGTACCGGGCTCGTGAACGCCACGTAATCGTTGAGGCCGTCGAACGACAGCGCGGTCCCGCACAGTCCGGGGACCCACGACGCTCCGTGGACCATCCCGTCGTTGCCGTTCCCAGAGGCGTCGTGAGCGACATTGCCAGCGCCCTCCTCAAATGGCCAGTACGCAACCAGACCCTCGTCCACCCGACTCTGCTGTCGATCCTGCTGTGCCACTGCGCTGCCTGATCCCGCCAAGGCGAAAGGCAGAGCGACCAGAAGCGTTGCAGCGACCGGGGCATGAACCATCTGGGTGTTCATTGTCGTTCTCCTCTTGCAGGAAACTCACTGAACCCTGCTCCACGCACCGCGCGTAAAGTCCAGAGCTCTCCAAACACGAAGACACCGCAGCCGATGAGGTGGCGGAATGAAATGTGCGGAAACCAGTTGTTCTGCGCGCGGCCCATCAGAGCCCGCAGCGTGAGCGAGGCGCCCGAGCTGCGCAGCACGTGGCGACACAAGCCCTCGCGTGCGCTGCGGGCTCGGATCGGCCGGGACAGAGCCCGGCCGCTGCAGTGTGAAGCGCGGTCGACCGATCCCATGCCGAGCTTTACAATTCGCGGTGTCGCCGCGCGCAACAGAATCGGGCCGCCGGAACGCATTCTGCGGTGTCATCAGGAATGAGAGAGTGGCGGCACAGGAGGAGTCGACCGTGACCCGGCCAGGGCAGTGCGCAGACATGACGCCGTCGCTGGTGGCGCGGTTGCGCGCCGGGGACAACGGAGCCGGCACGCTGCTGGAACAGCTCTATCGCAAGCCAATGCTGCGGTTCTGCTGGGGGCACCTGGGGTGCGCCGAAGACGCCGAGGACATGGTCCAGGAGGTCTTCTGCAGGGTGCTCGCGTCTACCGAGATTCCGTACAACTTCCGGGCCTGGCTCTACCGGATTGCTAGAAACGTTTGCATCAACGCGTTGCGCAGCCGCGGCCGCCGCCGCGATGCCCTGGTGTTGCCGTCCGATTCGCAGGTCGCGGGCGATACCACCGCGGACCTGGCACGGCTGGTGAAGGCGGAGTTCCGCTCGCGGATCGGCCACCTGCTGGCCACGTTGCCCGCCGAACAGCGCGAGGCGCTGCGTCTGCGTTACGTGGAAGGGCTTTCACGGGCCGAAATAGCGTATGTGCTGGAGATGCCGGAAGCGACGGTCAAAGCCCGGCTGTTTGAAGGGCTCAGAAAGCTGCGTGAACACACGTCGCTGCTCGAGAATCACTGACAGAGCCTACTGAGCATCGCATCGCCGGGGTGGTTGGGGAGCCCGTCGGGCCGCGCGGGCAGCCCGGCCGTGTTTTTAAGGGCGGGACGCTTGGCGCCCGGCGACCTACTGGTGTCCGCGCAAGTCCGCGCCATATAATCCCCGCACCGAGTCAGATCCGCTCAAGTCCGGAGACGTGCCATGGCCGAGCAGCTCATTGGAAAAGTGACGCACTACTTCAGCAAGGCCCAGGTAGCCGCCATCGAGATCACGGACGGGGAACTCCACGTCGGCGATACGATCCGCGTCGTGGGGCACACCTCGGACTTCACCCAGACGATCGACTCGATGCAGATCGAGCACGCGGCGGTGCCGGTGGCCAAGGTCGGCGACCAGATCGGCGTGCGGGTCGTCCAGCACGCGCGCGAACACGACCAGGTCTACCGTGTGCTGCCGGGGTGATGTCCCGAACGGGTGCTCGACTGATGCTCGCAGCCCGCCGCTGGTTGCCCGGCATGCTCTGGCCACGCGCGTGGTAACGGCTGAGCTGCGGTTCCTGCGTCGCATGGCGCCAGGGGGCCGACCCGGAGGTCGAGCGTGAGAAAAAAACGGGTACAGGCACCGCGGGAGGGCCTTTCGTGCGAACCAGAGGTAGCCGGCGCGGAGCCAGTCCCCGTTTTTTTCTCACGCTCGTCGGGCGCTACGTCCGGCGGCGCGGAATCCCGTCCGACCCTATCGCCGCCGGCGGCACTGCGGCGGGCGGCCGAGAATTGGGGCCACAGGACTTGGACCTCCGACCTCGTGGATCCAAAGCACCGCGGAGAGATCTACCTTTTCCTTAAGACCCGCTGTTTCAGGCTCTTACGCCAGGGTCTGATTGCAGCAAGAACCGTCAAATACCGTCGAAGACAGCCGCATGGGTGTAGCACACGCGATTCGCCCTCACTCGACCGGCCCGCTTCGCACGCTCGCCAGTAACTCTCGGCCTTTGGTGACCGCGCGCTCGATTTCCTCGAGCAGGTCGCGCGGTTCCGCCGCCTGCTCACCCTTGGCGATGGCTTCAGCGCGACCTTTGCGAGGCAGGTCGCGGAGGCGCCGCAGCACTCGTGCCTCATCGATGAGCACTGACTGCCGTTTGGTAACCTCCAGCAAATCCCGGCTCCTGGCCATGAGGTCCTTCTGCTCCAACGCGCGGCGCATTGCGATTGCTAGGTCGATTTCGTTGCAGGGCTTGGTGAAGAACTGATAAACCCGGCCTTCATTGATGGCGCGCAGAGCGCCCGGCAGCGTGGGGTGGCCCGTCAACACAATTCGCACCACATCCGGGTAGTCGCGCGCCACCTTCGCCAGGAACTCCGACCCTGGCATGCCCGGCATTTCTTCGTCGCAGACGATCAAATCAACGGGAGCGCTGCCGAGTACATCCGCGGCCTCTTCTGCGTTGCCGGCCGACAGAATCTCGTACGGCTCGTCCCGCAGGAGGCGCTTCAGCGCGCTGAGAACTTTTGGCTCGTCGTCCACCAAGAGTACGGTATGTCGCATGTTGGCTGTCTCCTGTATCACTGTGTCGTCGCGGTATGACCAGCCTGCTTTTCCACATAGACGCGGACGCGAATCTGCTTTTCGAGACCTTGCCTGCGGGCGTAGTTGCGGAGGAGGCTGTACACAGAAGGCGTGATCTCCTGCCCCTTGCTGATGAGAAGGCACCCGTCCGGGGTTTTCACGTCTTCCGCGAGGACTGCGTGCGGCCTGACTTCCTTGAGGGCGAATTCGCGGATCTCGAACGGTTGGTCCGATGCGGTGGCTGCTTCCAAGGCCCCCAGAACGGCGGGATCGTACAGGCGTGACCGCTTGCGCAGCTCCAGCAGGGCGCTATGGTCCGTGCAGCCGCTCCATTTCAGCGCGTCATGATCGGTCGCCGCCTTGAGGATACGTGCCCCCAAGGGGATGTCGGCGCCGTGCACGTCGTCGCGCGGAACGCCCGACCCATCAAAGCACTTCTTTTGGTAGGCGACGATCCGGGCCACCTCCTCCAACCGGGGGATGTTCCGGATCAGATCACGGCCAATCCCCGGATGGGCTTCCAGCATCTGCACTTCCTGCGCCTGCAGCGTTCCTCCGCGATAGGCCTTCTCAAGCGTGTCTGGCGGAACTGTGACACAGCCGATCTGGGAAAGCATGGCTGCGATCTCAATCTGCCAGGAATGCTCCACCTGCATGTGCTTGCAGAGCCTTGTCACGAGCCGCTGCACACGCGACGCATGGCCGAACGCCGCGGGATTGGTCAAGGACAGAACCTCAGCCAGAACCTTGACCGCGCCGCGGAGCGTTTCCTCCAAGAGTTCCTTTTCGGCGGTTACCAGCCGGTACTGTGACACACCCGCCTGCAACGCCCTTGCCAGGGCATCCGGCGCGCACGGCTTGGTCAGGAACCGGAAGATGTTGCCCTCATTGACGGCCTCGACGGTCGTCTGCAGATCGGCGAAGCCGGTCAGCATGATTCGGACTGAATCCGGCGCCCGCTTTTTGACCTCGCTTAGGAAATGAATGCCGTCCATCTCTGGCATCCGCATGTCGGAGACGACTACCGCGAACGGCCCACTCGACGCGATCGTCTGCAGCGCCTCAGCGCCGCTGGTCGCCGTTGAGATCTCGAATTGCTCGTGCAGTTGGCGCTGGAAGGCGCTCAGTACCTTTGGCTCATCATCGACGCAGAGGATGCGTTCGCTCATCGGCAGGCTCCCGCCAGGCACTGGTCGCGCCACACCGGCCAGCGTTCGGCCAGGCCGAGGCGCGCCAGATACTCCGTATCCAGCCCGTGGGGTGACTGTTCGTCACCGGCCCCATGGCGCGCGTGCTCCAGCGCGTCGGCCACATGCACTACGATCAGTGGGGTGACAGCGACCGCCCCACACTCTGCGGGACGGTGGTGGAACGCCACCGCCTCGACCGTGGGATCCGGCAAACCCCAAAGCCCGAGCAAGTACGCTCCTACCTCGGCATGCGTGGTTCCGAACACCTCGCGTTCAGCAGCGAGGGGCGGCATAGCCCGTTCTTTGGCCAAGCGGAGCGCCTTGCGATAGCGCTGCGTTTGATTGGCAGCGAGGATGAGCTTACCGGTGTCATGGAGCAGGCCGGCCATCAGGGCGTGGTCGCACACCTCGCGATCGCAGCCTTGCGCGGACGCGATCATCTTGGCAATCGCCCCGGTCTCTGTGCTGTGATTCCACAGGTTCCCGAGGTCCAGGTCGTCGACGCCGTCCAGCGGCAGCTCCGTGAAGATGTGAATGGACACGACGAGCGCCCGCAACACATCGAGCCCGAGCAAGCATACGGCCTGAACGGGATCAGGTATGTGCCGGGGTACCCCAAAAAACGCCGAATTTACGATTTGCAGGATCTTGGCCGTCATTCCGACGTCTTGCGCTACAATGGCGCCTAGGTCCTTGAGCGATGTGTTCGGGCTCTGAATCTGGGCCATTAGCTCCCGATAGACTTGCGGCATGCTGGGTATCTTGCACAACTGCGATACGAGCGAGCAGAGTGATGAATCCGCGAGGACTCGGCGCAGAGCGGTGGTCCGCGTGATGACACTGCGGAGCTGAGTCGCGTCGCAGGGCTTGGCCAGATACTGGTGCGTCGCACCGATCGAGCGCAGAATCAGCTCGCGTTCGGAGTGCCCGGAGAGCACAATACGCACAATGTGGGGGTACAGCCGCATGACCTCGTTGAGCAGCGCGGCCCCGTCCATCTCGGGCATGCGCATGTCGGAAACGACGACATCAAACGGCCGCTGGGCCAGCAGCGTCAGGGCTTCGCGGCCGCCGGGGGCGTACTCGGTCTCCCAGTCCGAATCGGCACCGGCGAGCATGCGCTGCAGGCCACGGAGCACTTTGGGCTCGTCATCGACGAACAGCACGCGGATCATGTTGCACACTCCGCTTCGACCGCCCGACCGGCGGGTCGTCCGACAGCACGCGCTGGAGCCCGCGGAGGACTCTGGGCTCGTCATCGACCAGTAGAATACGCTTCTTCATGCGCGGGCGTCTCCAGGGCCGTGCTCCCGTCCGGCTCGATCGGCAGGCGGATGACGAAGGTCGTGCCCCTGCCTATTTCCGTCTCGAAGGTCAAGGTTCCGCGGTGCTTCTCGACGATCACCCGCCGGGCAATCGCAAGGCCCTGTCCCGTTCCTTTGCCCACCTCTTTTGTGGTAAAGAAGTGGTCGAAGATCTTGTCGCGGTACTCCTCCGGGATCCCGGTACCCGTGTCGCCGATGCGAACTTCCACGTGGCCGTCATTCTGACGGGTGGTGACCGTGATCGTACCCTTGCGCCGGCTGCCGTCCCCGACCATATCCGCGATGGCGTGGGCCGCGTTCACGACGATATTCAGAATGACTTGGTTGAAATCTCCCAGCATGCAGGGGACGCGTGGTAGCGCGGGATCCAAATCGAGCACCATCTCGGCCACGTACTTCCACTCGCTGCGGGCCACGGTGACCGTGCTTTCGATCGCCGCGTTCAGATCGGCCGGCGACATGGACTGTTGGCCGGGGTGCGCGAAGTCCTTCATGGCCCGCACGATCTTCGCGATCCGCTCGAGGCCCTCGAGAGAATCGGAGAGCGCCGCGGGCATCTGTTCCAGAAGGTAATCCAGTTTGGCCGTGCTGGCGGCGGCCTGCAGGTCGTCGAGGAGCACAGGGGGAACGGGACCTGCCCGGCCAGCGTCGAGAAGCTGTCGGTACCGGGCTAGGAAGTCCTTCAGCTTGGGAAAGGCGCTTTGCAGAAAACGCGTGTTGTCGCTCACAAACTGCGTTGGCGTATTGATTTCATGGGCAATTCCGGCGGCCAATTGGCCGACGGACTCGAGCCGCTGCGCCAGCGCCAACTGGCTCTGTAGGTTCCTGTGTTCCTCCTCCGCCAGGGCATTCAGAATGACCCGCGCGGCCGTGTGGGCCAAGGTCTCCAGCATGGCATCGATCTCGGGTGTAACGACGTGCTTGGAGAACAGCGCCAGCACACCGATGGTTTCTCCCCCGGGGGGTCGAAGCTGGTAGCCCGCAAACGAGACGAGACCGAGTTCCTTCACCCAGGCATGATTGTGAATCCGCGGATCGCGCGCCGCTTCGTTGGTCAGGAATTTGTGCTCCTCCCCGCTCGCCACGCGTCCGACCTTGTAACAGCCGAACGGCACGCGGCGGTGTACTTCTCCATCCGTGTGTGTGTAACGCCCGGAGCTGGCCAGGAGGTGCAGGCAGCGATCCCGGTATCTGCAGACGTGCGGCCCTTCCGTCACACGCGCGTGGATGCAGCCGCGCTCGCACAGGTCGCCCGCCTTGGTGATCCAAACGCGACAGAAGTCCACATCGAATAGCTGCACGGCGGCAGCGGTGATTCGCGCCAGCTTACCCGCCAACACGCCCGGCGTAAGCAGGTGCTGCTGCAAGTGGTTCAGTTCGATCTGATGCCTCAGAGTTTCACCGATCCGCTCTTCGACCGCCTTGCGCTCTGCCACCTCGCTTTCCAGGGCTCGGTGCTGCCCTTCCAGTTTGGCCACGGAGCGCCGGGCGGCGTCCAGCACGAAATTGATGAGCATCTGCAGCTTCTCGATCGCCTCGTCCTGAACGTCGACCCGCACCGTGAAATCGAACTGCCCATCAACCGCAGGGCACAACTGGTCGGCCAGCGCGTTGACCAGCGACCGGAGTTGGCGTGCATCGGCCGCATCTGGGACTCCCGCGGATACCATTAACAGCCTCCTGCCTCTGCCCAGCAGATGTGAACCTCGCACTCGGGGTCACCCTTCTTCAGGCAGCGCGTCTCCTCCACGGTGGCTTGGTCGCCGTAGTGGTTGATCACCCATCGCGCCAGGGCCATGTAGAGCCCACAGAGCTGATTGGGCGACCGGTAGCGCATGACCAGCTCCGTGGCCCGCGCCTCCATGTTGAATTTATCGGCGATGGCCTTGTGGGTCGCCGGATCTCGAACTCCGGTGGCGAAACTGTTGTGGATTCTCGGCTGGCGCTCCAGGAACTCGCGCGCGTTGTGTGACATCGCGAACCACGTGGACCAACGCTTCAAAGCGTCTCGACAGAAGAAGTCGGCGAAGGCCTGCTCCGCTTGCGACTGCGTGATCCCGAGAACCTGACACGTGCCAGCCAGCAACCGCTGCCACTCGGCATCGTCATACGCCTCGTCCATGCGAAAGACCTTATCCCCGGGCACCCCCGCGCGGCGTTTCACCTCCAGGACCGCGTCGCTGCCCGCCGCCGACTCGATCAGGCTGAAGAGCGCCTTGTGAATCAGTCCGACCATGGCTTGCTCTGTTTCTGTTGCCGCCTCTGACGGGCGGGCGACTCGCGCCCGACAGAATGGCCTTGGATGGCAAGGCGTCACGTGACGTGCGACGACCGGCGCGACCACACTCTTATCGGTAGATGAAACGCGCGACTGGCAGGTAAGCCCGGCCAGTCCAGCCAAGCCCAGCGGCTGCCGCTTCGCTGGCGCCGCTCGCCCAACGACGCCTGCCTATGCGATCTGCGTTCTTCCTCGTCGGCCCAGAGTCGTCGCGAACACACTGGTGGCCGGGACCGAGGCGGACCGTCATGCGGACAGCGCGATGGCTTCAAAGAGGCAGGCCCGCTCCGCTGCAACTTTGTATCGACCGTTCGTAGACGCCTTGTCGAACGGGGGGAAGGAAAGCGAGACCGCTCACGCGACACGGTAGTCAGTGAGTCGTTGTCGCCACAGGTTGCCTCTGTGCTTGTCAAGTTGTGCGGCCACGCCGTGGGGCAGCGGTGCCGTCGGTCGCACCGCATTGCGGAACCCGCGTTTCTACGGCCGGCGCAATTCTGGCCCCTGTGCGGGCGCTCGCCACCGCCGTGTCGAATCGGCTTAAGAGGGGCAGGAATTGCGCGGCCGGCGTCCACGCAAATCGAGAAGGCGCGCGACGCTGATTCGATCGCCTCAACTCGGGCTCAACGACGCATCGTTGTAGCCGGCCGGGATCAGGAGAGCGGGGCGCGCAAGTCCATGCCTATCGACGGGGACGGGTTTTTCGGAAGGAACAGGCTACGTTATGCTCGCGAAACGCGCGGGGGCGTCGTGGCCGAAAGCCTCGACGCGCGGTACGGTTGCGCCGACCACTGTGGTAATCGAGTCCGCCGGCGTGGAGGTGCGATGATGAGTCGAGGCCTTATCCCTGGGACGTTGGCCGCGTGGGCGGGTGCCATGTGTCTCGGGGCGGCGATCGCGGACGATCGGGTGATTATTGCCGAAAGCGGCGTCAGCCGGGCCACGGTCGTGGTTGCGCTGGACGCCACCGAAGCGGAGAAACATGCGGCGACCGAACTAGCCGGGTTCCTCAAGCGGGTGACGGGCGGGGATTTCGTCTTGGTCGACCAGGCCGAGGTTGGCCAGGCTCGGGTGTTGGTGGGTCCGGAGGCCGCAAAGCTGGCTGACCCGAGCTTCACCACGGAGGGTCTGGGAGAAGAGGGGCTCGTGATTCGCACTGTCGGCCACGATCTCATTCTGGCCGGCGGACGGCCACGGGGCACGCTGTACGCCGTTTACACGTTCCTGGAGGACGAGGTGGGCTACCGCTGGTGGACGTCGAAAGTCAGCACCGTGCCGAAGAGCCCGACGCTCAAGGTGGGGCCACTCCATCGCCGCTTCGTCCCGCGACTTGAGTATCGCGAGTCGTTCTGGTTCGACGCCCTCGACGGCGACTGGGCAGTCCACAACAGATGCAACGGCCATTGGGACCGGCTGGATGCACGGCGCGGGGGCAAGCACACCTATGAAGGCTTCGTGCATACGTTTTACATGCTCATTCCACCCGATCGATACTTCACAGGTCACCCGGAGTGGTTCAGCGAGATTGGCGGGCAGCGCAGGGCCGAGAACGCGCAGCTCTGCCTGACCAACGAAGAGATGCGCGGCGAGCTCGTGAAGAATCTCAAACAGCGCCTGCGCGCCAATCCCGCCGCGACGATCGCATCGGTGTCGCAGAATGACTGCTTCGGCAATTGCCAGTGCAGCCACTGTACCGCCGTCGACAACGAGGAGGGTGGCCCGGCCGGCGCGCTGCTGCGGTTCGTCAACGCGGTGGCTGCGGAGATCGAGCGCGAGTTTCCCAACGTGGCCATCGACACGCTGGCCTACCAGTACACGCGCAAGCCGCCGGCGCACGTCCGGCCGCGGGGCAGCGTGATCGTGCGGTTGTGCAGCATCGAGTGCTCGTTCAGTACGCCGTTAGCGGATGAGCGCAACCAGGCGTTCCGCGACGACCTGGTGGGCTGGTCGAAGATTTGCGACCGGCTCTACATCTGGGACTACACGACGAACTTTGCGAACTACGTGCTTCCACATCCGAACCTGCGCGTGCTGGGGCCAAACATTCAGTTCTTTGTGGACCACGGGGTGCGGGGCGTGTTCGAGCAGGGAGCCTATCAGTCGTACGGCTCCGAGATGGCCGAGCTGCGGGGCTGGGTTCTGGCCAAGCTCCTGTGGGATCCGTCGCGCGACCCGCAGCGACTGATCGACGAATTCCTCGACGGCTACTATGGGCCGGCGGCGAGCTTCATTCGGGAATACCTCAAAGTGACCCATGACGCCATCGAGGCCAGCGGCGACCCGCTGGGTTGCTTTTCGCCGGCGGACGCCAAGTTTCTGTCGCTGAAGACGCTGAGCACGGGGGTGACGCTTTTGAGGGCGGCCGAAGGGGCGGCGGGCGACGATGCGGCGATTCGGCAGCGCGTGCGGGTGGCGCAGTTGCCGCTGCTCTACACGTTTATGGTACGTTGGGATACGCTGCGACAAGAGGCCACGGCCGAAGGTGTGGCCTGGCCGGTGGACAACAACATCCTGAACGTGTACGAGCAGTTCATGGCCATTGCGCGGGCGGAGAATGTTACGATGGTCGCCGAGGGCCGCCCGATCGACTGGCTCAGAAGCCTGGTGGAGCCGACCGCCACGCGGCCGACGCCGGCCCCGTAGCGGGACGAGTGGGCGCGCAGTGGTTCCCGCGGGGCGTGAAGGAGAGCGAGGTGGCCCGATGAGAAACGGTGGGAAGAGGGAATTGCCTTGGCTGCTTTCCGCGGTGTTGCTGAGCGGGGTGCCGCCCGCAACTTGGGCCCAGGTGAAGGCTTGGGAAGGCACCCGCGTGATTCCCACCTACACGTGGGAGGACGACATCAATCCCAAGTTCTGGGCACTGGAAGGCACCGGCAAAGGCTCCACGGCGCCGCTGGGCTCGATCATCTACCCCTACACCATGCAAGACCATCTATTCCGGACCAAGGTGGACCATACGTACAAGGCGCTTTTCCTGGAGAATGAGTACCTCAAAGTCACCTGCCTGCCCGAGCTGGGCGGGCGCCTCCACTCCGTCCTCGACAAGACCACCGGCCAAGACATGTTTCATATCAACCACGTAATCAAGCCGAGCATGATCGGCATGCGCGGGGCCTGGATCAGCGGGGGAGTCGAATGGAATGCCGGCTCGCAAGGGCACACGGTGACCTGCGTTTCTCCAGTCGATGCGCTGCTCGGTCAAAACGCGGATGGCTCGGCGTATCTCGAAGTGAGCAATCTGGAGAAAAGCCAACGGACCCGCTGGACGGTGCGGCTGACGCTGCATCCCGGCCGGGCGTATCTGGACGAGCGCATCCGGCTGTTTAATCCCACGGACGCGCTGAGTCCGTACTACTTCTGGAATTGCACGGCGTTCCCGAACCGGCCGGGCACACGGTTCATCTTTCCGATGACGCTCGGCACCGATCACTCGGGGACCACGTTCTTCACGTGGCCGATTCACGAGGGGCGCGACCTGTCGTGGCTGAAGAACTACGAAACGTGGGCGTCGGTCTTTGCCCGCCAGTGCACGTTCGACTTCTTTGGCGCGTACGACGTCGAGGCCGACCGCGGGGTGGTGCAAGCGGCCGATCACCGCAAGCTCAGCGGGAAGAAGGCCTGGACGTGGGGCAATTGGGACTTCGGCCTGGTGAGCCAGAAGAACCTGACCGACGAGGACGGGCCGTACATTGAGGTGCAGTCCGGGCCGTTGCCGACGCAGTCCGACTACGGGGCCCTGTGGCCGCGGGACGAGGTCGCCTGGCAGGAATGGTGGTACCCCGTCCATGGTCTCGGGGACGGCTTCGAGTTCGCGACCAAAGACGTGGCGATCCAGACCGTTCGCCGGGACGATCGGCTCGAACTACGGTTGATTGCAACCGGACGGTTTCCCGGCGCGCGGTGCGCGGTAGCTTGCGACATGCAGGAGCTTCGGCAACGGGTCGATCTGGCTCCCGACCGTCCGCTGGTGGTTACGTTGGCGTGCCCTGGTGACGTGGCCGCTGACATCTCGGTCACGACGGCCAATGGCGATTTCCTGGCTGCATTCACCTCGCCGCTGTCGGTGCCCAAGGTCCTGCCGCCCACCGCCGCGGAAATCGCCGAGAAGCCGGACGAGCAGCTCACGGTTGAGGAGACGTATCTGCGGGGTCGCAAGTACGACTTGGCGACGAATCGGGCGAAGGCCCGTGAATACTACGAAAAGGCGCTCGCACAAGATCCGGGCTGCGTCCGCGCGCTGTGCGGTTTGGCGGTCCTGGCGGTTGAGGCGGGAGACTACTCCAGCGCAGTGGCGCAATTGGAGCGCGCCCTCGCGCGCGATCCCAGCGACGGGCTGTCGTGGTACTTCCTGGGCGCAAGCGAGTTGAAGCTCGGCGATGAGCCCGAAGCGCTGCGCTGTGCTTACCAGGCAGCCCGATGTTTCGGAACCGTCGCGCTTGGGGATGATCTGGCTGGCCGGGCCTACCTGCGATTGCACGAGCCGGACAGGGCGGTGGAAGCCTTCGCGAACGCCGTGCGCGCCAATCCGCGGGACACCCAAGCGAGAGATCACCTGCTGCTCGCGAAGTACGCGCATGGCGATGCGCAGGCGTGGGACGAGGCCAAGGCGAGGAGTGCTGAAGGCCCCACGGACTTGCTTCCGCGGGCGATTCTGGCCCTGCGGAACGACGACGAGCTGAATCGCTTTGTGCGCGACGTGCGGGGCTTTGTCGGCGAAGTGGATTTTGAGCTGCTCGAAACGAGCCTCGTTCTGGCCGACGTCGGGTTGCACGCTGAAGCAATGCGTGTGCTTGAAGCCGTGTGCGTCAACCCCGTACCGGAGGCCGAGCGGAGCCCGCTGGTGCTCTATCACCTCGCCCGCTGGGCGGCGCTGCTGGGCGACGAGGCTCGTGCAGAGGCGTACCTCGGGCAGGCGTGCGCCGCGCATAAGGACTACGACTTCGCCTCTGATCCGGACACGGCGCCCGCGCTGGAGTATGCCATCGAGAAGCACCCGGAGGATGCGCACGCACATTTTCATCTGGGAAACCTCTGTGCCCACCTCGGCCGGCTCGACGCGGCGGCTGCGCACTGGCAGAAGGGTGCCGAACTGAATCCGTCGCTGAGCATCGCCTTCCGTAACCTTGGTCTTTACAGTCGCGTCGTGGAGAAAGACCTTCTGAGAGCCGCCGCGCTCTACCAGAAGGCCATTACCGCGCGGCCCAGCGACCAAACCCTCTATCGCGATCTGGCGGAGGTTCTCAGCGAGGACGGGCGGCGGCCCGAGGCCATCCGCGTGCTCGAGTCCATGCCGGCCGACAAGCCGCGGCGAGCCGATGCGCTGATTCTGCTCGCGCAGGCCTATCTCGACGAGAAGCGCTTCGATGACGTGATCCATCTGTTCGAGACCACGCAGTACTTCGTGGCTTGGGAAGGCCAGGCGACCACCTGGGTCATTTTCGGCAAGGCGCATGTGGAACGCGGGCAGGCCCGGCTTGAGGCCGGCGACTTCGCGGCCGCCTTGCAGGACTTCGACGCTGCGCTGACCTACCCGGAGAACCTGGGCGTCGGCCGCTCGAACAAGCCTGAGGAGGCAACGGCCCTCTATTGGCGGGGAAGAGCGCTGGAGGCACTGAGTCGGAGCGATGAGGCGCGCGCAGCCTGGAGACAGGGCGCCGCGGGTAGCGAAGGCTCGCCGCAACAGAATGAGTACCGGCAGCGATGCAAGGATGCCCTTCACCAGAGCGGCTGAACGCGCTGGGAGCGCCGTCTGAGGCGCCGGCCGGAACCCGCCAAGGAACCGCAATGGACGAGTCACCGCTGCTTTGCCATCGGTGCGCGATGGAGCTGAAACCCGGGGAAGGCGAATTCTACGTGGTCCGGATCGAAGCCCTCGCCGACCCCACACCGCCGACCATCACGGAGGCGGATCTGAAGCGCGACATCCTCGGCGAAATCGAGCACCTGCTCGAGGCGCTGCATGGCGTGTCGGAGCAGGAGGCGATGGAGCAGGTATATCGAAAGCTGACCCTGTGTCTGTGCAACGCCTGCTACCGGGATTGGATTGAGAACCCCACGCGGTGAATGACCGTGCCGACCCTTGCGTCAGGTTTCGTGACGTGCGTGCGGCCGAGCAGAACTTGGCACGGGTTGCCCGCGGTCGCGCGAAGGATAGCGAGCTCATGAAAGAGGATTACGATGCCGAGCGCAACGAGCGCCGCGTCCGCTCAAGACCCTCCCAAGTCACTCTGGCTCGCCGGTGCAGGCCTGCTTGACCCGGTGGATGGTCACGTGCTCCAGGGGCACGACGTACTCGTGTCCGACGGGCGCATCGCGCAGGTGGCGCCCATAGCCGAGCTGAAGCCGCCGCCGGATACCGAGCGGCTCGACTTGACCGGCCTGACGCTGCTGCCCGGCCTGACGGACCTGCATTCCCACCTGCTTTTGCATCCGTACAGCGAAGCGAGCTGGGACGACCAGATCCTGAGGGAATCGCTCGAGCTCCGCACGATTCAAGCGGTGGTCGCGGCCCGCGTCACGCTGGACGCGGGGTTCACGACACTCCGAGATCTGGGCACCGAAGGCGCGGGCTTCGCTGACGTGGCCCTGCGCGACACCATCACGCGCGGCACCGTGCCGGGGCCACGGCTTTTCGTCGCCACACGCGCCATCGTCGCGACCGGCTGCTACGGCCCGGCGGGTTTCGATCCGCGCTGGGACGTGCCAAAAGGCGCCCAGGTCGCCGATGGCGCGGACGGGGTGCGTCGGGCAGTGCGGGAGCAAATCGCCGCCGGGGCGGACTGGGTCAAGCTGTACGCGGATTACCGCCGGCGCCCGGGCGATCCGGCGACGTCGACGTTCGCGCAGGACGAGCTGAACGCGGCCGTCGCGGAGGCCCGCAGCGCCGGGCGTCCAGTTGCGGTACACGCCGCCACGGACGAGGGTATTCGGCGTTCGGTCCTGGCCGGCGTGAACACGATTGAGCATGGCTACTACGTGTCCGCGGAAGTACTGGCCCAGATGCGCGAGTGCGGCGTCGCGCTCTGCCCGACGCTGGCCGCTTCTGAAGCGCTGGCCCGCTACGAGGGTTGGACAGAGGGCCTGCCGGAGCCGCCACGGATTCAGCGGGCGCGGCAGATGTTCGCGCGGGCGCTGCAATCCGGCGTGACGATCGCTTGCGGTAGCGACGTGGGGGTGTTTGCCCATGGTGACAATGCGCGCGAGCTGGAATTGATGCGTGCGTACGGCATGACGGCGATCGACGTGCTGCGGTCGGCCACCAGCATCGCGGCGCGCATCCTTGGGCGGGAGAACGACCTGGGGCGCATTGCCGCCGCGTACATCGCCGACCTGATCGCCGTCCGCGGGGATCCGCTCCAGGACCTGGGGGTGCTGCGAAAGCCGGCTGTCGTTCTGAAAGAGGGACATATCGTCGTAGACCGGCACTGAGCAGTATTCCTCTTCAGGCTCAGGGCCGTTCATCCGCGTGCCGATCGCCAGCCCGCCCGCGCGATTCAGGCACAGGCAACAGCGACGGCGTCACCGTCGCCGGGCAGAGACAGGGAACGAGCAACCGGGCGCACCCGTGGGCAGCGCTCAAGATGAGCGTTTACGGGGATCTTACTGCGCCTGGCGCGCCGGATTCCTCCCTAGGCCCGAGGGCTGCGCGGAGCTGCCGGCAGCTTTCCGGCCCGTGGCCGGCGTAATGGTTGTTGACGAAAACGAGCAACCTGGTTCGCCGGGCGATTCTCCGCAACGCGCCGGCGATCCGCTGCAGGTCATCACCGCGGTCGAGAACGATCTTGCCCCAAGTCGTGGTAATCTTCTCGATCCCCTCCCGATCGCCGATCAGCCGGACATAAGCATACGACCCGGTCGCCACATCGTGCTGCTCGATCAGCGCGTCGATCGGCGGTAACCAGGCGTGTTCCACGAGCGCGGCGGCGACGTTGTGCGCGCGCAACAGGGAGAAGTAGTCCTGGGTCAGCCAGTTCCGATTGCGAATCTCGCAGGCCAGCGGCAGCCGGGCGGCATACTGGCCGAAAAACGCCGCCAGTCGCTCGAAAAACGGCCTGGACCCTGCAAAGGCCGTGCGATTGAAGTAACCGAACTGGAGCAGCACGGATTTGAGTTTCGCGCCGAGCAGACCGAAGGTCGGCACGAGCTCCTCCATTTCGGCCGCGCAGTCGTACAGCACCTTGTCGTGCGTGATCGCGCGGGGCATCTTGAGGGCGAAATCGAAGTGCGCCGGCGTGCGGGCCGCCCAACCCGCCACCATCCGCGCCGTGGGCGGGCGGTAGAACGTGCTGTCCACCTCAACCACGTTGAAGTGCTCGGAATAGCACGCCAGGTAATCCCCCGGCTCCGTCCCGCTGGGATAGAAAGGGCCGACCCAGTCGTCGTACGACCACCCCGCAGTACCGATGTTTATCCTGTCTGCCATAGCCGCACCAGAATGCGCGAACACAGCGACCAGGGCCGTGCCCCGGATAGGGACCAGCAAAGCTCACGCCATACCCGGCGGCCACCTACTGCAGCAGGCGGACCGGGACGACGAGCCGAAAGGCGCGGCAGCAGAGGAGGACGGCGCGCTGAATCGACAAGACGCCGAGGGGCGACGGCCTCTTTCCGCAAAAGACGTCGTCGGTGCCGAGCCTATCGTCACGATGATAGGCGCGAGTGGCCGGAGGCGGCTGTGCGGGAATGCGCTCGCGGCCCGGCGTGCGACCGACTCCACGCGTTTCGGCAGGGGGGTCGGTCCCTCGCCGGGCTTGGTGCGGAGCGGCGCCTACCCGCCGCCGCTGAGCAGGGCGACAAACGGGTTGATATCGCCGAACGAGCCTTGCCCGTACGTGCCGTCGCCGTTGATGTCGCCGTTCTGGGGCGGACAGCCGGGATATGCGGCCTGCCAGGCGGGAGCGTCGGAAAGAAGCAGCACGAACGGATTGATGTCGCCAAAGTCCACCGTGCCGTCGCAGTTCATATCGCCGGTGAGCGTGACGTAGAACGTCGCGACCGCGCTGCCGCCGGGCAGACCGTCGCCGCTGGGCAGCGGATCGGGGCTGTCGGGCTTGACCAGTTCGCCGTCGAGCGGCAGGCCCCCGCTGTCCACGATCGACTCGTGAACGGTGAGGGTGTACGTATCGGTGCCGAGCGCCGCCTGGGGCGTGAGGTCGGCGGCGTGGCGGACACTGTCATACGAGAACGCAAACGGCACGGCGCCGCCGCGCTGTCCGACCAGCTCAAAGTCGCCGGCGTCCGCTACAACGCCCTTGTGAAAGACGACCTCCAGGGCGGCCGGCTGCTGCGGAAGCGGCACCACCGCGCGCGGGGCCGGGTTCATCGTGACGATTTTCGGCGGGCCCTGGACAAAGCTCACCGGGCTGGCGGCGGTCGAAAGGATCCAGGGCTTGGGGTCAAGATTGATGCTCGTCACGGTGGGGCCTTCGACCTGGAAGAGCAGGTTCTCGATGCGGGCATCGTTCCACACGGTGTGCGTATGCGCACCCTGGGCATCGTTGGTCACGATGTCGATCGGCATCGTGAAAACCGGGTACGAAACGGATTGCGTCTGCTTAACGTACAGCTCGACATAGCGCACCCCATCGATGAGATACTGGGTCCAGCCGTACTGGTATGCGGGTGCGCCCCCGGCGTAGACCCACTCGTCGAAGAACCATTGCAGGTCGCGACCGGAGACGGTCTCGGCGACCTGCCGCAACTGATCGGTCGTAGCGGAATTGCCCTGGTAGGCAGCGCGGTAGGCGGCAAGGGTGTCGAAGAACTCCGTGTCGCCCAGGACATGCCGGAACATGTGCAGCACCCAGCCACCCTTCAGGTAGGAGAGGTTGTAGTCGAAGATACGGTTTACGTCGCTGATGTCATAGCAGTACACCGTGCCGCTGACATCCCAGGGCCGTCGGGACGCCATCGCGGCGTGCAGGGCGGCCTCGCTGCCGCCGGGCTCGTACTGGTACCAAAGGGCTTCGCAGTACGTGGCGAAGCCCTCGTTAAGCCAGATGTCCATCCAGGTCGCGCAGGTGACGTTGTCGCCCCACCACTGGTGGGACAGTTCGTGGACGATTCCATCTTCCCAATCGAAGTAGCCGCCAATGCTCGTGAGCGTCTGGTGCTCCATGCCGCCGCCCCAGCCGAACTCGAGCATGCCGTACTTCTCCTGGACAAACGGGTAGAGGCCAAACAAGTCGCTGAAGGTCGTCAGGGGGCCGGCGATGCTCAGCCAGAATTGCCGGTTCTGGGTGGAGTCGTCCTCGGGGTAGATGAAGAATTTCAGCGGCATTACGTGGCCCTGGTAGGTCCAAAGCGCGCCGAACTGGTGGAAGTTCGTGGCCCCAATAGAGTACAGATAGTCGTCGGTCTGATACGTTGTTTTCCAGCGGTAGCGCAGCTTGCCCACGCCGATGTTGTCGGTCCCTTGCAGCGCCCCATTGGAGCCTACGACCATGGTGTTGGGTACCGTGAACCACAGGTCCGCGGTGGTCTTGTCCTCGAGATCATCCTTGGCCGGCCACCAGGTGTAGGCGAACCACGGCTCGCTCAGGGTGTACACCTCCCGTGCCCCATTGCGGATACGGAACGTGATCCCGCCCAATCCGCCGCTCTGCGGCTGGCCGTTGTAGGCCACGTACAACTCGAACTGCTCGCCGGTGTTGTAAGGACGGTCGAGTGTGACCTGCACGGCGGGATAATCTACGCGGACCCAGTCGACCGGCGCTCCACCGACCTGCACGTCGGTGATGGTGAAGGTCGTGTCCAGGCGGAAGTGGAAGAGCGTCAGGTTATCGACCAGGCTCTGCACGGTCATCGTGTTCGACCCGCCGATCCAGGCCGTGACCGGGTTGATCTCGATGTCGAGCTGGTAGTGCAGCACGTCGGTGTCGGTGCTGAAGTCGTCCACGGGCGGTCCCGCATCACGGCCCTGGGCGCGCAGGATCGCCGCCACTTGGGCCTTGGCACGTGCGCAGCCCCTCGGTTGGACGGGGAGTTGCTGGGCCACGAGAACGACCGGTGCTGCGGCCAGGACAATCAGAACCAGCAGGTTACGCATGAGAGACTCCTCTTTCACCTTCCAAACCAGCCTACCCAATCATACGCCTCCGTTTCAAGCCGAAATGGGACGATGACCCGAAAAGCCCGTCGGCGGCCCACGCCGCGCCGGGATGGCGGCGGTCTCCCGCGCCCCCATCGGGCCGCGACGCGCGCCGGCAGACGCTGTCGCTACGGCTGCACGCTGCGCTCTGGCCGCAGCGCTGGATGGTGGCCCCCCTTGGCATCACCGGACAGGGGCAACGCGGCCCTTGGGCGATGCGCCGCGGCGCGGTATACTTTACAGTGATGTCTGGGATGGCTTTAGCGGCGCGGGGGTGATCGAGCGACGGCCTAGGTGCGCTCACCAGGAGCATGTGTGATGGGACACGGGTTCAGGTCCGCCCTGTTGGTCGGTGCGCTGCTCGCCGCCGGCGTCGCGCGCGGCGACCGCCTCATTGTGGCGACCACGGGGAATGAGGATTTTGCCGGCATTCAGGGATTCTGCGATTGCCTGGCTGGGCCGGATGTGTCGGTCTCGCCCACCTGCCAAGATCGCTATGACCAGGACGTCGATGGGGACGTCGACCTGATCGACCTGGCCCTATGGCAAGCCGGGTACGCCGGCATGGACGTGGTGGAGGCGCAGCTCGCCGGCAACGCGCTCACCGTGTACCCGTTCTTCGAGTATGTCACGGCGTTCAACGTTAACGCGCCCGTCAAGGTGGGGCTGGATCCGACGCGGTACCCGGAGCTGGTGGGCGTGACGGCCGATCTGTACGTGGTCGCGGACAAGACCGAGGAGCAGTGGAACGCGGATCCGACGTTGACCGACGTGCGTGTCGACGGGCCGCAGGTCGTGACGTTCGGCGGCACGACGATTCAGCAGAACACGTTCCAGGTCGCGGAGGCCAACGAGCTTGACGCGGACGCCGGCACCGGGCTCGGCGTCGGCTATGACGTCGTGATCGACGCGAACCGCAATGCCTTGTTGGACGACGGCGACTACATCGACGGCTATCGCCAAGTCGCGGGCTTCTACGTGGTGGCGGACACGGTCGCGCTGGGACCGCTCGTAACGACCGCGATCCAGTACAGCGGCGGCTCCTGGCTGGGCCAGAGGACGTGGTATCCCACCGACATTGCCGCGCTGGGGCAGTTGCCGCTGGTCGTCATCAGCCACGGCAACGGCCACAATTACACCTGGTACGACTACCTGCAGCAGCATCTGGCCTCGTATGGCTACATCGTGATGAGCCATGAGAACAATACGGGACCGGGGATCGAGACGGCCTCGACGACGACCCTGACCAACACCGACTACTTCCTCGGTCACCTGGCCACGATCGGCAACGGGGTATTCAACGGCCACGTCGACGTGCACAAGATCATGTGGATCGGCCACAGCCGCGGGGGGGAGGGGGTCGTCCGCGCCTACGACCGCCTCTACGACGGTTACACGCCGGCGAATTACACGCTGGATGACGTGATCCTCGTCAGCAGCATCGCGCCAACAGACTTCCTCGGCCCGGAGCAGAGCAACCCGCACCAGGTGGACTATCACCTGATCTATGGGGCGGCGGACGGGGACGTGGGCGGCTACCCGGACAACGACATTGCCGACTCGTTCAACGTCTACGAGCGGGCCCAGGGTTTTCGCCAGTCCACGTACGTGCACGGGGCCGATCACAACGACTTCAATTGCTGCGGCGACGATGACTTTAGCGGCCCGCCGGGCACGGCCATCGGCCGGCCGGAGGCGCAGCGCGTCGCGAAGGCCGTGTACCTCGCGCTGGTGAAGCACTACGTCGAGGGCAACGTGCCGGCGAAGGATTTCCTGTGGCGGCAATACGAGGACCTCCGGCCGATCGGTGTCGCGGCCATGGATACCGTTGACCTGGAGTACAAGGAAGGCACGGGCAGCTTCTTCGTCGACGATTTTCAGACGCAGAGCGCGCTGGGGATCAGCAGTTCGGGCGGGGCGGTCATGTACAGCGTGCAGAACCCGTACGAAGGGTTGATGAACGACACGGACGGGAGTTTTGCCTGGTCCGCGTCGGATCCGATGAACGGCATGACCCGCGCGCGCACCAACGACACGACCAAAGGGCTCGTATTCGACTGGACGTTCCTCGGCGCGCGGTTTCTGGAGTTTGAGGTCGTGCCGGCGGCGCGCGACGTGTCCAGCTACGAGTACCTCTCGTTCCGCGCCTGCCAGCAGACGCGCCACCCCGAGACGACCAGCGAGCTCGGAGACCTGACGTTCACGGTGAGCCTACGGGATGCGGACGGCACCTTAAGCTCGATCAACATCGGCGCCTACGGCGGCGGCCTCGAGGAGCCGTATCAGCGGACCGGGTATGGGACCGGGGCCGGCTGGCAGAATGAGTTCGAGACGATCCGCGTCCGGCTCGGCGATTTCCTACGGAATGGTGCGGCACTGGATTTGACGAACATCGTCGCGGTGCGGTTTAGCTTCGGGGGCGGGGCCGGCTCATCGCGCGGGCGAATCGGGTTTGACGATCTGCAATTCAGCAAGGATCCGAATCCGGGCGGGCTGACCATCCGACCGATCAGCGTTCCAGACCATATCCCGCCAGGCCAACCGACGCCTGTCCAAGTCAAGATCCGCGGACGAAGCGAGACCTATGTGCCGGACACGGGCCGGCTCCATTTCCGCTACGACGACGGCGCGTACAACACCGTGCCGCTGGTACCGGTCGGGCAGGACGTGTACGCCGCGATTCTGCCGGCGCCCGCGTGTAGTGACCAGCCGCAGTTCTACTTCACTGCCGAAGGCAGCGAGAGCGGACTGATCGCGGACCCGCCGGCTGCCCCGGCGAGCGTGTACCTGGTTGCCGTGGGCGAGTGGGTGAGCTTCTTCGAGCAGTTGATGAACGCCGACCCCGGCTGGGCCATCTCGGGCGGATTGTGGGCCTTCGGACAGCCGACGGGCGGCGGCGGGCAGCACGGCGGCCCCGACCCGACCAGCGGCTGCACCGGCCCCAGCGTGTACGGATACAACCTGAACGGCGACTACGAGCCGAACATGCCGGAACGCCATCTGACGACGCCCGCCATCGATTGCACAGGTCTCACGGGCGTGCGGCTGTCCTTCTGGCGGTGGCTCGGCGTCGAGCAACCGGCGTATGACCACGCGCGGCTGCGGATCAGCACGGACGGCAGCACGTGGACGATGGTCTGGGAGAATGGAAGCGAGGTCGCGGACACGGCCTGGACGTTCCAGGCGTTCGATATCTCAAGCATTGCCGACGACCAGCCCACCGTCTACGTGCGCTGGACCATGGGAACGACCGACGAATCCTGGGAATACTGTGGCTGGAACATCGATGACGTACATCTGTCGATGTTTGAGTGCAACGAAGACTAACCCTCTACGCGTGAAAGGTCGGCACGATATGAGAAACACGATCCTGACAGCCTTGACGCCCCTGTGCTTGATGACCAGTACGTTGCTGGCCGAACCGCCGCCGATGCCGCCGACGCCCGCATCCATCCAGGACATCGTGTACGCACGGCCGTTCGCGCTCGAGAAGGGCTACGAGTACGCCTGGCGCAAGGAGCGGCCTACGGTCACCGAGGGCTACATCCTGGTGCTCAGGGTAGACCCGGCGCTCGTGTACCCGCGGCAGACGGCGGAGCCAGTGCTGTATGTCGGCGACACGACCGCCCAGCACGTGAACGTCGGCTACGCCTCCGGGCATCTGGTGGTCATTGTGCCCGGCAACCTCGCGGACTTCGACCTGAAGAAGACGCTGATTTGGTTCGGAACGCCGGAGCTGCCGGAACGCTGCACGGCGAAGATCATCGCGGAGGAGCGTGAGAAGGCGGTAAAGGCCGGGCTCCGGCCGCCGGCGGAGGCCAAGATCGACGCCGCCCGCGCCAAGGGCGGCGAGCGCTTGAGCGTGAAGGACGAAAACGAGCTGCTGCGGCAAGTCGCGCCGCTCATCAAGCAGTACGCGCCGGACGAGACCGAGCGGGCGGACAACCTGCTCACGCCGCGGGTGGAGGAGAAGAAGTAGGGCGCGCCGTGTGCCCGTCAAGAACGGGGTGGCCCCCCGAAGACTCCGTCGTCGTCGCGACGCAACGACTTGTGGCGATCGTTGTTTCGATGATCGGGACGTACGGCGGCCCCACACTGAAACCGAATTGAGGGCGAAGCGATGAGCGACGGAGTCGGCGTGCGCCTGTGCCTCCCCGCCGTTGCTCGTACGCGTGCAGCGCGCCGGAACCGTCAGGCGTCTCCTGACGTCCCCGGATGAGGTCTTCGGCCAGGGCACGCGTCCGGCCAGTTCACCCTATCCGCGACCGCCCCGCCTGGGACGATCTCCGCCGGGGCGTTTCGCGCCAGATGACGGAATCCGAGTCAGGACGACCACCGACCGCGGACCGACCTCGTAGGTGGGGAAGTCGGCCAACGGCTCAGCGCCGGGCTCGGCGAAGTCCTCCGGGCTGGGGCGGCCGGTGTCGACGACGCGCCGCCATTGACCGCGGCAACCCTCCCGGATAGCGAATCGCAGCGGCTCCCAAAACGCGTTGATCATGACGTACAGGTCGCCTTCGCCGAAACGCGCCCCGTGCAGGCAGTAGGCCAGGCTGCGCGACTCAGGGCGTAGGTCGGGCGGGCCGGCGACGCCATACCAGCGCACGTCATCCCGCCAATATCGGTTACGGGCGAGCGCGCGGCAGGCCTTGCGCAGCGCGATCATGCGCTGGAAGAAGCGGAAGACGTCCCGGTTTTCTTCCCGCCTGTCCCAGTCGAGCCATGTCGTCTCGTTGTCCTGGTTGTAGGGATTGTTGTTGCCTTGCTGCGTGTGCAGGAACTCGTCGCCAGCACAGAACATCGGCGTGCCGTTCGCCAGCATGAGCAGGCAGAAGAAGTTCTTGACCTGGCGGCGGCGGAGCGCCAGCACTTCGGCGGGGGCGCCAGAGTCACCTTCCCAGCCGCAGTTCCAGCTCAGGTTGTGGTCCGTGCCGTCGCGCCCGCCGTGGCCATTCGCTTCGTTGCGCTTGTGGCTGTACGCGACGAGGTCGTACAGGCAAAACCCGTCATGCGCCGTGATGAAGTTGACGCTCTGATAGGGTCGGTACGCGTCGCCCGGGCCGTCGGGGAACAGGTCGGCGCTGCCATACAGACGGCTCATGAGCGCAGCAACCTTGCCCGGGTCGCCCCGGACAAAGGCCCGCAGGTCATTGCGAAACTGGCCGTTCCACTGCCGCCAACCCAGGCCCGGGAAGCTCCGCCCCAGCAGAGAGGTGCTGATGTCCCAGGCTTCGGCCACCAGGCGCACGTCGCACCGCCCGGCCAGCGCGCTGATCTCGCTGATCAGCGGCGATTCGTCGGTGTCCAGGTTTCCGCGGCGGTCCCGGGCGAAGACGGAGGCGAGGTCGAAGCGGAAGCCGTCCACGTGCAGGTCGTCAGCCCAGTGCCGCAGGCTGTGCAGCACGAGCGCCCGCACAACCGGGTGCGCGCAGCGCGTCGTGTTGCCGCAGCCGCTGTCGTTGCGGTTGCGCCCGGTGTCCATGTCGAGCAGGTAGTAGTTGCGGTTGTCGATGCCGCGGAAGGAGTAGGTTGGCCCGTCGTCGCCGCCCTCGCACGTGTGGTTGTACACGACGTCCAGCCAGACCTCGATGCCCGCCGCATGGAACGCCTGCACCATCGCGCGGAACTCCTGCACCACATCCTGGACGGCGTAGCCCTGGTGGGGCGCGAAGAAGTTCAGCGTCATGTAGCCCCAGTAGTTCCCTTCCTGCGGATCGAACTGCTGCACCGGCAACAGTTCCACGACGGTGATGCCGAGTTCGTGCAAATAGGGAATCTTGTCGACCAGGCCGAGGAAGGTGCCCCGTCTCGCCGCCGCCACGCCGGAGTTGCCCCTCGCCGTAAAGCCCTTTACGTGCAGCTCGTAGACGATCGCATCGTGCGTGTGGCGCGGGGGCGGAGGGCCGACCGGCGCGGCGGGTGCCGGCTCCGGCCCCGGTAGCACGCCAAGGGGGGCCTGGCCGTCGTTCGGGCCGGGGCGGCTGGCTGCGGCGCGCGAGAAGTCCGGCGGGAAGAAGACCGCACAGGCGAAGGGATCGAGCAGAACCTTGTGCGAATCGAAGCGCTGGCCGGCCGGCGGATCCCAGGGTCCCGCCACGTGATACGCGTAGTACTTGGCGCGCGGCGCCGCCGCGCGCGCAACGAAACAGTGCCAAATACGGCCGGTCTTGTGCTGAAGCGGGTCGAGCCGGAGCTGATGCACGGGTCGCACGACATCGTCCCCGGCGTACAGCAGCAGGGTCACGCTCGTGGCATGCCGTGAATACAGCGCGAAGTTCCAGGACTGCTCCGAGTCCACCCAGGTCACGCCCAGGGGGGCCGGGCTGCCGTCGGCACGCTCCCACTCGTCGATCGTGCCCAGGCAGCCCAACCGGGCCTGGTCCTGCGGCGTGAGCGCGTGGGGCGGGCGCGGCGCGGTGGCTTCCCGCCCGGCCAGCTCGGCATGCGCGGTCGGCCGCCGTGCCGTCGTCCAGCGCCGGTCGCTACGGTGCGCGTCTCTACTGCGGCGGTTCTGGCGAGGCATACAGTCTCCCTGGACGGACGGGCGAGGTCTCGTGCCGACGCAGGCGCTCAGGCCCGCGGCGGCGGACAACCCGGCGAATCATGCCCTGAACAGCGTGGTCTCGGCAACCCGCAGGTCGCCCACCGCTTGCTTTATATGCTCGGCGATGGCGACTTCGGCCCGCGTGAAGTACGGGCGCGGGTCGTAGGCCTTTTTGGTGCCGACGTCGCCGTCCAGGCGCAGAACGCTATCGTAGCTGCGGAACACGTGGTCCGCGATCGCGCGGGTTGTCACCCGCCCGGACGAGCAAGGGGGCAAGCCACGTGGCGTAGCACGTGATCTTTGGTCGCCTCCTTTCTGATGTCTCCCATTCGACCCCGTCGTCCCTCCTGCTCGGTGACAGCGCGACGTCCAGCCGTTCAGGCTGAACGTCGTTCTTGTTGCCGCCGCCTGACCAACTCCGGCCAGGCCCCGAGGCTGAGGCACGCCGCCACCCAGTTTTGTCCCCCTCAGCATGGAGCTCGCGCAAAGGCGCAGAGACGCGAAGAAGACGCCAGAAATGAACGCTCGCACTCCCGTGCCGCCCGGCGAGCCCCCGGGGATCCTGTTGGCATCGTCGCTGCCGCGTGGCTCAGCGCGGCACGGGCTGGCCGTCCGTCAAGCGGTCCACGCCCTCCACCGCGACTTCCTGTCCGTCGACCAGGCCGGACACCACCTCGACCGAGTCGCGCTCACGCGCACCCAGCAGGACGGGTACCGCGATGAACCGGCCCGCGCGGGCGACGAAGACCCGCGCGCCGCCTCCGTCGGCGTTCCGGAGAACGGCCGAGCACGGTATCCACAGCCCGGCGCCTGGGGACGTCGCCGCCTGCGGCTCAGCGGCAAGGAACTGAACCTGCGCAGCGCCCTCGATCCGCAGGTACTCGTCCGGCTTTTCAATGCGCACTTTTACCTGGACCGTCGCTTTCGCGTAATTCGCACCGGGGTCGAGCCACAACACGTGGCCGCGGTAGCGCCGGTCCTTGCTCGAGTCGGGCACCACGACACACGGCATGCCCGCCTGCAGGCGACCCACGTCGAGCTCGTTGACGTCCACCTCCACGCGGAGCTTGCTCATGTCCGCGATGGAGCCGACCTGCGAGTTGGCCATCGCCCCGCGCCCGCCCTCCGCCGCCACGAAGTCGCCCACCTCGACGCTGCGTTCCAGCATGACGCCGGCGATGGGCGCCTCGACCTGGCAGTCGCTCAGCACCTTGTCGGCGTAGGCCAACTCGGCCTCGGAAGCGGCGACGAGCGCCTGCGTTTCCGCACACGCGCGGCGGGCCTCGGCGAGCTCGATTTCCGACGCCTGGCCAATCTTCGACAGGCCTTGCACGCGGGCGAAGTTAACCTTCTGATACTCGAGATTCGCCTTCGCCTTGGCGAGGTTGGCGGTTGCCGCGTCGCGGCGGGCGCGCGGAAGCACGTCTTCGATGCGCGCCAGAATCTGCCCGCGCTCCACGCGGTCACCCTGCTCGAAGAGCAGCGCGACGACCTGGCCGGACACCTTCGTCGCCACCTCGACGCGGTGGTCGGAGACGATCTTGCCGGTGGCGGTTAGCGTGGGGGTCGCATCGGTGACGTGCTGCGCCTGGACCTTGACCAGCCGCACGGGCGCCGGCTGCGTGGTGGCGGGCTTCAGCATGGGCAGCCGCGCACCGAACTTGTCCCACGCGATGTACCCGGCCAGCCCGAGCAGGAGCAGGAGCAGGAACACGACGGTCGCGGAGCGCCCTAGACGGGCACCTGCTCGCGTTGCCCCCGGCCGCTGCTCGCGCGGGATGCTGAGGCTGCGGAGTTGATCCCGAAGCTGGGGTCCGTTCTGCATGATACCCCAATTGTAACCGCCGCATGGACTGGCCAGTAGAACCCGGCCCGCGCGTGCTGGCGCGCCGCGGTCTCACCCGGACGGAAGGGTTCTGAGCGGCGCTCAGCCCTTTCGAACCGCTGGGAGGATGTTGATCCGCGCGGCGCGGGCGCCGGACGGCGCGGGCCCCGGCCACGCCGACCAGAGTCGTCACTCCTGGGGCCGAGGCCACGATTCCCGGTGCGAGGGAGTCCCTTGTTCCCTGTTTACGGACCGCCCCTTCCTGGTGTCCATGCCGCTCGGCCCGCACTCGGCGTCCATCACTCACCCTTCCCGCAGGACTACTCTTGTCGCAAAGCGCTGATCATCCGGACCCGCGCCGCCCGCCAGGCCGGCATGAGTGCCCCGCACGCCCCGACCAGCGCCACCACGCCCAGCGCTGCGGCGACGATGGGCGGCGTCAGGCGGATATCGAACGCCAGCGTCGTGAAGCTCGTCGTGCCGTACATATCCTTTGTATGCCCCACGAACTCGAGCCACATGCCGCACGCCAGGCACCCGACGACTCCGCCGAGCAGCGCCAGCAGCACCGCCTCCAGCACGAACCCGAACAGGATCTGGCCGCGCTTGAAGCCGATCGTACGCAGCATCGCGATCTCGCGCGTGCGGCCGGCAACCGCCGCGAACATCGTGTTGGCGATTGCGAACACTGCCGCCAGTGCCATGACCGCGACCAGCGCCGCCACAATGAGCAGGTACACGCGAATGCGGGCGGACTGCTTGTCCCAGTAGTCGCGTTCGGTCTGAGCCGTCATCTCGATGGCCGGGCCGGCGATCTCTTGCACCACGGCCGGCGCGTCGGCCCCGTCGCGCAACCGCAGCGCCGCGGAGGAGTACATCGTGCGGTTGTACGCGTTCATCAGCGACGGCAGGTAGGCCCAGATCTCACTTTCCAGCGGCCCACCAGCGGCGCTGAAGTAGCCCACCACCTTGTAGCCGCGGTTGCTGCCGTAGCCGAGGCTGATCAGGTCGCCGAGCTGCAGACCGCCGAACTGTTGGGCCGTGCGGAGGCCGACGATGACCTCCTGCCCACCGGTCGAGAACACCGGTCCGAGCGGCTTCACCGTCCGGTGCACGTCAAACGCCCGCAGCGTGACCCCGCGCACCGCAACGTTCGCCTGCGTGCGGCCGCCGTCGCGAAGCCGCGGCAGCGAGACCTGCACGATCATCTCGGGGCTCAGCAGGGCGTCGCCGCCCGGCGCGCGGGCCAGGTCGGTGAGCTGGTTGAGCTTGTTGTAGTCTGCGACGGGCAGCGCGCTGGTCGTCTCGGACGTCGCCCCCCGGCGGATGACGATCAGCTTGCGGTCGTCACTCGCGACCGAGAGCGAGCTCTCCAGGGCGGCAGCGAAGCCGAGCATCCATGACAGCGTGCCGACCACTGCGGCAATCACCAGCACGGTGAGCGTGGTCGTCGTCCTGCGAACGAGCAGGCTGCGCCAGTGATACGACAGCGGCAAGGCCATCCGCGGCTCTCAGCTTTCACCTTTCGCGACGCCCGGCCGTCCTCGTCCGCACGTGGACGCGCGACCGCTTTCTACGCCACCCGGCGCAGCGCGTCCGCGGTTCGCAGCCGCAGCCCCTGGTACGCCGGCCAGAACCCGGCCACGATCCCGACGCCCAGCCCGATGGCGAGCGATCCGCCCGCCGCCACCCAGGACAACTGCGGCGAGCTGAAGGATCCCAGCGTCATGTACTTCCGCGGCGTCAGCACCAACGCCGCGCAGACCGGCATGATCCCCAGCAATGACCCGAGCAGCGCCAGCAGCACGCTCTCCGACAGGACGATGGTGAACACGCGCCACGCCTGGAAACCGATCGCCTTGAACACCGCCAGCTCGCCGATGCGTTCCCGGAAGCTCATCATCATCGTGTTGCCCGCCACGAGGGCAATGATGAACACCACGACGATCGCCATCGTGCGGGCCAGGCTGGGGATGTCGCCGACCGCCTGGATGAAACCGGCGATCAACGCGTTCTCGTCCTCGCTTTTGGTCTCGTTCGGGCTGTTTGCGAATTGCGTGTCGATTTCGGTCTGCAGCGCGCGCAGCGCCGCAGCGCTGTGGCACTTGACCCAGAAGATGTTGCAGCCGGTGCCGGTCGCGCCGGCAGCCTCCAGTGAATCGACCAGGTAGTCCCGGCGGAAGTAGAACATGTTCGGCGGGGAGGAGTTCGGGATGATCTTGACGATCTGGAATTCGAGCCGCTCGTAGGGCGGGATCGTGCTCTCCAGCTCGATGCGCTGCCCGGTCCGCCACCCGTATTGCATCGCCACGCCGTCCCCGACCACCGCCGCCCGGCGGTCGCGCTGCCACTGGGCGATGTCGTCCGCGCTCATTTGGGCGTCGGCGTACACAATCGGGAACGTGTCGGCGTCGGAAGCGAGGCTCGTCAGCGTGTTCTGCGTCCCCGGGACGCGCCCGCCGAACCAGCGCATGCCGCACACGGCGACGAGCCGCTGGCGCTGCGGGTCGAGCTCCTCGATTTTCCGCCGCAGGCCGTCGGGCAGCGAGCTGGTGAGCGAGACCTTGTGCCGCACGCCGAGACGGAGTTGCTTCTCGTTCTTCTCCGCGGTGCGGGCCAGTCCGACGACCAGCGAAAGGGCGAGCACAAAAATGCCCATCGGCAGCGCGAACGCGACCAAGGTGAGCCCGGTCCGGAGCCGGTTGCGTCTCAGGTTTTGCAGCAGGACGTAGGAGCGCGTCACACGTGGACTCCGCTTGCGGCGCCTCAGCCGCGGGGCGTCGGGGCCATGGGCCGGTTGGTTTCCTCGCGATCGAGCACGCCCTTGTCCAGGTGCAGCACACGCCGGCCGTGGGCCGCCGCCCGCGGGTCGTGCGTGACCATTACGATCGTCTTCCCGAACTCGGTGTTCAGCAGCGCCAGCAGTTGCAGGATCTCCTCGGAGGTCTTCGCGTCCAGGTCGCCGGTCGGCTCGTCGGCCAGGATCACGTCTGGGTCGGTGACGATCGCGCGGGCGATGGCGACGCGCTGCTCCTCCCCGCCGGAAAGCTGGCTCGGCCGATGGTCCATTCGGTCGGTCAGCCCGACGATCCGCAGCGCGGTCTGGACGCGGCGGCGGCGCTCCCGGCCTGGCATACGGAACAACAGCAGCGGCAGCTCGATGTTCTGCGCTGCGGTCAGCACCGGCACCAGGTGGTACATCTGGAAGATAAAGCCGACGTGCCGGCTGCGCCAGGCGGTCAGCGCGCCTTCGCTCATGCGTTCGAGCTGCGCCTCGCCGACGCGGACCGCGCCGGAGGTCGGCGAGTCCAGCCCGCCGACCACGTGCAGCAGCGTGGACTTGCCGGAGCCGCTGGGGCCCATGATCGCAAGGAACGAGCCGGCGCCGATCGTCAGCGTCAGGCCGTCCAGGGCCGGAATGTCGATGCGACCCTTGCGATAATGCTTGTGTACCTCGACCAGCTCGATGTCGGCTGCGCTCATGCTCCGCTCCGGCTTGGCGTCCGGCACCCGAGAGAAATCGGCCGCACGCGATGGGGGGATTATAGGGTCGGCAGCCGGCGGAGCCTATGGCGGCTGTGCGCGGGTACCTGGTCCGCTTTGCGGACGGCGCGGCGCTGGGGTGCGAGGAGGAACGCGCTGCTCGGCGTGGGCTGGAGGTGCTGCCGAGACGCCTCGGTCGCTTCGCCGGCACTGGGTGGTGAGGCGCAAGACCGCCAGCAGCACCGTACCCTGACATAGAAATCGCGGGGGCACTACGCGTGTTACAGGTGCACCGGAAACGCACCAGCCATGCGCAGCTTTTTCCGCACGGTCCGCCGCTTGTGGAAAAAGTCGATCGGCCGCCGCTCTCAGCGTGAACGCGTTACCTGGGAGTCGTGCGAGCGGATGCTAGAGCCCTACCCGCTTCCCCGCCCGGTCGTGGTCCATTCGGTCTACCGTCGGTTGCCGACCCCGGCATAAGGAGCCGCTTGTGGGAATCCCGCTCGTGCGGACGGGTGGCGGACCCGGGTGAAAAACCACCCGGGTCTAGCCGCGAGCCACATATAATCGACTAGTCCGCCCGCGGGCCGCTGGGCGAGTTACGGAGAATAGCGTGCGCATCGCTCGAAAAACGCAGTTCGCGGTGTGGTGCGCGTTGCTCGGCGTGCCGTTGCTGGCCGCCCTGCTCTGGCTGGCCAGCGGACGCGAAACACTGACCAAATCCGGCAAAGCCGTGGAGTTTACCGTCCGCGACGAACTTTTCGGCGACACTCTGGTGGAGCGGCGACTGGTGCCCGGGCCTGTGCTGGGCTACTACGTTGGGCTGGACGTTGTCGCCGTTACTGCGCTCGCCACGCTCGTCAGCGGCTTCATCTGGCGGCGCGTGACCTCCCATAGTCAACAGCGTGAACCCCCGCGCGAGGTAGGCACGAATGACACCTCGAGAGTCTAAACCGCGTTTCAAGTCGCCTGTTGGAAGCCGCGGCCCCGGACTCGTTCTGGCGTTGCTGCTGAGCGTGACGCTGACGCTGCACATGTCGAAGACGATTTCCGGCGGCCAGACGCTCCGCCTGCAACGCTTGGCTGCGGACTGGGGGGAGGGCACCTCGCATGCGCCCGGCGAGGAGGGCGGCGGAGACTGACGCGGGCAGCCATAATGTCGTGGTCAGCGATCCCTGCGGTTCCGTCACGAGCATGTCGGCGATGCTGACGGTGCAAGCGCCGCCGCCCGCGCCGCAGGACTGTGGCGCCATGCTCTGTGCGCCCGGCGTTGTCCCGTTCCTGCCGCTTACGCTGGGGGGTGTTGGCTGGCTCGAAGTGCGTCACCGCCGCAAGCTTTGCTCGGCGTCGTGACATGATACGGAGGAGTTTGCTGTTGAGCCGACGGGGGAGCCAGAGGACACGATGTCGGCGATGGTGGACAAGAAGGTGGTCGTTGCGGAATAATGCGCGGCGGTGGATGATGTTCGGGCTTCGTCGCAGGAGACCCACATGGCACTGGGAAAACGCAGCCTCGGGATGAGCCTGGCCGGGCTGGTGGTGCTGCTTGCCGGCCGGCCGGCACCCGTCGGTGCACAGACGGCGCTGGAGGTCAAGGCGACCGGCAAGAAGACGTTCTACGTCGACGGCCGGGCCGGCAACAACCAGGTCACCGTGCTGAGCCAGTCGACGCTCGAGGATTTCACCTGCGTTTGCGACAAGGTCATGGGCAAGGGCGAGGTCGACCCCAAGAACATCGAGTCGCTCAGGGGCCGGTTCTCGCTCCGCGTGGAGGACATCAAAACCGGCATCGACCTGCGCGATCATCACTTGCGCAGCCCGGACTGGCTCGACGCCGCGAAGTACCCCGAAGTCGTGATGGAGTTCACGGGCATCGAGGACGCCAAGAAGACGGCCCCGAACGAGGCCTCCCTGCTCCTGATCGGCACCTGTGCCGTGAAGGGCAAAACCAACGCGGTGAAGATCCCGACCACCCTGAGCTTCCTCGACGAGTCGCCCGTCACGATGAAACGCGTCAAAGGCGACTTGCTGCGGGTGCGCTCAGAGTTCAAGCTGAAACTCTCGGATTATGGCGTGACCGGCCCGCCGGGTTCCGACACGATCGGCCTCAAGGTAGCCGATACGCTCGAGATCAAGGTGACGGTGTTCGGTTCGACCGAGGCGCCGCCAGCCGCGCTCGAGCCCGACAAGGACGCGCCGGCGACCCAGCCGGTGAAGCCGCCGCCGCCCAAGAAACCGTCGGGCTGACAAAGGGCCGCCGAGAGCGCCGAGGTATCGGGGCGCATGGGCTTGCGATTCCAACATCGGTCGCGAGGGACGCTGCGACGATTGGGTGTTCTTTCACAGCCTCCGGCGGAGGCCGAACCGCTGGTGCTTTCTGCGCTCCGGGCGTCCTTTGCGACGCGATCTTGAGGCGGCCGAGATGAGCGGCTGGACGATACGCGCACAGTGGGTCGCCCTGGTGGGGGCGGTGTGGCTGGCCGGCGGCTGCGCCACGAATCCGGC
The DNA here is from genome assembly GCA_964638325.1 of uncultured Planctomycetales bacterium. Taxonomy (GTDB): domain Bacteria; phylum Planctomycetota; class Phycisphaerae; order UBA1845; family Fen-1342; genus JALHJL01. The sequence continues at coordinate 50,753 of CAZWYT010000004.1, forward strand.
GGGACCCAAAGTGGAGTTCCCGCCCGCGCCGCAGTTCCCGCCGGACCATCCATACACGCTCGACGAGCTCATTCAGCTTTCGATTCACCGCAACGCCGGCCTGGATGTAGCCCGCCACGAGGCAGAAGCCGCCCAGGGGCTGGTGGACCAGGTCAAGGCGCTGTGGCTGCCCTCGGTGCGGTACGACTTCGCCGCCACCGCGTACGACAACGACCTGAATTACAAGGTCCGCGCGTTGCATCTTGCCACCATTAACGTGCCGCTCACCGGCTCGTTCAACATCATCAATTCGCTGAACCTGTCGCAGATCGTCGCCACCGGCGGCAAGCGCACCAGCGGGCTCAAGCAGGCCAAGATGTACGCCGCGATCAAGCGACTCGAGGTGCAGCGTCAGCAGGACGCGGTCGCGCAGGACGTCACGACCTACTATCAGTTGGTCTGCCTGACCAGCGAGATCGACGCGGTTCTGGACGACACGGTGCGGCGGATTCGCGTCTTCCGGCAGGTGGCGGAGAACCTGAACCAGCGCGGCTCGCTGCGGGCCAGCGACCTTGATTACCTGCAGGCCGACTACTTCGTGTCGCAGCTCGACCAGTTCCGCCTGGCGCTCCAGACCGGCCGGCACCAGGCCTACACGGCCCTGAAGCAGACGGTCGGCGTCGGGCGTGACGAGCGGATGTTGCTCAAGTCGGTCGAACTGCCGCCGGCCGTCACGATGCCGGAATTGGTGAGCGCGTATGCCTCGATCGTGAAGGGCTTTCTCGGCCGGCCCGAAACGCATGAGGTCGATTTGTTCGCCCGGCTGCGGGCCGAGCAGGTCAATTTCGCCAAGGCCCAGTACGCGCCGAACGTGGCGTTCACGTTCGAGGCGATCAACACGCAGGGCGCGCACAACACGATTCTGAACGCTCTCGACGGCCTGATCGCCGGTTTCATCGTCGACGTGCCGATCTACGATCCGGCGCGCCGCGGGAAGCTGCGCGAAGCGCTGGGCCTCGAGCAGGCCGCCCTTGCATTCCAGCGACAGGTCGAGGAGCTGATCACGCTGGAGATCGAGGTCACCGCGGTCGAAGGCCAGCGCGCCCTGGTGACCGTGTTTCAGGCCGAACGAGCCGAGCGCGTCGCCGCGGCTCATTACGAGGCCGCCCGCCAGGCCTACAGTCGTGAGTTGGTGCCGGCCTCAGCGGTCGTCACCGCGATTGCCTTCGACATGCTCGCCAAGATTCAGCATTTGCAGGCGGTGTTCGCTTACCAAAACGCCCGCGCCAAGCTGAACCGCGTGACGGCGGAACGGGAGGCGCCGTATGGCTATTAGGCACGACTTCGAGCCGTCCGTAATGCCAACTCGTGGCCGGCGGAGGCGCCCGATTCGCATTGTGGCACTGGCGGATGGCCGGTGCCCGCACGGGCCACTACCCCGTGCGGCGATTCGGCGGACAGCGGGGCTGTTGATAAACGGGTACAGGCACCTCGCCAGCGCACGTTTTCGCCAGCAGCAAACGAGTCGGGCTCGGAGCCAGTCCCCGTTTTTCAACCGTCCTACAGCCCCGCAACGGTCATGGTGGGTTGCGACATTCTCAGCCATTGCGGCGCTGCTGCCAGCGAGCTGCACGACTCCGTCACCGACGACAACCACACAAACCGCTGCCGCAACCGCCGCCCCGACCAGCGCCCCAGCTTCACAGCCGACCGTCGTCTACGACACCACCCTGCCACGCCCGGTCCCGCCGCGCGACTGGCTCGAACGCCTCGCCCAGGACCGGGGGGCCGATCTCCGGCTGATCGATCGTCTGGTCGACCAGCACACCGAGCCGCCGCCATTCGAGCGCAAGTCCCTGCCACCGCGTCCACCCGATGCGCAGATCGCCGAGGGCGTCGCACTGCTGGCGGATACGGACCCGTTCGTGCCCGAGCCGGCTCTGGAGCCGAAAGAGGCCACCATTCGCGTGGCCCTGCTGCGCTCGACCTACAAGACCCGCGAGCGCGAGGAGGTGCTCGCCGCTGCGCAGCCCTTCATCGACCTCGTGCAGCGCGAGGTGAACGTGCGCGGCGCGCCGGACCTGCTGGAGACGCCCGATGAGGCGTTTTATGCACTCACCGAAGGCAAAGACCAGATGCTCATCAGCCACGTCTTCGACTATCTGCTGATTCATAGCTGGTTCGCCGACGTACCCAACAACGGGAGCGTGCTCCTCGGCTGGGCCGAGCCCGCCCATGCCCGCACGGCCGACCTCGACCGCAACCTGCCCGGCGTCCCCGGCACCTCGCTGGAGCTGGTCGTCGCCGCGGACTCGCCGTACGAGAGCTTCGCCGACCTGCGCGGCAAGCGACTGGCCCTGGCGGCCAACGACACGTGCGGCCCCGGCACGGTCCTCACGCGCCTGCTCGCCGACGCCGGCCAGCCGAAAGACCAGCCCTTCTTCGGCCGCGTGACCTTGCGGCGGTACCCGAAGGACGTGGTCATTGACGTCCTCAAGGGTCAGGCGGACGCCGCGTGCGTCGATCAGGGCACGATCGGGGCGGTGACGCGCTTCTACGGCGTGGGCAGCAAGCTGCGGACACTCGCCGTCTCGCCGCGCTACAACATGGACGTGCTCTACACCAGCGTGAACAACCTCGCCACGCACCGCACGGAGATCGAGCTGACGCAGCGGCAACTCAACACGCTCGGCAAGAACCCCGAGGGGCAGGAAGTCCTGTTCTTCTTCGACGAGGCCGGGTGGCATTTCTACCGCGAAGGCGACATCCTCGTGGCCCGCGCGAACTTCGCTGATTTCGTCAAGTTCCTGAACGAGACGCCGGTCGACCTGCGCCCGCTGCTCGACCCGCACGCCCCCGTCGACCGCCACACCTACGATCGCTACGGCGACGAGTAGTCGCGCGGCGCAAAGCCCCAGGTGCCCGCGCGGGCAAGAGCTGCCCTAAGGCCGGCATGCTTGGAGCGTCCGCTTGAGGCCATCCGTGCCCATGCCGGCGGCAGATTACGCCACGCGCAGTGCGTCGACCACCGGCATCCGGCTGGCAGCGCGCGCCGGCCAGAAGCCGCCGAGCACGCCGATCGCAGCTGCGACAGCCAGCGAAAGCGCAAGGTTCGCCCCCGAGAGATCCACGCGGAAAGCAACGGAGGTGAACGTGGCCGATCCCACCAGGTCCTTGGTCCCCCGATCGAGCAGGATCACCGCGGCGCACGTGGCACAGCCGATCATCCCGCCGACGACCGCAAGGAGCAACGATTCGGTTAGAATCCCGAGCATGATGCGCGGGGCGGAGAACCCGATCGCCCGCAGCATGCCGATCTCGTGCGTCCGGCCTGTCACCGCGGCGTGCATCGTGTTCATCGCCGCGAACACCGCCCCGGCTCCCATGATGAAGACCAGCCCGAGCGCCAGCACCTCGAGCACGCGTGCGTTCGCGCCCTGACTCGCGAAGTAGTCCGGTTCCGGCACTGCCCGCAGCGCGATGCCCGCGGAGGCGATCCGCTCATTTGCCTCCGCGAGCGCCGTCCGGTCGGCCGATTGCAGCCGCACCGTGGCACTGGAGTACGCCTTGCGCCGATATGCGTCGGCCACGTTTGCGAAGTAGCCCCACAGCTCGCTCTCATGGACCCCGCCGGCGGCGCGAAAGATGCCGACGATCGTGAACGTGCGCTCACCGCACTCCACTTCGGAGCCGATCGTCGCGTTTGCGAACTGCCGGGCGGCCGCCGCGCCGACGACCAGCTCGTCCGTACCGGCGTGGAACCAGCGGCCCGCGACCCGCTCCGTGCCCCCGTGAACCGGCAGCGCCACTTCCGGATCGACACCACGCACGACCACACTCGCGGGCGCGCGCGACGGATCCCCGCGCCGCCAAACGTTGGTCTGGACGACGAACTCGGGCGACACCAGGGCTTGCCCAGCGGCGTTCCGCGCGACGTGGGGTATGCCCTCCAGCTTGTGTAGATCGTCGCGAAAAATCACGCTGTTACTTTCCGCGGTCGCCGCCTCGGCCAGGACGATTACATTGCGCGGATCGCCGCTGCGCGCCAGCGCCCGGCGCAGCCCGTCCGCAAAGCACTGCAGATAGCAGAACACCGCCACGACCAGGCCGACCCCCAACACCGTGAATGCGCTCCGCACGCCCCGGATACGGAGATTCTGAAGCTGGTAGCGCAGGTTCAGGATCATTGGCCCGGGTGCCTCATGCTTCTTCCCGCAGGGCCGTCGTCGCGGACAACCGCGCCACGCGCCGCAGCGGCACCAGCCCGGCCAGCATGCCCACGAGAACGCCGACCCCGACTGCGAGCCCCACGACGGCCGGCGACACGCTCACCAGCGGGAAATAGGGCATACTCAGCCCGGCTGCGGGCGACCCGCCGAACGCGATCAGTGCCGGGACGCAGCCGAGCAGCGCGCCGCTGAGCCCCAGCAGGGTGGATTCGCCGAGCACGAGCCAAAGAAGGCGCGCGGACGAGAAGCCCAGCGCCTTGAGGACCGCCAGCTCGCGCGTCCGCTCGCGGATGGTCATCGACATCGTGTTGCCGACTACGAGCAGAATCGACGCCACGACGACCAGCCCCGCGCTGTTCAGCATCCGCGGAATGTCGCCAAACATCTTCGTGAACTGTGCGACAAAGGACTCCTCCAGCTCCGTCCGGGTTGCGTCCGGCGACTGCGCGAAGAGCGCATCGATCGCCCCGCGCGCCGCCTCCAGGGCCGCTGGCGTGGCCGTTTTCGCCCAGAAGAAGTTGACGCCGTCATAGTAGTACGGCGGCAGCTCGGGACCGACTTTTAGCGCGTCCAGCAGGTAGTCCAGCCGCAGCACGAAGAGATTCGGGTATGCCTGTGCTGCCGTCACGCCGACGATGTGGAATTCGAGCAGCGGATACGGCGGAATGCCGGCCCGCAGCGTCACACGCTGGCCGCGCGTCCAGCCCATCCGCTGGGCCAGTCCAGCGCCCACGATGGCGGCGGTGCGCTCTGCACGCCACGCGTCCAGCTCAGCGTCGCGCAGCTCGAAGTCGGCATACACGGCGGGAAACGTCTCCGGCTGCGCCGCCAGCGACGGGAACTGTGCGCTGCCGTTCGGCACGCGTCCGCCAAACCAGCGCACCGCGCAGACCGCTTGCACGCCCGGCACGGCGGCGATCTTCGGCCCGTGCCCCAGCGGCAGCAGCTTGGTCATCGTGGTCTTCTGCTGTACAACCAGCCGGAGCTGGCTGGCCGACCGGTCCGCGACCGTCTGCATGGACACGACGACGGCCCGCAGCATCGTGAACAGGAACAGCGACACCGCGACGGAGCCGATCGTCAGGCCGGTACGGACCTTGTTCCGCCAGAGGTTGTGCCAGATTACCGTGCGGCTGGTCACGGGCGTGCGTGGTCGATGTCGAGGAGCACCATCTCGATCGTCAGCCCGGGGCCGAACGCCATCGCGACACACCGCCCCGCGGGCCGGGTCTCGAAGAGCTCCTTCATGATAAAGAGAATCGTCGGCGAGGACATGTTGCCGTAGCGCCGCAGCACAGAACGCGACAGCGCCAGCGCATTTTCGGGCAGTTTCAGCGCCTCCTGCACGCTGTCCAGGATCTGCGGCCCGCCGGGGTGCACGAGCCAGTGGTCAATCTCCGCGACGGAAGTCCCGTTGTCGGCCAGGCATTTCGTGACGACCCCCGGTACGCTCTCAGCCAGGGTGTCCGGCAGGTCCTGCGACAGCTCCAGCCGCAAGCCATGATCGTCCGCAAACCAGACCATCTGCCCGGCCTTCTCGGGCACGCTCGCGCACCGGCAATCCACGACTCGCACGGCCGAGACCGTCGGAGAAAGCGTCATTGCCGCCGCCCCGTCCGCGAAGAGCACGTTCGCCGTGAGTTGGTCCAGCCTGTCGGTGTACTGGAAGTGCAGCGACGACAGCTCGCACGCGACGATCAGCGCTTCGCGCTCTGCGTCGGCCATCTGGTGCAGCAGCCGCATCGCCGCCAGCGCGCCGGAGCACCCCATGAACCCCAGATTCCACCGATCGACGCTCGGCCGCACCGCCGTCCGCGTCAAGACCGGGTGCTCCAGTCCCGGTGCCGAGGCGTGCGTGCAACTGACCGTCACCAGGGTGTCGACGCGGGCCAGCGACTCGGCCGAGAATCCGTCCAGCACCTTTCCCACCAGCGGCCCCGACACTTTCTGAAACAGCTCCGTGCGCGCCCCCATGCCCGGACCCCCGGGCTGCTCCGCGGGCGCCCGGTACAATGCTTCCGCGCCGTACGGGCCAAAGCGCGGGTCCATCGCCGCCAGGTAACGCCGCTCAATCCCGGTCAGACGAACAATGCGTGGCAATAGTCGCGGCGTACGCGGATCGCGGCACGTGAGCTTGAACAGGTCGACCGACTGCTGCGGGCCGAGCGAATGGTCCGGGACGGCGGTGCCGATGTTCTGAACGTAGCAGGCTGTTGTGAGACGCTTACTCAAGCGCAGACCTTTATGTCCCCGCGTGTACCCAGCTAACGACATTCGCCAGCGCCGGTCGCGGCAGCACGGCCGGTCCCGCGGCGAGCCAATGGATCAGCCCGCTCCGCAGCACGCGGCTGATGCAGCGCAAACGCCGCGTCGCCGGACGATGATGGCGGCGCATGAGCAGCGTGTAGTGTCGGAGGACATCGCCAGCACGGCGGCCGGCCGAAATCGCGCGCGCTGCACACACCCCGCTGCACAACGCCTGCCCGATACCCTCGCCGGAAAACGGCTCCTCGTAACCCGCTGCGTCGCCGACCAGCAGCACATTCCGGTCGCCGAGCCGCTGCGGCGTCCACGGAAAACCGGCGGTGCCCTTCGCGCCGTACCGCTGGAGCGCCTCCTCGGAGAGCACCGACCAGACCGGCGTGTCGGGATTCAGGGTTCGCAGCCGCTGCCACGCAGTCTGTCCGCCGGACTCCGGAACCTCGGCCCCGAGCGCGACCACGCAGTGCTCCGGCGCCGGCGTCGCGAGCCCGACGTATCCGCTCCGCAACCAGTGCATTTCGACGCTGCCGAGCGTGGGCAAGCCCGGCCCCGGCGGCTGAATCCACTGCTGCGCAATCATCCGGCGTTTCTGCGGCAGACCCTCGATGCCCAGTTTGCCGGCGAGGCCGCCCAGCCCCGACGCGACGAGGATCATCTGCGCCCGAATACGCTCCGCGCCGACCCGTACCACCCAACGAACGTCTTCGCGCACGAGCTCTGCTGGTTGTCCGTAGCGCGCTGCAGCGCCTCCGGCGGCCGCTGCATCGGCCAGACGCGCGTCGAGTTCGGAGCGCAGGACCAGGCGCGTCTTGCCGCACGGGCGGCACGTCAGCCGATAAGAGCCGATGACGAAGGTGATGGTTTCGCCTGGCACGCCCGGTAGGGGCCGGCTCGTGCCCAGTAGTTCCCGCAAGCGCTTCGTCGCGCGCCCGGAAAGGCACCCGCCGCACACCTTCTGGCGAGGGAAGTGCTTTTTCTCGATCAGCAGCGCGCTCCGCCCGGCGCGCGCCAACTCGATCGCTGCGGCCGAGCCCGCTGGCCCGGCCCCGATGATCGCGACTTCCACGTCCGCCCGGGTTACCGGCATTGCTGCTCCTGCGGCGGTGCTGCGGATCCTACGCTCCCGGCCAATGGTTAATGTCCCGACATTATAGGCGCCTTGCATTGCGCCGGGGGCCCGCGTTTCCCGCACGTGGGCTCACGATTACTCCGGCCAAAGCCTTGGCGATCAGCCGAGACAGTTCCAGAGCAGTGGCGCAAGGTCGCCCGCCCTCAGCAAGTGAGACTAGAATCGCAGCAATGGCTTCTGTGTTTGACATCGCGCAGCGTACCCGCGAACCGGAACTCATGGACGACCCCGGCCTGGAAGAGCGCCGCCACCAGTGCGCCCTGCGCGGGCTGGCACGGATCAACCGCTGGAGCCGTAGCGCCGCGAGCCTTTGGCGTGCGCTCCGCGTCGGGCTTCGCAGGGGTACGGGCGCGGCGCGCGTGCTGGACGTGGCCACCGGCGCCGGGGACATCCCGATTGGCCTGTGGCGCTACGCGCGCCGGAGGGGGTGGCGGCTCGAGATTGACGGCTGCGATACCAGCACGCGGGCGCTGGACTATGCGCGGGCGCAGGCAGCCGCCGGCGGTTCCCGCGTGCGGTTCTTTCAGCTCGACGTGCTGCGCGACGAGCTGCCAACCGGTTACGACGCGGTCATCAGCTCATTGTTCCTGCACCATCTTGATGACGAACAAGCGGTGTGCGTGCTCCGCAAGATGGCTACGTCGACCCGGACCCTGGTCCTCGTCAACGACTTGCGGCGCGACTGGCTCGGGTTCGTGCTGGCGTGGTGCGGCAGCCGCACGTTGACGCGGTCGGACGTCGTCCACGTCGACGCGCCACGCTCCGTGCAGGCGGCGTTCACGTGGGCGGAGCTGCACGCGCTCGCCGAAGACGCCGGGCTCTCCGGAGCCACCGTGCGGCGTTGCTGGCCGCGCCGTCTGCTGCTCGTGTGGCGCCGTCCTTTGACGTGAGCCCGGCAACCCGCGCGAATCGTCGCCGCGCGTGCGACTCCCGGCGAAGCTCCGTCCACGAAGACGACCTCCGATCACTGCTCGTCCCATTCATAGTACGTGCGCCCGAGCTTCAGTTTCCGGTGGACCACGGCGTAATGGTCGTCACCGACGAGCGCGCGCGCAATCGGCGGGGCTTCCGACCGCGTTTCGCGGGCCGCCAACCGGTCGCCGCGGCCCCCCTGCCGCAATCGGAGGTTGTTCAGCGCCGCGGCATGATTCTGGCTGTGCTTCCCGCATGGCTCCCGCAAGTCTCAATTGCGGCGCGCCGACCGTGGTACCGTACCAATGTCTGGTGTGTGCGTCGCGGACATGCTCAACACCTCGCGTGTCCAGAGCATTCGCCACCGGGTTCTGTCACTCCGCCTCACAGGGTCGGGTCGCAAAAAGATCATGCAAACCTTGTTCCACGCGTTTCAACAAGCCGCATAGAGTGCAAGCGTTGAACTTAGGGGGGACTACAGGGGGGTCGTTGCGACCGACGACCCTCGCTTAGCCCCTCCCGGACAGTGAGGGGAGTCGTGCTGCGCCTGCCGACTCTGTCACACGCCGCCGGCGCCGGTTATGAGAATTCATCCGGATTCGAATAGGCGCCCGCCGCGGATGGGGTACTCTTTACATGGTGCAAGGGCGTGTCCGCCCGGCCAATGCAGGGGCGGGCCATCCCACCAGCGAGGTGCCACATGCTCGAAAGCAGCCTTCTGGGTCTGGTCCTGGCGGACAGCGCGGCGGTCCTGACCGCCGTTTACTGGGCCTGCCTCATCGCCGGCGGCGGGCTATTGCTGTTCTCCCTGCTGGCCGGGGGCGACCACGGGAATGTGGACGTGGATGCCCATGCGGGCTTGGATTTCCACGCCGACGGAGGCGTCGACACCCTGCACGCCGACGCCGGACATGCCGATGTCGGCCATGCGGCCCACGACCATCCGGCCGCCGGTCTGTCGACCTGGTTCTCGATTCGCTTTATGGTGTTCTTCGTCGCCGTGTTCGGCGCCGTCGGTGTCGTCCTGACGCACCTGAGCGGCGCGCCGACCGGTACGACGTTCGCGGTCGCGCTCGCCGCCGGAGCCCTGATCGGTCAGGCCGTCCACCATTTGTTCCGCGCGATCCGGCGCACGGCGGGCGACAGCACCCCCCAACCACAGGACTACGTCAACAAGCTGGCGCGCGTGACGATCGCCATTGAGCCGCCGCAGATCGGCGAGGTCTCCTTGCAGGTGCGGCAGGGGGAGCGTTTTGTGCCCGCGACGGCGGTGGACGCGCACACGAAGTTCAACATCGGTGACGAGGTCGTCGTCGTGACGTATCGTGGTGGGATCGCGCAGGTCGTCTCAAAGGAGCAGTTCGAGCCGTCGCGCTCGGCCTAAGGAGGATTTCCATGAGCGTCGGGATCGTGCTGGGCGTCATCGGTCTGGTCGTGTTCCTCGTGGTACTGTCCACGATAGCCAAGCTCGTGGTCCGCGGGCAGCCCAACGAGATGCTGATCATCAGCGGTCGCCGGCAACGCGACGGCCTGGGCTATCGCACGCTCATCGGCGGCTCCACCCTCGTCTGGCCCATCATCGAGCAGGTCGCCCGCCTGAGCCTGCGCAACATGCAGGTGCCGCTGGAGGTCAAGGCCCAGGCCGGCGGCGGCACGATGATGCCGGTCAACGTCAACGGCGTGGCCAACGTGAAGGTCTCTTCGGATCCGGCCGAGCGGGCCAATGCGATCGAGCGCTTCCTGGGTCAGCCGCTCGAGCAGCTCCAGCGCGTCGCCAAGGAGACGCTCGAAGGCGGGCTGCGGGCCGTGATCGGCAAGATGACACCCGAAGAGATCGTCGGCGATCGCGACAAGTTCGTGGCGACGGTCATGCGCGAGGTGGCCGAGGACTTCCGCAAGCTGGGCCTGCTGATCGACAGCGTGGTCATTCAGAACGTGCACGACGAGGAAGAATACCTGGTCTCGATCGCCCGCAAGGCGCGGGCCGAGGTGATCTCGGCCGCCCGCAAGGCCGAGGCCGAGCGCGCCGCCGAGGCCGTCACCAAGGAAGCCGAGGCCAACGCCACCGCGCGTAAGGCGAAAGCCGACCGCGACGCCGAGGCCAAGCTGGTCGAGGCGGCGGGGCGGCAGAAGGCCGAGCAGGCCCGCCTGGGCGCCGATAAGGCCATCGCCGAGTCGGAGACCGCGCTGCGGGTGCGCAAGGCGCAACTCGCCCGCGAGGCCGCGCTCGCCGAGGCCGAGCAGCAGAAAGCCGAGGCTTTCGTGGAGCAGGCGCGGCTGACGGCGACGGAGGTCGCGAAGGCGATCGCCGACCGTGACGTGGCGAAAGCCAAGGCCGAAGGCGATGCGGCCACGACACTCGAGGAAGGCAAGGCCCGCGCCGGCGCAATCGAGCAGATTGGCCAGGCGATTCAACGAAACCCCGAAGCGCTCAAGGTCATGCTGGTGGAAATGATGCCCAACGTCGTGCAGGAGTTGGCCAAGGCGGTGCAGGGCGTGCACCTGGGCCACGTCACGGTTATCGACAACGGCAGCGGCCAAGCGTTGGCCGGGGCCGCCTTGAGCCGCGCGCGGATGCTCTCGGAATCCCTCGCCGCCGTCGAATCGGTGCTGGGCGTCGACCTGCGGCAACTGTCGCAGAGCATCGCGCAGAATATGACCGGAAAACCGGTCGCGGTCGCCCAAAAGACGTAGCGCCAAGGAACCCGAGCCGCGACCGTAAGCGAGCGGGTTACACGTCACCATGCCCAAGCCGAAGGAGCGGGCGGCTAGACCCGCAGCGCCGGCGACCGTGCCGCTGTCTTACCGGCGCGCGTCAGTAGTGGCCGGACATGCTGGCGGAGGTAGTCGCGCGTCTGCTGCGGCGCGAGGCCGACGTAACGGCGCGCGTCGAAAATACTTGCCCACTTGATTCTCGCGAACGCCGGATCGGCCTTCAGCCGATCGATCAGGTCGTTCGGTCCGCCCGCCCGTTTGACCTGCATCCCCGCCGCCTGGGCGTGCCGACGGATGCGCTCATGGAGCTCCTGCCGATCGCCGCCCCGCGCGACGGCTTCCATCAGGATTTCCTCGGTGCCAATGAACGGCAGCTCGGCTGCGATGTGCGCCTGGATCATGGCCGGGTAGACGACCAGGCCGTCGAAGATGTTGTGCAGCAGAATCCCCAGCGCATCAGCAGCGAGAAACGCCTCCGGCACCACCAGCCGCTTATTACTCGAATCGTCGAGCGTGCGCTCGAAGGCCTGGGCCCCAAGCGTCATGAGCGGCGAGCTCGCCAGGCTGACCAGGTAGCGGGCCAGCCCCGTCGCCCGCTCACAGCGCATCGGGTTGCGCTTGTACGGCATCGCCGAGCTGCCGACCTGCGACTGCTCGAACGGCTCCTCGATTTCCTTGAGCATGGCCAGCAGGCGGATGTCGTTGCAGATCTTCTGGGCAGTGGCGGCGAAGGAGGCCAGTGCCGAGACCATCTCGATGTCCACCTTTCGCGAGTACGTCTGCCCGCAAACCGGGTAGCACTCCTTGAACCCGAGCTTTCGGGCGAACGAGCCCTCCAGCCGGCGCACTTTCGTCGCACTGCCCAGCAGGTTCAGGAAGGACGCCTGCGTGCCGGTCGCCCCGCGCAGGCCGCGACACCGCAGCCCGCCGTGCACCGCCTCCAGACGCTCGAAATCCGCCACGAGGTCCGCCAGCCACAAGCAGCCTCGTTTGCCCACCGTGGTGAGCTGAGCTGGCTGCAGGTGCGTAAAGCCGAGCGTCGGCAAGTCGGCGTACTTCTCGCAGAACCGCGCCAGGACCCCGATGACGCCCTGCAAGCGCTGCTGCAGCAGCGCCAGGGCACGCCGCATCAGTATCAGGTCGGCATTATCGACAATGTCCATGCTCGTCGCGCCAAGGTGGATGATGCCGCGCGCCGCGGGCGCCGCATCCCCAAAGGCGTGGATGTGGGCCATGACGTCGTGGCGGAACTTGCGCTCGTACTCGGCGGCGACGCGGAAGTCGATGTCCTCCACGGCGCGCTCCAGCGCGCGGACCTGCGCCGCGCGGATCGGCAGGCCCAGCTCGCGCTCCGCCTGCGCCAGCGCCACCCAAATCCGCCGCCAGGTCGAACAACGCGACTGCGGACTCCACAGCCGGATCATGTCCGCCGACGCGTAGCGTGAGACCAACGGGTGCTCATACTCGTCCTGCGGCGGCTTACGCCGCGTGTGCTGCGGGTGGGCGCGGGCGTGCGGCTTCCGGTGGATGGGGGGCATGGCCGGTCACTCCTCCAGCGCTTGGCGTACATCGTCTACCAGGTCGTCGGTCGATTCGAGCCCGGCGTGCAGCCGGATGATCCACGGCGGCTCGTCGGGATTGTCGGCGAAGAGGTCGCTGCTGCGCCCGCCCACTACCAGGCTCTCGTAGCCGCCCCAACTGCAACCGATGCTGAAAACGCGCAGCCGGTTCACAAACCGATGGGTCGCCTCGCGCGTCTGATCACGCAGCGCGAAGCTGAACAGGCCGCCATAGCCGCGCATCTGCCTTTGGGCGACCGCGTGTTGCGCGTACGACTCCAGCCCGGGATGGTACACACGCAGCACCGCCGCGTGTCCCGCCAGCATCCGGGCCAGCGCCAGCCCGCTGCGCTGATGCTGCTCCATCCGCAGGGCCAGCGTGCGCAACCCCCGGATGAGCAGCCACGCCGCAAAGGGGTCGATCGAGGCCCCCAGCAGCTCGGCCTCCCCGCACAGCCGCTGCCGCAGTTGCTCGTCACGTCCGACGACCACGCCGCCGAGCGTGTCGCTATGCCCGCTAATGAACTTGGTCGCGCTGTGCACGACCAGATCGACGCCCAACTCGAGCGGCTGCTGGAAGTAGGGCGAAGACCACGAATTGTCGAGGATGGTGGTGATGCGGCGCTGACGGGCCGCGGCGATGATCGGGGCCAAGTCGAGCACGTCGAAGCGCCCGGAGGTCGGGCTTTCGAGGTAGATCAGCCGCGTCTCGTCGCGCACCGCCGCCACGAAGTCCTCCGGGTTCGTGCCCCGCACGAACGTCACCTGCACGTCGAACCGGCTCAGATACTCGGTCAAGTAGCGCCGCGCGGGCTGGTAGCAGTCCGAGACCACGACGGCGTGCGCATCCGTCGCCAGACAGAGGTTCATCGCTGCGGTGATCGCTCCCATCCCCGACGCGAAACAGCGCGCCCAGCTCCCATGCTCCAGCCGGGCCAGTTTGGCCTCGAGGATCGCCGTCGTCGGGTTGCTCCGCCGGGTGTAGACATAGTACGGCGTGTCCGGACGATCCCGGCCCTCAAAGGCCTCCGCATCCGGGTAGACAAACGTGGAAGCCTGGTAGATCGGCGGAGCGGCGCCGCCGCCGTGAATGAGCCGGTGCTCGCCGTAGTGGGCACACAGGGTCGGGAAACCGCCGTCGTCACGCGAGTCACGAACAGGCACGCGCTGATTCAAGTCCTGCTCCTTGCCACCCGGGTTCTATTGCTGCCACGCCGCGCCTGCGCCAATGCCACCATACCAGGAACTTGCTCGTTTTGCGCTCCCCGGTCAAGCCGGCGCGGACCGGGCCGGCCGGGCAAAGAAGTCCACGTGCGGCAACAGCTCGGCGGCGCGTTGAAACACGATCTCGTTACAGCCCTGCCACCGACACATCCGCGCCTGCCGCTGCGGCCACGAGGGCTCAGCCGTCAGTCGGCGATAGTCACGCCCCAGATCGCAGCGTAGCCGCTGTGCCAACGGCGGCACAGGAAAGTCCGACCCGAACAGCAGTTTCCGGTGCAACTCCTGTCGCCGCACCAACTGCCGCAGGAATCCGGTCTTCACCCAGGTCGTCAGGGCCGCGATGTCTGCATACAAGGGAGCGTCCGCAAACTCCCCCCCGAGCGCCTCTAGGAGGGCGTGGTGCGAATCGCGATCGCCGAAGGGCGAAACCGGCGTCGCGGCGTGCGGCACGATCGTGCACGGCATGTTGCCCGCGTGGCGTAGCTCGCGCAGCGCCGTCAGCAGCGGTCGGACTGAACGATGCTCCGGCCGCTGTGTCGTCAGCGTAAACTCATCGCCGCAATGCACGAGCACCGGCAAACCCAGTTCCGCGCACGTGCGCAGCACCGCGCGCGTCCGCGGGTCGGCGAGGTTGATGTTCTGATGTAGCGGAATCCACTTGAGCAGGCACGCCCCGGCGGCGAAGATCTCCTCGACGCAGGCGACCGCGTTCGGCCGATACGGATGGACCGATGCGCCGAAGAGGAACCGCTGCGGGTGACGTCGACACAGGTCCCGCACGAAGCTGTTCGACGTATACATGTCGCTGCCCAGGTCAGCCCGCGAGTGCGGCAGCGGCGGGCACTGCCCGTCGTCAGTGCGCACCGCATCGAACGCCAACAGCACAAATCGTTCGATGGGGCCAGCGGCGTGGAGGTGCTGCTCATACTCGGCCGCCAGGCGGCGGTCCAGCTCGGCGTCGCCTCGCGGCAGTCGCAGCCACCAGCGCGCTGCACGCCAGCTCCAGCGGCGCAGCGCGCGGGGGGAGACACAGGAGTCGTATTCGGTCGGCCGTGCTGCGTGCCCGCCGTCCGTGGCCTGCGGGGGCCCCGGTTCGAAGCTGAACCGATCGGCGACCACGGCCGGCCGGCGCGTCAGCGTATAGTGGCAATGAATGTCAATGATCATCGGGACGTTCGCGGTCCGCCCAGCGGGCCAGGTCGTCAGCCAGGTTCACCGGGGCTTCGTGGCTCGCACGCAAGCTGCGGTAATCCCGCCCGCCGGCACGGAAGGGCCGCCGCAACAAGAGCACTGTGATGACCAGCCCGACCGCGATCACGCCCACCGGCCAGCGCCAATCGAGCGCGCCCGTCTGGGCCGCGCGCGGCACGGAGCGATCGACGGTCGTCGGGCCGGCGGCGACCAGCAGCGCGGCCTGCTGCACCCGCTTCGACGGGCCATAGTACGCCCGGATCATCACGAAATAGCCCGTCACGGTCACGGTGGCGTTCAACGGGATGTCCGCCACGTTCTCGGTAAAAATCACCGTGCAGGCCAGCGGCTGGTCCGCGCGCGATAGCTCGAGCTGCGAGACCAGCCCAAGCTCGGGGCGGCTCTCCAGTGCGTAGGGGGCCTTGTTGCGGCCAACGACGCCCATGATCGTCACCGGCCGGCCGCGGAAATCGTTGGGCCGCTCCAGCAAGTCACGCCAGTCCGTGACCTCCACTGGCGTTTGCATGTAGCCTGGCGAGCGTGGACTCCGCTTGACGTACTCGAGCGCCGCATAGAAGCCGGGCTGGTCGAAATCGAACGCGAAATCCCGCGCCTGGGTGAGTGCCGCACGCACGCTCTCAGGCAGCTCCCACCCCTCCGCCTGTGTGGCCGGTTCCGAGGTCTGCGCAGCGGCCGAAAACGTCCACAGGCCGACGAGCGCCGGCAGCGCAAGCCCACGGTCACTCAATAGTCGCCGTCCGCGTCCCATGGGTAGCTCGGGACCGAGGTGGCCGGACCGCTCGCAGGCCCCGCCTCGTCCACCACCGGCTGCAGGTCCGACGGCGCCGGGGCCATCCGCAACTCGCCCTCTTCCTCAAACACGAGAATGGCCACGCGGCTGTTGTCGCCACGCCGCAACGCGACCCGGCGGTGCGGCAGAAACTCGACCTGGCTGATGACGCGGTAGGTGGGCCCAGACACCCCGGGCAACTCAGTCGGCTCGATCGACTCAATTGTCAGCGACCGCAGCGAATTGAGGATCTTCTCGAAGCGGGCCCGGCTTTCCGGGTCGGCCAGCCGCGAGACCATGCGGCGATACGCCGCGTAGTCGCCGGCCAGCGAGGTTTCCATGAAGCGCCGGAGGAAGTCAGCCACGTTTGGGTGCGCGTCCTCCAGGCCGGCGGCAAAGGTGTACTCGGGCTTCGGCGTCAGGGGCTCGACCTGATCCTGGGCCTGAGTCGTCGGCGCACGTTGGGCGGGCGTCTTCCCGCGCTCGCAACCGGCCGACCAACCGATCAGCAGGATCGCGAGCGAGCCCAAGACCTGCCGCTGCCAGATTCGTCGCATCGTCGAGCACTCCCTGGCGCAACGCTCGGCGCAGATGCTACCGCGGGCGGCAGGAATTGGCCAATCGCACTCCGCGTGGCTGGGACATCTGGAGGCTCCTATCATCTAATAAGACCGCCGCAAGACAATATCTCCGGCGGCAGACGGACCAGGAGCGGGCCGCCTGGTTCGATGACCGGCGCGACATGTCGGTCGGCCATGGTGCATGTTTGCTCAGCCCGGGACCGCAGGCTAAGCGCCGCGGCGTACGGCTCCAGCAGTGATGACTGGTTCCCCAGGACTGTCGGTTTCGGCGCGGGCAGGCTCTGGTCGGGATCCGGTAGCGGCTCATTGGTTCCTGCCGGGTGCGCTCCGGAGGAGGAAGCGTTCGCGGTTCCTGGCCCATCCTGCTCAATCCGGGCCTGTCGCCGCCGAGGCGATCGGCCCGGCGCCGTTACCGGCTCTCTTCGTGGCGTGCAAAACGCGCCCTTTCTTATCCTCTTCTCCACCTGCTATGATAGGCAGACTGGCTCCGGGGCGTAGCTCAGTCTGGCTAGAGCGCGTGGTTTGGGTCCACGAGGTCGCAAGTTCGAGTCTTGTCGCCCCGATTCAGAAGGTCGTTGTGAGCCCGAGGCTCACAGTGTTAATTCCGGTGCTGTCCCGGCGTGTGCCGCCAAGTTCCGCCGACGTGCAAAACCGCATCTGCCCAGAGTAGGTGGAGTTCCCTCATGAACGCCCGTCGCGTGGCAAGCGCCTATCTTTTTCCGCAGGGTGGGCGGGCGGGCCCCTGCTACTCACCGCCGCGCCAGATTCGAACCGTGCTATCGCCTGAGCTCGAGATGATTCGCGAACCATCGGCGCTGATTGCGACCCCCGACAGCAGGTAGCCGTGACCGTGAAGGGCCGTGGCCTCCTCGCCGCTGGCCACGTCCCACACGCGCAACGTCCGATCGTCTCCGCCCGAGATGATGCGCGACCCGTCGGGACTGAATGCGAGGCAGCGGACCGCAGCGGCGTGCCCGCGCAGCGTGCAAACCTCAAGCCAGGAATCGCAAGCCCAGATCTTGATCGTGTTGTCGTCCGCGCCCGATGCGAGCCAACGGCCGGACGGCTTAGCCACGGAACGTACCGCGGCCTTGCCGCCTGCCTATGGTGCATGGCTATTTCGTGGCTCGTGGCAGTCAACATTCACCTGAGCCGGCTACCGGGCAGGGCACCATACGCCGTCATAGCTTATTCTCCACGCACCTGGGAGAAAGACGAGAGCGAAGCGTTTAAGGACCTACCGTGCATGACGATCTGGACGAGCGGTTCCCAAGCAGGGACTCTGGAAGTCCGTGTATATCCCGCACTAACGCCCAAGATAGTACAGGAAGCACGAGAGCGCCTTGAGCAACTCGGATGCCAAGTAACGAAAGTTACGCTCAAGGGGCGCTGATGCACGGTATACTACACGTACTACGCGATGGGTCACGTGGCGCACATTACGGTGAAGGACGTGGGCTACCCGACCTACAAAGACGTGTGCCTGCACTATGCGGACAACGAGACGCTGTGGTACGCCATGTGGCAGGAGTGGGACGAGCAGTACGGGCAGACGCATTACGACTGGCCGGCCTGCCCGGACGAGGATGACCCGAACCACCTCACGGTGCCGGACGCCTGGGAGTTCCGGTACGACAGCGGGCGGGAGCGCTACCTGGCCCGGCAGTGGGACACGCAGGGCTCCAACTATCCGCCGAACTGGACGGAGCTGGACGCGACCTGGACGGATTACCTGGGTGACGAGCCGTGGGGCGATTACGGCGTGACGCTGGATGCCAACGACACGCCGGAGGTCACGGAACAGACGCGGTTCCTGGGCGGCCTGGGCATCCAGACCCAGGAAACTGTAGCACAGCCGCCCTCGGCTGTGTTGTTCCACGGCGACCTCATCGGCTCGACGATGCTGCTGACGGATGGGGAGGGTGCGGTGGCCGGCTCGCCCACCAGTTATACGGCCTTCGGCGAGCAGGTGTGGCGCGACCCGAACAGCGCGGCGCACGTCGGCGGCCCGCTGCCGGCGGGCTATCCCCGCCACGCTTACGCCGGGGCGTGGGGGTACGAGTCCGGCCCGTGGGGTCAGGACCCGAACGAGGCGGCCAGCCCCGGCCCGCTGGTGCTGTATGGCGCGAATCCCGATCTTCCGCCGATCACGCTAATGCACGTGGGCGAACGCTGGTACCAGCCGGGGATCGGGCGGTTCATCCAGCGGGATCCGATTGGGCTGCGCGGCGGGCTGAACCTATACGCGTACTGCGCCAACAGGCCGGCCGCACGCGTTGACCCGTTCGGGCTCGCTGGCGCCTCTGATCCCGCGTTTGATTGGGAAATCCTCGGGGGGACGACCCTAGCCGGGGTGAATATCGGCCTCGGGTGGGGAGGAGTAGGTGCCATACCCGGGGGTATCATCGGCGCGACGACGTACGTTTCATACTGGGCGACATGGACGATTTGCGTCCGGAGTTGGGACATCGGGGCTAATCTGCGGCGCCTCAGCGAGCAGGAGGAGAAGAACCGTAAGTATCGCGAGACGCGCCCAGACGTGTTTCCGCCGATTCCGCCGAATCCTACGGACGGCCCCGTTCCTTGTGGACCGCACTACTGATAGCCCCCTGCTGCGGGCGGTCGCCCGCCAAAGGTGAACTCGAAAACGTCCGCATCGCTTGATTTGGTTAGTCGAGGCTGGTGACGTGGAGGGTTCTAATATGCTGCGGGAACTTCTGTGGGGCAGGATGCTTGAAGCCGATCTGCCGGGGATCGATGACCCGGGCGCACTGCAGGCAGTACGGCAAGCGTGCCTACGTCGGTCGGCTTCCATCGGGAAGTTACTTCTCTGGGTTTGCGGTTTGGGCATCGCGGCCGGTGCACTATCAGAATGCGCAGGGCGCTTTGCGGGCGCGCCGGCATGGGGAAGCAAGCTGCTCTTCATGTGCGTGGTCGGCGCCGGGCTGGTTCCGCTGTCGCGCTGGCGACAGCGGCGCGCGAGGAGGTTGCTCCCGGACGTCCTTCGATCACTGGGACGATGCGCGCGTTGCGGGTACGATTTGCACGGGGCGGAGGTCTGCCCTGAATGTGCACAGGCGGCGAGCCGAGCGTGACCGAACAGACGCGGTTCCTGGGCGGCCTGGGCCTCCAGGGCCAGGAAACTGTAGCACAGCCGCCCTCGGCTGTGTTGTTCCACGGCGATCTGACCGGCTCGACGATGCTGCTGACGGATGGGGAGGGTGCGGTGGCCGGCTCGCCCACCAGTTATACGGCCTTCGGCGAGCAGGTGTGGCGCGACCCGAACAGCGCGGCCCACGTCGGCGGCCCGCTGCCGGCGGGCTATCCCCGCTACGCTTACGCCGGCGCGTACGGGTACGAGTCCGGCCCGTGGGGTCAGGACCCGAACGAAGCGGCCAGCCCCGGCCCGCTGGTGCTGCACGGCGCCAACCCCGACCTGCCGCCGATCACGCTCATGCACGTGGGCGCACGCTGGTACCAGCCGGGGATCGGGCGGTTTGTGCAGAGGGATCCGATTGGAATCGACGGCGGCGTCAACCTCTATGCATATGTGGGAAGTTGTCCGACCGCCACTGTCGACTCGGACGGCTTGGGGGGCCAGGTGCCCGAAGGCCCTCGGATTTGGACCGGGCTACCACGCGACTGCAAAGGTTGGATTGAGCAGCCGCCACCGCCTGGGATGAGGTTCGGTTGGGATCCTGTGACCAGGACCTTCAAGTTGCTGCCGAAGACACCGGCCGTGGCCAAGGCGAGCATCTGCGTGCGCTTCTTACGACTACTGGGTATACTTGGAAAGATGTTCGAGCCCTTTAATGTAATTTACGTAGACTGGCGACAATACGGGGGGCAGCCGCCGGAGTGGAACCCAGTGCCTCCCGTTTTGCTTTAGCGCGGGGATGCGGTGTCCTCGAGCCTATGGAGGTCGCCATGATCAGATTGCTGCCACGCCGTGTATACGACCTGGATCGCCCAATACAGGAAACTGAGCTGGATCCAATGGACGAGACCTGGGTTGACGAGTTTTTCCGCCACACGCTGCAGTTCATGCTGACCGACGGTCTTTATGGCCTACACTGGTTCTACCACGAAGCGGCAGACTGCGTCCGGTGCTGCCTGTGGAGCCCGGACCAGTCAGGGAGTGGCACGTGGCAGGAGCGCTGCCCAGTGAGCAGCACTGGCGGCCGCAAGTTGCTCCGAAAGCTGCGGCGCGATGCGCGAGTGAAGAGCCGAGATGGCAGCCGAATCTGGGGTGTAGTCTACTATAGGTGGCGTGGGCTCGTGGGGACACTGAATCTCGATTCGCCACACGAGTGGGACGCACGCCTTTGGCGGGGCACGAAGCCATCGCCGGCCCTGTCGTATGAACTGGTATTCAACGGTCCGCCACCGGGTCCAAGCAACGGGCTCTCCTCCGCGTCATGAAGACGAAGAGAACAACGCGACGGGGCCGATTCCTAACACGAGTACCACCTATACGCCGGCGGGGCGACCGGGCCGACGGTACACTACGCGTACCGGACCTCGGGCCACGTGGCCCACATCACGATCAAGGATGAGGGTCAGGACATCGTGAAGGACCTGGGCGTTGAAAGAGGGTACAGGCACCGCCGGAAATCCGGTCGGCGCTACCGGGTGAGCCCTGGGCGGCGGAGCCAGTCCCCTTTTTCAACGCAGAAGATGGGCGTGGCGCTCGATCGGGAGCTCGCCGCGGGGCGCGCGACCGTCCACCAGTATCAGCGCTTCCCTGCGGCTTCGTGCGCGCGGGCGATTACCTCCTCCTGCACGTCGCGCGGCGCCTGCTTGTAGCGCGCAAAGTGCATGGAGAACGTGCCGCGCCCCTGCGTCACGCTGCGCAGATCGGTCGCATAGCCGAACATGTTCGCCAGCGGCACGTCGGCGCTGATGACCGTCACCGCACCACGCAACTCCGTGGCATGGATCAGGCCGCGGCGGGAACTGAGATCGCCGGCGACCGGTCCCTGCAGTGCAGTCGGCACCTCGACTTCGACCTTCATGATCGGCTCGAGAATCGCCGGTTTCGTCCGCGGATATGCGTCTTTGAACGCGTCGCGGGCCGCGATCTGAAAGGCAAGATCGGACGAGTCTACGGCGTGCGCCGTGCCGTCCTCGAGGACGACCTTCACGCGGATGACCTCGTACCCGGCCAGCGGGCCGTTCCGCCGCGCCTGCTGGAAGCCCTTGTCGCACGACGGGATGTACTCGGTGGGGATGCGCCCGCCGGTCACTTCGTTCGCGAACTCGTAGTCATTCTCGGCGTTCTCGGGCAGCGGCTCGATGCGCCCGATCACGTGGCCGTACTGGCCGGAGCCGCCGGTCTGCTTCTTGTGCTTGTAGTTGAATTCGGCGGCCTTGGTGGGCGCCTCGCGGTAGTTCACGCGCGGGGCGCCGGTCGTGACCGCGCAGCCGTACTCGCGGCGAATGCGTTCGACGTAGACTTCGAGCTGCAATTCGCCGACGCCGGAGATGATCGTCTCCCCGCTTTCCGGGTCCGTGTGGACGTGGAAGGTCGGGTCCTCGCGCACGAAGCGCTGCAGGGCCTTGGCCAGCCGCTCGCGGTCGTTGTTCTTCACGGGCGCGACGGCCAGCGCGATGACCGGCTCCGGCGTTTGGATGTTCTCGAGCGCGTAGTTCACGCGGTCGTCGCAGAACGTGTCGCCCGAGGCGCAGTCCAAGCCGATGAACGCCACGATGTCTCCGGCGCCCGCCTCCTCCACGTCCTCGCGGTCGTTGGCGTGCATGCGGACCATGCGGCCGACGCGCGCCCCGCGGCGCAGCCGGGTGTTCCGCAGGACCCGGCCCTTGCTCAGCCGGCCCTGATAGATGCGCGTGTAGGTGAGCTGCCCGAAGCTCTCCTCGACGAGCTTGAAGGCCATGGCGACGACGGGCGCGTCCGGGTCCGCGGTGATCGCAACCTCGGCGCCGTCGTTATCGTTGTCCTTGGCGTAATAGACGCGGTCCAGCGGCGACGGCAGGAAGCGGACGATGGCATCGAGCAGAAGCTGTACGCCCTTGTTCCGGAAGGCCGAGCCCATCATGACGGGCACGATGTCGCGGCTGATCGTCAGCCGGCGAATGACCGTACGCAGCTTCTCGATCGGGACGGCCTGTCCGGCGAGCAGCCATTCCATCAACTCGTCGTCGTAGAGCGACAGCGTGTCGAGCATGCCCTGCCGGGCGCGCTCCGCGGCCTCGCAGAGCTCCGCCGGAATCGACGCACGCCGAACCTGCTCGCCGTGGTCGCCGTCGAAATAGACGCCTTCCATCGTCAGCAGGTCCACGACCCCGCGGTGATCGTTCTCCAGGCCGATGGGAATCTGGAGCGGCACGGCCTCGAGGCCCAGCTTCTCCTCGATCTGCTGAATCACGCGCGCGGGGTCCGCGCCCACCCGGTCAAGCTTGTTGATGAACGCAATCCGCGGTACGCCGTAGCGCTTCATTTGGCCGTCGACGGTGAGCGATTGCGACTGCACGCCGCCCACGCCGCAGAGCACGAGGATGGCCCCGTCGAGCACGCGCAGCGACCGTTCGACCTCGACCGTGAAGTCCACGTGCCCGGGCGTATCGATCAGGTTGATTTGGTGGTCAAGCCACGAGACCGTCGTCGCGGCCGACGTGATGGTGATGCCGCGCTCGCGTTCCAGCTCCATGTGGTCCATGACTGCGCCGCGCTCGCCGTCGTGGACCTCGCCCATGCGGTGGATACGCCCCGTGTAGTAGAGGATGCGCTCGGACAAGGTCGTCTTGCCCGAGTCGATGTGGGCCGAGATGCCGATGTTGCGAATGCACCTGATCGCGTTCATGTACTGCGTTCCACCGATCTAGCTGCTTCTTCCTCTGTAGCTCACGAATGCGCTCGTTGGCGCCGGCTACCCGCCGGCTCCGGCACCGTGACGGCTCCGCGTCCGCGGCAGCGTTCCTCATTCGCCCCACTGTGTCAGCACCGATACCGCGGTCGCGGTCTAACCCGAATCACCTCAGTGCTCGGGAACCCCCGCCATCCACGCCTGGGTGGCGCTGCTTTCTGCAACCGGCCCGACGAGTTGGTGTTATTATAGCGGTTCGTGTTTCGTGAATCAAGGTCATTCGGCGCGCAAACGTAGTCGCGGAGGAGTGTTAGCGGGCACGTGGCACCCCCGTCCGGACCCCGGCGAGCGTGAATAAGGTGCCGGGCTCTTGCTTCGGGTCGTGACGCACAGGCGTCGTTCAGGTTGCGGGTCGAAGATGCGGGGTGCGGGGAGGCCTTGCTGGGGGCCGGCGATCTGAACGCGGATCAGGCGTCTCCCGGCCGCTTGTCGTATCCGGACACCCCCCGACGGTGTGGGATCCGGGCAGGTTTTTGGAAGTGGTGACGCTTGAATGCGTGCTGGAGTGCCGACCGTCGCGCGGTCTCGTTTGGAAGCCGCCGCGCGTTGTGTTATCCTATGGGCATCTTGTTCGCAAGATGGGCAAGCGCTGGGACGTGGGGCATGGCCGACGCATGTGACGGTCGGGTCCGACCTGCTCAGCGAAGGACACGAACTGGTTTGGCCGGGCCGGCGGAGGCTGGTTACGGCCGATGGTTGCGCGGGTGAGCCCTGGGGCAGCCGCGCGGGCCCAGCGCGGGCAAGCCTCGGAGGCACCTGTGCACTGGAGAGCAGAGGGCAACATGCGAGCATCATCCAAGTTAGCGATCTTCGTTGCGCTACTCGCGGCAGGACCCGTCGCGCGCGCGGACTTCAACCGCGATGGCGACGGCCATCGCGGTACCCTGCAAGAGCTCGCAGCGTGCCTGGCGGGTCCCGAAGTCCCGGTCGGGCCCGCGTGCCTCGTGGCCTTCGACCGCGACGATGACCTCGACGTCGACTTAACTGACGCCGCGGCGTTTCAAATGGACTATACCGGCCCCATCCCCTTCGGCGCGTGCTGTTTCGACGACCTCTCCTGCCAGATGCTCACCGAGACCGACTGCCAGGCCGCCGGCGGCGGAGGCGAGTGGCTCGGGGCCGACACCGAGTGCGGCGAGTGCGTCACCGTCCACATCCAATCCGTAGCCTATGGCGGCAGCGGCGCCTATACGGTCAAGGTCGATTGCCCCTACCCTCCGTGCAGCAGCTATGGCAGCCCACAGTGGCTCGATGCCAACTACGACGGCGACGCCGAGGACCCCGGCGACCACGACTATCCCGTCGCCTACGTGCGCGGCGCGTCGGTCTCCCTCTCCAACGTCAAGTTCTACGTGGAGCCCAGCGGCTTGAACGCCAACAACGTGCCGGTTCGCGGGGTCGGCCCGGACGGCCTCATCTTCGAGGGCACCGGCAATCTCTCCGGCAGCTTCCTGACCGTTCCCGGCTCGCTGCCGTCAAGCGTGCCGCTACCCAACACGGTTCGCTACTACGCGAGCTTCGCGATTGACTGGGAGGTCGCGGTCGACGGCGAGAACTTCTACCCGGCGGGCACCAGCAGCAACCGCCTCTGCGTCACCTATGCCGCGCCGCTCGGCGACCGCCTGGAAAGCTACTTCTATATCAGCACGCAAGCGGCCCACGGCCTGAGCGGCGAGCAGGACATCGTCGATGCCGTCTGGGCCGAGTTCGCGGATCGCGAGGTCTACAACGCCCACGGCGAGCGGCTCGCCTACTACCGGGACGTCCTGTGCGCCGCGGACTGTACGTACTACTCGGCCAGCGAGCTGGTCTACTTTACGACTTCGCAATGCGGCGGCTGGGCCGACCTGATGATCCAATGTCTGCGGACCCAGGGCCTGGGCGGGGCGCAGTTCATCACCATCGAGCCGCGCGGATACCCGACGCTGCCGCTCGATTGCGACTCCCCAGCCTGGCCGGCGGCTGGCTTCGTCGTGAAGAACTACAACTTCCTGCCAGGCTTCCCGACACCGTGCCCGGCCTATCCCTACGGTTTCAATGATCCGTGTGATTACTACAACCCTTGGCCGCAGCCGACGTGCATCGACGCCCCCGGGCTGCCGGGCCAGGACAACCCGAACCCGGCCAGTTGGTTTGCCCGGCATTTCATCGTGAAGATCAATCTGAAGTACTACGACCCGTCGTACGGGGCCGGCCCGTTTACCGGCACTCAGGAGGAGGCCAACCAGGCCTGGGAGCTGGGCGCTATCGCCGGATACTTCGGGGTCGCCCAGCCGTCGCCCGCGCGCCTCGGAGTGCGCAAGGACCAGGGCCTCATTCGCGAGACCTACTTCGACCAATAGGAGTCGCTCCAATGCCGATGAACTGCTATTTCACCTGTGCCATAGGGCTGGCCCTCGCGCTGACCATGCGGGCCGCACCGGCCTATGCGAGCGATCCTGCCGAGGCCGTGGCCCGCGTGCGTGCCGTCCCGCGCCACAATCAGTGGACCCTCGTCGACCCTGAGCAGCGAACGCTCCTGACGAACATCATCCAGATGCCCGCCGCACAGCGCGACCAGCTCCTCCGCAGTGACGACGCTCGGCTTCGCGGCATTGGGATTTTCATCGCCGAGCAGCAGGGCGACCTCGCCACGCTCCTGTCGCTTTCCCACCTCGTGGCCGACAATACGCCCACGGTGCCGTTTGCCGTGCCCCTGGCGCAGCCCGGCGACTATCGCGTCCGCGACCAGACCGTGGCGGCCTACCTGACTACGGTCTATCTCGAATGGTTCGGCGTCGACGTGGACAAGTCGCAGGAGCGCTTCGACGACCTGCTCGGCCGAGTGAAGGACCAGCCGCAGGACCTCGTGCAGCCATGGATCGTTCGTCTACGCCGCGCGCAGCCGGACGCCCAGGCCGTCGCGAAGCTCAAGGAACGTGTGGCGGAGTTGCCCGAGGGGGTGCGCTGGGCCGTGATCACCCTCGGGTACAGCAACAGCCTGTACACGAAGGCGGAAGCCCGCGCGCTGCTGGCAACGCTTTCCGACAAGACCCGGGAGGCGCTGCGCACGCACGCGACGCTGCCGCCCAATGAACCGCTGTTCCGCAGCGGCATGTCCTTCCGCGACGCGGCCCTGCGTCAGTACGAAGAGCTCGTGAACCCCTGAGCTGGTGTGCCCAGAGCGAAACACCTGGAAAGCCGCGCCGTGCTGTTCTACGTCGCGCCGGGCCGCGCTACCGGCACCGGCGGCCGCCTCGTGTGGGTCGCGTAACCTACACCCCCCTCCCGCGTCGTGAGGGCGGGCGAGCACACTTCGGCGCAGAGCCGGTCTCGGCGCAGGACACGCGGGCGCGAAGTTCACGACTCCCGGCTGGGACACTCGCGGGACGGCTCACAACCACCTTCCCAGCAAACGGGTCGACCGCGTTTCCGGACGGTGCACGAGCACTGCAACTAGGTGGCCACTCACTGAAGAAGCGGATAAAGAGGTCGCCACCACGTGCCGACTGAGCAACTCAGTGGCCAACTTCCGAGGCCGCGTGTCGCACGGCGACATCATCCGCCACCGCTCAGCAGCGCGACGAACGGGTTGATGTCGCCGAACGACACGGTGCCGTCGCCGTTGATGTCGGCGTTCAGGATCTCGCAGTCGGGAAACGCCGCCAAGTAGCCGGCCGGACTGCTGAGCGCGAGCACGAACGGGTTGATGTCCCCGAAATCGATCGTCCCATCACAGTTCAAGTCGCCGGGCGGGCTCCACGTGAACGTGTCAATCTGCGCCAGGCTGTTGGTCGCGTCGTAGCCGGCGTTCAGAATGTACGTCATGGAGTGGTCCAGGTAGGTGCGGAACGCGCTGTTCGGATCGTCGGGGTCGGCGCTGGGGTAGGGCCACGGCGGTGAGTAGCCGTTCGCCAGGAACGCGGGGATGAGAATGTTCTTCACCGCCCAGATGTCGGTGGCGACGGGGTCCAGGCTCGCGATCAGCTCGTCCCGCCGGGTGGCGCCGGCATACGTCGTCCACGGGCCGTCGTACGGATTGGCGTTGATCCAGACGCAATCGAGGATGTTGAGGTTGGCCGGGCGGATCTCGCCCAGCAGCGCGCCGAGAATGCCGCGCGCGATGGCGCTATGGGAATTCGTGTTCAGCTCCCCGGTGACGACGCCCATGTAATGCTTCACGCAGGCCGTCGCGCCGTACGACGCATGGTGCGATTTCAGCACCGGCACGTTGATGAACTTGAGGTGCTCCAGGTCATACGTTCCGCGCAGCGGGCTCCACAGGCCGTATTTCAAGCTGATGTAGGTGCCGTAGCTGGTCCGGAACTTCGGGTACGAGATCCGGCCCTGGAGCTGCGGGTCGTACGGGTAGACGACGTAGCCGTTCTGCAGATTCCCCGCGGAGTACTCGGTGACACTGGTGGTGCGGATGCTCGTCCAGTCGAAGTGCGTGACGGGGTAGCCCTGCGACTGGAACCCTATGACCACGTCGTGCGGCGAGAGCGAGTGGTCCTGCGCGTTGTTGGCGGCCCGGTCGAAGTTCTCGACCGAGTTGAACTGGGCGTTCTCGCACACGACGACCTGCCCGGTGAAGGTGTCGGGATGATCGACGATACAACGGATCAGGCCGCGCAGGAGGTCCGTGTTCGTGCCGCCGCGCTCGGGCCACTGATAGTTGATCTTGACGACCACCACGTCGTCGGCGGCGATGATTCCGTCGGGGCCCGCCAGTAGCGACTCATCAGGCGAGCGATAGAACTTCAGCCCGTTGCGGCCCATGAGCTTGAGGAGATCATCCAGGCCCACAAAGCGGTCGCCGACCGGGTTCTGGGGGCAGTCCGTCACGTGGTAGAGCTGGGCGCGGTAGTCGCGCGGGGCGGCCCGCATGGGCAGGGGGGCCGCGCTGGCCCGGGTCAGATAGCCCCACGTGCCGAGCGTAGCAAAGAGCCCGAGTGCGGCGATGGCAACACCGACCGGCGTGCGCAGCACGGCCAGCGTCCGGCGCCAGGCCGCGATCACGGCGGCCACAAGCAGCCCGCCGAACGCCAGGGACGCGGTCGAAACGGCGGCCTGCTGACATGGGTAGGTGAGCCGGCTGGGTTTGGTGCCACTGCGGAGCAGCAGCCAGGCGAGCGCGAAAATCCCGCTGAGCAGCAGGTTGATGCGCAGCCAGCGCTGCAGGAAGCCCGCCGGCGGCTGGTGATGGGAATGCTGCCCTCGGTCAAGGCGGACGCTGTGCGGGCGCGGGTGGAAGTTCATGATCGCTCGTCTCCCCGTGGGTCGAATGACTCCACCAGTACACGGGCCCTCCGCGGTCGGGGTATTCCGGTTAAACCTACCGGCCATTCTAGGAGGATGACCGCTTCGGCCACAAGCAAAAAAACCGGTCGCCTGTCGTGTCGCGTGATCGACAAACTCCCCTCTGTTCCCAGCCGGGAGAGGGGGGCCATGGGTCGTTACCCGCCGGTCAGCAGCGCCACAAACGGGTTGATGTCGCCGAAGTTCAACGTGCCGTCTTCATTGATATCGCCGTCCATGATGTCGCAGTCTGGGAACGTGGCCTCATATGCGCTCGGGTTGGACAACGCCAGCACGAACGGGTTGATGTCGGCGAAGTTGACGGCGCCGTCGCAGTTCAGGTCGCCGTAGGCCGGCGTCAGGCGGCAGGCGCGCCACTGGCCGTTGAGCACGCCGCAGCCGGCGATCTGGCCGCGATCGTTGATGTCCAACGCCTGCGTAAGGTACCAGCCTGCGCCGCCGACGAGCGCGTCGTTCAGGACCGTCATGACGCCCCGGCGCCAGACGAACGCCAGCGCGGTAGAGTCATCAAACTGCAACGTCCATGGCGGGTTGTACATGTAGCCGCAGCCGACCACGGTTTCGCTGTTGTTGAGCCGGTAGGCCCGGCTGTAGGGTTTCCCGGGCGGGGTACCGAGATCGATGGCCTGGTTCCCGTCGTGGAAAAAGGCCCGGCTGCAACCCTCTCCCCCTGGGGGAGTCCAGACCCCGACGTATTGGTTGAAATCATTGATATCGGCAGTCCCGGTCGGATCGCCGAGACCCTCCAGTTGCCGTACGTCGTCGGGGTAGTTGGGGTCGTTGGGGTCCCAGCCCCATGCGCACGCCACCGACACGGGAATTTCGAGTGAACACCCGACGATGACGCCCGACTGATTGATGCCATAGGCGTGCGCTTCGGGCCACGGCGGCAGTGGGTCAAGCAGCCGTAACGTCCATTGGCCGTTGAGCTTGTCCCACCGAGGGGCTTGCCCATCGTAGTTGCCAGTGCGCCGGCACGCCGCCCCCACGATGATCCCGTCGTCGTTGACGGCCAAGGCGCCGCTGGTGTCGCGGTCTGCCGGGGGCGGCAATTGTTCCAGGTGCGGCTGCGGATCGCGCTCCCAGACGAACGGCACCCACCGCCATCCGCCGCTGTAGATCTTCGCCTCGCCCACGATCTTCGTGCCATCGTTCGACGCGCCGTGGGGCCATGCGTCATACCAGCCGGCGAGTGTGCCGAGGTCCTCGGCCACACCGTTGGGATCCATAGGATCCCAGCGCGTCGCGTGCCCCACATAGTTGCTGTTGTCCGACGTGCCGGCCACCACACCGGCGGTGTCGATCGTGCTGCCGAAGCTGCGTGGGTACGGCGACAGCGGCGGCAGCTCCTCGATCCAGTAGCGTTGCGCCAGGGCCGGTGCGACGGCGGCCAGGGCGACGAGCGCAGCGATCGCCAACCGACCGATACTCAATGAGTTGTGATTCGTGGGGTTCATGGGCAGCCTCCGTTTCTGAGCCACGAGTTTCATCTGGACGTTTCGCTTCGAAAGCGAGATACTGATATCTGCGTCCAAACTTCTATTCGCTGTTTTCCTGGCGGACCGACTCACGAACTTCGCCTTTTTTTTCGATGACGGGCCAAAATGGCGACGACCGAACCGAAGCACGTCACCTCGCTGCTGAACGCTGCACGGACGGGAGACGGCGCAGCGGCAGGGGAGCTGTTGCCGCTGATCTATGGTGAGTTGCGTCGCTTGGCGGCCAGGCAGATGGGCAGGCTGCCCGGCGGGGGCCGGGACGACACGCTCCAGCCCACGGCGCTTGTGCACGAGGCCTACCTGCGGCTGGTCGGCGGCGACGACGTTCCCTGGCCCGATCGCAGACAGTTCCACGCCGCCGCCGCCGTGACGATGCGCGAGATCCTCGTCGAACGGGCGCGGCGGAAGTATCGCGCCAAACACGGCGGAGGGCGCAAGCCCGTCGGATTGGGGGCCGTGGCCGAGGTGGTGGACAAGACCCAGCGCGCGCCGATCGACATCCTGGCCCTGGACGAGGCCCTGACACACCTGGCAGCGCGGCATCCGCGCTGCGTTGAGATTGTCATGTTGCGATACTTCGCCGGTCTGTCGGCCGAGGATACGGCGCGGGCGCTGGAGCTTTCGCGCGCGACCGTCCAGCGCGAGTGGACGCTGGCCAAAGTCACGCTTTTTGAGGAACTGAGGGGGGACTAGGACACGCGCAGCGCGACGGTGCGCCATGCTTGCAGCGCTCGCCCGGCCCTGCCGAAGGTCCTCCGGAGGGCAGAGCATGGCTGAGATCGATCCGGAGCGCTGGGTGCAGGTGTACCTGGCCGCGCTGGAGCAGGAACCGGCGGCCCGCGCCGCGCTGCTCGACCGCGAGTGCGCCGGCGACGCGGCCCTGCGGGCGCGCGTCGAGCGCTTGCTGGCGCGCGGCGCGGAGCTCGAACAGTTCCTGGAAAAACCCGCGACCCTGGCCGCGCCCGAACCCGATGGCGCTGACGCGGCCAGCGCCGATCGCCTCGTGGGCACCCGCGTGGGCCGCTACCGCGTGCGGCGCGTGATCGGCGTGGGCGGCATGGGCGTGGTCTACGAGGCCGAGCAACACTCACCGCACCGGACCGTCGCGCTCAAGCTGCTGCGGCCCGGCTGGGTGTCCCAGTCGCTGCTGCGGCGCTTCGAGCACGAGGAAGAGGTGCTCGGCCGCCTGCACCATCCGGGCATCGCGCAGATCTACGAGGCCGGAATCCACCGGTTGGAAACCGGTGCCACAGTTCCCTTCTTCGCGATGGAACTGGTCCACGGCCGGCCACTGACGGAGTACGCCGAACAGGCCAGGCTGGGTACGCGGCAACGGCTGGAGCTGTTCGCGCGCATCTGCGACGCGGTGCAGCACGCCCACCAGCACGGCGTCATTCACCGCGACCTCAAGCCGGGGAATATCCTCGTGGAGGAGGAAGGGATCGAGGGAGCAAGGGATCAAGGCAGCGAGGTCCACCCGGGCCGAATCGAACGTCATCCCGATCGATTCCCCGAGCCATTGATTCGCAGCTCTCTTTCGGTGCAGCCGAAGATTCTCGACTTCGGAGTCGCCCGTGTCACCGACGGCGACATTGCCCTGACGACCATGCGGACCGACGTCGGCCAGCTCATCGGCACGATCGCTTACATGAGCCCCGAACAGGCTCGCGGCAACAGCCGGGAACTGGACACGCGCTCGGATGTCTACGCCCTGGGCGTCATCCTGTACGAGCTGCTTACCGGCCGGCTGCCGCACGATGTGACGCACAAGCCGATTCCGGAGGCCGTGCGGGTCATCACCCAGGACGATCCAACGCCGATCAGCTCCGTCGTCGATGCGGCCGGACGGCCACTCCGCCACCTTCGTGGCGACATCGAGACGATCGTGGCGCGGGCACTGGAGAAGGACAAAGGCCGACGCTATGCATCCACGGCGGAGTTGGCCGCCGACATCCGCCGCTACCTGGCGGATGAGCCGATTGTCGCTCGTCCGACCAGCACGTTCTACCAGTTGCGCAAGTTCGCCCGCCGCAATCGGGGACTGGTGGGCGGGGTGGTCGCGGCGTTTGTCGTGCTGGTGGCGGGGCTGACGGGTTCGCTCATCTCCTGGCGAAACGCGGTCTACGAGCGAAACCGCGCCCAGAGGGCCGAGCAGGTAGCGCGGGAGGCTCAAGCTGTTGCGGTCGCGGAGCGCGAGGAAGCCCAACGGCAGCGGGATAGAGCACGAGAGACAGGCAAGGGAGGACGCATTGAAGTTCTGCGGCGTCTTTACGGTGGTCTGCCGGGGCCCCAGGTTGAGCCCGCCTGGTTCATCGCCAGTGCGGACCTGGACGCCGAGGGGGACGCGGACCTGGTGGTGGCGAACACCTACAGCGATCGAGTATCCGTGCTGCTCAACCGAGGCAGCGGATCTTTCGCGGCCCCCGTCGCCTACGCGGTTGGGGACGAACCTCTGTCCGTCGCGATCGGGGATCTTGATGGCAATGGGTACGCCGATCTGGCCGTGGCGAACGCGAACGATGACAACGTCTCGGTCCTGCTGAACCACGGGGACGGCACGTTCGCCACCCAGTGCACGTACACGGCGGGCTACTATTCTTGCTCGGTTGCGATCGGCGATGTGAACCGGGACGAGCACGCGGACCTGGTGCTGGCAAACGCCAACACCAGCAACGTATCGATCCTGCTGAACCGTGGTGACGGCACATTTGCGGATCAGGTGACGTGCCTTGCAGGCGCGGCGCCCTGCTACGTCGCGCTCGCGGACCTGGACGGCGACGGGGATCTTGATTTGGCCGTGGCGAACGAAAGCGGGAACGATGTGTCGATCCTGCTCAACCACGGAGATGGGACCTTCGCGGCGCACGTGACGTACCCCGTCGGACAAGGGCCACGGTCGATCGCGCTCCACGATCTGAACGGCGATGGGCATCCCGACATGGTCACGGCCAATCCGAGCAGCAACACCGTCTCCATCCTGCTCAACCGCGGCAACGGTGCGTTCGCGGGTCAAGTGGTCCACGCGGTTGGCGATCGACCCAGGTCTGTCGCGCTGGGGGACCTGGACGGCGACGGGGATGCCGACCTGACCGTGGTACACTGGATGAGCGACGACGCCTGGATCTTTTTGAACCGCGGGGACGGCGGGTTTGGGCCCGCGGTTTCCTATTACGCCGGCGACGGGCCCTGGTCGCTCGCGCTCGCCGACCTCGACGGCGACGGGCACATCGACCTCGCCGTGGCGAACACGCTGGGAGACAAGGCCATCCTCCTGAACCGGGGGGACGGCCGGTTTGCGGCGCCGATTACGCACGCCGTCGGGGATGAGCCCGGCGCTGTCGCGATCGCGGACCTCGATGGCGACGGAAACGCGGACTTGGTGGCGGTGAACGGGCACAGCGATGACGTATCCGTCCTGCTAAGCCGGGGGGGCGGCTCATTCGCGCCGCAGGTAAGGTACGCGGTCGGCGACTCGCCGCGCTCCGTCGTGATTGGTGATCTGGATGGCAACGGCAGTCCCGATCTGGCCGCGACACACCACTTCGACCGCGACGTCTCGATCCTGCTGAACCGCGGCGACGGCACGTTCGCCGGCCAAGCCGCCTGCCACATCGGTGCGGGCAGTGCCGCCGCGGCGGGTGACCTGGACGGCGATGGGCATGTTGACCTGGCCGTGACCAGCAGCGACGACGTCAAGGTACTGCTGAACCGCGGTAACGGCACCTTTGCTGCCCCGGTTCGCTACAGCACCGGGGAGGGTGCCGGGTCCGTGGCGATCCAGGACCTCAATGGCGACGGACACGCGGACCTGGCCATGGCGCTCGATGGCGATGGCAGCGTATCGGTGTTCATGAACCAGGGCGACGGCACGTTCGTGCTGCAGGGAGTGTACCCCGTCGGCTACGGGGCATACGCGGTCGCTGCGGGGGACCTGGACGGCGACGGAGCTGCCGACCTGACCGTGGCCATGCGTTGGGACGACCGCATTCTGATCTTCCTGAACAACGGCGACGGCACGTTCGCGGCGCCCACCGCCCACGCGGTTGGGCGCGGACCCGTATCGGTGGCGATCGGTGATCTGGATGCTGATGGACACGCCGACATTGCCGTAGCAAACCCGGGCAGCGAAAACGTCTCCATTCTGCTGAGCCACGGGGACGGCACGTTCGCGACGCAATCCGCGTTGTCGGCCGGGGGCAGCCCTTGGTCGGTCGCCATCGGCGATCTGGATCGAGACGGGATCCCAGACCTGGCCCTCGCGATTAGCGGCAGCAACACTATCTCGGTCTTGCTGAGTTCGGCGCGCCCCACAGCACGTTAAGACCCACAACGATGCGCTGCCGCGCGGACATCCGCTTGCACCACGGCCGATGCCTGCTGGCGCTGGGCCGCCATGCCGACACCGGGCGCGCGCTGCTTGAAAGCGACCGCCTCCTGGAGTCATCCGCGAACCCCGACGAAACGGCGCGGCAGTCCCTGACGGAAGCGATGATCAAGCTCTACGATGCGTGGGATAGGCCCGATCAGGCCGCCGCGTGGCGCGCGAAGCTGCCCGCTACGCAGCCCGCCGAAACTCAGCCCTGACTGAGCCTGCGCATCATCCGCCCGTCAGCAGCGCGACGAAGGGGTTGATGTCGCCGAAATTCACGCCGCCGTCGGCGTTGATGTCGGCGTTTAGGATGTCGCAATCCGGGAACGTGCTCGCGTATGCGGTCGGGTCGGCCAGCGCCAGCACAAACGGGTTGATGTCGCCGAAGTCGACCGCGCCGTCGCAGTTCAGGTCGCCGGGGAGCGCGACGATTTCGACGTGCGTCACGCGCAGCGCAGAATAGTCCCCCAGGCCGTGCTCGGGGTTCGCCCCGCGTACGCAGTAATAGTAGTCGCCCGCGATTCGTCCCGTGATATCGAACGAGGTCTCCGTGATGTCGCTGCCCAGCGTGACGATGTTCGCCCACGAGGCGACCGGGTGGATGTCATCCACGTAGAACCCCTGACCCACCGTGCTCGCGTCGCTCGTGTACCGGAACCGCAGGTAAATCGACTGGCCCGTGTACGGCGCCAGCGAGTGCGTCCTCTGCACCCAGGTGCCGCTCTGGCCCGTAAACGCAGCGAGCAGGTCGTACTCGCGGCCGTCCGTGGACACCTCCACGAACGCCATGTCCCGCCGAAGCTGCAAGTCGTACCACACCCAGAAGCTGAGCGAGTCGCCCGCCACGACCGGCAGCGGAGCCGCGGTGGTCATGGCCGCGATCTGTCCATTGCCCGTCGGCGATGCGAAGCTGTGCGTGCCCGAGTGATAGCGGGCCGTCGTGATGGTCATGCCCTGCATGACCCACGCAGCGCTGCCCGATTCGGCCCCATCGGTCGACGCCGTCAACCCCGTCAGCTCCTGGAGCGCATAGTGGTCCGCCCCGGCGTCCGGATTCTGCTGCTGCCAGGAGACCGTGTAGTTGCCGTCAGCGTCGACCGCCGGCGTGGTCAGGAGCGGCGGCAAAACGTAGGGCGTCGTCTGACTGAGCACATTCGGCGCCTGCTGCAAGACGTACAGGGCGCCGAGCCAGTTCGCGTCCAGAATAGGCTGCAACTGGGACTCGGTCGGATGAAAGCTGTTCCCCATCTCGATCGTATAGGGCAGGGTGTTTTGCCCAAACTCATAGTAGCCGTACCCGTACACCCAGTCGATTGTCTCGCCGACGGTCGCATAGTCGAGCGCCGACTGCATGGGCGTGTAGGTGCCGGTCCCGCCGTGCGTGATCTCTGTGGCCAGGCTCTGGCCGACGGAAACCAGTAGGGCATTGTCCGGCGTGGTTGCGGCGCTGTAGCCCCACGGCCAGAGCACGAGTCGGCCGTACGTGTGGTACGTGAGCGCGATCGCGACCCTGTTGACCTCAAAGAGGCCCTGGATCGCCTGCGTCTCCAGCTCGGAAAACGGCGCCAGACCGCAGTAGGCTTCCTGCGCGGGATCATGCGTAGTCAAGCCGGCCCCAACTGAGCCCCAGGCCCCGCCCTTGTCGCCGTTGACCGAGCCGTCGTAATTGCGGTTCAAGTCAACGCCGACCGTGCCGAACTGGGGGAAGACGTGCCGGTTCTTGCGCCAGTCGTGCCCCTGATCATGGCAGTAAACATAGCCGTCCGGATTCATGCACGGGATGACCCAGATGCGGCGGTTATCGACCAGGTCGGCAATCGACGGGTCCGAGCCGTAGTTCGAAGTCAGCCGCGTGGCGATTTCCAGCCCCATCTCGACGCTGGGCCACTCGCGGGCGTGGTGCAACCCTAGGAACGCGACGCTGGGCTCACCCTCGTCCACCCCGGGGTTATCCGAGATCTCCAGGCACCAGATGTTGCGGCCCTCGTACGACTGGCCAAGCGAGGTGAGCTGCGTCATCGCCGGATAGCTCGCCGCCATCGTGCCGAGGATGCTCTCGACCTGCGGAAACGTGTGGTAGACGGCCCGCACTTCGCTGGCAGCCTGCTCCACGTCCTCGAGCACGACCTCAAACGGGATGCCCGCCGCCACCAACTGCCGCCGCTCGTGGCCGGTCACCACCAGGTCGAGCGAGCGACCGGCGTCGACCGTGCCGGCCACGTCCCAGCTCGGCAGCGTCTGCTGGAGTCTGGTGCGTATGTCGGCATCGCTGACCCGCACGCGGACCAGACTCTTGGCCCCCTCCGCTACAGCCCTGTCAACGCCGTCGTCGACAAACGACCCCGTCGTCGCCGCACTGGCAAGCCAGCCGCCAGCGGCGACTACGAAAACGAGACACAGTCGTGCGATCATTGCTTCCCTCCTCCCGCTAGGGACACGGATAAGAACAAAACCGCCTCGCGGATAGCCACCTCGCTCGTGCGCTGTAAGTCGAGATTTCCCATTTACCGAGCCTCTCACAACCACTTTACGCAAAACGGTCGCTCGACTGCAAGCGAGTGTCGGCGGTCCGGCCTGGAAGCCTTGGTTCTCAGCGGCTGAGCCCGTGAATCTCACTTGGTCGGCGCCTGGAAACGAGGGTTCCGCCGCCTCGCCTCTCGGCGCCAGCTACACCGCACACATCGTGGCCCGTGGCGAGGAACGCAGCGCCCGGGAGCGTGTCCCCGGCTATCGCGCGGGGCCTGTCAGCGGCGGTGGGCCGTGTGGCTGACGCACCTTCGGCACTACCCCGCGCACGAGGTTGCTACGCGGCTCGGGGTTTCCACTGCGGCCGTGTGGCGTTGGCTGAGCCAGTACAATCGCCAAGGTCCCACGGGACTGGCCCGAAAAGGGCGTGGGGGACGGCGCTGGGCCTTCCTGACATGGGATCAGGAGCGGGAGCTCGTGACCGGGCTGCAGAAGGAGGCCGGGCGAGGCCGGTGCTCACGGCGAAACAGGTTCACGGCCGCGTCCGCCAGGCGGTCGGGAGGAAGGTCTCGCTGGATTACGTCTACCAGCTCCTGCACCGCCATGGTTGGCGCAAGCTGGGTCCCCGGCCGTGGCACGTGCAAGCCGACCCGCAGGCCCAAGCCGAGTTCGAAAAAAACTCCGGGAACTCGTGGCGGAAGCGTTGAAAGACGTGCCCCGCGATCGGCCGCGCCGCTGGCGGTTTCAGGACGAAGGCGCTTCGGCCGGATCAACGATACGCGGCGCTGCCCCTCAAGCTCGTGGACCTACGGACCTTCGTTGGGCGGGCTGCGAAACCGCGCGATCTGCTCCGCGTAGCGGCGTACGTCTGCTTCCAAGGTTGCGTTTGTGGCCAGGGCTGTCAGCACACGCCCAGCCGTCGCCGGCTCGGTGAACAATTGGTCAAGCAACTGCTCGGCGGCAACGCGGGCGCGGCGCTGCGCGAGGACGGCCGCGTCCGGCCCGGTCGTTTCCCACAGGCGGATGCACTTCTCGCCGGTGGCGAGCCATTGACCGTCCCGGCTGAAAGCGACGCAGAAGGGGTAGTCTTGGTGCGCACGGAGCACCAGCACGGTTTCGGTGCTGGCTGCATCCCACAGTCGCAGCGTGTGGTCGTAGGAAACCGAGGCGAGCCGCGTGCCGTCCGGGCTGAACGTCACGTTGGCCACGACGTCGGTGTGCCCCCGAAGCGTCGCGATTTCACGCTCCTGCCCCACGTCCCACAACTTCAGCGTGCCGTCGCGCGAGGCCGACACCAGTTGCTGTCCGTCCGGCCGATAGGCTACGCTCAGCACTTCTCCGGCATGCGCCGCGCGCGCGGTCGTGGGCTCGCCCGTCCGCACATTCCAGAACTCTACGCTCCCGGTGGTTGCCCCGGAGGCGAGTTGCTCGCCGTCGGGGCGAAATGCCAATGCCGTTAGGGCTTGGCGGGCGCTGCTCAGGGTGCGCACTTCCGATCGCGTCCCCAGATCCCACAGCTTGATCGTGCCGTCTTCTGATGCCGTGGCCAGGGTGCGGCCATCTGGGGAGAAAGCGG
Organism: uncultured Planctomycetales bacterium; assembly: GCA_964638325.1. Classification (GTDB taxonomy): domain Bacteria; phylum Planctomycetota; class Phycisphaerae; order UBA1845; family Fen-1342; genus JALHJL01. The sequence continues at coordinate 89,416 of CAZWYT010000004.1, forward strand.
CGGCGGTGATGCCCCGTTCGTGCGCGACAAACGACCCGCGTGCCTCGCCGGTTTCCGCCCCCCAGAGTCGAACCGTCCGATCGTGCGAAGCGGAGGCGATCAACGCGCCATCCGGGCCATAAGCCACGGCGGAGACGGCGGACTTGTGACCGTGAAGCGCAAGCAACCCGGCGCCGGAGGACACGTCCCAGACGCGTACCACGGCGTCCTCGCCGCCGCTGACGAGGCGTTTGGCGTCGGGCGAGATGGCGAGCGTCCAGATCCCGCGGCTATCGTGACCACGCAGCCGCGTGAAATCCCGACGAAGCCGGGGGTCCCACAGCCGCACGGTTTGGTCGTCGGAGCCGGTCACGAGACGTGTCCCGTCGGGCGAGAACGCAGGCGCCCAGACGATCCCCTCATGCCCCACGAACACAGCCAGTTCGATGGCGGCGCGAACATCCCATAGGCGGAGGGTGCCATCCTCGGAGGTGGACGCCAGCACGGTCCCGTCCGGGCCGTACGCCAAGCCGCGCACTCGGGCGGTGTGACCCGCCAGACTCTCCCGCAGTTCCGCAGATCGGGCATCCCAGAGCCGGACGACGCCATCGTGCGAACCGGTCGCCAGCGTGCTTCCATCGGGCGCGAATACGACCGGCCAGGAATGCACGAAGTCCCAGTCGCGCGTGTTCGGGGCCACGGCGATCTCGAGCTGTTGCTCGCCGCCCGGCAGCGCCCAGACCCGCACGCGGTTGTCGCGGCAACTCGTCGCCAGGCGCCGGCCATCCGGACTGAACGCGGCGGAGTAGACCCAATTCGGGTGTTTCAGCGACACCAACTGTTGTCCTGTGTTCGCGCTCCACAGCGCGGCGTGGCTATCAACCGAAGCAGTTGCCAGCGACGCGCCATCGGGGCTGAAGTGCACGTCGTTCACGGGTGCGCGATGGGCCTTTAGCGTTTGCAGCAGTCCGCCGCGCTGTGCGTCCCAGATGAATACGAGCCCGTTCGTCGCGCCCGCCGCCAGCAGTCTGCCATCCGCGCTTCGGGCGAGGCTTCCGAATTCGGCACCGTCGGCGCGCAGCGTCTCCCGGCAAGTGCCGTCGGCGACGTCCCAGTAGCGGATCGTTCCGTCATGCGACGCCGAGAACACTGTCGCACCGTCGGCGCTGAACGCCACGCCCCAAACGCGGCCCGTGTGCCCGTGGAAGGTCATCAAACTCGCATCGAGCTCGGCGACGAGATACCGCCATTCCCAGTTGCGCAGATGAACCGGCGCCAGCTCGAGCTGTTGCCGCGCCGTGCGGACATCCTTGGCCTCCAGAGCGGACTGGGCGGCGGCAATGTTGGCCACATAGGCGCGGAACTCGGCCACGGCCCCGCGCTGCTCAGCCAGAGCTTCGGCCTGAAACGCGCGGTTTCGATCGGCCTCGGCGGCACGGCGCTGGGCCGTTGCCTGGACGTAGCCGCGCCACGTGCCAATCAATCCCAGTGTCAGCGCTGCAAAGGCCGTCAGTACACCGGCGACGAGCGGCCGGTTGCGGCGCGCGAACTTGCGCAACTGGTAGAACGTCGTCGCCGGCCGGGCCAGGATCGGCTGATCCGCCAGATACCGCCGGATATCCTCGGCGAGCCCCGACGCGGACTGATAGCGCCGGTTCTTGTCCTTCTCCAGCGCCTTGGCAACGATCGTGGCCAGATCGCCACGGAAGACACGGTTAATGGTGCCCAGCGACGGCGGCTCTTCTTCCGTGATCGTGCGGGCGGCCTGTGGAATCGTCTTGGTCGACACGTCAAACGGAACGCGGCCCGCGAGCAGCTCGTAGCCAATGACGCCCAGCGCGTACACATCCGACCGTGTGTCGAGCTGTCGCGGATCGCCCGAGATTTGCTCGGGGCTCATGTACGCGAGCGTCCCGATGAGCTGTCCGGGCAGGGTCTCGGGCACCGTCGCGCGCAGGTCGGCGTCGGTGGCCCGGGCCACGCCGAAGTCGAGAATCTTGGGTTGCCCGCTGGCGTCGACGAGGATGTTGGCCGGCTTGAGATCCCGGTGAATGACCCCCTTCTGGTGGGCGTGCTGGACGGCGTCGCAGACGTTGGCGAGCAGCTCCAGTCGCTGGCGAATATCAAGGTGCCTGGCCTCGACGTATTCCGTGAGCGGCCGGCCGAGGATGAGCTCCATCGCAAAGAACGGCTGTGGGCCGAATCCGGCCTCCGCGGTCCCAGCCTCGAAGACCTGCGCGATGCCGGGGTGTTGGAGCAAGCCCAGCACCTGTCCCTCGTGCGCGAAACGCCGCAGCAGGTCGCGCGATTGGAGGCCGGGGCGGATGACTTTGAGCGCGACGGTCCGACGGGGGTTTTCCTGCTCCGCGCGGTAGACGACGCCCATGCCGCCCTGGCCGATGACTTCGAGAACGCGATACTGGCCAATTCGCGGCGGGTGCGGCACAGGTTGGGCCGCGTCCGCGGCGCTGGCCTGCGAATGTTGACTCGGCGCGCCCCCTTCGACACGCGCCGCGAGGGATTCGGGCCTGTGCACCGCGAACGACTCGCCCAGCGCGGGCGTTTGCAGGAACGTATCGGCCAACGCGTCATTGGCGAGCAAGGATTCGACTTCCGCCCGCAGGCCGTCGTCGCCCCCGCATGTGCGTCCCAGGAACTCACCCCTTCGCTCCGGCGGCGTTTCTCGGGCCGCCAGGAAAACCTCGCGCACGCGCTCGTATTGCTCAGGCGTCATGGGCCAGCATCTTCCCGCAACTCGCGGCGGAGCCACGCGCGGGCCATGCTCCAGTCCCCGTCCACAGTGCGCGGCGAGACCTTGAGAAACTCGGCGACCTCCTTGAGGCCGAGGCCGCCGAAGAAGCGCAGCTCGACAATCTGGGCCTGGCGCGGGTGGAGTTGGGCGAGCTTCTCCAGAGCCTCATCGACGGCCAGCAGGTCCAGGTCACGTTCCTGGGGAGCAACGATGTCCTCATCCAGCCGCACCCGCTCCCGGTCGCCGCCGCGCTTGGCTCTTTGGTGACCGCGGGCGTGATCCACCAGGATTCGCCGGATGGCCTGGGCGGCCACCGCAAAGAAATGGGCCCGGTTCTGCCACTCGACTTCCTCTTGCTTGATGAGCCGCACATAGGCTTCGTGCACGAGCGCGGTAGCTTGGAGGGTCAGATCGGGCCGTTCACGCTGGAGGTAGCTCTCGGCCAGCGCGCGCAATTCGTCGTAAACCAAGGGCAACAGCCGGTTTACGGCCGATTCGTCGCCCGCGCTGGCACGTTTCAGGATGCTGGTTACATCCGTACGCTTCGACATCTCGCGACCCGAAAAACGCGGAATTCCGTTGCGATCTTCCGCTCTTATTGTCGCGTCTCTGGGTAGATGGAACAAGGCAAATCCGAGTCACAAGGCGCGCGCTGCGCGGAGGAGCGCACCGCGGGCCGGTTTATCGGGAGTACAGCCATGAAGCGCGCATCTTGGGTCCTCTATGGCACGGTCATCATCGCCCTGCTTGCGGCAGGCACAACGCTCGCTCAGACGCCGGCGGGTACGGCGTTCACGTACCAGGGCCAGCTCAAGGAAAACGGCGTACCGGTCAACACAACGACCGGTTCGATCCGTGTTGCCCTGTACGACGCTGAAACGAGCGGCAACCAGATCGGCGAAAGCGTCGGGCTGGAGAACGTCACGATCAACAACGGTCTGTTCACGATCCCCCTGGACTTCGGCACCGGGGCCTTCGGCGGCGAAGCCCGCTGGCTTCAGATCGCCGTGTGGAAATCGGGCACCGGCTGGGTCACGCTCACGCCGCGGCAGAAGGTCACGCCGGCGCCGCAGGCGCAATTCGCTCAGAACTCAGCCGACCTCGCGTGGCCCGTTGTGGCATCGTACGACGGTGGGCCCGAGGTAAGCAACATGCTCGCGCTGAACTACAGCGGCGACGGGCACGCGCTAGTGGTGAATGCCACGGGGACAGACGTCCTCGCCATCTACGCCACGACGACGGAGCTCGACACGGTGGCCGTTTACGGTCAAGCTGCCGGCGCCGTCTCGGCCGGCGTGGGTGGGTATGCCGGTGCGACCGGTCCGGACGCGGCCGGCGTCGGCGGCAGGTTCATCACCAATGGCGACAAAGGGATGGGCGTCTATGGCAACGCGCAGTCGTCTACCGGCGTCAACTACGGCGTCCGGGGTGAGTCCAATTCGGCGCAGGGATACGGCGGTTACTTCGTCGGCCGCGGCTACTTCAGCGGCAACGTCGGCATCGGCACGACCAATCCATACGAAAAACTTCACGTGGAGACCTCGGAAGGCATCGCCCTGTGGGCGGCCTCGTCAGGCCCCACGGGCAACACGCGCGGGATCATTGGCGAAGCCCAGAGCCCGGACGGCGTGGGCGTCGTCGGCTATAACGAGTGCGACTCCGGGGACTGCATCGGCATATGGGGCTATTCCACCAGCCCGGAGGGATTCGGCGGTTACTTCCTCGGCCGCGGGTACTTCAGCGACAACGTCGGCATCGGCACGACCACTCCAAGCTACAAACTCCACGTGGCGAGCTCGGACACCACCGCTCTGTACGCTGGCTCGTCAGTCGGCTCGGGCAACGCATGCGGGATCATTGGTGAAACGCTGAGCCCGGACGGCGCGGGCGTCTACGGTTACAACGACCAAGACGGCGGGAACTCCATCGGCGTATGCGGCCAGTCCAACAGCCCGGATGGATTCGGCGGGTATTTCTATGGTCGCGGGTACTTCAGCGGCAATGTGGGCATCGGAGTCCTGCAACCGACCCAGAAACTCGATGTCGCCGGCACCGTGAAGTCGACCGGGCTGCAGCTCACCACGTCGCCGACCGCCGGATACGTGCTGACGTGCAATGCGACCGGCGTCGGTTCCTGGCAGCCGGCGGGCGCTGGAAGCTGCCTTTGGCACCTGAACGGCAGTAACATTTACTACGATGCGGGATGGGTGGCGATCGGTACGACGGATCCCTCTTATTACCCGCTGCGCGTGGTCAACAACGGCAGCTCGACGGCGATTTCCGGTGAGTGCCCGGGCGAGGGCAACTACGGCTACCTCGGCGATGAGTACGCCGGCGTGCGCGGGGTTGGCTACTACGGCGTCTATGGTGAAACCACCGCGGCCACCGGCACGGCCGTCGTGGGCACGGCTTACGGCGCCGGCACGCTGAGCAACATTGGCGGGAACTTCTCCGCCAACGGTAACACCGGCACGGCCGTCCTGGGCACGGCTTACGGCACCGGCGCGCTGAGCAACATTGGCGGGAAGTTCTCCGCCAACGGTAACACCGGCACCGGAGTCTACGGGATCGCCTCGGCGACAACCGGCGATTCCTTCGGCGTGCACGGCGAGGTCAACAGCCCAACGGGCACTGCGGTCTATGCCGAAGCCAAAGCGACCAGCGGCACGGCCAACGGCGTGTTCGCCAATACCGCGTCGACGCAGGGCAGCGGCGTCTTCGGCCAGAACACTTCGCCGACCGGCGATAACGAGGGAGTCAACGGTGTCTCCTGGAGTCCCGATGGCAAAGGCGTAATGGGCTGGAACGGGTGCAGCACCGGCAATGCGTACGGCGTGCTCGGACGCACCGCCAGTGCTACCGGAATCGGCGTGTTCGGCGAGGCCACGCAAGCGTCGGGGACGAACTACGGCGTGTATGGAAAGACGAGCTCGGCGAACGGCTACGCGGGTTACTTCAACGGCCGCAGCTACTTCTCGGGCAACGTCGGCCTCGGTGTGGCGAATCCCGCCCAGAAGCTGGACGTGGCCGGGACGATCCAAACCACCGGCTTCAAGCTCACCAGCTCGCCGACCGCCGGCTACGTACTGACCTCCGACGCCTCCGGGACAGGGACTTGGCTGCCGGCCGGCGGGGAGTCGCTGTGGCAGGAGGATGGCAGCAACATCTACTACGCCGGCGGCAACGTCGGCGTCGGCGTCATGTCGCCGGACGCGACGCTCGATATCCTGGGCGGCAACTGGGATCCCAACGATCCCAACACGGGGGGCGACCTGCGCATCGGCAATGACTTGTACGGGCTGAAGGTTTGCGTTTCGACCAGCGGCGGCGGGGCCGGCGATTGCCGCATCCGCTCGTTCGGCGCCACCTCGAAGCTCATGCTGAGCGATGCCTCCGGTGACACCCTGACCGTCGATGGGCTGAATGTCGGCGTTGGCACGACCGTCCCTACCACGAAGCTCGACGTCATCGGCACGGTCAAGATGAACGGCTTCAAGCTCACGGCCGCCCCGACCGACGGCTATGTGCTGACCTCCGACGCCAGCGGTAGCGGCACCTGGAAGGCACCGACCGGCGCCGAATCCCTCTGGCAGGCCGGCACTGGCGGCATCTATTACAACGACGGCAACGTCGGTATCGGCACGTCCGCTCCGGCCGATTCTCTGCAGGTCGTGACGACAGGCGTGTACGCGATTCACGGCCAAGGTGGAGTCATAGGCGTTAAGGGTCAAGGCTCAAACATCGGTGTACTCGGCGACGGCACGAACGAGGGTGTACACGGCCAGGGCGGACTCTGGGGCGTTTTGGGCACCGGTGGCACCGACGGAGTACAGGGGTATTGCCCCGGCAACGGCGACGGCGTCCACGGCGAAAGCGTCAGCGGTGTCGGCGTGCGCGCAATCGGCAATGGCACAGGGACAGGGTCTCCTGCGCTTCTGGCGGACAACACGAACGCCGGCGGCATCGCGGTCTTCTCGACCTGCACGAGCTCCGACGCCAACCTGGTCGCGGTCAATAAGGGCATTGGCGACATCATCAAGGGCTTCAGCGGCGCGGACGGCGGCGACCTGGTGTTCCAGGTCGAGAATAATGGCAAGACGCACGTCAGCGTGCTCCAGATTACCGGTGGAGCCGACCTGTCCGAGCAGTTCGACGTGCAGCCGACAAGCACTGAGATCAAGCCCGGGATGGTCGTGTGCATCGATCCGGCAAACCCGGGCAAGCTGGTCGTCAGCGCCAAGGCGTACGACCGGATGGTCGCCGGCATCATCAGCGGCGCCGGCGGCGTGTCGCCCGGCTTGACGATGGGCCAGCGCGATACGGTGGCCAACGGTCAGCATCCGGTCGCGCTGAGCGGCCGCGTGTACGTCTGGGCGGACGCTTCGCACGGATCGATCGCCGCGGGCGATTTGCTCACGACATCCGACGTTGCCGGTCACGCCATGAAAGTCGCCGACCACGGGCAGGCGCAAGGCGCCATTCTCGGCAAGGCGATGACGGGGCTCCAAAGCGGACAGGGCCTGGTTCTGGTCCTGGTCACCTTGCAGTAGTGCCGGATTGCGCAGGAGGTATCGGCCCATGAGACCGCACGGAATTCACCGCTGCGAGTGCGCGATCTGGCTCGCTTGCCTGCTGGGGTTCGGGTTCCCGGTGCGCGGCCTGGCGGAGGAGGAGTCCGGCTGGGAGGATCCCGAGAAAGTGCAGTACTACTGGAAACGCCGTCTGCCGGCCGGCGACTACGCGCGGGCGATCCAAGCCACCGGGCAGAGCGTGCGCAGCGGTCCGCGCGGCGCGCTCGGGCCGTGGACGGCGATCGGTCCCACCGGTGACTTCACGGAGGCCTGGTACAACGGCCGCATTAGCGGCATTCACATTCGCTCGTGGGGGTCGTCCTACCGGGTCTACGTGGGCGCGTGCAGCGGCGGACTGTGGCGGGCCAACGCCGACGACGGAGTCGGCGTGTGGACCAGCATCGGCGACGCGCTCCCGAATCCGAGCGTGCGGGCGCTGGCGGTACAGCCCGACAACGCCAGCATTATTCTGGTGGGCACCGGCGACTGGAACCGTTACGGCGGCAGCGGGTTGTACCGTTCGACGGACGGGGGCACCTCATGGACGCAGATTACGCTGCCCGTCGAACCCGACGTGTTCTTCACGATCGTGCACAACCCGCTGAACCCCAGCATCGTGCTGGCCGCCTCCGAGAAGGGCATCTTGCGCTCGACGGACGGCGGCCTGACCTGGGAGGTGCGCCATACGGGTACGGCGACCGACCTGGTCCTGGACCCGAGCAACGCCAATGTTCAGTACGCGTGTGTGTTCTATCCTGGGCAAACGACAGGGCGCGGCGTGTACAGGTCCACCGATGGCGGCGTGAGCTGGTCCATGCTTTCCAGCCCGGCGCTGCCCAGCGGCACTTCCTTCGACCGGGCCTCGATCGCGATCTGTCGCGACGCGCCCAGCCACCTGGCGGTCGTGGTCGAGAACGACAACCTGTTGGAAGGCATTTACGGGTCGGCCGACAGCGGCGCCACCTGGGCCGAGATCAGCACCGCGGACTGCGACGGCATGGGCGGCGGCCAGATTGCACACGCCCAGGCCATCACCTTCCGCCCCGACGACCCCAACGAGATCTTCGCCGGCAGCGGCGGTCTGGTTCACACCACCGACGGCGGTGCCCACTGGACGCAGACCTGGGACGAGGACGACACCGGCCATGCGGACATCACGCAGTTGTACTTCAGCGCCGCGACGGGCGACGACGTACTGTGGATCTGCAATGACGGCGGTGTGTACCGGCGCACGCTCGGCAGCAGTTTGGAGTCCTGGAACGGAGATTCCGCGCACGGGCTGCGCTGCTCGCAGATCGACTACATGGATGCCCAGCAGTCGCTCGCCACGATGGGGCTTCAGGACAACGGCATTGTCTTTCGCACCTCGCCGACGACACCGTGGACCTTGCAAAGCGGCGGAGACGGTTTCGGAGTGGGCATTACCGACGTGCTCAACAACGTGTACTGGTACTGCGACGGTGTCTACTCGTCCGAGCCGACGCACCGGATCTTCCGTGTGGTCGCGGGGGGGACCGGGGAATCCACCGGCAATCTCGACGGTCATTACAACATGTTCTTTGACGATCGCAGCGACCAGATGTTCGCTGTGGGTAATACGCGGCTCACGTCGTCGCCCGTGTTCGGGTCCCTGCCCGGCTGGGGCGTGGAGACGGCGTTGCCGGCGCTCGACGACCACGAGGTCTTTGGAAGCCGGCTGCGGGCCGAGACTTTGTACGTCACGTACTGGTCGGACCCCTATTTGACGGTCTGCCGCAACTCCGGCGGCGCCTGGCAGATCGAGAGTTACACCACGCCCAACACGGTGGACACGGTGTTCGCGTCGACGGAGCGGCCAGGTGAGGCGTGGGCGGGGCTGACCGGCGACGCCGGCACCCCGAAGCTGCTGCACACCACGGACCACTGGGCAACCTGGGAGGACCTGACGGGTTCACTCAGCGTCGTCGGCATGGTGGAGTCCATCGTCGTCACGCCCTTCAACGCGAAGCAGATTTTCGTCGGTACCGACATCGGCATGTTCTGGTCCGAGGACGGGGGTACGACCTGGGAAGCGTTCCAGGACGGCATGCCCGTCGAGTGCGTGACCAACCTGCGCTACATCGCGCGCACCCAAACCACGGGCTCCGACCGCCTCGTGGCGGCAACGTACGGACGCGGCATGTACGAGCGGCTGCTCGAGGGACCGCCGATCGTCTACGTGGATCCCGGCCACACCGGCAGCGAGCTGGGACTATTTGAGTACCCCTACAACACCTTTGCCGAGGGACTCAACGCCGCGCCTGACGGCGCGGTTCTGGGCCTGCGGGCCGGCACCTACGTCGCCGCGCCCCCGACGATCGATTGGCCGCTGACGATCGGCGCGTATGACGGAACGGTCGTGCTTGGTAATTGATGACGCCGTGGCGCCGCGGCAGTCGGCCGTGCCGTAGCGACGGCCCGATACGACGTAAGAGAGGTGCCTGATCGTGCGATACTCACTGGGCCTGGCGATGATCGCAGCGGCGCTGGGGCTTGTTCCTGGCGCCCAGGCACAACTGACGCCGGCCGACATCGCAGCCTTGCGCGAGCGCGGCCAGCGCGAGGGCTGGACCTTCACGGTCGGCGAAACGGCGGCCACGCGCTATCCCCGCGACCAAGCCTTCGGTCTGCGTGTGCCGGCCGACTGGCGCAAGGGGGCCCGTTTTGACCCCTGCACGCCGACGCGCGACCTGCCGGCCGCGTTTGACTGGTGCGCGCTGGGCGGCTGCACGCCGATCAAGAACCAGCTCGGCTGCGGGGCCTGCTGGGCCTTTGCGGTCAACGGCGCCTTTGAGTCGCAACTCCAGCTCAAAGACAGCGTCACCGCGGACCTCTCGGAGCAGTGGCTGATCAGTTGCTGCGGGCTGGGCGGTTGCGGGGGCGCGTGGCCGGGCGCGGCGGCGAACCTGTATCTCTGGGCAGGGAACTGCTACGACTATTGCGGCGACCACGGCACGGTCCCCGGGCCCGAGTTCCCTTACGTGGCTTGGGATGCGCCGTGCGGCTGTCCGTACACGCACGAATATTTTCTCGAAGAATGGGTGTTCATCGGTCCGGAGTGGGGCATACCCACAGTCGCGCAACTGAAGCAGGCCATCTATGACCACGGCCCGGTGGTCGTCTGCTTCTACGCCAACGACGCGATGATGGCTTACACCGGCGGCATCTTCAACGACTGTGAAGAAGACGACATCAACCACGCCGTGACGCTCGTCGGCTGGGATGACAACCAGGGCACCAACGGCGTATGGCGGATGCGCAACTCCTGGGGGAGTGGCTGGGGCGAGGACGGCTACTGCTGGATCGAATACGGCTGCTCGCTAATCGGGTACAACGCGCTGTATGTCACGTACGCCGGCACCGGGAACGTGATCTGGGTGGACTTCGCCCACAGCGGCACGGAAGACGGCACATACCAGCATCCGTACAACACGCTGGCCGAAGGGGTGAATGCGGTTGTCGCGGGCGGCACCGTCCGCGTTCTGGCTGGCTCATCGGCCGAAACAATGACGATCACCAAAGCAATGAGCATCCAGGCGTACGGCGGGAGCGTGACGATTGGCCAATGAATGCCTGCACAGCGTCGAGAGGTTAATCATGAGAAATCGAATCTGGCTACTGCTCCCGCTGCTGGTCGTCGCGACCACGCGCGCGGCCGAGCTGACGCCCGCCGAAGTGTCGGCGGCCGTCACCACCTGGGTGCGGTCGGTCACGGCCGACGCCCGACCCGACGCGAAGATCGAGCGTCTCGAGCCGTATGAGCGCGATGGCGTGGTGGCGGCGTACATCGCGCACCTGGCCGGCGGCGGCTACTGTCTGTGCGGGGCCGACGACCGCCTGCTGCCGGTTTACCTGTACCGGGCGTTCGGACAATTCGACCCGCGCAACCCGGAGTACCAGTACATTCTCGATAACATCGCCACGCGCCGGCAACGGCTGGTCACGGCTGCGGCGACCGGCGATCCAGAGCTCCGCCTGTACGCCGACCTGCTGGCCCGCAGAGCGCAGGACTGGCGGGCGCTCATCGCCGGGCAGTCACCGCCTTCGCAGCGCGGCGACTCGCGCGCGGACCCGATCCAGATGACGCTGCCCGTAACCGCCTACTGGCACCAGGGCTCGCCGTACAACGATTGGTGCCCCGTGCTCACGCCTGGTCATGACGAACACTGCGTCGTGGGGTGCGTCGCCACGGCCTCGGCGCAGATCATGTACTATTGGCGCTGGCCGAACACCGGCGAGGGTACCGGCGGCACCGAGTACAACTACCGCCACCGCGACGACTGGGACGAGGAGCCGCTCGTCGAAGATCCCGGCTTGCCAGGGGACTACGGCGGACGCCTCGAGTGGATACCCGACGACGGCGGCCTGCTGCGGATGAAGGGGTATTGGGACGGCAGCATGTACTGTGGCATTCGAGACGACCCCAACCTCCCGCCCGATCCGAACGATCCCAACGACGTGTGGTTCGATCTTGCACTGGAGGCGCTGTGGAATCGGCTGACACCGGACATGAGGTATGTGTGGGTGAACTTCGGCGACGCCACGTACGACTGGAGTCTCATCGGCGACGTGCACGCTGACCCTCCCGGTGCTGACGACGCCGAGGTGGCCAAGCTGTGTGAGCACGTCGGTGTCGCGGCGATCATGGGTTATGGCGTGTGGGGCTCCAGTAGCGACGACGTGAACGCGACGAACGCGTACCGGGATCACTTCCGCTATGACCCGGACGTGCAGTGCATCTATTGCGATCCCGCGGCCATGATCAACGAGATCCAGTGGTTCCGGCCGGTGCAGATCGCCGGCGCCACGACCGGCGTGGGTGGTCACGGATGGGTGGTGGCCGGCTACGACACGCAGCCGGAGCCCGACGAGTTCCTGATGAACCTGGGCTGGGGCGGCGGCAGCAACGACTGGCTTTCGCTGGACAACTGCTTCCCCGAGAACCAGGACAATGTGATCCAGATCGCGCCGCTCGACGTGGTGAAGTTCGTCGGCGCCGCCAACGCCGGGGACGGGTCACCGGACGATCCCTACCAGAATCTCGCCGAGGCGCTGGCGGAGGCGCCCGACGGGACGACCCTGGTCTTCAAGGCGGGCACGGTACACACGTTCGCGGGCACCCTGACCATCGACCGCCCGCTGACGCTCAAAGGGTACGACGTCTGCATTCAGCAGCAGTAGACAAGGTGGTACTGCCATGAAACTCACAGCGTTCCTCAAACCGCAGTCGCCGATCGCGGCTCTGCTGACCCTGGTGCTGGCGGCGTACGCCAGCGCGGACTATGACTTGTCTTGGTTCACGATCGATGCTGGCGGGGACATGTGGGGCACCGGCGGCGGATTCGAGCTGTCCGGCACCATCGGCCAGCCCGATGCGGGGACCGCTTTGACCGGCGGCGGCTTCGAGCTCACCGGCGGCTTCTGGCCGGGCGGCGTCGCGCCGGCCGTTCACGTCGGCGACCTGAACTGCGACGGTACGGTAGACTTCGGCGACATCAACCCGTTTGTGCTGTACCTGAGTAACTTCGCGAGCTGGCAGGCGACGTACACGAACTGCCCGCCGCAGAACGGCGACATCAACGGGGATGGCATCTACGGCCAAGGCTCGTTTGGGGACATCAACCCGTTCGTGGCGTTGCTATCCGGAGGCGGCTGATCCTCTGCGGATGTCGTCATCGAGCTCGGCCAGGACGTCCCGCGGGAGGCCATCGAACCCGTCCGTCCCGGTGGGCAGGCTTGGCTGGTTTTGATCGGAACCCGGTGGACCCGCACTCTCCCTGAGCCCGGCCACGCCGGGCCCTGGCGCTTCGTCCATCCCGCCCGACCCAATGGGCAGGTTGGGCTGGTTTTGCCGGTCGTCCGCCGCGCGGACGTAGCGGGCGACCGTCTCACGGTCTACGTTCAGCGCCCGCGCGATCCGCCGCTGCGACCAGCCCTGAGCACGTAACGTCTGAATGGAGTGAATCTTGGCCATCTTGAGACGATTCGCCATGCACAGCCTCCGGCAGCCAACTTCGTCCTCACCGAGCACGTTCGCGCTGAGATCACGACCCACTAGCCCGAGCAGCTCGCCCGACTGGAGGTCTGTCTCGCGGCTTCCGGCTTTGAGTTGCTGGCGCTCACCGAAATCCCCGAACTCGAGGCCTTTGCCGCTCTCTGGAAGCTTGGACTTGGGCCCGGCGAGTGCGCCGCGATCTTGATCATCGGGCGGGTTCGAACTGCTTTGTTACGAAACGTCTGTCGACAACGATGATGACCGACGAATCGCAACATAACCCGCATGAACCCCGGGACGCAGGCAGAACGGCTATCGCCGGACTGACGGAGTTTCCGCGGCTACTCGCGCTGCTCGCCGCCCAGTCCGGCGGCCTGCTGAACATGGCCGAGCTGTCGCGTGACGCCGGCGTGTCGCAGCCAACGATCAAGCGGCACCTCGCGCTGCGGCAGGCCACGCATCTGTATCAGCCGGTTTCCGCCGGGGCGGGGAACGTCCGCAAGCGGCTGATCAAGGCCCCCAAGGTCTACTTGAACGACATGGGACTGCACGCGTACCTGGTCGGCGTGGACGCAGAACGGCTGGCGCAGCCCGGGTCGAATCTGGGGAGCTTGCTCGAAGCGTTCGTCTGCCAGGAGCTGCGCAAACAGATCACGTGGAGCCGCACGCAGCCCGCGTTGTATTACTACCGCACGGCCGGAAACCGGGAAGTCGATTTCGTGCTGGAGCGTCGCAACGGCCAGCTCGTCGGCATCGAGGTGAAAGCGGCGGTCAAACTCCACTTCGATGATTTCAAGGGGCTGGTCGACTTGGCGGAGGCGGCGGGGAAGCGCTTGCGCGCCGGCGTTGTGTTGTACCAGGGCTCCACCATCGTGCCGTTCGGGCCGAAGTTGTGGGCGATCCCGTTGGGGGCACCGCTTGGAGTACCTCTTGCTCCAGGCGTTCTCGGCGGCTCTGCACCGTCCGGGTAGCTCCTTGCTGGATGTAATGACGCTGCTGCGCGAGAAATCACCCGCTGGCGAAGCACTGCGGAGCGAGGTTGCCACACTGGTCCCCAACGCGCTGGCCCGGGCATTCTGGCTTGAAGATTTTCAGCAGTATCGTCGCGACGCCACCGGCCCCCCCAACACAAGATTGGCAGATTGCTGGCATGTGAGCGTGTCCAACGCATGCTGTCCCAGCCCGACAACGCGTTTCAGTTCCGCACCATCATGGATGAGGGCCGGATCCTGCTGGTGAACCTGGCTGGACTGGACCCGGAAGTGACCGAAACGCTTGGTAACCTAATACTGTCGCTTCTTTATACGACCGCACTCTCGCGTAGCGACACTCCCGCCGACCAGCGGGCTCGTCTCCTTCGCGGCACCGTTTCTCGGGGCCGTGGCCGCAGCAAGGTTCCTCCTCGGATGGGATTCGCAGGCGGCCTGGCTCGCCGGCGTCGCGATGTCAACTACATCCGTCGCCGTCGTGTACGCGGTCATGCTCGAACTCGGTCTGAACCATACGCCGTTCGGCAAGGGCATCCTCGCGGCGTGCTTCATCACCGATCTGGGCACCGTCGTGGCGCTCGGTCTCCTGTTCGCCCCCTTTACGTGGCGCAGCGCCGCGCTCGTCGGGGGGCTGATCGTCGCGATGGTGCTCTTGCTCAAGCTTATCGGTCCGGTCTTCCGCCGGTTCGGCGGTCGCACGAGCGAGCTGGAGGCCAAGTATTTACTGTTCGCGCTCTTCCTGCTCGGCGGCCTGGCGGTCTGGGCCGAGTCAGAGGCGGGGCTGCCGGCCTACCTCGTCGGGATGGTGCTGGCTGGCACGGTCGGACGTGACCACGCCCTGGTACGCCGTTTGCGCACGCTGACCTTCGGCCTGCTGACGCCCTTCTACTTCATCCGGGCCGGGTCGCTCTGACGCGATTGGCGACTTCCAGCCTGCACCGCTGGAAGTCGTTAATCGTTCATCGAACGGGGCGGCTGGCTGGTTTCCCCGGTCGTGTTGCAGAACAGGCATTCGCCTTGGGAATCCGCTGGTCCGCGCGCAATCGCCATGCTGGCACATTGTCGGCCGCGTTTCCCGCCCAAGAACGAGGGTTACACGCGGGTGGCAACCCAGAGAAGCGTGGATGAACAGGCCACCACCGCGCAACGGCTTGCCGACTCATACTAGTTTGACATCAACTATAGAGTAACGTATTCTTCCGGGCCGGCGAAAGGAGGCGCCGCGTATGCCCCGCAAGACGCACGTTGAACCCTGGTGGTCGGAAGTGGAACTGGTGGAATGGCTGCGTCCGGCGCGGTCGCAGGCGGAGTATCAGCGCCGCTGGGCGGTGTGGCTGACTTACCTGCGGCGGTTTCCCGCGCATGAAGTGGCCACGCTGCTGGGGGTCTCGACGCCGGCCGTCTGGCTCTGGATCGGGCCATACAACCGCCCGGGTCCCGGCGGATTGCAGCGCCAAGGGCGCGGGGGACGACGCGGGGGGTTTTTGTCGCTGACGCAGTCCGCCGCGGCGGACAGGAGTTGCTGGCCGCGCTTCAGGAAGAGGCCGGCCAAGGGCAGGTGCTCACCGCCCAGCAGATCTACCGACGGGTGTGCCGGGCGGTGGGGAAGGAGCCCGCCGCGGCGGGTCGCTCGACTACGTCTACCGGCGGCTGCACCGCCCTGGTTGGCGCAAGCTCGGACCGCGGCCCCGGCACGTGCAATCTGACCCGCAGGCCCAGGCCGAATTCAAAAAAAACTCCCGCAACTCAGCGCGGAAGCGTTGCAGGACGTGCCGGCCGGCCGGCCGCGACGGCTGCTCTTCCAAGACGAAGGGCGCTTCGGCCGCAGCAACGACACCCGCCGGTGTTGGGCTCCGCTACCGACCCGCCCCGTCGTGGGGCAGCCCGCCGCGGCGGGTGGTGCGGGAGTACCTGTACGGCTTCGTGGCCGTGAGCCCGTTCGAGGGTGGCTGCACAGCCCTGATCCTGCCCTGGGTTGACACCCAGACCCTGTCGATCTTCCTGCGGCACACGGCGCAGGAATTCCACGACACGTTCTGCTTAATGCTCTTGGACGGGGCCGGTTGGCACCCAGCCCAGTCCGCCGCGGCGGATTGGTCGTCCCGGAGAACCTGCGACTCCTCTTTCTCCCGCCGTACAGTCCCGAGCTGAACCCCGTCCAGCCCGCCGCGGCGGGTCTGGGAGTACCTGCGGGAGAACCACTTCGGCAACGACCCGCCGCGGCGGGCTGCCCAGCCTCGCAGCGGTCGGCGAGCGGCTCTGCCAGGGCCTACGCACCCTCGCCGCCCACCCGGAACTCGTCCGTTCCCTGACCTGCTTCGACTGGCTCAATACTCTATGTCTGTCGTCGAATTAGTATCAGTGATCAGTTCGTGGACTACGGCGCGCGTCGACGGCTGAACTATGCTTGGCCACTTCGATGTCGCAGGCCGACCGGTCCGCAAGGCGTGCATGGAACGCGTGCTTCCTGTACGTTGCACCCAATATGGGAGTCGACACCCCGCATCCTGACGCTACCAACCTGCGGGCGAGATTTCGCGGCCTCAACAAGAGACGGAAGTGGTTGGTGACGGTGCTGGCGTTCGCTGCGCTGCTCGCGTGGCCGCTCGGGCTCCTCGACTGGCAGACGTGGCAGCACGGGTATCGCGAATGGCGTGTGGAGCAGAAGATTCGGGTCGGCATGCCGCTGGAGGACGTGTTGGCGGTCATGCCGTCGCCGACGCGGACGGCGGGGCACGCGGGGATGCAGTATGTCGAATTCGAGAACGGCGAGATTGCGGTGCTGCTCGACTTCCACGAGCGGGTATCCAAGGTCACCGTCAAGCCGCCGGCCGGGCCGGGAACGCCGAATTGGCTGATCGGGGCCGTGTTGACGCTTCTTGCGGCGTACACCGGGTATCTGTGGTGGCGCGACCGACCGTGGCCCCCAGGCCACTGCGCGCGGTGCGGCTACGATTTAACGGGCAATATCAGCGGACGCTGTCCCGAATGCGGCGCCGCCATTTGAGCGTGGGAAGATCGTCGAAGTGAACGCCGTACATGCTGATCACCGCCGTCCCGACCGACGCGGCATTGCGTATGCGCTCGCGGCGGCTGTGCTGTTCGGGGCGAGTACTCCTGGCGCGAAACTCTTGTTGGGCGGTGTATCACCGGTGCTGATGGCTGGTTTGCTGTATCTCGGGTCGGGTGTCGGACTGGGCTTGTGGTCGCTGCTGCGGACGACAGCAAGTGGACGTCGCAGGGACGCGCGGCTTGCGCGGCGCGACCTGCCTTGGCTGATTGCCGTCGTTGTGGCAGGCGGAGTGGCTGGGCCGGCGCTGCTCATGTGGGGCCTTGCGCGGACGCCGGCTTCCACGTCCTCGCTGCTGCTCAACCTGGAGGGCGTGCTCACCGCCGCGCTGGCGTGGTTCGTGTTCCGCGAGAACTTCGACCGGCGGATCGCGGCTGGGATGCTCGCGATCGTCGCGGGTGGCGTGCTCCTATCATGGGGCGGTACGCCCGAGCCGGGCGTCCCGTGGGGCATTCTCGCAGTCGCGGGCGCCTGCGGTGCCTGGGCGCTCGACAACAACCTCACGCGCAAAATCTCGGCCGCCGACCCGGTGCACATCGCCGCGATCAAGGGCCTCGTGGCGGGCACGACGAACGTGGCGCTCGCACTAGGCATGGGGGCCGCCTGGCCGCACATCGGCACCGTCGCTCTAGGCAGCGGCCTGGGACTCATGGGTTACGGGCTCAGCCTGGTGCTGTTCATCCTCGGTCTGCGACACCTGGGCTCCGCCCGCACCGGAGCGTATTTCTCGTGCGCGCCCTTCTTCGGCGCGGCGCTGGCCCTGCCGCTGCTGGGCGAGCGCCCGACCGCGTCGTTCGTCGCGGCCGCGGCCCTGATGGGCCTTGGCCTGTGGCTGCACCTGACGGAAACGCACGGTCACCTGCACGTCCATGCGCCGGTCGAACACGACCACTGGCACGAGCATGATGAGCACCACCAGCACGAACACGCGCCGGACGAAACCGCTACCGGCCCCCACGCCCATCCGCATGACCACGAGCCCTTGGAGCACGCCCATCCGCACTACCCCGACATCCATCACCGGCACGACCACTGAGCGGCGCCGACGGCAGCGCGCCATTGCCAAGTCGTGACGTTTTCGCGCTCGCGCGCGATAATGCCGACCATGGACTGGACAACTCCATTGTGGCTGCTGGTTGCGGTGCTGCTCGTACTGCTCAACGGCTTCTTCGTGCTGGCCGAGTTCGCACTGGTGAAAGTGCGCGCCACGCGCGTGGAGGAGCTGGCCCGCGCTGGCGACCGGCGGGCCAAGGTCGCCTGTGGGATGGTTGCACACCTCGATGCGTATCTCTCCGCCACGCAACTGGGGATCACCGTCGCCAGCCTGGGGCTGGGCTGGATTGGCGAGCCGGCATTTGCCGGCCTCATCGATGCCTTGATCGGTCTGCCGGGCTGGTGGTCGCCGACGACGAGTCATGCGGCGTCGCTGGCAACCGCGTTCATCATCATCACCTTCCTGCACATCCTCATCGGTGAACTGGCCCCCAAGAGCATCGCGATTCGCCGCCCTGAACAGAGCACCCTGGCCATCGCGTATCCGATGCGCTGGGCGTACTTCATCTTCTGGCTCCCGATACACATCCTCAACGGCGCATCGAACTGGCTGCTGCGCCGCATGGGGCTGGAGATCACGCACGGAGAAACCGTACACTCGGAGCAGGAGCTGCGCATGCTGCTCGCGGACATGCCGGCCACCGACGAGCTGTCGCTGAACCGCTTGCTCGTGCTGGAGAACATCCTCGACCTGGGCCGGCAAAAAGTCCGCGATGTCATGCTGCCTTGGACGCGCGTGCGGCACCTCCCGCGCTCGGCCACGCGCGACGAGGTCCTGCGAAGCGTCGCCGAACACCGTTACTCGCGCTGGCCCGTGCTCGAACCCGCGAGCGGCAAAGCGGTCGGCTATCTGCTGGCGAAGGACCTGCTTACGCTCGGTCCGGCCGACGTGGATTGGCAACGCCTGATCCGACCCCTTCGCACTGTACGGCCTCAGGACAACCTGGAAACGACCATGCTCCAACTCCAGCGCGAAGGCACCAACATGGCCATCGTGGCCGAACGCGGTTCGCCGGTCGGCCTTATCGCCCTGGAGGATATCCTGGAAGAGATCGTCGGCCGGATCGAGGACGAATACCCGCGGCTGCCGAAGATCTTTCTCAAGGACGCGCTGAATGCCGGCGCAGTCGCGCTGGACTTCACGGCCCAGACACCCGAGGAAGCGATCCGCACTCTGGCGGCCCTCATCCCAGCGGAGAATGTGCCGCCCGCAACCGACATCGCCGCGCTAGCCGTGGCGCGCGAGCGGGAAGTTCCGACGGATTTGGGCTGTGGTATTGCTCTTCCCCATGCACGATGTCCCAGCCTGAAGAATCCGATCTTGGTCTTTGGCCGAGCGGCGGAGGGCGTCGTCTTCAACCCGCGCTCGGCTGAACCGGTCAGGCTGATCTTCCTGCTGGTTACGCCGGTCGAGCAGCCCAACTTGCAGGTCTTCTGCCTGGGACAGCTCGCCAGCTTGGCGCGCAGCGAGTCCGTGCGCGAGCGGCTGTTGCGGGCCGAGACGCCGGCCGAGGTAATCGAGATTATTGCCGCGGCCGATCCGGCCGTGACCGGATGATCGCCCAACGGGGGCGACTCGGCCGGTTACCCCGTCACCTCTGACGGCGGACGGCCGGGACCTTCATCGCGCGCGATCTGAGCCGCCATTCCGCCAACAGGCGATAATCATACTGGGCGAAAGTGCGAAGTGCGCGACCGGGTTGAATTGCCCGGCCCTGGCGGATATGCTGTAAGTGCCTGAGAGATGGAGGTTTCCGCGGTGCGGCTGTATACCAGGACCAACCGACCTGAGCTTTTGTCCCGCCTTCTCGGCGCGGGCCTGCTGGCATCGGTCCTGCCGACGCTGCTCCTGACGCCGCTTCAGGCCGAGGTCATCCTCCTCCACAGCGACTGCGAAGGCGGTACGCACGCGCATCGATTTGATGCCATCAACCTCGATGATTGGCAGGCGCAGCACGCGCGGGAGTACCCCTGCTGCGATCCCGGCGAAATCGAGGATGCTGGCGATACGGTCGGGATTCCGGGCGCCGACTGCGACCACAACGCCCCGCCCATCATAATCGCGAAGGGGCCCTTCCTGGCCACCCGAGCGGGGTCCGCACCCTCGACGCATGTGGCGAAGGCACTCCACCTCGCGGTGCCAGCCGTCGTCACGTGCGACCCGCTCGTCGTACATGGGACACACATTCCGCACTCGGACGCCACCGGCCCCGCACGTGCCCCCGGAGATGGCACGGCGACAATTCTGTCGCGAAATCATGCTCTGCTGCTGTGAATCTCACAGCAATCCCCATCTGATCGTATTGTGCGTCGCGCGCGGGTTGGCCGCTGCGCTACACCGTTGACGGTGCGCGGCGCGGTCGAGCCCCTCTGCGTGGTTTCTCCACAGCCGCCGACGATGCGGCGGTGGCGTCAAAGGAAAACAGGATCATGAGCAAGAAGAACAAGGTAAGAAACAGGCAGCATGAAGATGTAAAGCCGCGGCCTCCCCAAAGAACAGCCGCGGTCGGAGATGTAAGCCCGCGGCCACGGCGACTAACGCCGATCAAGCTTGGCATCGCGTTGGGCGTTGTCGCGCTCGGCGCCGCCGCGCTGTTGCGTCCGGTCCTGAGCGGCGGTGGTGGCAACGCGCTTACTCAAGGCGGTAGCGATGTGGTCTCCCTGGGAGCGGCGGCGGGCACGACCACCGCCGCGGCTGCCAGTACCCCGGCTCCGCCGAAGCCGGTTGCTTCGGGTCTGCCGCCACCCGCGCCGGGTACCAGATCGCCGATCAACGACACCGATCCGGTCACGGGCAAGCCGATCACGCCCAGCTCGCCAACCTTGAACTACAAGGGCTACGCGATCGGTTTCTGTTGCGCGGACAGCGGGGGGTACAAGGGCGAATGGGCGCGCACGAGCGAAAGCCAGAAGGACGCTTTCGTGCGCAAGTACCTGAAGTAACCGACCCTTATCGCCCCGCCTGCCGTGGAAGACGCCGTCGATCAAGTCGGCAGCGTCCGCCCAGCAGCGCCGGCATTGGCTGGAGGCATAATGACAACTGATAAGGACTATCGAAAGGCAGCGCGCCGGCACGAGCCAGGTGCCGGCCGCTGGCCGCGCACCGACTTCCGCGACGACCGCGCCGTCGTCCGCCCTGCTGGTAGCGGGCGCCATCTTTGTAGGCGTGAGCCGATCACCACGCCGCTGCTGCGCAGCTTCGGCGGCTTTAGCAAGCCGTACAAGGAGTTCCTCGGGGCGGTGGGCCTGTTCGGCATCGGCGACTTCGCCGACACGTTCTACATCCTCTACGCGGTGTCGGTGCTCTCGCCGCAGATCGGCGCTGACGCTTCAGCAGGCTGCCGCCACCTGGGCCTTGCGCGATGAGCTTCTGCCGCCGGTCATACACCTTCCGCCACGCGCGGTCCTCAAGCCGCAGCCGGATCGCCCGCCGCTTGATTCCGCCACACGCCCGACAGTAATACTCCTCGTGTTGGTACCCCTCGGCGACGAAGTGGCCGTGGACTCCGAGCAGGTTGCCGCAGTGATGGCACCGTCCCAACTCGTGCCGGTCCATTGCACGCCTTTCGGCGCCGGGCGCTTTGCTTGCGCCAAGTGCCCGGTCGCAGTGGTTCTCGGCGTGTCAGTCTCGTTGGGCAAAGGGGCCGAGAACCACCGCCGGAAGCCAACGCTGTCCAGCAGGGGTCATCAGCCCGTCGTGGAGGCAGGCGGTTCGCCCCGGCGGGTCAAACCACCGAGGCACCGGCGAACCCCATCGCCACGTGTATTATACGCCGCGCAGCCCGCTCGAAGAAAAGAGGCCGTGCGAAACCCTCGATGAGCTGTGTTTTGCCACACACACCGCCGCGGTAAGCTGGGGGACTACGGCGCACGTGGATGCAGGAGCGGGTCCTGCGTGCGATGCCGCTGCTGACCGGTGATCCTCGCATGGAGAGCATGACGTGAATGCCGCTAAGTTCCGCACGCTGGTCGCGGGGGTAGCCGCCCGTGGTGGGATCATCCTCTTCTTCGTCATGGCCCTCGAAGCCATGATCATGATCAGCCCGTTCGCGTTCTTCTTCTATTCCGTTTTCAACCCGGTCTTCAACTGGCTCGACCAGTACGGCGCCACGCGGTGGCTGGGTTCCTCGTACCCGTCGGTTTTTGTGCATGTTAATGTGACCTGTCCTGAGTCCGCCAGGGTGAACACGGAGCCGCTGTAGAGGCCGCTCGCCCGGTCCAGGGCGGGGATCTCCGTGAGGTCGCTGGCGACCAGTCGTAAGTCCCCCGGACGACCGCACCAGTAACCCTCGGTTACGTAGGGGCTTTTCGTGCGACGGCCGTCGACCGGTTACGCAGCCTAGGGCGTTCAAAGTCGCGCACCGCAGGATTCGCGAACGACTAGCTCCGGTTGCAGCGTGATGCGTGTAGGCGAACACTGTGGGTCTGCGATGCGCTGGCACAGCAGCTCCATCGCCTTCACCCCCATCTGCGCCATCGGCACGCGCACGGTGGTCAGCGGAGGTCGTGTCATGCGGGCCACGCGGGTATCATCAAAGCCGACCACGGCCAGATCCCGCGGTACAGGAAGCCCGATGGTGGTCGCCGCATCGACGATACCGGAGGCCATCTCGTCGTTTGCGGCGAACACGCAGTGTCCCACACCGGCCCACTCGCGCACGTGCTGAAGCCCCAGGGCGTAGGCCGTCTCGTACTGATAGTCGAGGTGATAGATGTCGTTGGGACCCACGTGCAGGCCGAACTCAGCGAGGACGTCGCGGTACGCGGCCAGACGGGCAATCGTATCGACGTTGGTCTCGAGACCGCCGACGAAGATGACGCGTCGGGCGCCGCAGTCACGCACCAGGTGGCGCATCATCGCCACGGCGCCATGTCGCTGGTCGATAAGCACGCTATCATGCGGAGTTCCATCGAGCTCGCGGTCGAGGACCACGAACGGCAGTCGGAAGCCGATCAGCACCTCCTGAACGCGATCCGTCAGCTCCGAGACCATGACAGCGACGCCATCCAGCAGGCTCCGCTGACGAATGGCGTGGAGCAAAGAGTGGCTCTCGTCCCCGTCTCGTGACGAGGATACGACCAGGTTGTACCCGAGCTCACGCGCCCGGGTACTCGCCCCGCGGATAATCTCCGAGTAGAACTCGCCGTGCAGATCGGGCAGAACCAGACCTAGGATTTCGCTCTTGCGGAGCATCAGCCCACGGGCAAAGGCGTTCGGCTGATAGGCAAGCTTCTTGATCGCTTTCTCCACGCGCGCGCGTGTGGCGGCGTTGACCACGTCGCGGCGGTTAATCACGCGCGAGACGGTGCTGATGGAGACCCGGGCGAGCTCCGCGACGTCAGCGATTGAAACTGGCATAACTCCTCAATTATACCTCCGCCTCCACTTGTTTTGACAGCGCTTTCAGCGGCCCGTACATTGGCTGCATGAACTACCCCGCGGCGATAGCTGGCTTCCTCTTGTGCTCGCTCGCAGGCCGGACCGCCACGGCGGAGCCGCCGGTCGAGGGCGTCTTTCGCAAGCCCGAGACGACGGCGGCGATTCAGTATCGCTTCGCCGACGCGGATGCCGCCCTGCTGGATGAGGTCCAGCACGCCTGTTTCCGCTATTTTTGGGACCAAGTAGGCGCGCCGGCCCGCCTGGCCAAGGATCGCTTCAAGGCCCCCGTCGCCAGCATTGCCGCCGTTGGGTTTCAGCTCTCGGCGCTCCCCATCGGCGTTGAACGCGGGTGGATCGCGCTGTCCGATGGGCAGGAGCGGGCCCGCACGGTGCTGAAAGCGCTCCTCACGCGCGACGACAATAAGAAGTTCGGGGTATACATCCACTACCCGGACTTCAATACCGGCGGGCTGTCCAAGGAGGGCTTTGAAATCCTGGCTAGCACCGTAGACCACGCGCTGCTTCTAGCCGGCGCGATGACGGCGGCGGAGTACTTCGGCGGCGAGGCCAAGACGTTGACGGACCGTCTGATTGCGGAGACCAACTGGAAGGCGTATGCCGTCGGTCCGGGCGGTTTTCTCTCCATGGGCTGGAAACCCGACGACCCCACGAACATGCACGGGGCCGGCAAGTTCCTGGACTGGCACTGGCACATCGCCAGCGACGAGGAGCGCTTGATCTATTTCCTCGCTGTCGCGTCGCCGAAGCCGGAATACGCCGTCGATGCCGAGCTCTACTACCGTCTGAAGCGCACGGTCAAAGGTCATCGGGATTTACAGCCCTACGTCGTCTCGTGGCCAGGTACGCTGTTCACCTACTTCTTCAGCCATTGCTGGATCGACTATCGTGGCCTGGGAGCTGACGATCCCGGGTTGTTCACGATCCAGGCCCCGCGTGTCGACTGGTTCGAGAACTCCCGGCGCGCGGTGCTGACGCACCGCCAGCGCTGTATCGAGCAAGCCGAACAGTTCAAGACGCTGGCGGCCGACCGGTGGGGCCTTAGTGCGTGCTCGGCCCGCGACGGCTACATTGTGCCCGAGATTCGCCCGAATCTCCGCGACCATGAGGAGTGGTTCGAAGGCACCGTGGCTCCATACGCTGCGATCTCCGGCATCGTGTTCACGCCGCAGGAAAGCCTCGCCGCGCTCCGCGCACTGCGTGCCCTCGTGGATAAGGAGGGCCGACCACTGATCTGGCGCGACCCGCTGGAAGGCGGCTACGGCTTCGTGGACTCGTTCAACCTCGATCAGGGGTTTGTCTGCGACGACTACGTCGGGATCGATCAAGGTCCCATACTCCTGGCGATCGAGAACGCCCGCAGCGGCCTCATCTGGAAGCTCTTCATGCGACACGAGGTGGCGCAGCGGGCGGTGCAACGGCTTCGCCTGCAACGCGCGGATTGACTTTAGGGCGGCCATCGCGTATCTTAAGGGGTGAAAGCGCTTTCAAAGCCTCCTGCAAACCCCTGCCACCGGCTGGGTTGCCTGCCGAAGGATGCCGCTATATGAATATCGTGGTGAAGGCACCCCCCAGAATCGGCGATCCGGCCGAGTTGCCGCCCCGCGTCTCCAACCGTTACGGCTATTTCACGGCGGACGGCCGCGAGTTCTGCATCACGGATCCGAAGACGCCGCGGCCGTGGGCCAACATCATCGCCAACCCGCGCATGGGTCTGGCGGTTAGTCAGACGGGGAGCGGTTTTACCTGGGTGGACAACTCCCAGCTTGCGGTCATCACGCGTTGGCAACAGGACTTGGCGCGCGATTGCTCCGGCAAGTTCCTGTATGCCCGCGACGCGGACGCGGGCACGCTCTGGTCGCTCGCGCCGGCACCGGTGTGGCCGAAATACGACCGCTACATTTGCCGTCATGGCTTGGGCTATACGACCTTTGAAACCACCTGTACGGACGTCGCGGCCCGTTGGACGTTGTTCTGCGATACCCGCGAGACCATCGAGCTATGGCTCGTTGAGCTTCATAACCTGACCGACCGATCGCGGCGCCTGGAGCTCTGCGCGCTGCTGGAATGGTGTTGCGGCGTGGCACCGTCCCCGCGGCGCGAATTCCAGAAGCTCTTCCTCGAAACGCAATACGACGCGACTCGGCGTGCCATTCTGGCGTCGAGTCACGTGTGGGACGTGCCGTCCGAGCGCTACGGGCACTGGAACACCGATTTCCCGTACGTGAGCGCTCTGGCCTGCACCGAGCCGCCGCTTTCGGCTCAGGGCGATAAGGCGGCGTTCCTCGGCCAGTACGGGGACTTCAGCGCGCCGGCGGCACTGCTGCAGGACCGCTGGCGCCCCGCATTCGGGCGGCACGAGGACCCGATCGCCGCGCTGCGTTGCACGGTCGAGCTGCGCCCGCAACAGCGCTACCAGCTCGGATTCGTGCTTGCGGTGGGCCGGTGCCGCGGGGAGGTCGAGCACCTGCTCGACCGCGCGACGAACGTCGCGTTTATGAACCACGCGCTGGAGGAGACCCGTGATGCGTGGCGCACACGGCTCGCGCGTCATCGCGTCGATGTTCCCGAGCCGTCACTGAACTACCTGGTCAACGACTGGGCGCGCTACCAGGCGATCTCGGGCCGACTGTGGGGTCGTTGCGGTTACTACCAGCAGAGCGGTGCGTACGGCTTTCGCGATCAGCTCCAGGACTCCCAGGTCTGGCTCACGATCGAGCCGGCGCGCTGCCGCGACCAGATCGAGCTGCACGCGGCGCACCAGTTCGCCGACGGCTCCGTGTATCACTGGTGGCACCCGTTGACCGAGCAAGGCCACGTCACGCGTATGAGCGACGACTTGCTGTGGCTCGCCTTTGTCACTGCCAGTTACATTAAGGAAACCGGCAGCCTCGATCTCCTCAAGGACACAGCGCCGTTCCTGGATGATTCCGAGCCGCGATTCCTTACAGACCACGTACACCGCGCATTCGAGCGCGTCTTTCGCCGCACGAGCGCCCGCGGCCTGCCCTACATCGGCGCCGGCGACTGGAACGACGGCCTCAGCACGGTGGGGCTCCAGGAGCGTGGCGAGTCCGTCTGGCTGGCCGAGTTCCTGGTGGGCCTGCTGGCTGACTGGGCGGAGATCTATCGCCGGCTGGCGCGGGAACCCTCGACGGAGGAGGGCCCCTGGGAACATCTGGCCACAGACTTCGACCGGCGGCGGCTGGCCGTGATCACGGCGATCAACGAGCACGCTTGGGACGGCGAGTGGTACATCCGCGCCACGCTCGACGACGGTACGCCGCTCGGCAGTCGGGCGAATCGCGTCGCGCGAATCTTCCTCAACGCGCAGACGTGGGCGATTTTGAACGACGTCGCGCCGCCGGAGCGCGCCGCGCAATGTCTGGCGGCGGTGCGGGAACACCTGCTCAGCGACGCGGGCCCCTTGCTCCTGGCACCCGCGTTTGACGTCCCCGTCCGCGAGATCGGGTACATCACACGCTACGCGCCCGGACTGCGCGAGAATGGAGGCGTCTATACCCACGCGGCGACCTGGGCGCTGGCCGCGGCGTGCAAGATGCGCGCGGCCGACCTGGTCGGGCGCCTGCTGACCGCGATCAACCCTGCGCTGCAGGAGCCCGATCGGTACTGGGCCGAACCCTACGTGCTTCCTGGCAACATCGATGGCCCGGATTCGCCGCACGCTGGCCGTGCGGGCTGGACCTGGTACACCGGCGCGGCGCAATGGCTGCACCGGGTCGTGACGCAATGGGTGCTCGGCGTGCGGCCCGAGTGGGATGGGCTGCGCATCGACCCATGCCTGCCGCCCGGATGGACGAAGGCCAGCATGACGCGGCCGTACCGCGGGTGCGACTACCACGTTGAGATCGAACGTGCTCCGACCCGCGAGACGCGCACCTGGCCGGCCGATGTACACGCCCAAGTGACGCTCGATGGTGCAGGGCTGTCGAGCAATGTTATTCCCGCGCCGGCGCGCTGCGGCGAGCACCATCACGTGCGTGTCCAGTGCCGGTAGGGACGGCTCCTACCCCTTCAACCCCGTCGTGGCAATCCCGCGGATGAACGTGCGCTGCGCGAAAACGAACAGCACGAGCACCGGCAGGATGATCAGGGTGGAGGCGGCCATCAGCTCATTCCAGGGCGTGTCGCCGGAACGGCTTTGCAGAAACTGGAGGCCGAGGGCAAGCGTGAACTCATCCTGGTGCGACAGGTAGACCAGCGGCCCAAGGAGGTCATTCCAGACCGCCAGCACGTGGAACAGCGCGACGACCGCCAGTGCGGGTTTGCTGAGCGGCAGCATGATCCGCCAGAAGCAGCCCCAGCGCGAACAGCCGTCGAGCATGGCCGACTCCTCGAGCTCCTTGGGGATGCCGAGAAAGAACTGCCGCAATAGGAAGATGTTGAACGCGCTGCCGAACCACGCCGGTACCCACAAGGGGCGAAACGTGCCGATCCAGCCGAGATACTTGAAGATCATGTAGGTCGGCACCATGAGCACCGGGAACGGGATCATCATCGTCGCCAGGCAAATGGCGAAGAGCGCGCGGCGACCGGGGAACTCGAGGCGGGCGAAGCCGTACGCCGCGATCGCACTCGACAGCACCATGCCGACCAGGCTGAGCACGACGATGACCAGTGTGTTCCGCGCGTAGAGCAGGTAGTTGAATTTGCCGCTTTCGATGCGCCGGTCGCCGCGCAGCGTGCCGGGGTCGTCGGCCCCGAGGCCGACGACTTCGCGGTACGCACTGGCGGTAGGATGCTGGGGGAGCAAATCGGGCCGCAGCACCTCGCGGGTCGGCTTGAGCGAGACGCTGAGCATCCACAGCAGCGGCAACACAAAGACGAGGGCCACAACCGCGAGGGCAGCGTACGTCACGACGGCACTCGGCCACCGGTTGCTCACTCGCTCACCCTGTTACCGCCACAGTACTCACACGCCGCGATAGTGAACCGTTCGCCGGCTCACCACGAAGACCAACGCCGTCAGCGCGAGGATGATCAGGAGCTGGACCCACGCCATCGCGCTCGCGTAGCCCATCTTGAGGTAGTTGAACGCGTTATCGAACAGGTACATCGTGTAGAAGTACGTCGCGCGGTCCGGGCCGGGCCGCGTCCGCCACATCACGAACGGCAAGGCGAACACCTGCCACGCGGTGATGATCCCAATGACCACGTTGAACAGGATGACCGGGCTCAGGCAGGGCAGCGTAACGTGCCAGAAGCGGCGGGTAGCGGAGGCCCCGTCCAACGTCGCCGCCTCGTACAGCTCTTCGGGAATCTCCTGCAACCCGGCCAGGTAAATCATCACCGGTGAGCCCAGGAACCACAGGCTGACCAGGATCAGCGAGACCATCGCCCAACGCGGCGATTCGAGCCACAGCGGCGGCTGGTCCAGGCCGAGCGCCCGCAGCCCCGTATTCAACAGCCCGTACTCGGGATTGAGCAGCCACATCCACACCAGGCCGGCGGCCACGAGCGGCACAATCGTTGGCACGAAGACGCAAGCGCGGAACAGCGCCTGGCCGCGCACGCGCCGATTCAGAAGAACGGCGAGCAGCACGGCGAATACGGTCCCGATCGGGATCGCAAGGCCCGCGTACACGACCGTGTTTGCGACCGCCTTGTAGAACACGGGGTCGCCGACGAGCTGCTTATAGTTGGCCCCCCCGACGAACACGGGCGGCTGCAACAACGGGTAGTCACAAAAACTGATGTAGAGCGATAGGACCATCGGGCCGGCGAGCAGAAGCAGAAAACCCAGCCACCAAGGCGCCGTCCAGAGCAGGCCCGTCAGCAGCGACTGGCGACCGGACCTCACGGCAAACCTCCGTGCGGCTGACCCGCGACGGGCACGGCCGACTGCTGATGGCGCTGGGCAGCCATGCGCTCGTATTCCGCAACAACGCGGTCGATTTTCGCCTGCGTCGTACGGACCGCCTCGTCCGGATCGCGTACGCCGCGCAGCACGGTCTCGAGCAGGTACAGCGTTTCGGTCCACGCCTCGGCCCAGGTCGGCATCTTCGGGTAGCCGAACGCGTGCGGTGACGCCGCCAGTTCGTCGAACAGGCGGATGTGCGGATTCGGGTGGTTCGCGAAGAAGCCGGGCTGAGGGGCGCGGTACGGCGAGACCTTGCCATGCGCCTGGCACAGTTCCTCCATGACCTCTTGTCGCAACACATACGTCAGGAAGATCATTGCCTCGCGCGGCCGGCGTGCACCGGCGGGGATCACGAGGACATCCATGCTCGCGAAGACGTGCGGCCGCTCTGGACTGACCGAAGGAAACGGGGCCACGCCGTAGTCGAGGTCCGGCGCGTACACGCGGGCCCAGTTGGCCAGCCACGGTCCCTGGAACACCATCGCCAGTCGGCCGCTGAGAAACGGATTCTGGGCGCTTTCGATCGCGCCGGCCGTGCCCTCGAACTGCAGGACGCGCTCGTTGCCGAGCGCGGTGCGCAGGTCACGGATCCAGGCGAGCGCGGCGTGCGTGGCCGGCGTGTCGAGCGTGAAGCGCTGTCCATCCCAGAGCGGGCCGTCGAAGAAGTACGGCCAGACCCAGTGCCACCAGCCGAGCATCGCGGGCGCAACCGTGAAGCCGAGCTGCACAATGCGATCGTCGCCCGGGTCATGCGGATCGTTCGTCTCCACACGCGTCAGTCGCCGGGCGTATTCGTTCAACTCGGCCGTGGTCTGCGGCGGCCGAGCGGGGTCGAGCCCCGCGTCCCGGAAGAGCTTCCGGTTGTAGTAGAGCGCGATCGTGTAGGGCGTGCTCGGCAATGCGTAGAGCTTGCCGTCGAAGCGGCAGATGTCCAGCCAGATGGGTTTGAATGCATCGAGGTCGAGGCCGAACTCATCTGCGAGGTCATCGAGCGGCCGCAGCGCGCCCTGGTCAGCATAGGGTGGCACAAACCGGTCGGGCAGGCCGGCGACATCGGGCGGATCGCCACCGGCCGCGGCGATGAGCATGCGCTTGTCGACGTCGCCGAGCGCCTGGTAATCGACCCAAAGCCCGTGTGCGGCGCCAACAGTGGCGTTGAAACGGTCTACGATCCGCTGCATCGCCGCGCCTTCGACACCGGTCCACTTCTCCCAATAGCGGATGACCGTTCGGTCGGTCGGGACATCGGGCCTGCCGCGCGGCCCGAAGATGAGTAAGCCCACGGCGGGTAGGCCGAGAACGAACCCCAGGATGATCGACCGAATATTCATGCCTCGGCGTGGCCCTGGCCGTTTGTCGGTCCACGAGGGTGGCGGCGTAGTTTCCAACTCGCGCCGCCGCTGCGCGCGACTATTGGCCGCAGTCTACCGGTGCCTGCACGCCAGGTCCGCTGGCATCCACGCAGCTCGCGAAGTCTGCCAAGTCGTCGCCGTCAAACGTGTGGCTACCATTCCGATCAAAGCAGAGACAGCGGTCCGCCAACGGCGCGCCGGCGATGGGACACGCTTGCCAGGCGGCGAAGTCGGACACGTCCACATCGCCGTCACCGTCCGCGTCGGCCCAAGGCACGCCACAGTCGCAGGCATCGCCGATACCGTCGCCGTCCGAATCCTGCTGCTTCGGGTTCCAGGCGGCCGGGCAATTGTCGTAGGCGTCGGCAATGCCGTCGAGATCGTCGTCGGTCTGAAAGGGCAGGCGCTGCTTGAAGAACAGCGGCTCATTACTCTCCATCAATCCGAACATCAGAAACAGGTGATCCACTAGACCGGCGTCGTATGGCACCCAGCTCGGATTCGTCGACGATACGCGCGTCAGGCCGTAACGAAAACGCGGATCGCTCTCCGGCGGCTGGTCATGGGCGAACTCCAGCAGCGTGTCGAGGTCGCCCCAGGCCAGGACGGCCTCCGGCGCGTACACGTAGTGGTGGCTGTAGATTCGATCCGCGAAATAGCCCGTCGGATCAACGCCGGCAGTTAAGCCGTAGCGGTACAACTGCCCGAGGCTCATCGCGCAGTACAGTCCGTCGGCGAGCTGGTGATAGTGGAAGAAGAGCTCAAAGGTGGTGTCGGTCGCGAAGTCCGGATTGAAGAAGTGCTGCTGGTGCACCCAGAACGCCGGGGCGAAGCTCGACAGGTTGTCAGTCAGGGTCGGGATACCCTGGAACGAAATGTGCGGCACGTTGTCAGCGTTGAGCCAGAGCGGTGCGATCACGGGGGCCCGTTGGGCGCCGGGCTGGCGCAGCGCGAGGCTGACGATGATCATGTACTCGTTCCACGGCAGCAGCGACCCAAACAGCTCGCCGCCCTGGGCGTCCATCGCGACGTAAACCCGACCATCCAAAGCCGGATGGATGGCCGCGTCGAAATCCGTCGTGGCATACAGCTCATCCGCCAACGCCGCGATGTTGGCCTGGCCGGCAAAGTGGTTTTTCGCGAACAGCGCCCCGCCCACCAGCAGCGCCGAGCCGATCGTGGTATAGCCGTCGTCCCACCCTGGTGCGTGGCCGCCCGTGTTGACGTCCAGCCAGTGGTACCAGAACCCTTTCACGTTGCGGTCCGGGACTACGCCCGGCGTGTGTCCCCCGTACGCGGATAGAATCCACTCCGCCGCCACGTCCGCGTCGTACATCAAACCGAGCTGGTCCGCTGCGCAGATCGCCAGCAGCGCAAACCCGCCGGCGTCCGGGCTGGCCGGGTGAAAGGGCGGGTCAGCCGGGTTCAGCGTCAAGGCGTCCCGCACGAGGCCGGAGGGGCAGAGTGCATCCAGGACGTACGTGGTCAGGCGCTGCAACTGGTCCGTCCGCAGGGTCTCTATGTCGCCGGGCGCGTCGGTGCGCGTCAGGATCCACTTGTTCCACTGAATGCCTGAGGGTTGCCCCGGCCCCACCTGCACACCGAGCCCCTTGATGCGGATGTAGTTCGTCTGTCCCGGGGTGAACCCACTCAGTGGGATCGTGGCGGCGTACGCACGGGCCGAGTCCATGTACTCGGCGTGAAACTGGGTCAGCTCGCCCAGCGACGGACCGGCCCAAACGGTCAGGTCAAACGACTGCGTGAAGTGCTGCGTAACGACAATGCGGAAGCGATAGTGGCGCGCATCCGGCGGCACGCCCGTCGGCAGATCGAAGGCGATGTCAATCTGATCCCCCTCCCAGCCCATCTCGGCCGGCCAGACCGACGTGACGCCCACCGTGCCGGAAAACCCGTCGTAGTATGTGAGCGACCAGGGCGGATCGGCGAAGTTCGTGACCTGAAAGACCGTCGCGCCCACGCCCACCCAGGGGCCCGCAAGCACCAGGGCGAATGCTGCGCTCAGCGCCGTCCCGGGCCTAAGCTCCGGTCTCGTTGGCCTCATCTCGTCGCCTCCGCTCCCCTCTCCATCCAAGCAGGAACGGTGCCGCGCAGCCCACCGCTCGCGATGACTTGCGCGTACCAGTGCCCGCTCGCCTTGATCGTACGCCGAAGCGTCTCGAAATCACAACGCACAAGCCCAAATCGCTTCGAGAATCCTTCGGACCACTCGAGATTGTCGAGCAGTGACCAGACGAAATAGCCGCGCACATCCACTCCGTCGGAGCGGGCGCGTTCGATCACGGCCAGGTGGTCGCGCAGGTAGGCGATACGGTCCGGGTCATCCACAAAGCCGTCCTTATCGGGCTGATCGTCAAATGCCGCTCCGTTTTCCGTGATGCAAATAGGCAGGCCCGTATACCGGCGGCTCAGCCAGTGCAGGAGGTGGTAGAGCCCTTCCGGGACGACGGGCCAATCCATGGCGGTTCGCGGAACGTGCGGCACCGGTGCCACTTCGATTTCTAGCGGGCCAGCGCCGCTCGCCTGCCGCACCACGTCGCTCGTGTAGTAGTTCAGCGCGATGAAGTCCATCGACCCCTTGAGCAGACGTGCGTCCTCCGCGCTGAACTCCGGGAGCAGGCTGCCCAAGCGCGCCCGCATGACGGCGGGGTACTCACCGAACACACATGGGTCGCCGAACCAGCCGGCGAAGCCCTCTACGGCACGTTCCGCGGCGGCACGATCCTCGGCCGACTCGGAGGCCGGAAAGCTGTAGGAGGTGTTGAGCGCGAAGCTGATCGCGCCATGGCCGTGGCGCGCCGCCCGGTAGCCGGCAACGGCGTAGGCGTGCGCTCGCAGGAGGTTATGTGCGACGCGGTAGCCCAGCGCGCGGTCCTGAAGCCCCGGGGCATGGCAGCCGCGCACATGGCCCAACTCCGCCACGCACCACGGCTCGTTGATCGTGAGCCACATGGAAACCCGGTCGCCGAGCCGCTCAAACGCCATCGCCGCATAGTCTGCGAAGATCGCCGGCAGGTCGTCGTGCGCCCAGCCTCCGAGTTCCATCTGTAGCGCCGCCGGGAGGTCCCAGTGAAACAACGTCACAACCGGCCGAATCCCGGCCGCGCCCAACTCGTCCACTAGCCGGTCATAGAAGCTCCAGCCCGCGTCGTTCGCAGGTCCCCGACCCAGCGGCAGCACGCGTGGCCAACTGATGCTAAAGCGGTAGGCACGCAGATTTAGTTGCCGCATGAGCTCGATGTCACCGCGATACTGGTGGTAGTGATCGCAAGCTGTAGCGCCGGTCTCACCGCGGGCGGTCTTGCCAGGGGCCGCACAGAACACGTCCCAGATGCTCGGACCCTTGCCGTCTTCGGCCGCGGCACCCTCGATCTGAAAGGCAGCCGTCGCGGCCCCCCAGACGAAATCAGAGTCGAGCCGGCTCGGCGTCATGGTCGCATGAGGTCGATGCACGCACAGCCGCGGCACCGCAATCGCTGCGACGGCGCACCAGTTTGATCGCGGCGGTCACATCTGCAAGTCGTTGTAGACACGAGTGTTGCGCAAAACAGCGCTGGTGCCTGCACGGCGAATTGCCGGCGGCGCGCCACTGTGCTTAACCGATAGGATAGCAGTTTGTGAAAGCGCTTGCAACACAAAGAACCCAGTGATATAATGTAGTTGATTCTGGAGCATACTCTCTCCCGGCGGCGAGCTTCTGCGGGCACACGGTGTGCTCGTCCCCCGTTGGGGGCGAGGTCGTGTCCGACTGTGGAGGAGAACGGAACATGAAGAGGTCACTGGGCACAGTTGCCGGCGTATGCCTGCTGCTGACGGCCGGCGCGCTGGCGTCGCCCATCATCAACAGCGCCGTCATCAACCTGCGGGTTTTCAACGACGATTCAGATTCGATCGTGACATTCGGGAACAACTACCCAGCTTGGCTTTGGATTCAGGATTCGAAGCTCGACGGCGACGGCCAGGGTGGCGAGTGGGCGAACCGGCACAACTTCCGGCTGTCGGAAAATGGCTTCACCGCCGCCGTGTTCAACAACGTCGACGCCTTCACCTTCTACACCGACGTCACGCTCACGGGCACCGCAAACGAGGAGGGCGGGATCAACGTCTCCCCGTGGTGGTCGCAGAATGTGGACGGCACCTTCACGTGCATCACGGGCAATGGGGAAATCGCGGCGTTCGGCGGCCGGCTGCCGTTCTACTCGTTCAATAACCACGTGCCGCCCGTCAACTACGTCAAGGGCGAGACCGTGCGGCTGGGCGTGATCTACGACCCCCACAGCCTGAGCCAATTGGACCCCGCCACAATCGAGTACCTCGTCACCAAGAACGGCACGCCGTACTCGAGCGGCCCGATTGCGTTCGACGAGGGGAACCCTGGTGAAGGCTACGGCTCGTGGGGAATGTTGAATGATGCCCGGGTCGGCGGCTATTTCCAGCCCCAGATCCAGGTCGGCAACCCTGACAACTGGGGCCGCGTAGACTTTGCTAACATGGCTTATACGCCGGAGCCGGCGAGCCTCGCGCTGGTGTGCGTGGTGGGCTTGCTGGCGCTTCGTCGCCGATAGACCTTGATTGGCGGTTGAGGTGCAGCCGGCGAGGGTGTGTGGCCAGGCGGGAATTCGGAAGCGGGCCCGGGTGTGCGGGCCCGCCCCCGGGAGCCGAGCGGGACGCCGGAGTGCAAAGGATGGCCCGGTACAGTTCAACGCTACGCGGGGGTAGGGCGGAAGCTTTCACGCTCATCGAGTTGTTGGTGGTCGTCGCCATTATCGCGCTGCTGATCTCGATCCTGCTGCCCGCGCTCGGCCGAGCACGGTCCTACGCGAAGGAGGGCGTCTGCCGCTCCAATCTGCACCAATTGGCGCTCGCCACCACGTACTACGCGGACGACAACAACTATCGTTTGCCATACATGCTGGGCACCGATACCGGCAGTGGAAAACCGGTGAACGGGCCGTACTACCAGTACCACCAGATCTTCCAGCTCTGGCCGTACCTCAAGGACCTGCGGATTTACAAGTGCCCGGCCGCCTATGCCGATAACTCAACGAAGAGCTACCCGACTGATGGCACCAAGTCTTACTACGTTGTCCGCAAGTCAGACGACTATTACATAAGGGCATATCAAAACCGCTGGTGGCCGGCCATCAATCCCAACGACTACCCGGGAGAGACGATTGACGACCTCTACACCGAGTACTATTTCAATGACTATTCTCTGGGCGCGAGTGACGCATCTTCCGGGAAGGAGTTCCCGGCGATCAACGGCGGCCTGATCAACAAGATCGCAGTTCCTACGTATGCTGTCGTGATCTGTGATGGCGTATGGGACCTCGACGCCAACAAGAAGGCGCGGCCGCGACATAACGGGGCCAACCAATTTGCCTTCCTCGATACCCATGTCGAGCGTCTGCCGCCGGAACGCTATTACGATCCACAAGCAGTGAACGGCTACAATCCGGCTGACTATACGCCGCGGGATTTTGACCCGTTCCGCAACCGACCGTTTTACTTCTGGGGAATAACACGTGAGGGGCACGACGCGATGCAGTGATTAGCGCGTGATGCAGAGGAGATGGACGGGACCAGATTCCAAAGCGACTGAAGAGACGCGCAGCACCCCGCCCGTTCGCCAGACCGGTGTCCGTTTGCGAGGAAGGAAGTCACCTATGAGATTCCGTAAACCAGCCGCGGTTATGTTGTTCCTGGCCCTGCTGGCGCCCGCCGTCTTGGTGGCCCGCCAGAGCATCCTGCTCAACGGCAGCCTGGAATTCGGGCCTGGACCGGTCAGCGAGGACCCGCACATCCCCGCCAACTGGGTCACCTTTGGCCCGACGGTCGAACGCTCCGATGAGGCCAATTTCGTCCCGCCCGGCGCCGGGCATTCCCTCAAGGCCTTTTCCAGCGACCCCCAGGTGGGTGCCTACCAGAACGTTCCCGTGGTCCCCGGCAATTCGGTCTTCGTCAGCGCCAGCCTTTATACGCGGAGCTCGGACAAGCTCAGTGGGGATGCGCAGGCGTGGATTGTCCTCGAGTTCTACAAGGCGGGCGACCAACTGGTCGGTTCCCATCCGCTCGCTGTGCTGAACTCCAGCTCTCCCGCCGACACGTGGATCTTTGGCTCGGTCGGCCCATACGCCGCTCCGGCCTTGACCGCCTATGCGCGCATGGTTTGCGTCTGGACCTGGGCCGGCTCGGCTACGGGGTCCGCCTACTGGGATGACTGTCTGCTCACGGTCAACAACGGGCCGAACCAGCTCGTCAACAGCGACTTCGAGACGGCCGGGCTCGGCGAGCAAAGCCCCTTCGGCATCGACGACTGGACGGGCTTTAACGACCAGGAAAAGTCGAGCGATGTCGCCAAGGATGGGAGCTCCAGCGTCATGATCGGCATGGCCGACGCGTACTCGGGGCTGTATCAGAACATGGCCGTGCTCAACGGCGGGGACCACGTCTACCTGAAGGCCTGGGTCTGGAACCCCGCGAGCGACCCGTTGGTACAGGACTCGGCCGCCGGGCTCAAGCTGGAGTTCGATGCCAATGGCGTTGTCCCGCCGCCCGAAGAGAACCTCGTTTTCGACCAGAACTCCCCGGAAAACACCTGGGTCCAGGTCAGCCTGGATACCACCGTGCCGCCGGAGATCACGGTCGCGCGCGTCGTGTGCATTTTCGGCGGTAACGCGCAGACGACCGGCGACGTTCATTTTGACGGCGCCTGGGCGGAGCGCGGCAGCCAGCCGGGCGTCAACAAGCTGCTCAACGCCAGCTTCGAGACCGGGCCCGGCGGTGTGAACGGCCTCACCAACTGGACGGAATTCGGCTCCGGCGGCGCCACAACCCGCAAGAGCTGCTTCAGCGTGCCGGCCTATCAGGGCGTCTGCACGGCCAAGGCGACCGGTCCCGCGTTCACCGGCGTGTATCAGGAAATCACGGTTACGCCGGGCGAGGCGCTGTCCATGTATGCGTATTTGTATACGCCGTCAACCGCGCCGCTGACGGGCACCGGCCTCGCGGGCATGAAAGTGGAGTGGCGCTACGGGAACGTGCCGGAGGATATCGACATCGGCGGCACGACGAACACCATTAATGCCTCCGACCCCCAGAACACGTGGCTTCCGCTGTACATCGACTACACGATGCCTGCCGGATCGAACGCCATCACACGTTTTGTGAACCTGACCGCCAAGGGCCTGGCGGTAACGGGGAAGGTGTACTTCGACGCCTGCGAGGCCGTGGTGCTCAACAAGTTCAACGGCGCGGACGCGGACGGCGACAACGACGAGGACCTGCTCGATTTTGCCCAGTTCCAGCCGGCTTACTCCGGCAGCGGCGGCCCGATGCGGTGGAACGGGATTGTGTTTGATTCAGACGGCGACAACGACGTCGACATGACGGATTTCAACTACTTCACGCCGCGGATGACCGGCCTTCCCTAGTGCGGAGGTGAGAACGATGTTTGCACGCTTTGCTTGTCTCGCCCTTGGCGGCGCAGCGCTGTCAGCGACTGCCTTGGGAGCCGGGACCGTGACGCTGAGCCTGACTTCTCCAGTGGCTGGCCAGACGATCGCGCCCGGCACTACTGTGAATTGGACCATAAACGTGACGGTGTCGACCGGCGACAACCTGGGCTTAGCTCTGATCGTCTGCAATCTCTTGCAGGACCCCAACAACCCCGCCCCGTTCGACATCCCACCGGGCAGTGCCGCTTCGATCCCGGCCGCGATGACCGGTTTCAACCGGCCTGGCGGGATTGCGAACCCGGGAGAGAACGGGGCGCCCTCCGGGTACATTGGCGTACAGCGGGGCGACCCGGGCACGAAGAACCTGTTCCAGATCGGCGGCGCTCAGAATACGTTTGGACAGGCCGGCACGCTCATCGGCACCGACCCGGTCGTCGACCCAGGCATCGGCCAGTCCGGGCCGCAGGCTATTCTCTCCGGCTCGTTTTCCGCGCCGACCACGTTCGGGACCTACACGTTCCGTCTGGCCGGCGGCGTGGCCAATGTGCTCACCTCCGTAGGCGCGCCACCGCAGATGTCCGAGGTCAGCCAGGCGACCGTGGACACGAGCGCGGCTCTGTTTTCATTCACGGTCGGCCAGTCGGTGTGCCGTGGTGACCTGAACTGCGACGGCCAGATTAATTTCGGCGACATCAACCCGTTTGTGATGTATCTCTCGAACTTTGCGAACTGGCAGGGTTCGTATCAAGGGTGCAATCCGGAGAACGGCGACATCAACGGGGATGGGACGTACGGCCAGGCCTCCTTTGGCGACATCAACCCCTTTGTGGCGCTCATGTCCCAGTGTGGCGTCGGATGTAGCTGCCCGGGGCCGCTGTCGCGTCCATAGGGCGAATTGAGGATCTATAGACTTACGCGGGCCGGCCAGCACAGCTTGCCGGCCCACACCGTTCCTGGGGGTGACGCGCAGTGCGGCGATTCCGTGGGGCCGGCCGCAGCAGGTTACGGCCCGCACGTGATTTCGACCGTCGCCCTGACGGTTTCAAGACGTACCGCACGTTCGCTGAATGTGTCCACTGGGGCGCCGTTCACACGGACTGCGCGGATGGGACGCAGTGCGGGGTTGACCAGCATGACGCCGCCCGGCGGCGCCGTGCAGTCGCCGTCGATCGTGAACACGATTCGATCGCCGGACGAGCGGCCGGTGTAAGACAGGTGGCCGTATTCGGTCGGGAAGTTCTCGATGCGCACACCTTCCGGATCCGCCAACCATTCTGGGTCGATGCCGGCCGCCAGCACGAGGGCGTCATCGTGCGCGCGTTCGTGCACGAACAGGCTGCGGACGGCATTGATGAATTCTGAAGCCACCCATGTGTGCGGCGTATCCCCGATGAAGCGTGGTGCCGCAGCATCGCGCCAGACGACTTCGGCCCATTGGTTCCAGCACGCCGGGCGCCGATCCGCCAGGAAGAAGTCCAGCAGATCGCGTGCCTTCTGCGGCTGCTCGAGCCGAAGGAACGCTCCGACGACGCGGATTTCGTAGGGCG
Source organism: uncultured Planctomycetales bacterium (assembly GCA_964638325.1). GTDB lineage: Bacteria > Planctomycetota > Phycisphaerae > UBA1845 > Fen-1342 > JALHJL01. Next base: position 129,496 of record CAZWYT010000004.1, read on the forward strand.
TGTAGTTCTCCCAAGCCAGGCGGCCGTCCCGACGGTTGCTGAAGAACCCGTAGTACCGCGCGAAAGTCTGCCGCAGGTCGCGCTGGCGGAGACGAGGGCGCTTCACCGAGCGTTGGAGAACGATGACCTGCTGGCGGAGGGCCAGATTCTCGGCGGCAATCACGGCACGAGTCACGAGAAACGCTCGCAGAAAGAACGCGACAACGGTTACGACGCCCATCGCCAGGCCTCAGTTTGGGTTCTGTGAGGTAGAATCGTAGCCGATCGGGCAGCAAAAGGCGAAGTGCGTAAGTCCTTGCAGCGCAACGCGGACGGAGTTTTCGGGAGGCACAGCCGACGACCGCCGTGGCGCTCGATAGGACCGGCTCATACGATCCCGATCCCGACGACACGCTCACGTATGCGTGGGCAACCGATTGCCCCGGCGGCATGTTCGACGATGCGACGAGGCCGACGCCGGTGCTCATCGTCGATTCCAGGCACCCCTGTCCGCTGACGTGCAGCGTGACGTTGACTGTCACGGACAGCCAGGGTGCCCACGACACGTGCTCGGCCACCGTGACGATCCAGGATACGACAGCGCCAGTTCTCACCTGCCCTGAGAACCTCATTGTCGAGTGCGACGGGGCGGGCAACGTGGGAGCGCTGAATGCCTGGCTGAATAGCTTCACGGCCAGCGACGGGTGCGACGGCGTGGCGCTCAGCAACGACTTCACAGGGCTGTCCGACGACTGCGGAGCAACCGGGTCGGCGACGGTGGCGTTTACCGCGACGGATGATTGCGGACATGTAAGCGCTTGCTCCGGGACCTTCACCATCGTCGACACGATGCCTCCCGTGCTGACCGTGGACACCACGCCGATCACGGTGGTGGACAGCGACTGCTCGGGCGATGCGGGGGTGACGCTGCCGGTCGCGACAGCCACGGACGTTTGCGGCAGCGTGGCGATCGGGAACGACGCGCCGCCCACCTTCCCGGCGGGTCAGACGACCACCGTGACGTACACGGCTACGGACGAGTGCGGCAACGCCAACACCGCGACCGTGAACGTGACCGTCGAATACGGCGCGAACATCGTGGTCAGAGCCGCCAAGCACGTCGTGGGAACCGGCAGCCACCCGGATTCGACCAAGGAGCCGCTGGTCGGGCTAGAGGTCTGCGCATACGACAAGTCCGACGGGAGCTGTGCCCGGCTGACCTGTGCCGGAATCTCGCATCAGCACTACCAGTGCATCGTGGATGAATGCGAGCCGGTGAACTGTGCGGTCGCCAACGAGAACGGCGAGGCTCTCATCAACCTGCCGCCCGGGGATTACATCGTGATCGCTGCCGACGCGACCAAGACCGTGCTGCCCGACCCGCTGGGTGTGAATGCCAGCGATCTCATGTGTGGGGAGACGCAGACGAAGTACCTCCAGCAGATTGTCAGGACGGACGGTAGCAAGATTCCCGGCAAGACGACCCGGCTGACCGGCTCGGAGCTGCTGATCATCGAGCCGGAGTACGTGCTGTGGGACGACACGGAGCAACTGTATCCGTTCGTGTTCGAGACGATCGGGGAGTGGGGCGTAACGGTCACCGTCGATCCGCCGGAGGGTTTCCTGGCGGACTACGAGTTGCTCTCCGAGGACGTGGACAATGAGCTAGAGGCCGTGCAGTTCACGATCACGGAGCTGGGCAGCGACCTGGTGCCGACCGGTACGACGTTCCAGGTGCACCATAACGGGCGCCCCCATACCGTCCGCAGCAGCGTGGGCATCGCGCTGACGCCCGAATACGCCTTATCGCGTGGCTTCAACGTCGAGGACCTGCGGCAGAGAGGGCTGATTAAGGAGCGGCGACCCGTTGTCGATGTGCCTCGCCGTGGGCGTGGCGGGCGACAGGGTCGAGAGGACCGATCGTCCACGCGCCGCCCCACTAGCCAAAGGTGGTGCGACGGATTTCGGCGCGGTGCCAGCCACCGGTTTCTGGGACCTGAATGGCAACGCCGGAACGTCGCCCGGGGTGAATTTCCTGGGCACGACCGACAATGTTGGGCTTTTCCGCAAAGTCAGAAACTCGCGAGCACTGGCTCTGCTCCCGGCTTCGGCGACCAGCGGGGGCATCACGTACACCGGAGCGAACGTCATTGGAGGACTTAGCAGCAACTTGATCTCCCCGGGCGTGGTCGGGGGGACGATCGCGGGCGGCGGGTACACCACGCAGCCGGGTGGAAGTTCTTTCAATGCCGTTACCGACTTAGGGGGCGTGGTCGCTGGCGGAAGCGGAAACCTCGGCGGAGACAACTCGGGAACAGCCTTCGACGCCCGATTCGCCTTTGTTGGCGGCGGTCAGGCCAATGCGGCGACCGGAGCTCATTCCGTGGTCGTTGGCGGTGGCAGCAACCGTGCCAGCGGCCAGGGGAGTCACGTTGTCAGCGGAAGCGGGAACATGGCCGCCGGGGTGAACGCCGGCATCAGCTGTGGTGCCGTGAACATCGCGAGCTCAAAATTCGCCTATATCGGCGGCAGCTTGTGGAACACGGCGAGTGGGCAATACTCCGGCATCCTGGACGGCACCCGGAATGTGGCCTCTGCCGATTATGCCTTCGTCGGGGCCGGGGACCAGAACGTCGCCAGCGGGCCGTTTGCATGCGTGGTCGGTGGTCAATTGAACACGGCCATGGGCAATTACAGCTTCGCTGGAGGATTGCGGGCCAATGCGGCGCACAATGGCACGTTCGTGTGGGCCGACAGCACCACGGCGACGCTTTTCGCCTCGACGGCCGTGAACCAGTTCCTGATCAAGGCGGCCGGCGGCGTTGGGATCAACAAGAACAATCCCAGCTCGTCGCTCGACGTGGCGGGGACCGTCCAGGCAACCGGCCTCAAGCTGCCCACAGGCGCGACGCCCGGCTATGTGCTTACTTCCGACGCCAGCGGTAACGGCACGTGGCAGCCGGCGGGGGGCGGCGGGCTGACGCGGCCCTATGCCGGTTCGGTCGCGTATCCGGGCCCGGCGTTTTCGATCACGAACACCGCCGACGGAGGCAATGCCATCGTCGCGACGATTACAAACTCCCAGGGATTGGGGGGAGCGGCGCTGGTTGCAAATGTGCAGTCCGGTGGACCGGCGCTGATCGCAAACGTGATCAGCGGCTCACCGGCCGTCGAAGTGAACATGGCCGGTGGCGGAGGGGCCGGCGTGGTCGCGCAGGTGCAGGGCGGCGGGGCCGGCCTGGTCGGCGTCTCCTATGACGGCGGATCGGGCGCTGTCGCGGTCGCCTATCAAGGCGCGCCCGCGCTGGTGGCCACCGATTACGGCCCAGGCGGCGCGCTCGAAGCCACCGATCAGACCAGCGGCGCCTATGTGTCCCTCGCGCGCGGCAGCAAGGGAGTGTATTGCAGCGGCGATTTCGAGATGCTGAACGGTACATTCACCGCCTCGCCCACGTCCACGACCTGGACCACCAACAAACCCGCCACCGTCAAGCTGGAGGACGGCACAAGAGTCAAGCTCTTCGCCGAGGAACCGACTGAAGTGTACTTCTCGGATTACGGCGACGGGCAGCTCGCCGGCGGACGGGCGCACATCACGCTTGACGCCGCATTCCTCCAAACCGTCACGATCAACGAGCGCTTCCCGATGAAGGTCTTCGTGCAGCTCGAAGGCGACTGCAACGGCGTCTTCGTCACCAACAAGACCACGACGGGCTTTGACGTCGTCGAGCTGGCAGGCGGCCGGTCCGACGCAGCGTTCAGCTACCGGGCCGTGTGTACCCGGCGCCATTACGACGGGGAGCGCCTCGCCACGGATGAGCAGGACCGAGAGTACAAGGCGCGGATGCTGCAAGAGGTATGGCCAGAGCGGTCCTCGCAGGGCATCCTTCCCGTCGAACGCACACGCACGACGAATGCGTTCTCAGAGAACTGATGCGCATCCTGCATGATTCCCGCGCTCCAACGGTCGCTTCGACCGACGCTTCGGAGTCCAATGGTCCGCCAGACGCTGGCGCGGCTCTACGTCAGCCGGACGCGGCGCGAGGGTTTTCGGCCAGGTGCGGGCCGCGTATCGCACGCGAGCGCAGCTCGGATTGCTGCAACGTTTCCTCCAGAGGCCCTGACAATTCGCTGATCGGCGCACTACAATCCTGCCTATGTTCGCCCGTTTGCACAGCATCGCCCTGGCGGGGATCGAGGCGCGGCCCTGCGAGGTCGAGGTCGATGTCAGCGGCCGGGGCTTCGGCGTGCCGACGCTCGTCGGCCTGCCCGACTCGGCCGTCAAGGAGAGCATCGACCGCATTCGCAGCGCGCTGTCGAACTCCGGGTACACGCTGCCCAAGTCGAAGACCACCGTCAATCTCGCCCCGGCCGACATCAAGAAAGAAGGGCCGTCCTTCGACCTGCCCATCGCGATCGGCCTGCTGCTGGCCGACGACCAGCTCCGCAGCACGGTAAGCGACGAGTATCTCATCGCCGGCGAGCTGGCCCTCGACGGCCGCGTGCGACCGATCAAGGGGGCGCTGTCCCTGGGTTTGCACTGTCGCGAAAACGGATTTCGCGGCCTCCTTGTCCCCCGCGAGAACGCCGAAGAGGCCGCCGTCGTCGACGGCGTCGAAGCCTACGCCATCGATTCACTGTCCCAGGCGGTCGCGTTTCTGAGCGGCCAGTTACCGCTCGAGCCCACGGTCGTCGACCTCGCCGCGCTGTTCGCCCGCTCCGCCCAATACGAGGTCGATTTCGGGGATGTGCGGGGCCAGGAGCACGTCAAGCGGGCCCTGCTCGTCGCCGCCGCCGGCCGCCACAACGTCCTCATGATCGGCCCGCCGGGCGCGGGCAAGACGATGCTCGCCAAGCGGCTGCCGACCGTCCTCCCGCCGCTGTCGCTCCAGGAAGCCCTCGAAACGACGCGCATCTACTCGGCGTCCGGCAAGCTGGCCGGTAGCACCAGCCTGATGGCCACCCGCCCTGTGCGCCAGCCGCATCACTCGATCAGCATCGCCGCCCTGGTCGGCGGCGGCACGATCCCGCAGGCCGGCGAAGTGTCGCTGGCGCACCACGGCATTCTGTTCCTCGATGAGTTCCCCGAGTTTCACCGCAGTGTGCTGGAATCGCTGCGGCAGGTCATCGAGGACCATGTCATCACGGTCTCGCGCGCCCACAGTGCGGTCGACTTTCCGGCCGACTTCATGCTCGTGGCGGCGATGAACCCGTGCCCGTGCGGCTACTTCACCGACCCGCGCAAGCCGTGCAAGTGCTCCGCGCCGCAGATCGACCGCTACCTGGCGCGGATCTCCGGCCCGCTGCTCGAGCGGATCGATATCCACATCGAGGTGCCCGCGGTACCGATCTCCGCGTTACGCGACGCGAAGTCGGGCACGGACAGCGCCACGCTGCGCGTGCAGGTCGAACGGGCCCTGGCCGTTCAACGTCAGCGCTTCGGCGCCAGCTCCACGACGACGAATGGCCGGATGACCTCGCGGCAACTGCGCAAGCACTGCCAGATCGACGGCGACGGCGAGCGACTGCTGCGGCAAGCGGTCAGCGAGCTGGGCCTCAGCGCCCGCGCCCACGACAAGGTCCTCCGCGTCGCGCGTACCATCGCCGACCTGGCTGGCGAAGAGCGCATCAGCGCAACGCATCTCTCCGAGGCGATTCAGTATCGCCGGCTGGACCGCAGCCTGTGACCTGCCCATGCGCAGCCGGGGCATTCTGCTGTTGCTCTACCTTCCGCCGGTCGGCAGCGCCACGAACGGGTTGATGCCGCCGAAGTCAATCACACCATCGCAGTTCAGGTCCCCCGTGTGCCACAGGTTGCGCGCCGCCGCCACCGTCCCATCCACCCGTGCGTACGCGAACGCGGACTTGTCCGGCGTGAACGTGATACGTGTCACGGCCGTGCCCGTCTCCTGGCTGTGGGTGCGCAACAAGGCCCCGTCTGGGACGCCCCACAGCTTGATCGTGCGATCGAAGCTGGCGGACGCCAACAACTGCCCGTCGGGCGAAAAGGCCACGTCATGGACCCAACCCTCGTGCCCGGTGAGGGTGCGGATCAGGGTGCCGTCGGCGACCCGCCCCAGCTTGATCGTGCAGTCGCAGCTGCCTGATGCGAGCGTCGCGCCATCGGGTGCGAAGACGACGCTATTCACAAGCTGGGTACGCCCATTGAAGACACGGACTAACCCGCCGTCCGCGACACGCCACAGCCGGATGCTTCAGTCATCGCCCGCCGAGGCCAGCATGCTACCGTCCGGCGAAAACGCGACCGACTTCACGCCGCCGGTGTGCCCGGCCAGCGTGCGAATAGGACTGCCGTCCGCGACATGCCACAACTTGATCTTCCGGTCTGCACTTCCGGCCGCGAGCGTCGTGCTGTCCGGCGAGAACGCAACCGCGAACAGCCAGTTCGTGTGGCCGGTGAGGGTTTGCACGACGGTGCCGTCCGACCATGCACGCCGTAATTCTTGCCCGCGAATGCCTGCACGCCGCCGTAGACGCCGGTCCCGCGCTCGCCATTCGGCACGAGTCGCTGCCGTCGTCAAAGACCGCGAACGCGCCAACCTGATCGTTCATCCCCTCCACGACCCGTGACCACTCCTGGCGCGGCCCACAGAAGAGCAGCCCCAATCCGCACTCTTGGAGCACGCATGGCCGAACCTCCGACGCAACAGTTCCCGCGGACTCCGCAGCCGCCGATCGAGCGCTAGGGCGTGCTGCCGGTCAGGTCCATCACCTTCACGCCTGGCGGCGCCTGGAAGACGAACCGTCCAGGGTCAAGGTCCACATCATACTTGAAGTTGCTGAAGGTCACCGTCCCCACGGGCCTGCCAGCCCGGTCATATAGCACGAGCTTGGTCAGGACGCCATGCTGTTGGAGGAAGTAGAAGACCAGCCTGGAGGCCGGGGACCTGTGGGCCTGTTGGACTGTCGCCTCGACCACATACGTCTTCTGACCGTCAGTGCTGTCCTGGGGCAAGAGCTTCAGGCTGTGGGTCTTTCGTAAGCGGCTAAAGACGGACACGGGATCGAACAACTGCTGAGGCTCGAGGTCTGACTTCGTCGCGACCGCCAGCTTGCGAGCTTCGACCTCCACCAATTCATGCACGTAGCGGCCATCGCAGATCCTCGTGATTCTCTGCTCCGTGCGCGTTTCGGTCGCGCCGACCGTCCGGGTGACGGTGTTGGTCAACTCCATCCGGTAAACGGGGCTGTCGCCTTTCCTCGCACACTCATACTTGCCCGTGGCACTGCTTTTCACAACCGCCTTTCCCTCCGTTGCATGGCCAGCCATCGTCACGATCGCCGTTGTCGATTCGTGCCTCTCCCACGCCGCCACGAGCTCTTTCTCGACCTTGGCCAGCTCGTCGCCTAGCGCGCCGGAGCAGGCGAAGCCGAGCCCGACGGTGGCTAGCCACAGCGCTCCGCTATGACGGGTCATGGTGGATTCCTCCGCTGCTGATCGAAACCGAAGTTACGTGTCGACTTCACTAGCGCTAGTATGGCAGGGCCCGCAGGCGCTGGATTCCACGCGGGCCCTGCGCGGTTCCCCTTCTCTTACTGCTCTCTGAATCGCCGCTCCTATGGGGGGCAGTTCGCCGTGATCGGCCCGGGGCAGGCGCAGCCGCCGCCGCACTGCACCATGAGCGACACAAACGGATTGATGTCGCCGAAGTTCACACTGCCGTCGCCGTTGATGTCGCCGTTCGCGTCCGGGCAACCCGGAAACTGCTGCTGATAGCCAGGCGGATTGCTCAGCCGCAGCACGAACGGGTTGATGTCGCCGAAGCTGATCGTCCCGTCGCAGTTCAGGTCGCCAATGCAGTAGTGCCGGAGGGCGTACTTGAGAATCTGGTTGGTGGCGTCGTAGGAGCTGATCGCCGACACGCCCGCCAGTGTGGGATGGCCCGGCGGGAGGATCGCGAGACTGGTGTAGTGGCCAACCTCGTCCACCGAGACCTCCACGTCCTCGATCTGCCAGTTCTCAGCCAGGTTGTCGTCGACATGCACCGCATAGTACAGACCCTGATTATGCCTCGTCCCAGACAGGTAGTCCTTGCAGTAACTGATCGCCGGCTGGCCGTCCGGCGTGATCGCCAGGCTGGTCCAGCGGCCCACGTCGTACAGCGGCGCATCGCTATGCACTGTAACCGTGTTCCAGCCGGAGCTGTTTGGGTCATTCGGGTCATACCAGGCGAATTTGAGGGACTTGTGGGTGACGTCATAGTAGCTGATCGCTGGGCAGCCCGGCAGCGTGGGATGGTCCGGTGGGAAGAACGTGAGGCTGGTGTACTGGCCCACGTCGCACGGCGGGTCGTTACCATCCACCAAGTGATAGACCCAATCGCCGTAAGATGTGCGGTAGGCGAACCGCAAGTCGCCGTTGCTCGCATCGTAGTAGCTGATCGCCGGGTCGCCCGTCGGCTGCATGGCCAAGCTCGAGTACTGGCCGACATCCTCAGCGGTGAAATTGTCCACTGGCGTCCACTGCCACTCCGTGCCGTCGTACTCCACGTACCAGAGATTGCCACCACGAGTCGCGCTGACCCACCATTGGTGGCAACTGATCGCCGGATAGCCGGATGGCAGGATCACCAGGCTGGTGTGGGCGTATGCTCCTGAGCCGGATACCCGCTCCGTCTGCCACACGTTGCCCACGCGCGTCGCATACCACAACTGGCCGCTGGGTAAGACGTCCGTGGTGACGATGTAGCTGATGGCGGGCTCACCGCTTAGCAGGATCGCCAGGCTGGTATACGAGCCTGGGTAATGCTGCATCGATGCCTGATCCACTACCGTGGGCTGCCAGTTGTACCCGTCACACTGCGTGTACTTCAGAGTGCTGCTGGTGGCGTCGAAGTAGCTAATGCACGGCGGCCCAGAGGGCAGGATCGCCAGGCTGCAGTACCGGCCCACATCGCCGTCCTGGTCTACAACCCAGGTGTGCCAATAGTCGTACGCTCCCGCCGGGACTCCAGCCCAGCCGAGCAGCGCCGCCACAGCCGTCATTGCCACTCTGATTCGCTTCGTCGCGTTCATGGTTTGTCCTCCTGTAAGAGCACTGACCCGGTATGTTTATTCGCCCACGCGGGCGACGAACCACCTGCCTCGGGGAACCGCTATCCAAGGCCGATTCGGAGTGCGCACACCTTCCACGGGGACCGAATTCGGCCCTTCCGCCTCTGCGGGGCCCGCCAGGGCATCCCTTATGGACCTCGCAGGCTTACCTCATCCTGCGCTGGCTTATTCGTCCTTTCGCCCGGGCCCGTGTTGCCCGGCTTGCCGCATTCACAGACCCTGTTCGCGGGTCCGGTTGTCTGTTACAAAGCGTCGCGGTCCATGTAAAGCTGTCATCGCCATCGTCACAGACCAACCCACCAACGTCGCCGGCGAATCGTTGTTCAGAGCTCCGGGCGCCACGGTTGCCTGGCTGGCCACCTCTACCAGCGCCCGCCCGGTTTACCTTCCGTCCGGGCCTGGCGGATAAGACGCACGTACAGCGCCAGCAGTGCGAGCGGCGGAACGACGAGACCAGCGATCATCCACAGCAACTGTCGCCATTGCCGGAAGCCGAGCTCCAGCGCCCACTTGCCGGCGATGATGGCCGCGATCAGGTGCACCCAGCCGACTGTTACGTAAGCGTGGTCCATTCTTCGGCCTCACAGTCCTTCGCCGCGCGTTTCGCGAGCGGCACACCTGCCTCTGCACCCCGGATCCCGCCGAGCTCGCAGGCAGTGGCCTTCTACTGTTACACGCGGGGATCGCACGCCGTTCTCACGCTGAATCGATGGAATTCTGAATCGCGACGGTGGACATGTACCAGGAGTTCCGCGTTGAATGTGAGTAGCGGCCGGTGCGCGCCGATCCAGCCGTACGTCAGGTAGTGCCCGGTTTCCATTGCGGTCTCCTCGTGCTTGCTCGCTGCGCGGGCCAGTCGCGCATCAGGGCGCGTCGTTCGGCTGCTTGTCCACCATCGGCACAGTCTCGGTTCGCAGATCGCCGTAGATCACCCGCCAGTGACGGTCGTCGAGCTTCCAGCGCATCAGCACGGCCTGTGAGTCGCCGGGCTTGACGGTCGCGCCGAAGTACTCGGGCTCGCGGTCCTGTACGAGCAACTGGTGATAGAAGGCCTGCATCGGAAGCACGCTGCGAGAAAGTTCCTTGAGCTTTTTCTCGAGCTCTTTGCGGGCCCGCTCCTGCTTTTCGGCCAACCGCGCAGCGGCCTCTGCGTTGCCGGCGGCTGCCTCGCGCTCGTCGGCCCACCGCGCAAGGGCCTCCGTGTCGCCGCGTGCCCGAGCCGCGATCTCGCGAGCGCGCTCCATGCTGGGGGCGAGGATGGAGAGCTTGAGCATAGCAGACGCTAACGAAGACGGATCGACCTGCGGGGGGTAGCCGTGTAGGAGCTCAAGGAGGTCGGCGAATAACGGCCGTGCCTGCGCCGCGTCGGGATCGTCAGGCCACTCCTGCTCCATCAACCGGGGCAGGCGATCTACAAAGCGCTCGTCAAACAGCGCCTTGATCTGTTCCGGATACGCCCGCAATCCGTCTAGGAACTTCTCTTCCGATGGCAGCGCTAACCCCTGCAGTAAGTCTTCCAGCGCGGGGTCTGCGACCGGCTCCCCCGCAACGGCCGGCGGCGGCTGGAACAACTGAGGGTCAAGGGGCACGTCGTACTCGATGTGCTCCCAAGTGTAACTGAATCTCATGGTACAGATGCCGGGCACGCGCATCTCCATCCCACCTTCAACATCCATGCGGACCGGCAGGCGCGTGCTGGCGTCCACCCACAGGCGCACGACCGCCGCAGGGGCCGTCGTCGCGTCCACACCGGGCGTCGGCCGGGTACCGTAGCCCAGCTTCCAACCCGCGATTTCGAACCCGACCACTTCGCGCCCGTCCAGGGTCTCCGTTCCCAACTCGCGGTCGGGCGCCTCGGTCAGCTTCAGCAGGCGATCATGCCACCAGTCGGGCAACTCGTACCGCGCGTAGGGATACGCCGGCTCATCAAACCGCGTGAGGGTCTGCTTCCCTTCCGCGTCGATCGTCACAATGTGATCGGGGAAGACCCATTGCGTGCGGGGTGGATCGATTCCGTCGATCCGCCCGACGTACGCCGCGCCATCGGAATGCGTGGAGAGCTTCTGACGGAACGTTTGCTTTTCGGTCCGGTCCTCGGCTTCGAAAATGGTAGTGCTCACCATTACCACGTCGCACACCATGGTCCGCGCCTGACGCATCCGCTCGAGCACCGCCGCAAAAGCAACGCCGCTCCGGCCGTGGACCAGGAAGAATCCGACCGCGATCAGGACACACGCCGCCGGTGCCAAGACCGCAACCACCCGGCGCGCGGGTGTGTCGAGCCTCGGCACGAGGTCAAGCATGCCGCGCCATCGCCCGCGCAGCCGCAGGGTCCGCGGCGGCAGTTCCGCCGGAAGCGTGGCCATCAGTTCGTCACGCAGCCGGTCATGGCGGCGGTGAAACACCTCGAAGGCTTGGAGCAACTGTGCCTGGGCCCGGCGGGCCTGCTTCAGGGCCGCCCGACACGCATCGCAATCTTGAACGTGGGCGAGCAGGTCAGCCTCATCGGCACCGCCGGCCAGGTTCATACTCAGGAGATCCCACTGCTCAGTGGTGGGGCAGTTCATGGCAACACCTCCTGCCGGCTCAGCGCCTGACGGAGCCGCTGACGCGCCGAGGCTAGCACGCGGTAGAAAGTCGATTGCGGCACGCCGAGTACGGTCCGGGCTCGTTCGGCGTCCAGACCCTGCAAGTAGAACGCTTGGAGGCTGAGCCGCTCGCGCTCCGGCAAGGACGCAACAGCCTCGCGCACAAGGATCCCCCGGTCATCTGACGGGTCATCCTCGGTGCCGGAAGGGAGATCATCTGCCAGACTGCTCAATCGCTGCCGATCCTGGATTCGGCCCCGTCGCCATTCGCGGCAAACGTGTCGCGCGATGCCGATGAGCCAGGACACGAATCGCGGCGGATCGCGCAGGTCCCCAAGCTTCCGCAGTGCCCGAAGGAACACCTCCTGGGCGAGTTCCTCCGCCGTGTCGAGATCATGCGAGGCGTCGAAGCACATCGCGCGAATGAGCCCCGCCCACCGATCGTACAGCTCGGCAAATGCGGCTCGGTCGCCGCTTAGCACTCCCTGCACGAGCGTTGCGTCCGAAGCTGGCATGGCTCAACCTCCAGCGGCAGGCCAGGAATGCCTGCCACCCAGGAAGTGACATGGGCGGCGTGTTTTTCTCACGGCGTCGGGCGGCGCGTCACAAGTCTTTTTACGGCCGTGGCTTAGAGCGCGCGGTGGCTGGATGAAAACACCTTTGGCGGGCAGAAGTCGCAGTTGCAGCTCTTGCCGTGGGCCATCGATTGGCTTGCGAGGACGGTTATCGGCCGCCACTAATCCACGGGCGGCCAGAGCACCCAGTCACCGTCAGGCGCCGGTCGCCGGCTCGGATCACTCGCCCGCGGCTGGAGGTCGGACAACGGACGCCACCTTTCCGCCCCAGCATTGCCGTCCTTCCCTTGCGGCACCCGCCCGCCATCGTCCTTCCGGTCGACGCCGATCGAATACAGCCGCGG
>CAZWYT010000005.1:0-113802 GCA_964638325.1 uncultured Planctomycetales bacterium
CCTTTGCGCTGCCAGGCGTCCTGGACGGCGAAGGCCACCTCGGCGCTCTCGTGCTCCGCGTCGGTCATGTAGCGGGCAACGCCGACCACCTCCTCGCCGCCGGACTGCCCGGCGAGGCCGATAATGGCCATCTCGGTGTCGTAGTCGACGTTGCAGAACACCTGCATCTTATTGTGCGGCATCGCTTTCAGGGCGGCGTGATAGCGCAGGTACTTGGTCTGCTCGCTGAAGTTGTAGAACATCTCCTGCATCAGCGGCTCGTCGTCGGGCCGGATCGGCCGCAGGAAAACCTTCTCGCCGGTGCGCAGCGTGAGCGTCTCCTCGTACTGGGCCGGGTAGGGGGCCTGGGCCGGGGGCATGATCTGGTTGGGATACACCATCCGCCGGCGCTTGGCCGCATGCAGCAGCTCGGAGCGGAAATCCGGATGGGCGATGCTGATGAGCGACATGGCCCGCTCGCGCAGCGTCTTGCCGTGCAGGTACGCGACCCCATACTCCGTGACGATGTAATGCGTGTCGCCGCGCGTCGTGATGACCCCGGCGCCTTCCTGGAGCGTCGCGACGATGCGCGACTTCACGCCCTCCGGCGTGGTCGCGGTACTGGGCATGGCGATGATCGGCTTGCCGTTCTTGGCCAGCGCGGCGCCGCGGATGAAGTCCGCGTGTCCGCCGATGCCGCTGTACAGCAATTGCCCGATCGAGTCGGCGACGACCTGGCCGGTCAGGTCGACTTCGAGGGCCGCATTGATCGCAATCATGTTCTCGTGGCTGCTGATGACGAACGGGTTGTTCGTGTAGTCCGAGGGGTGCATCTCGATTTGCGGGTTGTCGTGCATGTACTCGAACAGCTCGCGGCTGCCGGCGGCGAAGCTGCCGACGATCTTGCCGCGGTGCGCGGACTTGTACTTTCCCGTGATGACGCCCTGCCGCGCGAGCTTCAGCACGCCGTCGGAGAACATCTCCGTATGGATGCCGAGGTCGTTCTTGTCTGTGAGCGTCGAGGCGACCGCGTCGGGAATGCGCCCGATTCCGAGCTGCAAGGTCGCGCCGTCGGGGATCAGCCGCGCGAGATAGGTCGCGATCCGGCGGGTGTCCTTGTCGGGCTCGCCGCCGGCCGGCCACTCCAGCAGCGGCTCGTCGTGCTCGACCAGGTAACGAATCTGCCGCATGTTGAGGAAGCAGTCCCCGTGCGCGCGGGGCATGTGTCGGTTCACCTGGGCGATTACGAGTTTAGCGGATTCGACCGCGGCCTTCGTGATGTCCACCGACACGCCCAGGCTGCAATTGCCGTAATCGTCCGGCGGGCTGACGCACACCAGGGCCACGTCGATCCCCACGCGGTGCGAGCGGAAAAGCCCGGGGACCTGGGACAGGAAGATCGGCGTATAGTCGGCGCGACCCGTGTTCACCGCATCGCGGACACTGCTGCCGATGAAAAACGCGTTAGGCCGGAAGTTGGCCGCGTACTTGGGCTCCGCATACGGCGCGACGCCGAGCGTCAGCACGTGGATGACCTCGGTGTCCGCCAGGTGGTCTCCGTATGCGGCCATCGCGCGCACCAGCTCCTGCGGCTCGCCGCAGGCGGAGCCGATGAAAACGCGGTCGCCGGCGCGGATTTTCCGCACCGCCTCGGCGGCACTGACCAGCTTGTCGCCGCAGGTTTCACGCCATTTGCTCATCGCCTAATTCTCCACGTCGGAACACGTGAGAACGTGATAACGTGAAAACGTGAAAACACACCGGGCTGACGGCTTCTCACGTTATCACGTTTTCACGTTTTCACGCACTTAGGATCACCCGCGCGTCGGCCACCATCGCCCCCTGGTCCGCCGGGTAGACCATCAGCGGGTTGATGTCCAGCTCCTTGATGCGGTCGTGTTCGGTCACGAGTTGCGAGAGCCGCAGCAGGCAATCGGCGATGGCCGGCACGTCCGCCGGCGGCTCGCCGCGGAAGCCGCGCAGCAGCTTGTGCGCGCGGATGTCCATGATCATCTCGAGGGCGACGTTCTCCCGCAGCGGGGCGAGCCGGAACGACACGTCCTTGAGGGCCTCGGTGTAAATGCCGCCCAGGCCGAACATGAGCAGCGGCCCCATGCGGGGGTCGCGCGACATGCCGAGAATGATCTCCTTGCCTTTGGGCAGCATCTTCTGGACCAGCACTCCCCAGATCTCGATGTCGGCGCCTAGCTTGCCCCGCACGCTGGCGATCATCTCGTCGAAGGCCGTCCGCACGGCAACCTCATCGGTCAGGTTCAGCCGCACGCCGCCCACGTCCGTCTTATGCAGGATCTTCGGGCCGCAGATCTTCAGCACGACCGGGAAACCGATCTTCGCCGCAGCCTGGGCCGCTTCGTCGGCCGCCGTGGCCAGCGCGTACGGCACGATCGGGAAGCCGTACCGCCGGAAGAGCTCCAGGGCCTTGAGCTCGACGAGTGTCGTTCGTCCGGCGGCGAGCTCTTCATCGAGCAGCCGGGCCACGCCCTCGCAGTCGACGTCGAAATGCCTGTAGTCCAACGACGGCTGCCGGGTCCATTCCGCAAAGCGGCACTTGGCCGCCATGGCGCGCATCGCATCCTCGGGGAAGGCGTACGCCGGCACACCATGACTCCGCAGAAGCTGGACCCCCGCCGACACATCGACCAGGCCCATCAGGCAGCCGACCATCGGCTTGCCGCAAAAGCTCTTGGTCTCGCGGATCACGTCGGCAATGGCGGTCACATCGGTCATGGTCTGCGGCGTCACAATGACCAGCATCTGGTCGACGCCTTCATCGGAGGACACGGCGTCGAGCGCGGCGCGGTAGCGGTCGTGCTTGGCGTCGCCGATGACGTCGACGGGGTTCTTGAGGCTGCTGGTTGGCGGCAGTTGGTAACGCAGCGACTTGAGGGTGTATTCCTGGAACTTGGCCAGCGACATGCCTGAGCGGATACAGGCATCGGTCGCCATGATTCCCGGCCCGCCGGCATTGGTGACCACGGCGGTTCGCCGCCCTTGCGGCAGCATCGGATCGACGAACACCTCCGCGCAGTCGAACAGCTCCTTCACGGAATCGACCCGCCGCACGCCCGCCTGGGCCAGCACCGCGTCGTAGACTTCATCGCGTCCCGCGAGCGAGCCGGTGTGCGAGGCGGCGGCCGCGGCGCCTTCCTGTGTCCGCCCGGTCTTGATGGCGATGATCGGCTTGGGATTGCCGCCGTGCGTGATCTTGTGGCAGGTCTCGATGAACGCCTGCCCGTGCGAAAGTTCCTCGACGTACATCAGGATCGCCTTGGTGAGCGGATCGGCGGCGAGGGCCAGCAGGAGGTCGTTCTCGCTGACGGCCACCTTGTTCCCGAAGCTGACGAAGCGCGAAAAGCCGATCCCGACGCCTTTGGCGTAGTCCAGCAGGGCGGTACACAGCGCGCCACTCTGCGAGATCAGCCCGAACGGCCCGGCCTCGGGCATGCCGCGGCCGAAAGTCGCGTTCATGGCGACCGTGGGAGCGGTGTTGATGATGCCCAGGCAGTTGGGGCCGACGATGGTGAGGCCGCGCGCGGTGGCCAGCGACTTGAGGTCCTGCTCGCGCTTCGTGCCCTCGCCGCCGATCTCCTTGAATCCGGCCGAGATCACGACGAAGTGCCGCGTGCCCTTGTCGGCGAAGGCCTCCACGATGCCCTGGACGTGCGCCGCAGGGATGACGATCACGCCGAGGTCCACGTGGTCATCGATGGCGGCGACGTTCGGCACACACCGGTTGCCGAGAATGCTCTTGGCCTTTGGATTCACGGGATAGACGACCCCGGTGAACCCGCCAAAGACCAGGTTGGTTAGGATCGCGTTCCCGACCGAACCGGGTGTCCGCGAGGCGCCGACGACGGCAATCGAATGCGGTGCAAACAGCGGTTCGAGCTTCGAACCGTCGGCACTCGAAGCGGCGTCAACAACAGCGGCTTGCTTCATCGCGCACAGCTCCTACCGGTCCGCTGAAAAAGGGACTGTCCGCCGCGGCGGACCGAGCTTCAGCCCACTTTCGACCGCATGGGAGCACCTCGAGCGAGGTGCCTGTCCCTTTTTCAGCGGACTCCTGAGGCATCGCCTGGACCGCCCGCAGGAAGGCGGACCCCCCATGATACCACGCCGGTCTCGGCGCCGCACCCGGCCACAGCGCCCACGTTGTCAAGTACAGACGCCACGCGTACGCGCCGACGGTGTAACCAATCCAAACCGGTCCGGGCTTGACATTGATGTGCCGCGTTGATAGACGCACGCCAGCGGGTGACGCCTGGGCTTGGGTTACGTGACCATGCGCGGCCGCGAACCGAACGGGAGAATCACTTGTCGTCGGTACGTCCGGTGGTGCCTAGCGGCGCTGATCTGGCGCTCGTTGCCGCCCGTCTGGCCGCACGGGGCCGGCGCAGGAATCGGGTCCACCCCCGCGCTGTCCGGCCGATGGCTGCGGGCGTCGCTCGCCGGGGCGATGCTCGCGGTGTACGGCGCGATGTCGTTGGCGCCCACGCTGCTGATCTTCTCCGCGTATCGGCACGCGGACTACGATGGCTGGATCGCGCGGCTCAGCATACACATCCCACAGGAAGCGCGGGTCATGGGCAACATGGCCTGCTGGATCGGGCTCCGCGAGCGCCAGTACATCAGCAACGTTCCCCCGTATTTCAATTTCTCCGATTGGCGGTCTGAGGTGGATGCCGCAGCATTCATTCTGGAGCAGCGGCCGGAATTCCTGATTCAAACGAGTGATACGCTCCAGGCGGTTGGCGGTCTGGCGCCGCGGCCGAGCGATTTGAGCGGCACGTTGTTTGGTCGTGCCTGCGAGCAAGTGGCCGCACAGGTGCCGTCTCAGGTCTTGACCGAGTTCTACGACCGGGACTTCGGCGCGGTGCGGGTTTGGCGGCTGGACTGGCCCACGAGCCGGCGGTCGACAGCGCCCGCCAGCTCTGGATCACCGTGATGCGGTGCCTCCGGGGCGCCGTCCGCGCAAACAGCGGCTGCCGGCCACGCGTGGGGCGTTTCGCCATGGAGAACGAACCTACGTCCGTGCTGCTGGCCGCGACACAGTCGCCGACAGCAGCCGGTAGTTCCAGAGCAGGAGCATGACCGCGCCGGCGAGCAGCGCTGCGCCGACTACCTGATGCGTGGTGGTGACGGCCACGTCGAGCGCCGTCGGCCGCCGCCTTGCGGCGTCGTTGCCGGTGACGATGAGGGCTGCGATTCCCAAGGCGAGTTGGATTCCGGTAAGTAGAAGCAGGTTTTTTCCCAGGCGACGCAGGGGCGGCGCGTCGTGATGGATCCCCCAGGCGCGCACCCCGACGGCGACGGCCAACAGCACCACGATGACCGCGACTGTGAGGTGCAAGTGGAGCGCCCATTGGCCGACCGCGGCCAATCGGGCCGGATCGACCGCGAGCCCATACCGCTGGATGTCCAGCGCCCACGTGAAGTGCCGCACGAGTGCGCCCAGCACAAGCTGGATGGCCACTAGGGTGACGAGCGCGACACCGAAGGTGCGGTCAGTGCTTGCGGAGGGGTGTGGCGTCGGTGGGCCGGCGGCCTGCCAAGGGCGCGAGCGCGATACGGCCAGCGCGACCAGCGTCGCGAAGACCATCTGCCCGAAGATCCCGTGCACGATCGCCAGCACGATGCTCGGGCTGGTGTCGGCGGGCTGGGTGCTCAGCGTGAAGCGTCCGGTTACGCGCAGTCCGCCGAGGATGCCTTGGACGACGACCAGCAGCAGCGCGAGCCAGGCCATTCTCCTGACCCACCGCCGCGCGTCGGTGAGCTGGACCTGAATTGCGAGCACGAGGGTCGTGAGTCCGACGAGGGAGCCGAGCAGGCGGTGCGAGTGTTCCAGGTACACCCCGCCGGTCATGCGCGCCAGGGGATACAGGAACATGTTGTATCCCTCGGTGTTCGGCCAGTCGACGACCGCGAGGCCCTCGTCGAAGCCTGTCACCAGGCCGCCCGCCGCGAGCAGCAGGAACGTGGCACACGCCGCGACGGTCGCCAGACCGCCGGTCCAGTCTGAGGGTTCTTGGGTGGTGCGACACCGGGTCCGGCCGATGGCCGCTCCGATCGCCCCCAAGACCAGCGACACAACCAGCGTGCCGGGCACCCATAGCAACACCCCCCGGGTGATGTCGTTCGGCGTTTTCCCGCTGATCAAGCTGCCGATAATCAGCAGGTCGAGCACGCCGCTGAGCAACCCGGCCGCGGCCCCCGCGCGCGCCCCGTGCCCAGTGTGCCGGCCGAGAGCTACGCCGCCGGCAACCAAGCACAGAAGGAGCAAGCCGAAGACCACCGGCGCCGGCACCATGTCGCCGAACAGGCGGCAGGCATAGCCGATGGCCCACATGGCGACGGTGGTGCCAAAGCCGATCGTCAGGATGTCCGCGGCACGTAGCCGCTGGGGGTTGTCGGTCATGGCCTCGATCGGCTGCGGAGGATAGCCGCAGAGGCCGCGGCCGGCTACGGTGCCGAGAGTCTCCCTCCCTTTTGGGAAGGGTAGGGGGAGAGTGAAGCTAAGCGGGATTCGCCCCGCACCCTGTTCTCGCCGCGGTGGGGAGATGGGTTGTGGTGGGAGCTTGCATGCGTCGGGTCGGACCCGGACTTCGCGCCCGCGACGACGCGGCTACAATCACGACGTGCCGCAGAACGGAGACCGGGTCTGACCAGCTCGTCGGCGTTTAGCGCGTTGCCCGCCACACCTCGCCCGCTCTGGCGCGCGCTGGGCGCTGCAATCCCCGCCTATCTCCAACTGTGCAAAGCCCGCCTCAGCAGCCTGGTCGTCGCCACCGCCGCCACCGGGTTTCTGCTGGCTGCTCGTGACGGCCTCGATCTGCCGCGATTCGCCTGGACGCTGTTGGGCACGCTGCTGGCGGCGTATGGCGCCAATGCACTGAACCAGTGGCTGGAGGCCGCGCGGGATGCCCGCATGGAGCGCACGCGCGGGCGGCCGCTGCCGACCGGCCGGCTCGGCCGGCGTTCGGCTCTCGCGTTTGCCCTGGTCACCGGCATCGCCGGGCCCCTGCTGCTCGCGACCCGGGTCAACGCCGGTGCTGGAAGCTTGGCGCTTGCCGCACTGCTGATCTACGTGTTGTTCTATACGCCGCTCAAGGTGCGGACGCCGTTGAATACGCTGGTCGGGGCCGTCGTCGGGGCATTGCCACCGATCGTCGGGTGGGTCGGTGCCACCGGGCAACTCAGCACTGGCGCGTGGTTCCTGGGGGGCGTTCTTTTCCTGTGGCAGATTCCGCATTTCCTGGCGCTGGCGTGGTTGTACCGCGACGACTACGAGCGCGCGGGCTTTCGCATGCTGGCCATCGTCGACCCGTTCGGGCGGCTGACCGGCTGCCTGGTCGTGGTCTACACGCTCGGGCTGGTGCTACTGACACTGCACCTGACGCTGGTCGGCATCGCCGGGTGGGTCTATGCGCTGGGGGCGCTGGCGCTTGGCACGGGGCTGCTGGTCGCCGGCGTGCTGCTCGAGCAGCGCCCTTCGCGGGCGGCGGCCCGACGGCTCTTCGTGGCCAGCGTCATCTACCTGCCCTTGCTGCTTGGCCTGATGGTCCTGGACCGGTGCCCTTGAAGGAGCTCCGCATTGGCCGGTTCTGATTCAGGCACCCAACGCCCGCCGGGCCGGCTCCTCGACCTGCGCAGCGGCGGCGGTCTGCTGCTGGCCGCGGGTGTCCTGTGCCTGGTCACGGTCGTGCTGTGGGCCCAGCGTCTGGCCGCGCAGCCGCTGCGCATCGGCGACGGCCAGCACGTGGAAACGTACGGCTTCGACCTCTCCGTGTGCCTCGTGCCGCGGGAGCAGATCGTGGCGGCAGGGTTCTCCAAGGACGGTTTGCACACGCTGACCGACCCACAAGTGCTCACGATTGCCCAGGCCAAAGAGCTCGATCGCGAGCTGCGCCGCGGGCATCAAGGCAAGTTCCTCGTCGATCCGGACCGCGTCATCGGCGTGGTGGTGGACGGCGTCGCCCGCGCGTACCCGCTCCGCATCCTGAACTGGCACGAGGTGGTCAGCGACACGCTGGCGGGCCGCCCCATCCTGGTCACATACAACCCCCTCTGCGACAGCGCGGTCGTGTTCGATCGGCGCGTGGCTGGCGAGACGCTCGCGTTCGGCGTCAGCGGGTTGCTGTACAACTCCAACCTGCTGATGTACGACCGGCGACCCGACCCGCACGCCGAGAGCCTGTGGAGTCAGCTCCAATTCCGGGCGATTGCCGGGCCGGCCGCCGCGAAAGGCCAGCAGCTCAAGATCATGCCGGCGGCGATCATGCACTGGTCCGATTGGCGTGCCGAGCATCCGGAGACGACGGTGCTCGCGCCCGACCCGTCGCGGCTG
Source organism: uncultured Planctomycetales bacterium (assembly GCA_964638325.1). Classification (GTDB taxonomy): domain Bacteria; phylum Planctomycetota; class Phycisphaerae; order UBA1845; family Fen-1342; genus JALHJL01. The sequence goes on from CAZWYT010000005.1 coordinate 8,345, forward strand.
AAGGCCTATGAGAACACCTACGACTCGTACTTCGGGTCGGACCTGCTGCGTTTTCCCGTGGCGCCGCTGCCGCCGTCCGATGGTCCCACCCTCAAGACACCGGTCCTCGCCGTGCGCACCACGGGCGACTGGCATGTCTTCCCACTGCCGGACGTCGCGGCGCGGGCGGACGCGGACGGGACGTGGGCCACGGCGCTCGATGGTCGTGCCGTTCGGATTCAGTACCGTGCCGACGTACCGGCGGCGTGGCTGCTGCGTGACGAAACGGACGAGTGCCAGGTTGTGTACGCCTTCTGGTTCGCGTGGTACGCGTTCTCGGCCGGCGTGCGGTAGGCGCCGCTTGTGGGCACGCCTCGCGGTCCCCCTCGCCCGCAGAAGCCGCTCGTACGGTGGCGGCGGGCCGGGCGCCGGGCTTGACGCCGGACGGCAGCGGGCTGAACGTGTGGGCCGATGGTCTGCACGGCCGATTCATCACCAGTCAGTAAGAGCACGCGGTACTGGCGCGCGTACGTGCCAATCCTGGTCACGATTGCGGCGGCGGCATTTCTCCTGCTTGCGCTCAGCCCGATGGCGTGGGTCGTGCTGCTCAACGACGGCCTTCTGGTCGTCGCGGTCGTTGCGGCGGCGTGTGGTTGGGGTGCTTGGCCGGCGGCGTGGCTTGGACACGGTCGCAGAGCCGGGTTGCAGCAGGTGTGCATCGCCGCCGCGCTCGGATTGGGCCTGATCGCGGTCGTCACACTGGCCCTGGGTGGGATGGGCGCACTCACGCGCGTGACCGGTTGGATACTCGTCTGCGTGGGCTGGTGCCTCGGGGGCGTTCGCTTGTACGTGGCACAGCGGCGGGCTGGGGCGGGACTGCACGCGAAGGGATTCCAGGTGCCAGCGGGTGCGAGAAAGGACTCTCGCACCAGCGGTCGCACCGCCGAGGACACCCTCACCCCGGCTCTTTCCCTGGAAGGGAGAGGGGGCGTTGTCGCGGCTATGGTCCTCCTATTGCCGCTGGCGGTGCCGCTCGCCATCGGACTATTCGGGGCGTGCCTGCCCCCGGGGGTTCTGTGGAACGGCGAGGCCCGCGGCTATGACGTGCTCGAGTACCACCTGCAGGTGCCACGGGAGTACTTCGACGCCGGGCGGGTCAAGTTCCTGCCGCACAACGTCTTTGCCTCGTTTCCGCAGCAGGTGGAGTTGCTCTATCTGCTGCTCATGCATCTTGCGGGCGGACCGCTGGCCGGCGCGATCCCCGCTCAGCTTCTGCATGTCGCACTCGGGATTCTCGCCGTACTGGCGTTGGCGGCGTGGACACCCGCCGGTTGGCCACGTTGGGTCGTCGCGGCCGTGGCCGGGTGTGTGCCGTGGCTGGTGTACCTGGGGTGTCTGGCGTATGTCGAGAACGGCGTACTTTTCTTCACGGCTGTGGCGGGCGGACTGGCGCTCGACGCGGTTTGTAGCGGCCGACCCTCGAGTCCGCCGTTGGCGGGCATGCCGGCGCCCACGGCCGGGGCGGAGCCCGGCCGCTACGGCGCGAGCCTCGGCGCAACGCTGTTCACCGCCGGTCTGTGCGCGGGGCTCGCCGGGGGATGCAAGTACATCGCGCTGGCGTTGGCCGGTGCGGCGTTGATGGCGGCGCTATTGTGCGTCGGGCCGGGTGCACTCGGCATACGCCTCCGGCGGCTGGGACTGTTTCTCGCCGGCGTGATCCTGGCCTTCAGCCCTTGGCTTGTGCGGAATGCTGCATTCACAGGTAATCCAGTTTACCCGTTTGGCTACCGCTGGTTCGACGGGGCGGCATGGAGCGAGCAGCAGAATGAGCAGTGGGAGCGCGCCCTTCGATTGCCGCCCGAACAGAACTCTGCCCGCGGGCGGCTCGCGATCGCCGGCAGCGAGCTTTTCGCTGCGCCGATGTTCGGCCCGACTTTGTTCCTCCTCGCGCTCGTCGGCGCGGTCCTTGGTCGCGCGCGGCCAGTGGCTCTGTTAGGCCTGTGGTTCGCACTGATGCTGGCCACGTGGGCGGGTCTGACGCACATGCCCGGGCGGTTTGCCGTGCCCGTTGTTATCCCCCTCGCGCTGCTGATCGGCTGGGCGTGTGCGGCGGCGTGCGGTGCGGCGGGCAGGCGGTGGGTCGCGGGTGTCGTCGTGTGTGCCGCGTGGGGTGGAGCCCTGGCCGGCGACCTGGTCATTGGCCGTCAGCTTTGGCGGCACAACCACCAGTGGACTACCTACGGTGCTCCGCTGCGGCTGCTGGTCGGCGCGACGGAGGGCTTTGCCCGCGAGCAGCCGCTGGCGAGTCGCGTGCCACCGGGGAGCAAGGTGTGGCTCATCGGCGAAGCGCGGGCGTTCTACCTGCCCGCGCAGGTTCATTACACGGTCGTCTTCAGCCGCGACCCGTGGCTCGAAATGGCCCGCACCGCGGCCCCCGCCGAATGCCTCGCCTGGCTGCGTACCCAGAACATCGCGTATGTGGTATTCTCGTGGCCTGAGATTTACCGCCTGCAACGTTCCTACGGCTTTCCGTCGTGGGTGACCCCGCAATGGGTCGAGCCGCTCATCCCGGCCGGCCTGCGGCGGGTCGCCGCGACGACCGCGGCCTCAGGCGGGGACATGGACGTGTACGAGGTTCTGCCAAGGTGATCGTCGTGCCGGCGAGGACGAACGGAATAACGCGTGGCGCGCGGCGTGGGTGGACGGCATGATGCCCGCGTGGCTGCGCTGGTTGTTGCCGCTCCTGCGGTACGGCCTGTGTGCCGTGGCGATCGTGTACCTCGTGCGGTGTGTGACCTGGTACGACTACGTGCGGCTTGGGGGCGCGGACGGGCCGAAGGCACGGCTACTGGAGCAGCGGGGCGAGAGCTTCGTAATCGAGCGTGCCGGTCGGCCCGAGACGGTCGCCGCCGCCGAAGTCCATCATGTCCGCGTCGCGCAGCGCGACGTTCCCGACATTGAGCTTGGCATCTCGACCGTCGTCCGACAGGCGAACGGCCTGAAGGCCCTATGGGCGATCCTGCTCTTCGCGCCGGTCGTCGTGCTCCAGTGCGGGCGCCTGGTGGTCATGCTCGCGATCCAGGGCGTACGCATCTCCTTCTGGACTTCGAGCAAGCTGTCGTTCGTGGGCAATTTCTTCAACTTCGCCCTGCCCGGCACCACCGGCGGTGACCTGATCAAGGCCTACTACCTGACGCGCTATACGCACCGCAAGACGGAAACGGTGACGACCGTCTTTCTGGACCGGGCGATCGGCCTGTTCGGGCTGGTGCTTTTGGCCGGGACCTCGATCCTGCTCACGCGCGACCCGCAGCAGTTTCGCCAGCTCATCAGCACCCTCGCGATCATCTGCGCGGTGCTCGTGGTCGGCGCACTCGTGGTGTTCAGCCGCCACTTGCGCGAGGTGCTCCGCCTGCGCGAGCTCGCGGCGCGGCTCCCGCTGGGCGAGCAGATCCTCCGCGTCGGCCGGGCCACCGTCGCCATGCGGCACCACAAGCTCCTGGTCCTCCTGTCGCTGGCGATGACCGTGGCCCTCCAGGCGATAGTGATGATCAGCGCGGTCGTCATGAAGGACGCCCTTGGCATGGAGGGCGATGCCTCGTACTACTTCATCTACGTCTCCATCGGTTTCCTGATCGCCGCCATTCCGATCTCGCCGCCCCAGGCGTTCGGCGTGATGGAAGCCTTCTACGTGCAGTTCTTCACGCAGGGCGGCCTGCGGAACGACCCCTCGCAGGCGGTGGCCCTGGCGCTGGCGATGCGGCTGATTCAACTGGTTTGGGCCCTGCCGGGTGTCTTGGTTCCGCTGCTGGGCGCGCACCTGCCCGGGAAGGAGGAGCTGCGAACGCTCGAAGCGCAAGCGGGCACAGAGTCGCAATGAGCACGCCCGCTATCGGCTGTGGCCCGCGCCGTGGCCGCCTCGCGAGCGCCGGCGCCGTCGTCCTGCTGGGGGTACTGATCGCCCTTTTGCATGGACCTTCGGTTGGGTCCGGCCTCTTTATGGACGACCGTGCGCACTTCCGCCAGCTCCGCGAGTGCGACTGGTCGCTCGCCGGCCTGACCGCCGCCTGCCGACTGGAACTCGTCGGCGGTGTGGTCGAGTTGTGGTGGCTCCCGGAGACCACACTGCGGTTCTTCCGGCCGGTCGCGTTCGGGCTCATGAAGCTGACGTACGCCCTGTCGGGCTGGAGCCCGGCGGCGATGCACGTGGCGTCGCTGCTGTGGCACCTGGCGACGTGCGTCCTGCTGATGGCTCTGCTGCGACGACTGGGGGCGTCACGCTGGCTGGCCTGGGCGGTCGCCGCGCTTTTTGCGATTCATCCAGCGCATGTCGCAACGGTGCAGTGGATCGCCTGCCAGACCGAGCTGATGGTCACCACCTTTCTGCTGGCGGCGACGCTGTGCTTTGGGCGGTTTCGCGGCTGGCCGGGGTTCACGGACAGCGATGTGCCGCGGTCGGCAGCGTCGGGCTTTGGCTGGGCGGCGGCCAGCGCGGTTTTCTTCGTGCTCGCTCTCGGGTGTCGCGAGAACGCGGCGGTGTTTCCGCTCGTGCTGGTGGTCGCGGAGCCGCTCGTGCGAGGGCGCAGACGCGCCGCGCTCGCGCTCTATGCGGTCCTTGGTGCGCTGCTAGTGGCGTACCTCGGCGTGCGGGCCGCCATGCTGGGCGGTGCGGCCCTCCCACAACGCCCGTACGTGATGCCGCCGGGAGACCCGGACTTCGGGCGCTTCGTGTTCGATAAGCTGTTGTATTACCTGCTGGGCGAGTACCTGCTTGTGCCGTGCGTGCCGATTGGCGGTCTCCCCTTTTTCCAGGCGCGGCCGCTGACGTTCTATGGCCTGGCGGCGCTCGTGGTTCTGGCGTTGGTGATCATCTGTCTGCGCTGGGGCCGAGACCTGCCCCGCGTAATCGGTCCGGCGTGGCTGCTCGCCTTCATGCTGCCCGTGCTGCCGGTCTTCGCCTCGCCGCATCACCTGTACCTGCCAGGCGTCGGCTGGGCGGTGACAATCATGCTCGCGTTGCGTGCACTTGGCACGTGCAGTGGCCCCGCAGTCAGCCTGGTGGCGCGCCTGCGCCGTCCAGCGATGTGGGCGTGTATTCTCGTACTCGGTGCGCTCTTCGGAGTGATGACGTTCTACTTCGGCGTGGCGTTCGAGACGGGGCAGGAAGTCGAAGATTGCCTCGCCGCCGAACTCGCGGCGACCCGCAGCGGTCTGCAGGACGGGGACATGCTCTACGTGGCGAACCTGCCGGTACTCGGGCATTATGCCCGGCTGGCGGTGGAGGAGCGGACGGGCCGGCGGAACTTGCGCCTGCTACCATTAACTTGGTCGCCGCGACTCCTGGGACCGGCCACGCCCACCGAACTGACCTGGGTGAATGACTGTACGATCGACGTGCGCGTGGCCGGCGACCGTTACTTCGGCGGCGTGCTCGGGTTGCTGGTATGTGAGGCGACGACGCAAGGAATACCGGCGGAAGTGGACCGGATGGACGACCTTGGCTTTCGTGTCCGGGTTCTGGAGCGCGACAACGAGGGCATTGCCGCCCTGCGCTTTGAATTCCAGCGCCCACCCTCGCGGCCCGGCATACACTTGTTCTGGGCCTCGCGGTCCCGCTGGGCTTACGAAGTGAGGCCGTGATCTCGAATGGACACCGATCATCATATACCAGCGCTGCGGCCGGTCGAGATTCTGTCGTTCCGGCAGCCCGACGGCGAGGTGTACTTCGCCTTGCACGACCCCGCTGAACTGGCCCCGCAACCCATCGCGGTATCGGCGGCGGGCTATTTCGTCCTGGCGCACCTGGACGGCGAGCACTCGCCGGCCGACATCCAGGACGCTTTTCGCCGACAGACGGGACTGGAGCTCCCCGAGCAGGAGATCGCGAAGCTGGTGAACGCGCTGGACGAGGGGCTGTTTATCCGTGGGGAGCGCGCCACGCGCGCCTTGGCCGCGCGCCACGCAGCCTACCAGTCCGCACCTGCACGCGACAACCGCGGCCGCCACCCGGATGGTGCGGTGCTCCGGCGTGAGATTGGGAAGCTGCTCGCGCCGGGCGTGAAGACGGCGGTCGGCGAGGTGCGCGGTCTGGTTGCTCCGCATCTCGACTACGCCCGCGGCGCACCGTGCTACGCGGATGCGTACGCGACGCTCGCCGCTGCAACGCCAGCCGACCGGTTTGTGATCCTCGGTACAAACCATGCTGGCCAATCAACCTCGGTTGTGGCCACCACGAAGGACTTCCTGACGCCGTTAGGCGTTGCTACGACTGGCCGGGACTTCATCCGGCGACTGGAGGAGCGGCTAGGGCAGTCGATTTGCGTGAGCGAGCACGATCACGTGCATGAGCACTCTGTAGAGCTGCAAGTTCATATATTGCAGGTAATTATGGATGGCCGCGCATTCCAGATTGTACCGGTGCTTTGTCCAGACATATGCGGACCAACCGGCAGCCGGCCCGCAGACGGCGATGGTCCGGACCTGCGCGACTTCGCGCTAGCACTCGGTGAACTGGTCGCCGACTCCGACGAGCGGACGGTGATCGTCGCTGCGGCAGACTTGAGCCATGTTGGTCAGCGGTTTGGTGACCCCGATCCGACCACGCCGGAGTTTCTTGAGCAGGTGGCGCGCTATGACCGCGGCCTGTTGGCTCTACTGGAGTTGCGAGACGTAGGGGCTTTCGTTGATAAGCTGCGCGTAAGTGGCAACCTGACAAGGATTTGCAGTAGCGGTTGCCTGATGGCCCTACTGCTGGCATTGCCTGAGAGGCGGTTTCGCGTGCTCGGCTACCACCAGGCGGTTGACATGGCGGCGGAGACCCATGTGACGTGCGCGGCAGCCGTCATCAGCTAGATATTGAAATAGAAAAAAGGGTCCCGAATGGGCCTTGCGCCTCATTCGCGGACCCGTGCGCTGGGATGGACTATTGAAACGTTCTACCTATCTTGTACACCGCACGGTCAGAAAAGTGTCGCCCCGCCGTGCGAAAGTGGGCCCGATCGGGCCTGGTGACGCGGCCACGGTGCTAGAGCCGGAATTCGCTGCTCCGGTCGCCACGGCCCGCGGCCAGCATCAGGCGGTGCAGGCGCTGGACGGAATTCGCCAGACGTTGCAGAACCACCCGGCCGTCCACCGTCAGCTCCAACCCGACGAACTGGATCGCGGCGCTTACCGCACCCGACTCATCGCTCCGCACGCCGCGGAAGAGGGCGTCGATGAGGATCGGGTTGCGCCCGTCAGGCAATTGCATCTCCACGCCGAGGGTTTGCTCGGGTGACCAGCTCGGTGGGCCGGGTTGGTGCAGCCGGACCAGCGCGCCGCCGCACGAAAGGTCGGACAGGTCGCCCGTGGCCACACGCAAGGTGGACGTCTGAGCGTCGCCGCGCGCCCGCAATCCGCCCGGCCAGAGGCTGACCAGCAGCGTCATGTCGTTGCCGACGGGCGTGCGGTAGTAGGCGCGCCGTTGGAGCTCGGTGATCGTGTCGGGCCAGCGATAACGTACGGCGGGGACGCTGGTCTGTTGGTCGAGAATGAAGTGCCCCTTGGCTTCGACGACGGTGGCAAAGAGGAGCTTGCGGCTGCGCTGGCGGAAACTGACGCCGAGGTATTGACCGGGCGTGAGCGCCGGCAGGGCTTCGTGGTCGACCGCCTGGTAATCGAGCACGAAGAAGCGGCCCTTGGGATCGCGTTCCAGAAAGCGTGACTTGAAGCTCAGCCAGTCCTGACCGTTCTGCAGCGTAAGGACGGCGAGGGCCCGGTCCGCTACGGCCCGGTCGAAGACGGTGGTCGCGTCACGGGGGGACACCAGGCGTCGCGGTCTCATGGCTCACCCTCTTTCTCGGTTAGGCGGGCGGTCTCGTCGCTTAGCGCGGCGCGCAGGCGCAGCAGGGCGACCTCGTGGTCCTGGGCTGCGAACTCGAAGCCGACCAGGAGGTGGCCCTCTTCCCGGCAACGGCTCTTGTTGCAGACCGTGGCCAACAAGGCGTAAACCTCGTTGGACCAGGGCAGAACGAATTCCAGCGCGACCTCGTCGCCGATGAACAACCAATCCTCGTGTTCGGCGCTGACCACCCGGCAGGCCAGCCCGGTCGGGCCGATGTTCGACAGGATCGCAACCAGGGGGGATGGGACGTTCGGCACTGTGAAGCGTACCGGCACCGGCTCGATCGGGGCCTTGCGCGAAAAGCGCCGGCGGTTCGCCACCTGGATGGTCTCCGGAACGGCCAGCACGAGCTGCCGGGGCACCGTCTCGTCGGCCACGTCCACGATGTGGGTGGAGAACAGGCAGAGCTGGCCGGACAGGATGGTGCGTACGTCGCACATCGCACCGACCAGCGTCCGCAGCGGGGCCGGCAAGCCGCCTTCATGCAGGTTGACCGCCAGCAGGTCTTTGTCGCGGCTGGCCAACACGCCCCACAGCAGCGTATTCCAGGACTCCGGACGCGGCTCGATCTCCAGCTTGGCGCGGCTTCGGAGGGCTTGGCCCAGGACGCGGTGCGCCTGACGCGCGGTCAGATCGAGGGTGATGAGCATGGATCAGACACCTCCCCGCAGGTGCACGTCCGCAGCGTCCCGACCCGTCCCTTCCGCCTGCACGAGGCCGAGCTGGACGCACGCGAGTCGCCGGTGGTGTTCCACCGCGTCGTCGCTCGGGCAGAACTGACACCCCAGGACGACGGTCCCGGTCCCCGCCTGCGGGCCGGCGTGCACCACCCGAACGACGAAGTCGAATGGATGGGACTGACCGGGCGGCGTGAACTGGATCCAGAGGGTTTCCCCAGGGCGGACCCACTCCGCCTCCGTCAGCGGCGCTTGCACCTGGAGACCGCCGGTCGAGAGGTTCTCCAGCCGCGCGGCGAAGCTGTGTCGCCCGTCGGAGACACGGGTGCAGCGGGCGATTGTGGGCGGCTGGGCGGGGAGCTGGACGCGGCGGTGGTGCCGCTGTTCCCGCGGTTCGACACACAGCGGCACGGCCAGCTTCCAGGCCGCGACGTGCGTCCCAGAACCCAGCGCGCACGACGCGCGGCCGCGTGTCTGCGTGCGGAACCCGAGCAGATGGTTGCCATCGTGGAAGTACACGTCCACCGTTGCCCCGCTGTGTGCGATTCGTCCGCTTACACGCCGCGGCCACTGCATCAGCACCGCGTCGGCCTCGAGCGCCACGAAGCGCGTCTCGGTCGGCGCCATCCCGCGCTGCGCGGTGCCGGGCTCCAGGATGCGGGCCCGACGCCTTTCACGGCAGGCTTGCGCCAGCAACGCGAGCTGCGTTCTGCGGCGGGTGAGCAGCAGGGTGGCCATGTTCACTCCTTGCGCGTGGGCTGAGGTTGTCTTCGTCCCGAGCGCGTGGGGACTTGACCGGCGCAACCCGCCCCGCGATGAGGACGTTGCGCAAGCGCCGGAAACATCGCCGCATACGTGTGCCACGCGCCGCGGCGGCCTCTGTCCAGTGAATTCGCCTATCGGAGCAGGACGCCGCGTGTTCCGAAAGAAGCGGGTCGCGGGACCGGCGCCGTCAACGCCAGGGGGGTAATCGGACGGTCGAACCGCGGCGGCGTGGCGCGGGGGTTGGGTCCGAGACGGAAAGGTGCGGGGGGTCAGCGTCCCGAAACGCGCGCGGGATAATCCGCGCTGGGCGTTGCGGCGGGGCCGTCGAAGCACTCATAAACTCCGCCACCGCCGTAATGACGGTTGGCGCGCCGCGAGCTAGAATCCGCACGGTTTGCGAGCTTGCTGCTGGCGTTGGACGAAGCGTCGGCGGGCCGTGTGGAATGAGGTGGCGGCATGCGGATCGGGCTGCTTTCGGACACGCACGATCGGCTGCCCACGTTGCGGACTGCACTCCTGCGGTTGCGCGAGCTGGGGATCACGACGTTGTTGCACCCGGGGGACATCGTGGCTCCGTTTGCCGCGAAAGTGCTCGCCGGATTCGAGGGGACGCTGTACGTGACCTACGGGAATAACGACGGCGAGCGGCGGGGACTCAAGCAGGTGTTGCCGCAGATTCAGGACGGGCCGCTGCGCCTGGAGCTGGCCGGGCGGCGCGTTTTGCTGCATCATGCCCTGGAGTGGTGCCGGCCGGAGCAGATCGCCGGCGCCGACGTGATCGTCACCGGCCACACGCACGAGGCCCGCATCGAGCGCCGCGATGGGAAGCTGTTCGTCAACCCCGGCGAAGGCTGCGGCTGGGTCACGGGCCGGGCAAGTATGGCGGTTATCGAGCTGGACACCGGGGAAGCGCAACTGATCGAGATTCCAACATGAACACGCGACCTGCCGCTGCGTTCCTGATGCTGTCCCCGGTCCTCGTGATCGGCTTGCTGGCCGGCTGTGTCGAGCGCACGGCCAAGATCCAGACCGATCCGCCGGGCGCGCTGGTGATGGTCAACGACGAAGAGGTCGGGGTCAGCCCGGTCAAGTTCAGCTTTCTGTGGTATGGCGACTACGACATCCTGGTTCGCAAGCCGGGGTACCAGACGCTGAAAACGCATTACTGGCTCAATGCGCCGTGGTACCAGTGGCCGCCCATCGACCTGATCGCGGAGACCATGATCCCCGTGATGATTCACGATGAGCGCACGCTGCCCACGTTCACGCTCGAGGCCGCCGAAACGCCGGCCACCGAGGATCTGGTGGGACGGGCGGCGGAGCTGCGCGATCGGGCGTTGTTCGAAGGCGGGGAGTAAGACTGAGGGCGATCGACGGGGAGGCGGGCTGCTGCACCTGTTCCGGAGGGGCCCTAGAAGAACCGCTTCACGCCGCTGTGGACCAGGTAGAAGGCCACCGCGATCAGGGCCATCCCGACCACGATGTTGACGAAGGTCAGCACCGTGGCCCGCGGCATCCGCCGCACGTCGCGGGCCCGCGTGGCCCGATAGACGAGCGCCACGCACGCAACGAGCGGCAGCATCATCCACAACCGGGCTCCCGCCGGCAGTTTCAGTGGGCTCACAAAGAGCCAGCCCAGCGTGAGGAGCAGCCCCGTCACGGTTGCCCCCCGGAGTCGGCCGTTGGTGGCAGCTCGCGATGGAACGTCGGCAGCCCGCCGGTCTGCGCGCGGGAGATCGCGTCCAGGATCACTAGCAGATTGAGCAGCCCGGCCGTCGCGAGATAGATCTGGGCGACGTCGGACTCGGGGTAATAGGCCGTGTAGTCGGTCTCCTTCACCGGCTTACCCTGGGCCGCACGCTCGGCTGCGTACTGCTCGATCGACCGGCTGATAAACATGCACGGCACGGTGTAGCCGCCGACGCCGAGCTCGGCCAGGAACAGCCAGCGATTGGTGCGCGGGTTGACCGAATCCTTGATGCCGCCGATGGCCAGGCCGGTCCAATAGGGGAACGTGATCGCCACAAAACATATGATGGCGAGGCCGCGATGGCCGAGCATGTAGTGCCCCGCGCCCGGCAGCACCCAGCTTAGCAAGCCGGCCTGGATGGCCTTAGCGGTCGAGTTGGACTCTGGAATGCCCACGGCGCGAACCTTTCTGCACGCGGATCATGCTCCCAGCGGACAGGAGCCATTCGGGCCGCGGCACTGGCCGCAAGGTCCCGGCGCCGACGAACCCCGGGCGGGCGCTGAGTGGGCGGCGAACGTGCTCAACTGCCGCACAACGTCGCGCTGACCGCACTTCGGGCAGACCACTTTCCGCGCGGCATTCTCGGACCGGACCAGCTCCTCGAAGGCGGCGTTGCACGCCGGACACCGGTATTCGTAAATCGGCACGACGAAAGCTCCCGTCTCGCACTCGCTGCGGCAGTATAGGAACGCGGCCCGACGCTGGCAACGGCGGCGCGGCCTGTCGAATTGTCGCCGGTGGCGTCAGAATACCTCCACTGTGCAGGACAACCGTGCGGCCAAATCGGCGTTGGGTGCGGAGGTGCACCGCGAAGACTCCAGTACCGCGACGCTGCGCCGCTTCATCGGGTGCCTGCACGAGGGGTATCGTCGGCTGCGCGACGCGGACCGACGGCCGGGGCTGGATGAGTCGACCATCGAGCGCTGCCTGCAATCCCTGACGCTGGCGGAAGCCGCCCTGCGCCACAGTGCGCGAACCGACCCGGATGGGCTGCGCCCGCCGCAGATCGCCGTCCTTGGACCGACGCAGACCGGCAAGAGCACGCTCGTGAACCTCCTGCTCGGCAGTTCGGTGGCCGAGGTGAGCCCGCTGGCCGGCTTCACCGTGCATCCCCAGGCGTTTTGGGTAAGGGGGAGTGATCCCGGCGAGCGGTGGCTGTCCACGTTGTTTCCGGGGTGGCCCCGCAGTGAGCCGTCCCGACTGACGCGCGCCGACCCTGACGCCTACGCCGTGTGCCAGGTGCCGCCGCCGCCGGCGCTCCCCGCGTGCGTCCTCTGGGACACGCCGGACTTCGACTCGCTGGCGGCGCGGCGGTACATGCGCGGCGTGCTGGAAGTGGCGGCGCTGGCGGATTTGTACGTCCTAGTGCTCAGCAAGGAGAAGTACTCTGACCTGTCGGTGTGGCGGTTTCTGGAGCTGATTGAGCCGCTGGGGCGACCTCTGCTGATCGTGCTCAACAAGGTGACGCCCGACGCGGAAGCGACGCTGCTGGCGTCGCTGCGGGAGCGCCTGGGCCAACGCGGGCGCGCCTGGGGGGACGTGTCGATCACCCCGCTGCCGTACGACGCAGCCCTCGCAGCCGGTCAATTCGCGGCGGCCGCGGCGTGGGTGCCGCGGCTGCGCGGTGCCGTACGCGATGGTCTGGATCGGGCGACACGTCCTGGTGACGGACGCGCGCGCACCATGTGGAACGCCGGCGTCCTTGCGTTTTTCAGATGCCATTGGGACGCCTGGCTGGCGCCGGTGCGTGCGGAGCATGAGGCACGGGCCGAGTGGCGGCGTAGGGTCCAGGCGGCCGGCGTGGAGTTCCTCAGCGCCTACACCCGCGACTACCTGGAACATCCGCAGCGGTTTGACAGTTTCCGGCGCGCCGCAGTGGAGTTGCTCGCCCTGCTGGAGCTACCGCAGTTCGGCGGACTCGTGAGCCGCGCGCGGCGATTGGTCACCTGGCCCGCGCGGCAGGCGCTGGCGGCGGGCCGCGGCTGGTGGGATGCGCGTCGCCGCGCCAAGCCCGCGGCGCATGATCTAGGTGTCGAGGCGACCGTGCTGCGCGATACCCTCGACGCCCTGCTGACGGGCCTGCAGCGTGACGTGGGACGGCGCTGTCGCCCCACGACGGCCGGCTACGCGTTCTGGCTGGCCCTGGAGCAGAAACTGGAAGCGGAGCTCCCACGCGTGCGGCAGGTCTTCGACGCCGCCATTGCGGCGCACCACCAGCAAGTGACCGAGGAGATTCACGCGGCCGCCAATCGGCTGTATGCGGAGCTACAGAAAAGCCCGAAGCGACTGACCGCCCTGCGCACGGCCCGGGCGACGATTGACGTGGGCGCCATTGTGCTGGCCATAAAGACCGGCGGGCTCTCGCTGCTCGACGCCGTGTGGGCACCCGCGACTTTCGCGCTAACGTCGCTGCTGATGGAGGGCATCGCCGGTCTGGAAATGGGGCGCGAGGCTCGCGAGCTCAAGCGGCGCCAGCGCGCCGCCGTCGAGAACGTCCTGGTCCGTCAGATGCTCTTGCCGCAGTTGACGCACGTGACGGCGAACCTCGAAGCAGCCGGGCTGTTCGGTCTGGCGCCGGCGGACCTGCGGGCGGCGACCGAAGCGCTCGCGCGGTGGGAGGCTCAACCATGAGCGACGCCTTCCAGGCGCTTGTCGCGCGGGCGCGGGCCTGGTTCGAGCGGGCTCAGGCGGCCGGATGGCTCGACGAGACCGACGCAGCGCAGTTGGCGGCGGTCGAGCTGGGCACGCCGGCCGAGCTCTTTTGCGAGCAGCAGGCCCGTCCGTTGGTCGTTGCGTTTTTCGGGGGTACGGGGGTCGGCAAGAGCAGCTTGCTGAACCGGTTGGCGGGCGAGGAGATTGCCCGCGTGGGCGTGGAGCGACCCACATCACGCGAAGTGACCCTCTACGTGCACGAGTCGGTCAAGCTGGCCAACCTGCCGCAGGACCTGCCCGTCGACACCGTGCGGATCAAGCGGCATCGTGCGGATCTCCACCGCCGCGTGCTCTGGGTCGACGCGCCGGACATCGACAGCACGCAAGAGGTGAATCGGCGGTCGGCCCTGGCGTGGCTGCCGCACGTGGACCTGGTCTGCTACGTCGTCAGCCCGGAGCGCTATCGCGATGACGCGGGCTGGCGCGTGCTGCAACAACGCGGGTACAAACATGGGTGGCTGTTCATCCTCAACCGGTGGGACGAGGGAGACCCGCGGCAGCGCGAGGATTGGGCGCGGATGCTCCGCGAGGCCGGATTCGAGAACCCCGTTCTCATCACCACGTGCTGCCTGCCTGGACGGTCACCGCCGGTCGCCGATCAGTTTGCGCAGCTTCAGACCACGATGCAGGAACTGGTTGACGCTCATGCGGTGCGCGAGCTCACGCGTCTCGGTCATCGGGCCCGCCTGCTCGAACTGCGGTCGGCGATGCAGATGGCGGCGGCCCAACTGGGAAGCCAGGAGACCTGGACCGAGCTCAGCAGGGCGAGTCGCGAGCACTGGCAGACGACCTGTGACACGATCTGCGCCGGGTCAGACTGGCCGATGCGGACGGTGGCGGCGTGCTGCGCGGGCTCGCGGGATCGGCAACTTGACGAACAGACCGGCACGCTGTGGGACCAATGGGCGCAGTCGAAGGTTGTGGCCTTTCTCGACGCCATCGAGCTCGCCATCCGGCGGGCGGGTGCGAACGCCGGACCTTGCCGCCAGCGGCTGGACCACGTAGCGGTGTCAGCCACGGAGCGAGTCGCGCAGCGGTTGCGCGATAATGTCCGGGGGGGACTGGCTCGTCCAGGGACGCCACTGGTCCGACTGGCTCGCCGACTGACGGGGTTCCTCATGGCGTTCCTGCCGCTCATGGCTCTACTTTGGGTCGCGTGGGCGGTGGTGGTTGCGTACTACCGGGCCGTACATGGCACGGCGCCGTTCCGCGGTGCGGACATGGCGATCCACAGCCTCGTGTTGGTGCTCCTCGCGTGGGCGGTACCGTTCACGGCCGATCGATTGCTCCGGCCGTCTATCGAGAACACCATTCTGCGCGCTCTGCGATCCGGCTTGCGCGCTGGCTTGGATAATCTCGGGCGCGATCTGGAGCGCGCACTCGCCGAGAGCGCGGCCCAGGCGAGCGAGCACCGTGATGCGTGCCGCCAGGTGCTGACTGATCTGGCCGGCTGGTTGGAGCGGCCGCCCGAGATGAAGTCACCAGCATTGACTCGGCTGGTCCTGAAAAAAGGGACAGGCACCTCGCTGGAGTTATCGCCCCGCGGTTGAAAACGGGCTGAAGCTCGGAGCCAGTCCCTTTGTTCAACGGACTGCGAAACTCCGTTCACGCATGGGCCGGCAGGAGCATGGCCACCTCGTCCTCCGACGCCGAGGCCAGCTTGATCGGGTGGGCGGGCACGCCGACGACGGTCGCCATCGGCGGGACGTCCTCAATCACGACGGCGCCCGCGCCAATGATACACTCGCAGCCCAACGTGACCTTGGGAATGATGGTCGCACCGATGCCGATGAAGGTCCCGGGCTCGACGTTGACGCGACCGGCAATACGCACGCCCGGGCAAATGTGGCTTCCTTCGCCGATCATCGTCTGGTGATCGATGATGCACCCGGTGTTGAGGATCACCGAATCGCCGATTTGGCAATGGGCGCCGACCACGACCCCCGCCGCGACGACGACATTCCGGCCCAGGGTGGCGTTTCGCGCCAGGGTCGCGGACGGGTGGATCGCGTTGATGAGGTCGATGCCGAGGGTGTCGACGTCGCGCGCCAGGCCCCGGCGAACGCCGTTGTCCCCGATGGCGATGAGCACCCCGGCGGCGTCGAGCTCCCGGACCCGTTCGGCGAGCCCGTCGATGGCCCCGAGGACGGGAACCCCGTCGACGCGGCGACCGTGGACGTTGGAGTTGTTGTCCACGAACCCGACGACTTGGCGGCCCGTCTGCAGGAGGATGTCGAGCACGACACGTCCGTGCCCGCCGGCACCGACAATCAGGACCCGCTCAGGTGGACCAGTCTCGTGCCGGAAAGCCGTCATACTCGCCTGTTCCCGTGGGACCTTCCCACTCTATCTCTATCGGGCTGGCAGGCCGTTTGCCCCAAGCGAGTCGCGGGCGGCGTGGATGCCGCCGCGTCACGCGAACGGTCGCAAGCCCGAGCGCCGGATCAGCCGATAACTTTTGGCGGCCGTTCGCGTGGAGACGTGCCGGGCATGAACCGCGGGGCGTCTCCGAGCGTAAGCCCAGTAGTGATCGTATCCTGGGGCTGCGTGTGGAATGGTCGCGTTTGACAAGCGCTCGTGGAGCGGGTTAGATTCCCGCGCTTGCGATTGCCCGGGCCACGACGACGTGGACCTTGACGCCACGCGGAAATCCCGCGATTCCTCCGCGGCCGGGTGGGATCGTCACCAGCGTGGTTCCGTGGGTGCAGAGGAGTAGTGTGGCATGCGTTACCGGCGAACGCTCGCTGCGGCGTCGTGTCGGAGACTGTCTCCAGGCGTGGTGGTCGTAGCCCTCTGCGGCTGCGCCCTCGTCCCGCCGAACAGCTTCCTCGACCCGACTAAAGTCGGGCAATTTCCGCTTGACGCGCGCGAGGGCGGCATCCGGCGGATTCTCAGCCCACGTGAGACCCCCGCGGGGGTGGCGAGCGCGACCGACCCGACGCCGGAGGACCTCGTCGCGGTCTACGAGGACTATCGGCTGGCGGCGGGAGACGTGCTTTCGCTGACGATTCAGGATTTGCTCGAGTCCGGGCGGCAGTACCAGGCCGTGACGGAAGTGAGCCCGCTGGGCGAGGTGCGTGTCCCCGACCTCGGCCCGATCAAAGTGGCGGGACTGACCGAGCAGGAGGTGGAGCAGGAAGTCGCGGCACGCCTCAAGGAAAGTGGTCTGCTTCCGCGGCCGGTGGTCATAGCCGCGGCGCAGCTCAAGCGCGGACGGCTGTATAACGTCCTGGGAGCGGTGCGACAGGCCGGCGTGTACCCGATCGGGGAACCGGACCTGCGGTTGCTCGAGGCCCTCGGCATGGCCGGCGATGCCGACGCCAACGCGCGGAAGGCCTACATCATTCGGCGCGAAGCCGGTCCAGCCGACCTGGCCCCGGCACGGGTGCCGCCTCCGGCACCCGTTGAAGAAGGGCTCGTCATCCCGCCCCCGGCTGACGAGGAGAGCCGCCGCCCGGGCAGTTTCATGACCGCCGGCGGTCGTCTTCAACAAGAGGGCGCCGGTGCCCCCGCGACCCAGCCGCCCACCCGGGAAGAGTTGGCCGACTTAATGGCGCCGCCACTGGCGCAGACACGGCCGGCGACGCGGGCCGCCGAAGCACCGGCTCAGCGGCCCTTCGAACCGCTGATCATCTTCGATCCGCAGACCGGAGCCCTCTTGCCGCTGGAGTCTGCCCCCGCGAAGCCCGGACCGGCGGCACCGGCGCCCAAAGTCGCACCCCAGGAGCCGAAGCTGGAGGAGCCCTTCGACTGGGAGAAGGTCGAGGGCCTGGGGCTGGAGCAGCGCGTGATCGCCATTGACTTGGTTGAGCTCCGCAACGGCAATCCGCGGTACAACGTTGTGATTCGGGACCGCGACGTCGTGCACGTGCCGATCGACACGGGGATCTTCTACATGATGGGCGAGGTGAACCGGCCGGGCGTTTTCGGGTTCGGCGGGCGTGACATCACGGTGAAACAGGCCCTGGCGATTTGCGGCGGGTTCTCGGTTATGGCCTGGCCGCAGCGGTGCGAGCTCATCCGGCGTGAGCCGGGGACGGACAAGCAGTTCACGCGTTCCGTGAATTTGGACGCGATTTTCGCGGGTCTGGAAGAAGACTTCTATCTGCGCGACGACGACATCCTGAACGTGGGCTCGCACCTCGTCGCCCCGTTCTTGTTCGTCATCCGCAATTCGTTCCGGTTCACGTACGGCTTCGGGTTTGTCTACGACCGCAATTTCGCCGACAAGGACGCCTACGGTGGGAAGCTCAACCCGGAGATCGTCGAACAGCAGCGGCGGGCCCAGCGTGGGCTCCCGTTCTAGCGGTGAGGAACGCGACCGATGACAGTGAACCCCGCGACGGTGCCGGCGCCGGCCTGGCCGCTGGTGTTCGACCGGCCGGCCCAGCTCAGGACGGGGCTGCTCGTCGTCGCGTTCGTGGCGGCGTTCTGGGAGCTACTCGATTTCATCCCGCCGAACTACGGGATGCTGGTTTATGCGTGGGTGTATGAGTCCGACTGGTCGCATGGCCCGCTGATTCCGCTGTTTAGCGTCTATCTGGTGTACCTGAAGTGGGAACAGGTGCGGCGGTGCCCGATCCGGCACGCGTGGGTGGGACTGTGGATTCTCCTGGCGGGGCTGGCGGTGTATACCTGGGTGCTGTCCGGGTACCTGCTCTTCGCCTACGCCAAGCCCGCCGCGATGATGCTGACTCTGCTCGGGATCATCGTGCTGCTCTGCGGAGTGCCGGTGCTGCGCTATGTCTGGTTGCCCTGGCTGTATCTCTTCTTCGCGATCCCGCTGCCCTCCCGGCTGTACGTGATGCTCACGGATCCGCTGCGGCGGATGGCGGCCACGGTCGCGGCCACCGTGCTTGACGCGCTGCCCGGGCTGGCGCTCGAGGTCCACCGCGTGGGCTCAAACTTGGAATACCGGTATCAAGGGACGACCGGTGTGATCGGCGTGGCGGATGCCTGCAGTGGAATGCGGAGCACCGTGACCCTGTGTGCGATTGGGGTCGCGGTGGCGTTCATGTCCGAGCGCCCGACATGGCAGCGCATCGTCCTCGTGCTGGCCTGCGTCCCGATTGCCACGTTCTGCAACTTCATCCGGGTCACCGTGACCTGTTGGCTCCATGTGTTCGTCGACCCCAAGTACGCGACCGGCCAGTACCACATGATGCTCGGGCTGGTCGTGATTGCCTTCGCGTTCGCGATTTTCAGCGGCCTGGGATGGGTGTTGGGCCGCCTGGTGACCGAGGAGTCGGAGGCTGCGGACGCGCCGGCGATCGGCGGCTGAGACTGCCGCACCGCTGCGGGCCGCAGCCGGCGTGCGGCCATTGGCGGATGGCTCACAGTATGGCGAGTACACCCGCAAATAAAGAGACGACGACGACGGCCGCGGCGCCGGCGACACCCGCCCGGCGCGCCCTGTCGCACACCAGTGTGCGGTACTGGGTTTGCCTGGGGTTGCTGGTCTTCGCGGCGGTCGGGCTGAAGGCGGCGGCGTGGAAACTGGGCGTGGTGTTGCGCAAAGAGGCGGTGCCCCTAAAACGGCCATTGCAGCTCTTTGACGCGCGGAAGCTGGCCCCCTACTACGAGTTGGACAAGGTACGGACGGACCGACTGGAGCCGATTACCGAGGACATGATCGAGGCCCTCGGGACGCGCGACTACCTGCAGGTTTACCTCGTGGACACGCGCAAGCCCGAAGGTGATCCCACGCAGATCGCCCTGCTCTTCGTGACCTATTACACCGGCAAGCCCGATCTCGTGCCGCACGAACCCGATGTCTGTTGGGCGGCTGCAGGCTATGACAAGGTGTCGGCTGCGACCGAGCACGTGCGCGTTCCCGGAATCAATGCGCCGGGGGATGAGTTGCCCGTACGCGTCCTTGAGTTCCGGGCCGGGCAGCAGGACCAGCT
Source organism: uncultured Planctomycetales bacterium (assembly GCA_964638325.1). Lineage (GTDB taxonomy): Bacteria > Planctomycetota > Phycisphaerae > UBA1845 > Fen-1342 > JALHJL01. The sequence continues at coordinate 28,016 of CAZWYT010000005.1, forward strand.
TACCGCGACCGGCGCCGACGTCGTGTCCGTCACGTACTTTTTTCACGCCAATGGGCACTATGCGCTGACGCGCAATGACGTGCGGGAAACCATGTCGAACCCCCTGCAACGCACGGCGTACTTTGCCAAGGTGGAAGTCACCTTTACGAGCGGGGGCTCGATACGCGCCGGAAAGGACGCGTCCGTTGCGGCGCTCGCACCGCTCCTGGAGCGCGTGATGCCGGTGCTCTTCGCCGATCACTTCAACTTGGAGAAGCTCGGCCCTGCCGGACCGCCGGCGCGTGTGGGAACCTAAAGAGAGCGAGGGCAGGCCCCGATGGCCGCACAAAAGCGTCTCAACAAGAACCTGGTCGTATTCCTGACTGTCATGGGGATGATCGTGGTCATCTCCGTGTTCGCCCTGATCGTCCGGCAGCAATCGCGGCGCGATCCCGAGTTATTGGCCCAGAGCGCGCGTGACAGTCGCCGGTCTGGTGACCTCGATGAGGCCATGCGGCGCTTCCTGCGGGCCTGGGAGGCCAGCGACCAGCGCGGCCAGCCCAACACCAAGTATGTGATCGAGGCCGCCGACTGCCTGTACGAGATGGGCGAACTGCCCAAGTGGCACAGCCTGCTGGAACGCGTCAGCGCCAAAATGCCCAATGACCAGACCCTGCTCGTGGCGACGCTGGAGGGACTCTGGCGGGCGCTGGAGATAACGGGCGGCATCGTGGGGCCGGACCTGTGGCGCGATGCCGGCGAGAAGCTCGCCAAGCTGGAAGAGAACAACCTCCTGGCGCTGACCAGCACAGCGCGGGGGCTGTGGGAGCTCAAGGGGGCCGAGAACGAGTCGCGGGCCGACCGGCTGGCGGAGCAGGCCTTCCAGCAGGCTCCGCGGGATCCCCGGGTTGCCATGACCTACATCGTGTACTTGCGGCGGAAAGCGCAAGCTGAGCTAACCGCGGCGCCGGAGGGCGGTGGCCGGGGCGGTGACATCGAGCGGGTGAGCCGCAAGCTCGTCGACGACGTTCTGTCGCTGATGGGGCCCGCGCTCGACGATCACCCGCGGGACGTCCTGCTGGTCACGACCTACGTGGACTTCCTGCAGTTCGAAGCACGGCGGCTGGACCAGAGAGACCAGGAAGGGGACACGGCGCGGGCCACCGAGCTGTTTGCCCGGGCTGGGGATGCGCTGCAGCGTGCCCTCGAGGCCCGCCAGGAGCAACCGAGCGCGGAAGTGTACTTAGCATTGGCGGACCTCGAGCGCGCCCAGTTCGAGCGGACGCACAAGAACGTGACACCGGCGGAGGCCGCGAAGTTCCGGGAGGAGATTGAGCGCATTGACAAAGATGCGCAGCGTGCGATCGAGCTCGATGCCGCGATGTTCGAAGCCTATACGCTGCGCGCAGATTTGATCGTGCGTTTTGCGGTGGGGCCCCAGGGCGAGGAGCTTCCGCTCGCCCAACGTTTGGAGCAGGCGCTGGAGCTGTTTGAAGCGGCCCAGATACGGACGCTCACGCTCCGCAACATGCGGACGCTGCTCAGGGCGACCGACCGACTGCTCATGTTGCGCGGTGCGTTCGACGTCGCAATGGGCTACGACATTCAGAGGGCGGCGGGCGAGCGGGGCGGACCGCCGCCGCTGGCGCGGGCCGAGGCGTTCCTGGAGGACGCCCGGACGCGCTACCCGGAGCACCCGGTCACCTTCTACATGCAGGGCCAGCTTCAGATTGCCAAAGGGGACGCGGTCGCCGCGATCGCCACGTTGCAGCAAGCCCACGCGAAGGCAGAGCAGCAGGCGTTGGGCGGGCAGGCGCGCTACTGGTTCGCCTACGTCCGCGCCAACCGGCTGCCGTCCGAGCAACTTGCCCTGCTTTACGCGCAGCGCGCGCAATACGGCGAGGCCCAGCGTTGGGCGGAGCTGGCCGTGCGCGAATTCCGGGACGCGGGGGCCGTCCCGCCCGCCCTGCTCGTGGCGACGTATGCCGAGATGCTGCGACAGATCGGCAAACCCGCGGACGCGTTGTCCGTGCTGGACGAGCATCGGCCGCGCTATCCGGACGACGAGTCGCTTAAGGCCGTGCGCGTTTCGGTCTTGACGGATCTGAAGCGTGGCGAGGATGCCAAGCGGGAACTCGAGCAGATCGGCGGCACGGGTGCGAGCACGGACCTCTGGCGGGTGCAGAAGGCCATGGAGCAGGGAGATTATGCACTGGCGGAACGGACGCTCTGCGCCGTGATGAAGGACGAAAGCGCCACCGATGAGCAGTTCCGCGAGGCGTTGCAGCGGCTGGTCGACGTGTTGGACCGCGTGCACCGTCGCCCCGACGCGCGCGAGCTGGTACAGCAGCTTAAGAGCGATCCGCCGCGCGCGGGATTACAGCGCATCCTGGAGCGGTTGGAGCTGGAGTTGACGGTTGAGGACCCGACGAAGCTTACGGCCGAGCAACGGAAGGAGCTGGATGACAAGCGCCTGGCCTTGATTGCGCAAACGCCCAACGCGCTCGCCCGCGCGCAGGAGTACTACCAGTTTTATGCGACGCGCGGCGAATGGGAGCAGGCGTTGCCGCACCTGGAAGAGATGCGCAAGCAAATGCCGGCCGAGTTTCGGCTGGTGGAGGAGGAGTTCCGCGTCCGACTGGGTTTGCGGCAGTTCGAGCGGGTGGGCGACCTGCTGGCGCGACTATCGCAATACGACGGCGGGGTGGGGTTCGATCACGCGGGTGGGGCCACCTACCGCGGGGATCTGGCCCTGGCCAAAGCGGGTGGGGCCACCTACCGCGGGGATCTGGCCCTGGCCCAAAGGGAAGCGCTGCAAGCGGTCTCGGAGTACCGTCAGGCCGGGCAGAAGTTGCAGGCCAAGTCCGGGGAACTGGAGATCAAGCTGGCGCGGGCTTACCTGATCGCGGGGCGGATCAACGAGGGGCTCGAGACCCTGAAGCGTGCCGTGGAGATCAACCCACGCAGCTTCGACGCCCAGTACCTGCTGCGCGAGGTGTACCGGCAGAAGGCGGCCCAGACCTTCGGGACGGAAAAAGCGGACAATGAAAAGGCGGCCGCAGATGCCCAGGCGAAGGCCAGCGAGCTGAGCCCGGATCATCCGGACGTCCTGGCCTGGAAACAAGAGGCTGCCGAGGAACGTGATCCTCTCACGGCGGTTGCCGAGCGCGAGAAGAAGCGGGCGGCCAACCCCGACGACACGAACAACCTGATGCGTCTGGGCGATCTGCTGATCCGCGCATGGCGGCAGGCCGCGGGCGGCCCGGACGAGTCCATGCAGCAGCAGGTCCTGGCGGTCGCGGACGGCTTTTTCTCGGACGTGGTCTTCTCCGCCACGGGGGACACGCAGTCCCGACTCGCGCGCAGTGCGGCCGAGTTCTACTCGTTGGCCCAGCGCGCCGAGGAGGGGGCCGGGCTCCTGCGACGCCTGATCGAGCAGCGCAGCGGCGAGGGCCGCGTCGAGGCCCAGTTGCTTCTGGCCATGTTCTTCGAGGCCCTGGGCAACCCGGATGCGGCGGAGCGGGAATACCAGCAGGCCCAACGGCTCAGCCGGGAGGCGACGCAGGATGCCACGGTGCGCCGTCGGCTGGAGCTGAACGTCGGCATGGCCCTGATCCGCTTCCATCAGCGGCAGCGTCGCCTGGACAAGGTGGTGGAAGCCTGCCGTTGGTTGCTGGATCGTCTGGGATCCGATGCGGCGCAGGCGGCCACCGCGCAGCAGGTGCGGCTGATGCTCGTCGAGGCGCTGTATAGCGCTGGGCAGTTGAGCGATGCCGAGGCGGAAGTGAGCGACTACCTGAAGGCGTATCCCGACGACCTGCCCGGGTTGAGCGCGCGAGCCCAGTTGTACTTGCGCAAGAACGAGCGGAAGCTGGCGGAGGAGGACCTGGCGGGCGTGCTGAAGGGGGATCCCGAGAACGTCCTGGCGCTGTACAGCCGCGGGCGGCTGGCGCTGGAGCGCGGGCGTTACGACAAGGCCCGCGAAGACCTGGTCAAGGCCGAGGAGCTGATTGCCCGCGAGCCGCGGTTGGAGCCGGACGTGCGGCGGCAACTGGCCTCGTTGTACGCGCGGACCCGGCAGTACGACCTAGCCGCTTCCGAGTTGCGCAGCCTGCTGGAAGCGCTGGAGAAGCAAGGCGGGCTTGCCGACCAAAAGCAACAGGTGGTTCGCCAGTTGGCCCACCTGCTCTACATGGCCCTGGGGCAGTTCGACGAGGCCCAGCGCCGCATCAGCGAGTACATGGAGAAGCACCCGACTGAACCCCTGTGGCCGTTCGAGCTCGGCCGGCTGTTCGAGACCCAGGCGGACAATGCCCAGCAGGAGGCCAGCACCGCCAAGAAGCGCGGGGATACCGCCAAGGAACGCGAGCGCCGGGAAGCGGCCCGGCAGGGCTATTCCTCGGCGGTGACCTATTATCAGCGCTCCGCCGAGCGCGCTGGCGAGAAGAACGCCCAGGACCGGATCGCGGCACTGATCGCCCGCGTAGGAGCGTTGAACCGGGCGGGGCGGGGGACCGAAGTGCTGGACGCGTTCCAGAAGACGGATTTCGCGTCAATGCCAGACCAGTTCCGGGCGGAGGCTAAGGCCCGCATGGGCGTGGAGGCCGCCAAGGCCCAACAAGCTGCCGGCGCTGCCGACGCGGCGCGGAAGCAGTGGCAGCAGGCGCTCCGCGAGGCCTGCACGCAGAACGTCGCCCTGGCCGGCGACGTTGCCCTCGAGTTGCGGAAAGCGTTGTCCGACCGCCCTGGAGAGGCCGAGTCGCTGCTGCGCCAGATGGTGGAGGACGCTTCCCCGGACGACGCCGTGGGCCAGCGTCTGCGGATCGTCCTCGCGACGCATCTGTGCGTGACGGGCAACGCCGCCGGGTCGCTCCCGCTCCTAAGCGAGGCCTTGGCGAAGGTGCGCAAGGGGACCGCCGAGCATCTGAGCGCCCTGCTGACGCGGGCCCAGGCGCAGGACTTGGCCGGGGACAAGGAGGGTTCCGTCCGGACCTACAAGGAGATCCTGGCGGACTACGAAGACAACCAGACGGCCCTCAACAACCTGGCGTACACGCTGGTCGACGCGCCGCCGCCTGTGTACGCCCCCGCGGAAGCGCGCAAGTACGCCGACCGCCTGCGGGAGCTCTTGTTGCTCGGGGAGAACACGAGCACGATGCTCGACACGATTGGGTGGGTGTACTTCCACAACAACGAGCTCGACCTGGCGGTGTCCGCCCTCGAAGAGGCGCTGAGCGTCGGGGGTCCGAGTCCGGCCATCTGCCTGCACTTGGCACAGGTTTATCAGAAGCTCAACCGGATCGCCGATGCGCGGTCCGTGCTCAATCAAGGTCTGGAGTTGGCGCGCCAGAGCGGCAGCGCCGAAGACGTGCGGCAGCTTGAGGAGGCGCTCGCCAAGCTGAAGTAGCTTTTTCCGCGGGCCGTTTTTCGGGCCGTGGGCCGGCGCGCCGCCGGCCGCGGCAGGCAAGGTGTGCGATGAGTACAGTGGACAGCTCTCAGCCCATCATCCCCGTGGGGCAGATTCCCGCCGTGCAGCCCATGCTGTATGGTGCGCCCGCTGCCGCAGCGGGGAGCGATGAGGCCGGCGGACTCAGTGCCAAGGACGCGTGGCGCATCATCAAGCAGCGCAAAGTGCTGATCGTGGCCACGTTCTGCATCGCGTACGTGCTTGTGGTGGCCGCCACCGCGATCACGTACCGCTTCTTCCCGGCCTATCCGGCTGAGGCCTACGTGCAGCTCATCCCGCCCATCGGGGACTGGTCCAAGCCCCAGGAGACGATCCTGCCGAAGGACTACATCACGAGCCGGCTGGCGACAGAGGCCGCCGGCATTCGGAATCCGGCGGTCCTGCAGGAAGTGCTCGCGCTGCCCGAGATCAAGGAGACCTATTTTTACCGCTGGTACGGGGGCAACTTTGATAAGTGCCTGCACGAGTTCGAGGACATGCTCGCGGTGTTCCCGGTGCGGGACTCGTACCTGGTGCGCGTGGCCATCGCGGTCCGGGATCCGAAAGAGGCGCTGCTGATCGTCAACAGCGTCGTCGAGCGCTACGTGGCCAAGTCAAGGTCGATCTTGACGGACGAGGGACGCGGGAAGCTGGAGTCGCTGAAGAACACCCAGGCCGCGGTGACTAGCGAGCTCAAGACGCTCCGCGAGCGCATCCGCAACCTCCGCGAGCAGCGGGACATGCCCGCGCTGGAGTCCGAGCGCGACGTGATGGTCGACGCCATCGCGGTGCTGACCAACACCATGGCCGAGCTGAAAGCGCGGCAGGCGGACGTCGAGGCGCAGCTCGCCACGGTGCACGGCAACGACCCCCGCAACCTGCCGCTTTCGGCCGAGATGAAGGTCATCATCGAGGCCGACCCGGTGTTGCGTTACTACCGGCAGCAGGTCGAACAACTGGAAATTCAACTGGAAGCGCTGGCGCGCGTGCTGGGCGGCGAGCACCGGCAGATCCAGGTGCTCCGAGCGCAGCGCGAGGGGTACTTCGGCAAGGAAATGCAACGCCGGGAGGAGTTGATCGACGACCTGCGCGGACGGCAATTGGAGTCTCTCCAGCAGGAGAAGGCGCGGATCCGCAACATGATCGGCGAGGTCCACGAGCAACTGATCGAGAAGCAGAACACGCAGCGCGACCTGGACAGCGCCCTCCAGACCTTCAACAACCTGACCAACGACGATGAACGGCTGTCGAAGGAGCTCGGGGAGGTCAGTGTCGCGCTGCGCGAGTCCGAGAACACGCTCGACGTGCAGAGCCGCGAGGGGCGGCTGCAACTGATTCGGGCCGCCCGCGAAGCCTACTTGCCCAGCCGGCCGAACTTCGTGCTTTATCTCGGCGGTGGGGCCCTGATGTCGTTGCTGCTCGCCGTCGGCCTGGCCTTCCTGCGCGAATTCACCGATCAGGCCGTCCGCACGCCGCTCGACGTGGCCCGCTTCGGGCGCCTCTCCGTGCTCGGCAGCGTGCCGCTGCTGGACGACGAGCAGGCGGACGTGGACGCGATCGAGCTGGCCACCCGGCGGGCCCCGCACTCGCTGGTGGCCGAGGCGTTTCGCCAAATCCGCGCGCATCTGACGTTCAGCGGGCCGCTGCTCTCGCAACAAGTCCTGCTGATCACGAGCCCGCGTCCGGAGGACGGCAAGAGCGCCACGGCCATCAACCTGGCGGTCACGTTGGCCCAGGGCAACCAGCGCGTACTGCTGATCGACTGCAATTTCCGGCGCCCGGCCATTCGCGCCGCGTTCGCCAACACGCGGCCCGAGGGTCTCAGCCACGTCCTGGTGGGGCACAAGACGCTCGCCGAGGTGATCACGAAGACCGACATCGCCAACCTGGACGTGATGACCAGCGGCCCGATGCCGCCGAATCCCGCCGAGCTGCTGGGTTCTACACCCATGCGCGACCTGATTGCGGCCGCCAAGCAGCGCTACGAGCGCGTGATCCTGGATGGTCCCCCGTGCCTGCTCATCAGCGACGCGATGGTGCTGGCGACGCAGGTGGATGCCACGGTAATGGTGGCCCGGGCGGCTAGCAGCGCCAAGGGGGCGCTGCGCCGGGCGCGCGAACAGTTCCAGCGCATCAACGCGCGGATCATCGGGGCGATTCTGAACGGCGTGCAAGCGCGGCCCGGCGGCTACTATCGCCAGCAATACCGCGAGTTCTACGAGTACACCAGCGAGGAGGTCGTGCCCCAGGAGCTGCCAGGCGGCCCGCCAGGGCTGGATGCCGGTCCGGCCGCCGAGCCGTCCAATCGGGACGACACGTAGCAGCCCGTTGAAAAAGGGACTGGCTGCGAGCTGCCGCCCGTTTTCGACCGCGTGGCGGCACCCCCAGCGAGGTGCCTGTCCCTTTTTCAACGGACTCGTAGGCCCCGGCCAGAAACCCGGTCGGGCCGGGTTGGTGCGCGGGCGCCTTCGCCGGCGCTATGCGCTCGCCGCGCGTACCTCTAGGTCGGGCGTCGTCGCGCATGGAACGCAACCTGAAGATGGTCCTGGCGTACGACGGGACGGATTTCCACGGCTGGCAGCGGCAAGCCGGGGTCCGGACCGTGCAGCACGAACTGGAAGGCGTCCTGCACCGCCTCTTTCAGCATCCGATCGAAGTGCACGGGGCCAGCCGTACCGATGCCGGCGTGCATGCCCGCGGACAGGTGACCGCCGTGATGACGACCGCGCCCATCCCGGTCGAGAACCTCCCGCGTGCGATCGACGACCACCTTCCGCCGGACGTTGCGGTCGTACACGTTTCCCTCGCCGACCCGGCATTTCACCCGGCGCGCGACGCGCGGGCGAAGCTGTACCGCTACCGTATCTTCAACGCGGGGCGGCGACCGGTCACGGAGCTTGCGGGACGGTATGCCTGGCACGTGCCCTATCCGCTGGATTTGGAGCGTCTGCGGACGGCGGCGGTCGCCCTGGTCGGCACGCATGACTTCGCTGGCTTTGCCAGCCAGGGCAGCCCGCGCGGGTCGACCGTCCGCACCGTGCGGCGGATCGGAATCCGCCGCTGGCTCCAGGAGGTGCTGATCGACGTGGAGGGCGGGGGTTTTCTTTACAATCAAGTGCGGAACATGGTCGGTACTCTGGTGGAGGTGGGCCGTGGGCATTGGCCGCCGGAGCGGGTGGCGGAGGCCCTCGAGACTTGCGATCGACGGCTGGCGGGTCCGACCGCGCCGGCACATGGGCTTTGCCTGGAGTGGGTGTGCTACGATCCCCCGCGAGCGTGACTTATGGACTTGGCTGAGCGAGTCGTGCTGGTGACCGGGGCGGGGCGGCGTGTAGGCCGCGCGATCGCCGTGCGCCTGGCCGAAGCCGGTTGTCACCTCGCGGTTCACTACCGCACCTCGGCTGCGGAGGCTGCGCAAACGGTCGAAACGTGTCGCGCCGCCGGGGCGCGGGCGGAGATCTTCGACGCGGACCTGGCCGATCCGGCTGCTGCGGCGCGCCTCGTGCAGCGTGTCCTGTCATACTTCGGACGGCTGGATGCCCTGGTCAACAGTGCCTCCGTCTTCGAGCCGATGATGCTGGATGAGTTCGAGGTAGCGGCCTGGGACCGGACGCTGCGAATCAACCTGACGGCCCCCCTGGTGTTGGCCCACGCGGCGCGCGACGAGCTGCGGCGGGCGCGCGGCCGGATCGTCAATCTGTGCGACAGCGCCACCCAGCGCGCCTGGCCGGACCATCTGGCGTACGTCGTCTCCAAAGGGGCCCTGGAAACACTCACGCGCGTGCTGGCCCGCGCGTTGGCCCCGGAGGTCAACGTCGTCGGGGTGGCGCCGGGAGTGGCCGCCTGGCCGGATCACTACGATCAGCAGATGCGCGACCGCCTGACACGGCGAATCCCGTTGCAGCGTGCGGGTACACCCGAGGACATCGCTGGGACCGTCCATTTCCTGCTTCGTGATGGGGATTACATCACGGGCGTGGTTCTGCCGGTGGACGGCGGGCGGCATCTGGTGTGAGCTCGATTGCGTCTGGCAGAGGTTATAATGTGGATGGATGGCCGGCTCCTCGCCGGCCGCAGGTGGCTTGGTGTCCAACGCCGGGGGCGGGCGGTGGTTACGGAGGTGGGACGATGATAAACGGCTTCGTCGAAAACGAGCTGCGCCTCAGCAGGGTGGGGCGGGCGGTAGTGGTCGGCGTGCTTGCGGTGGTAGTGCTCAGCGCCGTGCCGGGCGCGCTGGGCCAGGCTCCCGTCAACCCGACGGCGAACGTGACCGCGGGTGCCCCGGTGCAGACCGGCAGGCTACTGGACCGCAATCCGCAGCTTGGAAGTGACGGTTACAACTACGCGCGGCCGGTGTCGCCCCTGCTCAGCGGCAACGTGATCGCATCCGGGTTGGCCAGTGACGGCCTCTCGCTGCGCAGTTTTTCCCCGATCTCTGACCCCACCGCCTTCCGTGCCTCGCTGGGCAGCGCGGCGCTCTCAGCCTTTCGCCGGGACTCGGTGAGCGTTGCCAGCCCTGCGCTCGGCAGCGCCGTTTACGGGCAGCCGTTCTACGATCCAACCACGACCGTGCCGACCGCCGCGCTCCTACAAAGCCTGGCCGGGTTTCGCGCGTCGGATTCGGGTTCGCCGGCTGCCTTGGATCTCCGCGTTCAAACGCGGCTCACCCCGCCCACTGGATTGGCCGCCCAGATCGCCGGCCTATCCCCACCGGCGTCGCCGGCGACGCCACAGGCACCCCCGCCGGCGGTCACCGGGCCCTCGTCGTTGGCGACCTCGAGCAGCATCTTCGGTGCGCAACCGCCCCCGCGGCTCGTCCTGCCGGCCGAGCCGGAGCTGCCCTGGCGTCGTGCGACGGCCGGCGACACCACGGGACGTGGATTGGCGCGTCGCGAAGGCAGTGCGGGAGGCACGTCGCCCGAAGCCGGGTTGCCGGGCGTGAGCGAGCTGCTGGCCACGCCGCTGGGCGGACTGCCGCGTAGCGATTCGTACCCGCGCTTCGGGGTCGTGTCGCCGTCCACGTTAGCGCCGCAGGGCGCCGACCAACCGGGGTTGGTGGTCCCGCCCGAGTCCGGTGCGGGGTCGGTCTTGCCTACCACCCCACAGGTCGTGAGTGCCCAGTTGCTGCCGGGCTTTGATGTCTTCACGGATATGCAGCTCGCGCTCGCCCTGCTGTCGAATCCGAATGCGACTTGGTTCGACGAGCTGCGCCGCGCGGCGCGCGAACGGCCGGACTTGGCGCGCCAGGTCGGCGAGCAGGCCGCGTACGACGCGTCGCAGTTCGTCGACCGCATGTTGAACACGCCCCTGCGGAGCCTGACCGGGGCCGGCTCGTCCACGTTGAATGACCAGATGCTCAAGGCGGAGTCGTCGATGAGCATCGCGCACTACGCGGAGGCGGTCGACCGCTACGACACGGCCCACATGATCGACCCGGCCAACCCGCTGCCGCTGATCGGCAAGGGGCACGCGCTGCTCGCGCAGGGCAACTACAACTCGGCGGCCCTGACGCTGCTCCAGGGGATTGAGCTGGCCGATCGCTACCCCGGGATGGCGCCGCTCCTGTTGAAGCGCCTCGATCTGAAGTCGCTCATGGGCGGCGGGGAGGTCATCGACATTCGCCGGGCCGACATCATGAGGCAGCTCGCGCAGCACGAGAGCCCCGAGCTGCGTTTCCTGTTGGGATACCTGGAGTATCACTCCGGCGATCGTGAGCACGGCCTGGAGAACCTGAAGCGTGCCGCGGCTAATCCGCGAGCGGGCATGATGATTGCGCGCTATCCCGCTCTGCTGAGCGGTGAGGCGGCCGGAACGCGATCGGAGCCAGCTCAGCCTGAGGAGCGCCCCCCGGGGGGCACTCCGGCGCCAGTAGTTCCGCACATGGCGGTCTCGTCGCAGCCGGCCGGCGAACTGGTCGTCCCACCGCGTAGCGAATAAACTGATGGGCTCGGCTCGTGGCGGCAGCGCGGGGAGCGCTGGTTGCAGCGCCCGCTCGGGCTGGCCGGGTTCGGCGTTGGAGGAAATCGCGATGAAGTTCGGCCTGAGTCTCGTGGCCCTGTCGGCATTGGCGGCCCTCGCCGGGTGTGCCGAGACAGCCCGCGTCGAAGCTCAGCAGCAACGGGTCATCCAGAACGCCGAGCCCGACGAGGTGCTCGCGGCGGCCGCGGCGATTCTGCAGCGTGAGTTCGGGCGCGTGAAGGTCGACCGCGCGGCCCATCGGATCACCACGGCGCCCGTCGAATTCACGACCGAGCGCGAGAGCGGCACGGCCCGCGATCTGTACCGCGGGCGCAGCACGATGCGCCGCGTAGGCTACCTCGATGTGAGCCGGAGCGGGGGGCAAACGGTCGCGCGACTGCGTGTGGACGTCGAGCGCCGGGACACCGAGCGCCAAGCGGTCATGCGCCCGCGCGCCTATCGCTTGAGCGACGACCCCGGGCAGGAAACCCCGCTCGAGACCGACGCCGCCACCACCGCCCAGCAGAACACCGTCTGGACGCGCGTGCGCCGGGACCGTACGCTCGAGCGGGCGCTGCTGGATGAGCTGCGCGAGCAGTTCACCCGGCTGTCGGTCGAGGCGGAGAACTCGGCCGCTGTGACGCCTCCCGCGGGCTCCAAGCCGACGAGCACGCCCACGGTGGAAGCTCGCCACTGATCAACAAACCCACAGCAGAGGGATAACGCGATGGTCGATTTTCTGTCACGACCTTTGACCGAATCCGATCCCGAAGTCGCCGAGATCGTCCGCCGTGAGGAGGATCGGCAGCAGAATACACTCGAGCTGATCGCCTCCGAGAACCACGTATCCGTGGCCGTCCGCACCGCGGCCGGTTCGGTCTTCACCAACAAGTACGCGGAGGGCTACCCGGCCAAGCGCTACTACGGCGGGTGCGCGAATATGGACGCAGTCGAGGATCTGGCCCGCGAGCGCCTCAAGAAGCTGTTCCATGCGGAGCACGCCAACGTGCAGCCGCATTCGGGCGCCCAGGCCAACATGGCTGTGTACGTGGCCGTGCTCAAGCCGGGCGACACGCTGCTATCGCTCGACCTGGCCCACGGCGGACACCTGTCCCATGGCTTGAAGGTCAACTTCAGCGGCGCGATGTACAACGTAGTGCCCTACGGCGTCGAGCGCGACACGGAGCAAGTCAGCTTGGCGACGGTGCGCAAGCTCGCCCTCGAGCACAAGCCGAAGCTCATCATTTGCGGTGCGTCCGCCTACCCGCGGACGATCGATTTCGCAGGGTTTGCCGAGGTGGCGCGGGAGTGCGGCGCGCGGCTGATGGCCGACATCGCGCACATCGCGGGCATGGTCGCGGTCGGACTGCACCCCACCCCGATTCCGCAGGCCGATTTCACGACTTCCACCACGCACAAAACCCTGCGTGGGCCGCGCGGCGGCTTTATTCTGTGCCGGGCGGCGGACGCGGTGCTGGTCGACAAGTGGGTCTTCCCCGGCACGCAGGGCGGGCCGCTGATGCACACCATTACGGCCAAAGCGGTGGCGTTCGGCGAAGCGTTGCGGCCGGAGTTCAAGCAGTACCAGCAGCAGATTCTGGCCAATGCCCAGTCGCTGGCCGAGTCGTTGCGCTCGCGCGGCTACCGGCTGGTCTCGGGCGGCACGGATACACACCTGATGCTCGTCGACTTGCGGAACGTCCATCCCGATTTAACCGGCAAGCAGGCGGAAGCGTGGCTGGAGTCGGCCGGGATCATCTGCAACAAGAACATGATCCCGTTTGACGAGCGTAAGCCGACGCAGACGAGTGGGCTACGCCTCGGCACGCCGGCGCTCACGACGCGCGGCATGCAGGAGGCCCAGATGCGGGCCGTGGCCGACTTCATCCACCGCGTGCTGGTGGCCGGCGAGGATGAGCCGGCGCGCCTGAAGGTACGCGGGGAGGTGCGGGAGCTATGCACGCAGTTCCCGCTGCCGCATGCATGACCGCGAAAAACGGGGATAAGTCCGATTTTCGGGAAAATGGGGATAAGTCCAATTTCCGCGCGCGCTTCGCGGTCACGAGCAACGGCGCGACGGGGCGGTTCCGCAAAATCGGACTTATCCCCGTTTTCGTGATCGTGCTCACGGGATGCGCCGGCACCGCCCATGTGTGTGTCGTGGCGCTGGACTACCAGGCCATCGACCCGCCGGCCGGGCCGCCGCCGCAGGTCACGCAACTTGACCTGGACCGCTGTTACTGGTGGACGGACGAGAATGGCCGCGTGCGCGTCGCGATGGAGTGCGAACGCCCCGCACTGCTCGTCCCCGAGTGGCGTTTCCGATTCCAGTTGTCCCTGGCGCTCGATGAGCCGCCGGCGGGCCGGGCGCGTGACTACAAGCTGGGCCAGCGCGAGTTGCGCGGCGTGGCGCGGTTTGGGCCGGCGCAGAGTCGCTTGGAGTCGGTGCGCGGGATTGTGGCCCTGTACCGCGAGCGCGGCGATCAACTCCGCGGGAGCTTTCGGATGGAAGTGGCCCGCGAGGTGCAGCAGCTTCTGGGTGGCTGGGGCCGCCCCGGCCGCTTCCTGATGATGGGTACATTCACGGCGGTCCCCGACGAGCCGCGCGGCCGGCGGATCGCCACTGAAGCGGAAGCGCTCGGCCCACAGCGTCCCTCGCCGGCTAGCCAGCCGGCATCTCAGCGCGGTGCGTAGCCGTCCGGTGCCACGTCCAAGCTGCCGGCGCGGGCCGCCGTCCGGCGTTACTGCGTTAGCGCCGCGTAGACCGCCTCCCAGTACGCGCGGCTCTCATCGTCCGGCTGCACTTCGATCGCCGCGCCGACGACGAATACCAGGTCGTCGTACAGCTCGGGCCAGATGTTTGCCGCGAGCTGGGCGGCCAATTCCTCTGGGCCGAGCGGCTCGCCATCGTCGTCGTCCCAACACGGCTCGCAATCGGAGCCCATGCAGCAGTGATACTCCACGAGCAAGACGAACGTATTGATGTCGCCGAAGTTGAACGCCTGGTCGCAGTTAGCGTCGCCGTGGTAGATCCGGCTGCCGTCCAAACCCGGGAACGCCAGCGCATAGCCGGCCGGGTCGTTCAAGGCGAGGATGAACGGGTTGATGTCGCCGAAGTTCACCGATCCATCGCCACTGAGATCACCCTTGCACATCGTAATGTGCCAGAGCCGCTGGCCGGGCTCATTTCCATAGTACCGGAACGGGCTATTGGGATCGAAAATGTTGTCGATGACCACCACGGCATCGGGGTCCCAATCGTCTCCGACGTCCCAGCCGTCGTAATCGCAGGCGAAAAACGCCGTGCCGGTCAGCGGCGCCGATAGATGAATCTGACCGCCCTCGGCAAAAGAGCCGTTGACGATGATGTGTCCCTCGCTCAGGTCACCGGCCTGATCGCAGAGGACCGGGATGTCGATCGTGCCGCTCATGTCGCCATCGATCCTGATCGTGCCCGTCGTGCAGCAGAAGGCCGGGTTGGGGCACGTGATCAGCACCGCGCCGCTACTGGTCAGGTTCCCCATGATCCGCAAGTCCGCCGTTAGGCGACCGAGCGCGTTATCGATGGTCGATTCGAGGTTGCCCCCGACGGTAATGCTCCCGGCGATGCCGTCGGCCACGGCGAAGTGGTTCCCGAGATTCCGCCCAACGTCGACAACAGCGCTGCTCCCTACAGCGCCGACGCTGACCTCAGCGAGCAGGTCGTTTCCGGCGTGAAGGCGCCCGTTGAAAAAGCCCATGACGTTAAGCGGCCCGTTCCAATCGTGCCATGCCTCAAGGGTGACCCCGTCGGCCACGCCCCCGTCCACATCGAGGCTGCCGATGAAGTCTGCGTCGGGGATGCCCTCGGCACCGGCCGTCACCGTCGCGCCGGGCTCCATGGAGCCGACAGATATGGCGGTACCAAGGTCGTTGACGCTCTCGATGCTCCCGGACATCACACCATCCACGTGCAGGCTACCATACAGGTGCTTGCCATAGATGCTGCCGGCGAAGTTGCCTATCACTTGCACGTTGGCGAAGGAGTACTCCTCCACATCGACGCTGCCGCTCAGATTGCCATCCACGAAGATGTGGGCGTGCCCCAGTCCCCCGCAATGGAGGCTACCGTCCAGGTCGGTGTAGATAACGGGGCCCACAGACATGTTCCCGTCTACGGAAAGGTATCCGCTTAGGCTGCCGTCGAGAATGACCGAATGGCCAGCGTCGCCCAGGATTAGCAACTGCCCATCATCGGTGATCCAGCCGTGGATGTAGGTGTAGGAAATGGTATTCGGGAAAAGGTCGTTTCGCACCAGCAACGTGCCGCTGAGGTTGCCCCAGACGATCAAAGCCGGTTCGGACGTGCCGCCCAGGTCGGTGCCGACATCGATGAGGCCCGAGATGTCGCCCATGACTTCGGCGCGGCGCAGCTCCTGCCCGGTCGTGATCTGTCCGCTCACTTCGCCGACAAACAAGTGATCAATATAACTGCCAACGCTGACGGTCCCGCTCACCGGTCCTGTCTCGAGCTCCTCGATCGAGAGACTTACCAACACCTCGCCCGATAGAGTCCCGTTCACGTCGAGCTTCCCGAGGCGGGCCTTGATGTCCATCTTGTGCGGGGACAGGTAGGGACCCCAAATCGTGATGTTCGGTGCGGGGTTCTCCGCCTGCGATGGACCGATGACCGTGAGGTCGCCCATCGAATAGCAGATGATGTCCGCGAGCAGCTCGGTGATTGTCACGGGGCCGGCGACGTCACCATAGATATCGATGGCGCCGCGGGCGGCACCCTCAATCACAAGGGTGCCCGCGCCGTACGCCTGCATGGGGCCGAGCTCGCCGAAGTCGCCGCTGATGTGAATCGTGTTGATCGTGTTCGTCTCCGCGCCGTGGGCGCTCAGATCAAGCGACTTCAGGTCGGCGGCGCCGTACACGTGCGGCGGCACATGGCCCAGGTCGCCGATCACGCTCAGGTGGATGTCGTCGACCACCACGCCGTCGGCGATGCGGATGTAGTTGATGTATCCGGGCGGCTGATTAGGGTCGCTATCGTCGTAGGCTGCGAATTTCCAGAGCTCCTCCGGGTTGGGATTCGACCAGATGATCACGCCAATGTCATTGCCCTGGTACTGGTCAATCGTGAACTCAGCGGGGGCGTTGTGCGTGCCCCACTCGACGATCACGTTTCGCGCTGGTGTAATCTGCGCCGCGGCAAGAGCCAGGGCGAGTGCCACAATTGTTCCCTTCGCTTTCACGGTGTGTCTCCCTTTCAACTGAACTTCCGTTACCGTGCCGCTGAACGCTTCAGCGGCCGAAAACCCAAGAGTGCAGCCAGCGCGCCAAGGCAAGCTGACGGCTCCGGCACGATGCCACATTCAACCCAATCCCACTGTGCCAAACTGCTGCTCGATGTCATGTCGCCCCAACCTACGCCGGGAGTAGCAGGAAACGCCTCAAAGAACGTCCCCTGCAATGCCGGGAGGCCATCGATGTAAAGGGTGTACGCGCGCATGTCCGACGACTCGAACAGGAACTCGTGGAATTGGCCGGGCGCAAACGGCGCCCAGCCCCCTGGCGGGGTGTCGCAATAGATGCCATCGATCGCGAGGCTCAGGTGCACCAGGTAGTAATCGTCGGACATGACGGCCACCGCCGGGTCCGAATGGATAGCCTCATCGACTTTGACGCGCCACGTCAGGAGAAAAGTCTGCCCGGGCTCCAAGGTCATCTCGGCTGGCCGTAGCTGATCGTACTCCTCGTAGATGCCCGGCGCCGCCCGCGAGTCGATGAAGAGCTTGCCGTCCTCCAGCCAGCGCTCGGCCGGCGGATCGCTGGAGTACCTGGTCCAGCCCTCGGTTTCCGGGTACGCGTCTCCGGTCCACGTCACCCACCACGGGCTCGCCCGCGCGGTGCCTGCCCCCAGCAGCATTGCCAACATGATGTTCAGCACTCGATACATGGCCTTCCTCCTTACAAACGAACCAACCTCGGGCCCGCGCCCATTACGCGGGCGTCAACTCTCCTCACTCGGTGGCCGCACCACCGCATACCGATACTGCACGTCCGTGGCTTCCGGCGCACGCACGCCGCACGTGCGCAGGCCGGAAGGCACGGTCGAAAATAGGTGGCTGTCCCCGGTTTAGCTCGGACGTGCCGCCTAAGTCGGTGCCGACGTCGACGAGACCGGAGATCGCACCGAGAACTTCGGCACGGCGCACCCCAAGACCGGTGATGATCTGCCCGCTCACCTCGCCCACGGATAGTTGATCAATGTACTGGTGGACGTCGACGGTCCCGCTCACCGGTCCTGTCTCGAGCTCCTCGATCGAGAGACTTACCAACACCTCGCCCGATAGAGTCCCGTTCACGTCGAGCTTCCCGAGGCGGGCCTTGATGTCCATCTTGTGCGGGGACAGGTAGGGACCCCAAATCGTGATGTTCGGTGCGGGGTTCTCCGCCTGCGATGGACCGATGACCGTGAGGTCGCCCATCGAATAGCAGATGATGTCCGCGAGCAGCTCGGTGATTGTCACGGGGCCGGCGACGTCACCATAGATATCGATGGCGCCGCGGGCGGCACCCTCAATCACAAGGGTGCCCGCGCCGTACGCCTGCATGGGGCCGAGCTCGCCGAAGTCGCCGCTGATGTGAATCGTGTTGATCGTGTTCGTCTCCGCGCCGTGGGCGCTCAGATCAAGCGACTTCAGGTCGGCGGCGCCGTACACGTGCGGCGGCTGGCCGATCACGCTGAGATGAATCCCACCCACCGTCGCGCCGCTCTCGATGCTGATGGAGTTGATGTAGCCCGGCTGGTCTTCGACGTCGTTCCAAGCCTCGAGCTTCCAGGCCTTGTCGGGCTCCGTATTCGCCGTGATGACAACGTAGAGGTCATCGTACGGCGGCACCAGCATGTGCTCGATCCTGTAATCGTGGACACTGTGCCCACCCCATTCTACGATCACGTTCCTGGCCGCTGCCGTGCCTGCAACAGCCGCAAGTACCGCCATTGCTGCGATTCTGGATTTCATGTCATGTCCTCTCTTCAGAAGTCCATAAATCAATGAGCCCCCGAACGTCTCAGCAGTCCAAGAATACAGAAGCCAGCCAGCATGCACGACAACGCATCTGGCTCCGGAACAATCCCGCATTCCACAAAGTCCCACTCGGAGAGGCCCTTGTGCGACGACGCATGACCCCACCCTATGCCCGGGCCATAGGCGAAGCTCTCGAAGAAGTTCCCTTGGAGCAAGGGCATGCCGTCCATTGCCAGCGTGTAGGTCCGCATGTCGGAAGACTCAAAGTAGAACTCGTGGAAGACTCCCGGTTCGAAAGGCGCCCAGTTGCCGGGCTCCTCGCCGCTGCTGATCTTGTCCATGCCGAGCGTGAAGATCACCTCCCACTGGTCATCGGAGAAGACGCCCAATCCCGGGACCTCGCTGCCGGCCGGGATTATGTCGTCAACCTTGATTCTCCAGTGGGCGATCACCTTCTCGCCGGGGCCTAGGGTCATCTCACCGGGCCGGTACTGGCTGTATACGTCGGAAATGTACCAGTCCGCGCGCGAGTCGATGAAGAGCTTCCCGTCCTCCAGCCACCGCTGCGCCGGGGGATCGGTAGCGTAATGGAGCCAGCCCTCGCTCTCGGGGTACGCGTCTCCGTTCCAGCTCACCCACCAGGGACTAGCCCGCGCGGCCGCCGTCACTAGCAACATCCCCAGCATCAGGTTCAGCAGTCGAGACATGCCCATCCTCCTCAAAAGGTCAGCGACCTCGCGCCCGGGCCCGTTGCCCGGGCGTCAACTCTCGCAAGCTCGGCACCGCAGCGCCGCAGGCCGGCGGGAACGCTTATCCGAACCCGCCACGCCAGTGGCGGGCCAACAAGGCCCCGGTCCCCGCGCGCCGGGACGGCCGGGGTTCTGATGCCGGCGCTCCAGGCCCAGCGATTCGGGCGCACGCGTGTGTCGCGGAGAAGGGGACAGGCGCCTCACGTCCTAGCCCGCCGGGACGCTCGCAGACAGTCCCCTTCCCCGTGCCCGGCACCGTCACCAGCGCCAGGCCAATTGCCCAGGCCATCACGTGAGTCATTTCCCGCACCTCCTACCACCCCTGCCGGCGAAATGAATGCTCCCGCCCACGAATGCCCCTTCCTTTATAGTATACCACAATGGCCCGCGCGCCGCCTATCAGGTGTTCACCCGTATTCCGGAAGAAATTGGGCCAAGCCAAACCTGTTTTCTGCGCGCCGGCCGCCGGGTCATAGGCGGATGGCCGCCGCGTCTCCGGGTCCGAAAAGCAGAGCAGCCGAAGGCTCGGGAACCACCCCGAACCGCACGTAATCCCAGGTTGACATGCTGCTGTCGCCCTATGTGCATGCATAGTCCGACTGCCGGCGTGGACCCCACGTCCGCCCCGTGCGAACGGAGATCCGCCCGGCGGAGCTCCACGCACCCAACAACGTCAGTTTACCCGCGCCTCTCCAGGGGAATCGAAGAAAAGAGCGAATCTGTGGGCGTGCTCGGATAACCCGCAGACGGTCCGCGCGGTGCGCGCGCTTCGTTCACCATCGAGGTCGCGAAGGACACGTCGGGACGCGCGGCCGCGTCGCGCTTCATCCCGCTCGCCGGATCGAGGGAAACGTATCGAGTCCACGGACTTGACCCAGGGTGCCGGGGGCGGGGCGGCCGACGGTCCGGCTTGAAGGACGCGGCGCGGCGCGCACTGGCATTCGCTGCCGGCCGGAGTAAACTGTTTGCGACCTGCACGGATGCCAGGACGACCTCCGCAGGGAAGCGAGGCCTGATGTGAGCTTCGTCCGCAAACCGAAAAGCCGTCAACCGGGTGCGCGGGAGGGGGACTGCACACCGGACTTCATTCGCTCCCTGGACGGCTTCCGCACCTACCAGAACGTTGAGCTCGGCCTGTCCGGCAATACGGTCGAGGCGTATCGCCGCGATCTGTGTCACTTCGGCGCCTTTCTGCACCGCCAAGGTATCGGCGACTGGTCGCGGATCACGCCGGACGTGATTCAACAGTACCTCGTCGAGTTGAGCAGCCGGGGCCACAAGGAGACGACGCTGGCGCGGCGCGTGGTGGCGCTGCGCATGTGGCTCCGCTGGCTGCACCTCATGAAGCAAATCGCGGAGGATCGCACGTCGCTGGTGGAATTGCCCAAGCGCTGGCAGCGCCTGCCGGAGACGCTGAACCTCGACCGCACGGTCGATCTGGTGACGTCGCCCGACCTGGACAGCACGCTGGGGCTGCGTGACCGCGCGATCCTGGAGTTGTTCTACGCGTGCGGGCTGCGGGCCAGCGAGCTATGCGGACTGCGCGAGGGGGACATCAACGTGGACGGGGCGTACCTGCGCTGCATGGGCAAGGGGCGCAAGGAGCGGGTCACGCCGATCGGCCGGAAAGCGCTGGAGGCGCTCGAAGCCTACCTCCGCGACCTGCGGCCCCAGTTGCTGCAAACGGGCCTGGAGCGCGGGCGCTGGAAAGTGCCCCTGACACGTGCCGTCGCGGCCACCTTGCCGCTGTTTCTCTCCCGCACGGGTGGCCCGCTGGAGCGGACAGCGATGTGGGACCTCGTACGGCGGGAGGCCAAGCGGCAGGGGATGGCCGGCAAAGTCAGCCCGCACACGCTGCGGCACAGTTTTGCGACGCACCTGCTGGAGGGGGGGGCCGATCTGCGGGTCGTGCAGGAGTTGCTGGGTCACGCCAGTATCACGACCACCGAAATCTATACGCACGTGCAGACCCGCCGGCTGCAGGAGATTCACGCCCGGTGTCATCCGCGTGGGGCGGACGCGATGCGGAAGCGCGAGCAGTCGGGGTCGTCAACCTCAGCCGGGCTGCAACCGGGGCCGGATTCCGCGGTACATGTTGAATGAGAAGCGGCCCTGTGGCGGCGCGGTCACGCCCGGCGCGGCGAGCATTCGTGCGGCTGCTCGAGATGCCCCAGCGTGCCTAGCCAGACCGCTGCGACACGGGTACGATGCTGACTCAAGCGCCAATCGGCGAGAACGAGGAGCCGAGTATGCGTGACAAAGCAGGGCGTGCCGGCTGGTGGTTGACGGCGGCGCTGATCGGTCTTCTGGCGGTGGCGGCCGGCTGCGATCCCACGCTGCGTGCGACCGTCGAAGATGGGGTCATCTCGGTTTCGACGAGCTACTTCGGCGCGCTCCTGCGGGCCTTGATAGCCTTGGGGCAGGAAGCGCAGCAAGCCAACGACCCCAACTCGACGGCGATGTTGATGCAGGACGCCGCAGGGCGTGTGTTCGCTTGACGGGACGCGGACACGCGGTTTGCGCGGCCGGCGCGCTGGGGCGGCGTCCGCGACCGCTTCGGCGTTGGTCGATCAGGCAGGGGTGACGGATACCGCTCGCGATTCATCTTGGCTTGCGGTTGCGGGGGTTGGCAGGGCGGTCATCGTCGGCGATGATAGTGGCGGCGAGTGGTACGAGCGTCCTCGGGCCGAGCCCACACCGTCGGGAGCGGCGCCTGCCGGGCTCGCGAAGCGGTCGCAACCCAAGAGGTCACGATATGAAGGCAGCACTGTGCTGGCGCAAGGTGGGTCTGTGCACTGGTTTGCTGACGATCGGTCTGGGAGGAGCCGCACGCGGGCAGGAGACGCGGCCGGCGCACGACGAATCCCGCTGGTTCCGTAACGCGCGGCAGCTAACGTCGACGGAGATGGGGCTAGCGCGGTCGGGGGAGGCCTACTTTTCGCCGGACGGCAAGCGGATCTCTTTCCAGGCCTACCCGGTCGGCAAGGAAGACTACCAGATTTACGTCATGAACCTGGACGGCACGGGCCTGAAGATGGTCAGCACCGGCATCGGGGCCACGACGTGCTCGTACTTCCACCCCAGCGGCGAGAAGCTGATCTTCGCTTCCAACCACGATGACCTGCGCCCGCCGACAAAGCCCGACGAGGTCGAGTCGCGGCGCCCGCGCGCCGGCGAAGAGGCTGCCGGAAGCGGCGGCGGCCACCCGGAATCCGGCGCGAGCCAGCCACCGACCAGTCGTCCGGCGGGCGACTCCGGGTTGACGCATGGCGGCCGCCCGAGCTACGCCTGGAAGTACTATCCCGGCATGGAACTCTATGAGTACACGTTTGCCACGGGTGCGCTGAAGCGCCTCACCTACAACGACAGCTACGATGCCGAATGCGCGTATTCGCCGGACGGCAAGCAGATCGTGTTTTGCTCGCTGCGCGACGGCACACCGGCGATCTACATCTGTGACGCGGATGGGCAGCATCCACGCCGCGTGACCCACAACACGGGCCGCGACGGTGGACCGTTCTTCGGCCCGGACGGCCAGCGGCTCGTGTATCGTTCCGACCGCGAGGGCCAGGGCAACCTCCAGGTCTTCGTCAACAACCTCGCCGGCACGGCCGAGAAGGCGCTCACGCCGGCCGACGCGTTCCACTGGTGCCCGTACTGGCATCCCTCGGGCATATGGATTGTTTTCACGTACGCGAACTTCCGTCAGGACGCGAACTTCGACGTCTACCTGATGCGGGACGACGGGTCGGAGCTGCATCGCGTGACATCCGATCCGGGGTTTGATGGCCTGCCGGTGTTCTCCCCGGACGGACGCTACCTCATGTGGACCTCGACGCGCAACGGCTTGGCCTCGCCCCAGGTCTTCATCGCTGAGTTCCTCGGCCTCACGCCGGAAGGGGAGTTGCGGGTTCACGACTGACAGGCGTTCCACTCAGACACGGCGCGGCGTGGAGTGTAGCGGCCGGGCTCAGTACCGGCCGTAGAAGGCTGCGCGGCCTGCGACGGCCGGGACAGCGCGTGCCACCGGCGTGTGCTCGGTCGTTACTGCTCGACTCTCATCGAGCGCAGGAACTCCATGAATGCGTCGCGGTGCTGGCCGATCGTGTTGGCCGGGCCGACCGCTTTGAAATACCACGGCCCACCCGGCGTCTCCACGATGGCGCCGAGCATCCGGTAGCTATCTCTCGCTGACGCCGGCGCGCCGGGCATCATCGAACCGGCGTTGTAACGACCCGCGGTGTCCACGACCGTGATCTTCAGGCCGTTCACCTCCAGCAACTGGCGGACCATGGCGTCGTCCGGTACGGGCTGGCCGTCCGGAGTGGTGAACTGCCCGCGCCACCGCTGCACGTTGGCCTCGACACTGCCGCCGACACCGGCGCCGAACACGGCCAACTCGCCATCCTCGGGATCGCCCGCGGCCCGCGGCAAACGGTACTGATCGTGCCGCATGGTGCTCTTGACCGGCTCCTTCTGCCACGTGTCCGGCGGCGTGTATTTCAAGCTCACGGTCGGCCGCGATGCAGTCGGCAGCTCCGGCACGGTCGGCTTTTCGGGCAGGTTGCCGATGGGGGGGTGACCAGCCGGAAGGTTGGCCGTACCGCGTTGGTCCATGTTCTGAACCAGCTCGCGGACATTGGCCATCTCGTCAGCGCTGGGCTGGGTGCTGGCCGCAGCGGCCGGCGGCGGCTTCGAGGCGGTCGTCGGCTCTTCGCTGCGCTCGCACCCGGACAGCAGAACCGTCGCGATCGTCAACATGCTGGTGACAATTAAACCAAGTCGCTTCATGGCTGGTACTCCGTCGGCCGTGGCCTGTCGACCATCACGAGTTGCTCGATTGTAGCTGTCCGCGCTCGAAACGCGCACCGCCCGGCGTCACTGACCCTGAATCGGCCCGCCGCGGCGCGCGGGATCGTGGAAGTACATGAACCGGCGCAGCGCATCAAAGCCGTGGCAGGTCGTGCAAACGCTCTCCGACCCGATGGAACGAATGTGCCACTCGCGGGCGCGCAGCTCGCGCGTGGTGATCCGGCCGAGCCCCGGCGGCACGGGGGCCGGGCGGCTTCGCCCATGCGTCAGGTGACAGGTCCGGCAGGCGATGCTGCCCTTCGGGTCGACCTGACCCTCGTCGTTGAACAACGGCAGGAACCCCGGGCTGTCCGGCTGGCCGGGGTTGAACATCTCGGCGGCCGGGTGCGTGGCGATGGCGGGCGGAGGCGCCGGTCCGCCGGCGTGGTGGCAGGTTAGACAGTGACGGTCGACCACCCGGGCGGGTTGTGTGGCCTCGGTCGAATAGGCCAGTTGTCGCGGCCACAGCAAGTGCGCCTCGACGGTGGCCGGCTGGCCGTGCACGCGGTGGCAGGGTCCGCAGACCGCCACGTCAAGACCGGCGGCGCGCAGCACTTGTGCGGCGTGGCCGATCGCGCCGATGTGGGCCACCTCGGTGTGGCAGTTGAAGCACAGTTGCTGAGATGTCCCCCCGGCCTCGATCCGCAGCAGCTTGGCGTCACCTGTGGCCGTGTGATGCGGATCGTGGCAGGTCCGGCACGCGAGCTGCTTCTGATCGTCGTTCGTGGACAAGGGCAAATCTGGTGCGACCGACAGTCTGGTCGCATCGCGTGGATGCAGCAACGCCACCTGGCTCTCCACATGCGGTGCAGAGCCGGGATGGCAGGCCAGGCACGCCGCGTCGGCGCCCGATGCCCCTTCCGCCAGGCCCGCGCGGAAGAGGCCGGTCTCCTCGCTGCCGTGCGGACGATGACAGGCCAGGCAGGTGTCGCCGGTCGCGGTGGCGACTGCCGGCCAGCTTGCGGAGGTGCACGCGAGGTCATGGGGGCCATCCCTCAGGCCGCCGTGGTCCGCGTGGCAGGTGGTGCAGACAACGCTGCCTACATTGCGGAGAAACCGCCCATACTGCTCGCTGTGCGGATCATGACACTGGGTGCACCCGCTGGTCGGATGGTTGACCGGGCCAAGGACGAGTGTCTGCGCCGGCCGCCCGGCCTCGTGGCACGTCACGCACTTTCCGCCGCCAGGGTCCAGCGGGCTGGCTTCGGGCGCCCGGGCGTAGCGATGGAACAGGTGACAGGAGCTGCAGGGGCCGCCTGTGTGCGGCGTCATGCCCAGCCGGTTGCGCTCCTCGGGAAAGCTCTCGCGCAAATCGTGGCGTGTGCCCAGCACCGCGCGTTTGCCATCGTGGCAGCGCAGGCACATCTGCCCGTCCGTGAGTTCGTCCGCCAGCAGGAATCGCTCCCCCTTGCCATGGTGCAGCTTGTGGCAGGAGAGGCAGATCAGCCGGTCGTCCGGGCCGAGCATGGTCCCCATGTCGCGCACGGCCGTCGCCTGCTCCGCGTTCACGACCGGGCTAAGCGGGTGCTCGCTGCGCCCGCCCTCGCGAAACATCCCCGGCCGCATCTGGTCGTGACACGCCAGGCAGAGCTGGTTCGACTCGGTGCCTAGCACGAGCAGGTGGTCGTGAGCGGCGCCGTGCGGCGTGTGGCAGACCTGGCACGTAAGCTCGCGGGGGTTCGGGCCGACCCGGGCGCCCGCCTTCAGGAGGACCTCGGGGACCGCCCAGGGCATGCCGCCCGTCGGGTGCGTACCGGCTTCACGTCCGCGGGTCTTGTCCGCGTGGCAGCTTGCGCATAACTCGCTGGCCTTGTTGGGCACGCGAAGAAAGACGGCGGTGGCGATGTCGCCGGTGGGTTGGCCGGCGCCGTGCGCCGAATGGCAGGTGCGGCAGACAATCCGGCCATTGTCGAGTGGCAGGAAGGAAGGCACGTTCATCGTGGGCGGCGGCACCGCATCGGTGCGGTGTCCATGTTCGAGCCAAACGCGGCGGCGCGAGTCGACCACCGAGCCGTCATGGCAGGACAGACATGTCTCGGGGCGACTTTCGACCGGCTGCTGGGGCGGCGCCATCAGCGGCGTCGACACGCCCTGGGCCAGCGGCTCGATCCATTCGAGGTGACAGACGGTGCAGTCGTGCGATTGGGCCGATCCGCCAACGCGCGTCCGGCGTTTTGGGAGCTGGACCGCGGCCTGGAGATCCACAGCGACCGCGAACTTGCGGACACGGTTGGCCGTGAGCTCCGCGACGTAGAGGTTCCCGCTGCGATCGAGCGCGAGGCCACACGGCATGTCGAGCTTGAGCGGTGCTCCGGCCGCGTCGCGCACTACATCGAGGATCGTTCCGGTGGGCTCGAAAACCTGGATGACGCCGATCACGCCATCCGCCACCCAGACATTTCCGTCCCGGTCGACGGCGATGCCCTTGGGACGGTACAGCTCGCCCAGATCGACTCCGAATGTGCCGAGGCTGCCCACCGCCCGGCCGGTCGCGTCGTGGATCTGTACTCGTCCACTCACCGGCTCCGCGACCAGCACGTCTCCGGCGGCATTGACCGTCAGCATGAACGGGTAGTAGTACTGGCCCAGGGCCTCCCCCACCTGTCCGAGGAATCGGAACGCGTCGGCGGCAACGTCAAATTGGACCAGGCGGTGGCCGTCGTTGTCGATGGCCCAAACGTAACGGCCGTCCGGGCTGAGGGCGACGTCCGTGATGTCGGGTGGGCGCGGAGCCTCGGGCGCCTGCGGCACGCGAATCTCGCGGGCCAGCGCCCCGTCCGGGTTGCAGACCAGGATGCGCCCATTGCCGGTATCCGCGATCCACAACAAACCGGCGGGGTCCACCTTCAAGCTGATCGGGCGGCTTAGGGTCTGGCCTCCGATGTCGTGAATCTCCTCGCGATACGCGCCGTCGGAGGCAAAAACCAGGATACGGTCGTTCACGCCATCGGCGACGAAGACCGTGCCATCTTCAGCGACGGCCACGCCGGTGGGCATGTACAACGCCGGCTTCTCCCGGTACTCGAAGGTCAGCACCGGCGTGCCCACGTACCGCCACTGGCCTTCCGCTGCCATCGCCGGACTGGTGGACAGCCCTGCTAGCCAGAGGCCGACATGGGCCGCGCGCATCACTCGGCCGAAACACCGCACGATGAATCCCTGTATCAGAGCAGTACTTCCGCGGACAGTGCCGCTATTATATGGGCGGCTCCGCCGTCGTGGCGACCGGCGCGGCGCCTGCAACTTGTTCAGGTCGGCGGAGCCTCACGCTGTGGATTTAGCTATGTCTGACACTACGCCTAACACGGAGAATCCCAATCGGCCGCCCGAACCCCGTGCCGGAGGGTCGGAAGCGGCCGGCGGCCGGCCCCGGCGGCGGCGCTGGCCGCGGGTGCTGCGGATACTGGGGATTGCGGCCGGCGTGCTGGTGTTCGCCGGCGGGCTGGGGTTGGGCGGTGCCGAGTACTACACCTCGCGGCCCCAGTTCTGCGGCACCTGTCACGTCATGGACCCCTATTACCAGTCGTGGAGCCGCGACGTGCACGGCAGGAAAGTGGGCACCTGGTGCGTCGAATGTCATTACGCCCCGGGGGAGCAGCACACGATCAAGGCGAAGTTCAAGGGCCTTTCCCAACTCGCCAGCTACTTCAGCGGACGCTACGGCGCGGGCCGCCCCAGGGCGCGCGTCAACGACGCGAGCTGCCTGCGGTCGCAGTGCCACGGCGACAACGAGTATCTGACCAAGTCTCTGCCGATCGGTCAGCCGCGAGTCGAGAAACGCATCATCGGCACCCAGGAGAGCGAGGTCACGCGTACGCCGACCGTGACCTTCGTGCATGAGAAGCACCTGCGCGTGCAAGCCCGGCTGGAGGAAAACGAGGCCCAGGTTGCGGCCCTGCAGGAGCGCGTGCAAGCGGCCGCTCCGGCCGACCTATACGCGTACATTCGGACCGCGGCGACGGCGGTCGGGCCGGCGCTGCAGCGCGCGAAGGAACTGCACACCCGCCTCGTGGAGCGGCAGCACGACGAGCTGGTGCCGGATGCACTGGAGCTGCTCCGGCTGGAACATCAGGAGACGCGCCTCCAGCAACTGGCCGGCCTGAGCTGTGCCGCCTGTCATAGCTACGACGGGTCGGGGGAACATCACGTCATGCCCGCCGATCTGCAAACCTGCTTCACGTGCCACTTCAACAATCAGGCGTTCAATCGGGACACGGGGGAGTGCCTGAAGTGCCACGAGCCGCCGACCCGCAAGATCCTCATCCACGACACGGCGGTGACCATCGCCTGGCAGCAGCAATACCCGGGGGCGACCGCACCCGCGGCGCCGGCGTTGATGGATCACCGCGACATCGTGGCGCGCGGCATCGACTGTGCCAGTTGTCACCTGGACGTGATCCAGGGACAGGCGACGGTCACGCTACGGGAGTGCGCGAATTGCCACGACCAACAGAAGTACCTGGAAGGTTTTGAGACCCGCAACACGGCCACGGTCGAGGAATACCACCGCGCGCACGTGAAGGCCCAGCGGGCGCGGTGTGCCGACTGCCATCGGGGCATCCAGCATCGGCTGATCGATCCGCAGCACGTGGGAACCAGTGCCGGGTTCCTGCAACCGATCCTCAGCGATTGCCAGCACTGCCATCCGAACCACCATCACGAGCAGGTCCAGTTGCTCATGGGCATCGGGGGCGAGGGAACCACCCGGGCGATGCCGAACGCGATGTTCGGCTCGCGCCTGAACTGCACGGGTTGCCATACGAAACCGGCGACCGACCTGAAGGGCGACGAGTTAGTCGAGGCTTCCGAGCAGACGTGCATCGCCTGCCACGGGGCCGACTATCAGCGGCTGTTCCAGCAGTGGCAGGACGAGATTGCGGTCCACCTGCAGGAGACGGAGAGCGCCCTCGACCGCGTGCAGGCGCGCATCAGCGAGCTGCAGGCGGGCGGCGTGGAGATCGGCAGCGACGTGGCCGACCTGGTGGCTCCGGCGC
Source organism: uncultured Planctomycetales bacterium (assembly GCA_964638325.1). Taxonomy (GTDB): domain Bacteria; phylum Planctomycetota; class Phycisphaerae; order UBA1845; family Fen-1342; genus JALHJL01. The sequence continues at coordinate 57,012 of CAZWYT010000005.1, forward strand.
GCGCGAACATCCTGTTCATCAAGGCCGGCAACGGCATCCACAACAAGAACTACACGCTCCAGTTGCTCGACCTGAGCATCCGCGACCTGGACGAGGCCATGGCCCGCCTCACGCGCCGCTGACGCCGGCGATTATAATATGGGGCTTATGACGCCATCGGACCAGACGACGTCGTCCGCCGGACGGCTGCGCCGGTTGCTCTTCGGGCCGCCACGCGATCTCGGCGACCGCTCGCTCTTCCATCGCATCTCGCTCATCCCGCTGTTGGCCTGGGTCGGGCTCGGTGCGGACGGGCTGTCGTCGTCGTCGTACGGCCCCGAGGAAGCATTCCGCACCTTGGGCAGCCATACCTATCTGGCGGTCGGTCTCGCGGCCATGACCGCGTTCACCGTGTTCGTCATCGCCGCCGGGTACAGCCGCATCATCGAGCGTTTTCCCCAGGGCGGCGGCGGCTACATCGTGGCGACTTCGCTGCTGGGCCCGCGGTTGGGCGTCGTCTCCGGTTGCGCCCTGCTGGTTGACTACGTGCTCACGATCGCGGTCTCCATTGCCTCCGCGGGCGATGCCTTGTTCAGCTTCCTGCCGCTGACTTGGCAGCCCGCGAAGCTTCCGTTCGACTGCGCCGTCATCGGGGGCCTGGTCGTGCTGAACATCCGCGGCGTGCGCGAATCCGTGCTCACGCTGGCGCCGATTTTCGTCGTCTTCGCGGTGACGCACCTGGTCGCGATTATCGGTGGTGTCATCGGGCATCTGCCCGAGGTCGGAGCCACAGTGACCACCGTGGGCACCGACTTCAACAGCGGCCTCACAACGCTGGGCATCGGCGGCATGATCCTGCTGTTCCTGCACGCCTACTCCATGGGCGGCGGGACCTACACCGGCCTGGAGGCCGTCTCCAACGGCCTGACCGTCCTGCGCGAACCGCGCGTGCACAACGGCAAGCGCACGATGGCGTACATGGCGTTCTCGCTGGCCTTCACGGCCGGCGGTCTCCTCCTGCTGTACCTGCTGTGGCACATCGAGCCCCAACCGGGCAAAACCATGAACGCCGTCCTGCTTGAACGACTGACCCTCGGAATCCCGGGCGGAGCCCTGTTCGCCCTGCTGACGATTCTTTCCGAGGGGGCCCTGCTGGTGGTCGGCGCGCAAACCGGCTTTGTGGACGGCCCGCGCGTGCTGGCGAACATGGCGGTGGATTCCTGGATGCCCCACCGCTTCGCCGCCCTGTCCGAGCGGCTGACGACTCAGAACGGCATTTTCATGATGGGTGCGGCGTCCCTCGCGGCGCTGATCTACACGCAAGCGGATGTCCGAGCGCTGGTCGTGCTCTACAGCATTAACGTCTTCCTCACCTTCTCGCTGTCGATGTTCGGCATGTTGCGCCGAGCCCTGCGCGCCCAGCGCGGCGAGGCGCAGCGCGCTCGCCAGGTCGCCTTGTTTACCGTTGGCTTCGTGCTTTGCGCGACGGTCCTGGTCATTACGACCACGGAGAAGTTCAGGGAAGGCGCGTGGCTGACGGTCGTCGTCACCGGAGGGCTGGTGTTTTTCTGTTTCCGCATCCGGCGCCACTACCGCACCGTGATCGACAAGCTCCGCGAGCTCTACGCCCAGCTCGAGACTCTGCCGCAGCACGCCAAGGGCTCCGCTGGCGCGCTCGACCCGAACGCCGCGACGGCAGCCATCCTGGTCAGCAGCTACGGCGGACTCGGCATCCACACGCTGATGAACATCTTCCGGGCGTTCCCGGGGCACTTCAAGAACGTCGTCTTCATGTCGGTGGGGGTGGTGGACTCGGGCGAGTTCAAGGGCGAGCGGTCGGTAGAGGTGCTCCAAGCGCGGACCGAGGAGATGCTGCAACGCTACGTCGAGCTGGCCCGCGGGCTCGGCGTACCCGCGGCTTATCGTCTGGCGATGGGCACGGATTTGATTGAAGAAAGTGAGAAGCTGTGCCTGGCAGTGGCGAAGGAGTTCCCGCGGATCACGTTCTTCGCCGGCAAGGTGGTCTTTAAGCGCGAGAAGTGGTACCAGCCGCTGCTGCACAACGAGGTCGGGTACGCGCTGCAAAAGCGCCTGCACTGGGCCGGGCACGTGCTGGTGGTCATGCCGGCCAAGGTGCGGTAGGAAATTCGGGACAGTCACCTATTCTTCAAAGCGAAATAGGTGCCTGTCCCCCATTTCCCTCGTTGTTGGCCTGGCTGGGGCGAGGGCCCAGGAGCACTGGGATCATGCGGCAGAGCACTCGCCCAGGGGGCGCCTTTGGGACGGCTGGTCGCCCCGAACTGTCGTGCGCCGAGGGTGGGCGGAAATGCGGCGTAGCTTGACACGCGGCATGTGCCGGCTAACCATCTTGGGAAGATGACCGGTCGAAATTCCGATATTATCCCTTCGATGCCAGACCTCATTGGTCCGGCACGACGGGTTCGTGCGGATTGATAAGTGGCCGTCTGTAAATAAGTTAGGTCGTTATTCATGGCCAAGAGCAAGACGGAAGGCAAAGCACTAGTAATCGTCGAGTCGCCCGCCAAGGCCAAGACGATCAATAAGTACCTCGGCTCCGACTATGTCGTGAAAGCATCGCTGGGGCACGTTCGCGACCTGCCGCCGAAGGAGTTCGGAATCGACGTAAGTAACGATTTCAGACCAACTTACGAGATCGTGAAAGGGCGGGGAAGGGTCATCGCAGAGCTTAAGCGCCTCGCCGCCGACGCGCGGGAGGTCTTTCTCGCCACAGACCTCGATCGCGAGGGCGAGGCTATCGCGTGGCACCTGGCCGAGGCGCTGAACGTGCCGTCTGGCAGGGTCCGCCGCGTGATTTTCAACGCCATTACCAAGGCGGCGATCCACGAGGCATTTGCGCATCCGCACGAAATCGACCTGGACCGCGTGAATGCCCAGCAGGCACGGCGGATTCTCGATCGCATCGTGGGTTACGAGCTTAGCCCGCTGTTGTGGAAGAAGATCGCTAAAGGGCTTTCAGCGGGGCGCGTGCAGTCGGTCGCGGTCCGGCTGATCGTGGAGCGGGAGCGCGAAATCTGCGCGTTCGTCCCCGAAGAAAGCTGGAAGGTGATTGCCTATCTCGCGGGGCGCGAGAGCGAGGCGCCGGCCCAGCGGGGGCCTTGGCACGAGTTCAGCGGCGCGGGGGAGCGAACGCAGCGGGACATCCTGACCTGGCTGGCGGAGCACGGCTGCCTGCGCACCGAGCTCGCCGAGGTCGGCGGGAGGCCGGCCGGCGAGTTAAGTATGGATGGCGCGTGCGCCGTGGCGGAGTCGCTGGGGCTGGTGGTCGAGCGGACCGCGCGGCACCCCTGGGAGGAATATCGGCGTCTGAATCTGGAGCAGGTCGAGATCGTCGGCCGTCTGGATGGGGCCCGCGTACCGCCCCTCGTCGTGTCGGACCTGAGCACGAAGCGCACCACCACCCGGCCATCGTCCCCATTCACCACGGCCACCCTCCAACAGCAGGCCAGCAACGTCCTGCGTTTCGCCGCCTCGCGCGCCATGCGCATCGCCCAGGCTTTGTACGAAGGCATCGACATCAACGGCGAAGGGCCGGTCGGCCTGATCACGTACATGCGGACAGATTCGACGAACTTGGCGCGGGAGGCCGTCGACGCGGTGCGTGGGTTCATCCAGCAGCGGTTCGGGGCGGCGTACTTGCCTGATGCTCCCAACATGTACGGCAAGCGGCAGGAGCGCGCGCAGGAGGCACACGAGGCGATTCGGCCGACGGACCCATGCCGGACGCCGGAGAGCGTGCGGCGCGCCCTGTCCGGCGAACAATACAAGCTCTACGAGCTGATCTGGAAGCGGTTCGTCGCCTGCCAGATGACGCCCGCGCAGTGGGATTCGACGTCGGTGAGCATCACCTGCGAGACGGCGCGCGGGCCGGCACGCTTCGCGGGCAACGGCCGGAAGCTGGTGTTCGACGGCTTCCTGCGTGTGGCGGGGGTTTCCAGCGACGACCAGATTCTGCCCGCGCTCGAGCCGGGTCAGAGGGTTGGATTGCTCGATGCCGACCTGAAGCAGCAGTTCACGTCGCCGCCGGCGCGATACTCCGAAGCCTCCCTCGTGAAGACGCTGGAGGCGGAGGGCATCGGCCGGCCGAGCACCTACGCCGCGATCATCGACACAATTCAGAGCCGCGGCTACGTGGAGCAGGTGGACCGCCGGTTTGCGCCGACCGCGCTCGGCGAGCTGGTCACCGACAAGCTGGTGCAGCATTTCCCCAAGATCATGGACGTAAAGTTCACCTCCTACATGGAGGACGAGCTGGACAAGATCGAGGACGCGCACTTGGACTGGGTGCGCGTGCTGCACGAGTTCTACGACCCGTTCCGCGACTTGCTGACCCGGGCGCGGGACGAGATGGGTACCGCCCGCGGCCTGCCCAGTGACCATCACTGCCCGGTCTGCGAGTCGCCCATGGTGTATCGCTGGAGCAAGACCGGGCGGTTCCTGGCCTGCAGCCGCTATCCCAAGTGCAAGGGCACGCTGAACGTGGGGCGGGACGGCGCGCCCGTGCGACCCCAGGTCTCCGACCAGTTGTGCGAGCTATGCAGCCGCCCGATGGTCGTGCGGCAATCGCGGTCCGGCTTCTTTCTTGGCTGCACCGGCTTCCCGGAGTGTCGCTTCACCATTCCATGCAACGAACAGGGGCGCCCGCTGCGCCTGGTCAAGGAGGAAGAGCTGAAGCGTCCGTGCGACGTGTGCGGCGAAGGGGCGCTCGCCGTCAAGCGCCGGGGACAGCGCGCCTTCCTGGCCTGTGATCGCTACCCGCAGTGCAAGAACACGTCGCCGCTGCCACCCGATGTACGGCTCGAGAAGAAGCCCGTGCCGCCGCCGCCGCCCGCCGGCGTCAACTGCGAGAAATGCGGTCGGCCGATGGTCATCCGCTCAGGCCGACGGGGGAAGTTCGTCGCGTGCTCGGGGTTCCCCCGTTGCCGTCACACGATGCCGGTCGAGAAATTGGAGGCCGCGCAGGCCAGCGCGACTTCAGCGGGCACGCCCGACGGCGCCCCGGCGGCACCTGGCGCGCCGGCCAACGGCGGTAATGCCGCGTATCGGCCCTGGCGACCTGGCGATGGTCCGCCGCCGGGCTTCGCGTTGACGCGCACCGGGCGCCCGGTGGTGGAGGTCATGCCCGCGCCGGGCGCGCTGCTGTGTCCGGAGTGCGGCAGCACGATGGAGCTGAAGCGCGGCCGGTTCGGCCCGTTCTTCACGTGCCGCAGCTTCCCGCAGTGCAAGTTCAACGCGAACCTGCGCGGGGAGGCCAAGAAGCAGGCGGAGGAGCTGCTGCCGGCGCCGGCCAAGCCGAAGCCGGAGACGACGGACATCCTCTGCGACGAGTGCGGGCAGCCGATGGTGATCCGCGCCGGGCGGCGCGGGAAGTTCCTCGGTTGCAGCGGCTATCCCAAGTGCAAGGGCACAAAGGAGCTGCCGCCGGGCTTTAGCGCCAAACCGGAGGCGGTCGGAGCCCGCGAGTAGCGGCCGGGCGGAGCCTGCCCGTCGCGGCGGGTACCGGTCGTTGCGGTGCGCATGGTCTTCCACGGCCAGCAGATTGGTCGAGCCAATGCTGGGGATCAGTATTCCCGAGTGTTCCCGATGCGCGGCACTCCGGTATGATTACCTCGGCCGGCGGTTATGGCCACAGGAGGAATACTCATGGCCAGCGCCTGTGCGAGTCATGAACGGCCCCTAAGCGAGTTTGTTGGCCTGGGGCGCAGCGTTCTCTGTACCGTGAGTATGTTGATGGCTATCGGCTGTGATCCTGTGAGGACGACAGTGCAGCCTATCCTACTGCGCGTGACGAGCTCGGCAACGGACGAGCCGGTTCCGGATGTCCAGGTCTGCGTCAAGTATGATTACGATCACAATGTGCCGCCTGCGGAGCGAGAGCCCGAGCCTCAAAGGCCTGCGTACAAGTGGTTCTGTCAAACCGCTGACGCGCGCGGCGAGGCAACTGTGCGAGTCAAATGGACAATGCTAGATCGGTCGCTCGGCTCTCGCCCGCCGCCGGGGAGAAGTTTGATCGGGCGGGCATTCCTAGTCAGACTAGAAAGTGACCGGCACTATGAAGAGCACAGCGTTCTTATGCGACCCGGCGCGACTGCTCGAGGACCCTGCTTTGCGTTACGTATTCTGCAGATACAGGACCCGCGTTACATCGACATCGACCATTGACGCTCCTGGTTGTGCTTTGTTGGGTCCGCTCTACTGGTCGCTGCGGCCCGCGTAGACCTGGCCGGCGCACTGGAACGCCCCTACCGCGCCGGCCCTGTGGTACGATGCGGATGGGAACCTGGCCTGCGAGTACGGGTTCATCCCGGCCGACATGAACTGCGACGGCCTCGCGAATCTCGACGACGTGAACGCGTTCGTCACCGCGTGCAACGGACAGGCCGCCTACGAGGCGGCGTACCCGTACTGCAACGAGCTGGGCGGCGGTCAAGTGACGCGGAGTCCACGGGCGACCGGCTTTGGATTTTGGATTGGCGTGGCCGCCTCACGGCCGACACGGCCGTGGCACCCCGGGGGACGTGGACCTCGACGGCCGACCGGGGGGTCGGCCGCTACGGGGACGGCCGACGAGGCGTCGGCCGCTACGTTAACTATCCCACGGCGCAACGGAGTCGTAGTTCGCCTGATACGTGGAATTGTCCGGGAACAGCCGCAGCGCTGATTTGAAGTCGGCGGCGGCCTTTGCGTAATCTTCGGAATCCACGTAGTCCAGCCCGCGCGTGTTGTACGCGTCGGCCAGCTTCTGCTTCGTGTCCCAATCCGTCGTGTCGACTCTGAAGGCCTGGCGATACGCTTCGATGGCGTCCGTGTAATTCAGGTTGTACAGCCGCTCGTCGCCATACGCCACAAACGCTTTGATCGTGTTCTCCTGGTACGTCTTGTCATAGACGAACAGCTCGTGGGCCCGCGCGTAAGCGTGGGCGGCGTCTTCATACTCGCCGGCGGTGAACAGCTCGTCGCCGATCGCGTTGCGCGTCTCGGCCAGCTTTCGCTTGTAGGTCAGATTGTCCGGGTCGAAGTCGTAGGCCGCCTGAAACGCGAGCGCCTCACTGTCAATCTCCGCGCCCGCGGCGATCCGCTCGCGCTCGAGGCCTCGACCGGCGGCATAAGCGCCCGACGCGGCCCGGGCGCGGAGCGTCTCGTCCCCGCCCTGGGTGAGCAGATCCGCGGCGGAAGTATAGTCCTCGGCTGCGGACGCATAGTCGCCGCGTCGAACGTACTGTTCGGCGCGGGCCACATATCCTTCGCCGAGCGCCAGCTTGGTCGCGCGTCCGGTGGGGTCGAGCTGGCGGGCTTGCGCGAAACGGGTCATTGCATCCGTGATGTCGCCGCTGGCCAGGAACTGTCGCCCCGCTCCGACGTGAGCTGCCGCGAGGGCCTCCTGGTACCCGAATGGGCTCGGCGCCATTCCCAGCGCGCGCGTCAGCGTTACAACCGCGTCCTCGAAGTGTCCCTGCCGCGACTGCGTCTTGCCGATCAGTTGTTGAATGAAAGCCGAGCTGGGGTAAGCCTCGCCCAGTTCCTTCAGCCGGGTCTCGAGCTGGCCGAGCGCGCTGCTGTCGGCGGTGCCAATGGCCGTGCTGAACTGGAGCAATGCGCTAGGGCCTTCGCCCGACTCGAGCAGGCTTTCCCCGAGCAGTACGTGCGCCGCCGCGTTGTCGGGACTGCGCTGGGTGAGCGTAATCAGGACGCGGATCCCCTCGGCGCGCTGCGCCGGCGCGGCCACCATGCTGCGGGCCCGGGCGAGCACGGCATCGTCGTCGCCCTGGAGAATCCGGGCGTTCCGCGCGTCGTTGTCATACCCCGTGGTCGGATCCAGCGCGTGGGCCTTGAGGAAGAGTTGCTCGGCCTCCGCGTACTTCCCATCGGCCAGGTCCGCATAGCCGAGCGCCTGCACCGCCGCGGAGCTCGTCGGGTTCTCAGACAGCAGGTCGTTCATCAACGTGCGGGCGGCGTCCGGCTGGCCCTGGTCGATGTAATCGAAGGCCTGCTTGATGGCCGCTTCGTCGGCCTTTTGTTCCTCCGGCGAGCGTGGCGTCTCGGGGATGCCCGCGGCGGCAGGGGTCAGGACGCTGGCGAGATCAAACTGCCAGAGGCCCGAAGCACCGAGCTGGGTGTAGTCGCGAAAGCCCGTGAACGAGGGGGTGTTTTCGTTGAGCGAGACTTGGGCGGGGGGTCCGAACAGCGACTCGTCCGTCTGCGAGGTTGTGCCGGCAGCGCGTGTTGTGCTTGCCGTCATCGCGGTAAGCACGGACAAGCTATAATCGCTGTCGATCCGCATGGTTCCTGTCCGCCGGCGCGCACGGTCCCCTACTGTGAACTGTTCAAATCGATCGGTGGCCGTGTCAAGCGGCGGCTGAGAATCCGTGGGCGGCCGTGGTTATATCCGGACGTAGATTGCAGCCGGCGGGTTGGCGCTTGGGCTGCGCCAGTGGTATCCCACGGTGCCGCAAATGGCGACGGGCAGCGCGCTGTTAGACGCGGTGCCCGTGGCACACTGCTCCTTCACCGACGGTTGCTCAATGACTGCCGGTCAGCAGCGCTACGAATGGGTTGATGTCGCCGAAATTCACGCTTCCGTCGCCGTTGATGTCGCCGTTGAGCATTCGGCACTCGACGAACGTCTGCTGCCACAGAGCCGGGTCAGACAGGAGCAGCACGAACGGGTTGATGTCACCGAAGTTCACGCCGCCGTCGCAGTTGACGTCGCCGACCTTCACGTCGCACGCGTCGCCGATGCCATCGTAATCCGTGTCTTTCTGCAGCGGATTGTAAACCGTCGGGCAATTGTCACAGGCGTCGCCCGGTCCGTCGCTGTCCGAGTCGGCCTGAGTGGGATTGGGCATCATTGGGCAGTTGTCGCACAGGTCGCCGAAGCCGTCGCCATCGGCGTCGGCCTGATACCAGTTCGGCACGGTCGGGCAGTTGTCACACATGTCGCCGACACCGTCATTGTCGTAGTCGGCCTGGTCCGGGTTGTAAGCGTCCGGGCAGTTGTCGTCCGCGTTGACGATCGCGTCGCCGTCGCTGTCCAGCTCGCACTCGTCCGGGAAACCATTGTTGTTCGCGTCAGGCGACAGGCCCATCGCGATATCGCACAGGTCGGGGGAGGCGGTGTGGTTGCAGTCGCCGCCCACGCCGAAGACGTAGGCCGCGCCGACACTCGCGTCGCGCCCCGGGGCCGTGGCTACGGCGACACCGTTAGCCAGCGCAACCGACCCGCCGAATAGAGCGGCCGACTGCGCACCGGGCACGGCCAGCTTCGTGTACAGGATCCACTGCCCGTCGGTGCTCCGGGCGAACACATACGTGGCCCCCGAGTCCACGTCGGGGTCGTCTTTCCGGGGTGCGCCGACCAGCAGGCGATCACCACTGATGGAGACCGTTTGCCCGAAGCGGTCGTTTGCCGCCGCGTCTGGCGCCATCAACTTGGCCTCAAAGAGCCAGCTCGTGCCTTCGCGGCGCCACATGTACGTCGCTCCGGCATTGCTCGCCGCATCGTCGTCCTGGTCAGCGCCGACGGCGAGCAGGTCCGCACTGAGGGAAACCGAGACGCCAAAGTTGTCGCCGGCCGCGTGGTCCGGCGCGACGAGCTCGGCCTCTTGGGGCCAACTGGTGCCCTCCAGCCGGTAGAAGTAGCGGCGGGTCCCGGTCGGGTGGTTCGGGTCGTCCGCGTCGCAGACGTTCGAGCTCGCCGGATCGCCGTTCACGTCCATCAGTCGTCCGTCGTCCCGTTGTGCCTTCATGCCTTTGTGCCTGGTCGGCATCATACCCGATTTTCACGTCGTCGTACTGCTGAATGGCCGACCCGCCGGAAGGCCGCTACTTCCCGGCCGTGCGCGGCCACACCGCTTGCCGCGTCAGGTGTCGCCCCGCCCGCTGGACCGTGACCTTGCACGTGAACAACACATCTCCCGTCGCAGACTGAATACAATGCAGCTCGGCAGTACCAGCCATCTCCGCGGGGAGCAGGTCACCCAGCGGCAGCACCAAAGACTGCCCCGTGGCCAGTTCGGCCGCATGCCGGTGGCTCCACGCTTGGGCGCTTGCGATAATCTGGCCCGCGCGTGCGTCCAGCGCCGCCTGCCGGTCGCGCCCCCACTCGACCGCGACCAGGCCCGACATGATGACGGCAAACGTGAGCACGAGAAAGCACGCCAAGAGCACGATCACGAGCGTGTACGCGGGCAGGCGCGCTATCCCGCGGGTACGGCTCATCGTCCCGCCTCCGTGGGCCCCGCGCCGGGCGGCAGCAGGAACGTCGTCGCGAAACTCCGCGGCAGCACCAGCGTGGCGCGCGCCGGCGGAACCTTACGCAGGTCGAGCCACAGCACGTCGCCGCGCGGTCCGCCTTCGACGTGCCAGTCAAACTGCAGCCGCGTGCAATGCCAGGTGCGCTCGTCGCCGTCGGGTGCCGTCCGGCGAACTGACTCGGGCTCGAACGTATAGGTCACTGAAACGGGCCCCTGGGGGCTGACCGTCTGCAATGTGAGGGAGTCCCCGGTCCGCCGATAGGTGGCGGTGGCCCAGGCGTCCTGGTGGAGTTGCCGCGTCAGAGAGTCCGCGACCGCGACGAGGTTCGCGTGTTGCGCCGCGACGCGTTGCAAATAGATCGTGTCGATGACCAGCTTGCCCAGGATCAGCAGCAGGAGCGCGGCCAGCGGAAGCATGAGCAGGACGTGCATCAGGAGATACCCGCGCTGCCGCGCGCGCGCCGGCCTCATGGTCCGACCTCCCCGGCGACGAACGCCGTCAGTTCGACCTCCATGGTCCGAACGCCCGCCATGTGCTTGCTGGCCACCACGCGCACGCACGTCAGCCCGCGCCACGCTCCCGCCCCGGCCGTTGTCGTGGTGCGGATCACAATCTCACCTGGCTGCGACGCCGGGCCCCGCTCGGGCTCGCCGATCGGAACCGGATGGATGCCCGCCCGAATGCGGTCGAGCTCGGCCATGGCCGCAAGTTGCAGCAGGCGGCGGGTGTCGTTCTCCCGCCGAGCGGCGGCGTACTGCAGGGTGGCGACGGCGAACAGCGCCGCCAGGATGATCGTCAGGCCAAGGGAGGCGAGCACCTCCAGGTGAATGAAGCCGGGCTGCAGCGGTGCGCGTAAACCGGCGTCGGCAGGCCCGGCCTGGCGATATCTCGTTTTCCTACCCACGTGGGCACCTCAATAAATCGTGCTCATCACGCCCTGCACGAGCGCGATCAGCGGGAGGAAGAGCGCCACGACGATGTACCCCACCACGAGCGCCCAGGCGATGACCATCAGCGGGGTAAACGCGGCCGCCAGCACGCGCAGCCAGTGGCAGTGCAACGCCTGGTAGTAGTCCGCCAGGTACTCGAACCGGGCCGCCAGTTCGCCGTCGGTCCGGGCCGTCAGCAACGCCTGCATGAACGGCGCCGGGAACCCCAGGCGTCCGGCGGCCGCAAGGGGATCAGCCCCGGCCTCGAGTGCGGTCGCCCACCGCCGTAGGCGCCGGCGGGCATGCCAGTTCACCGCGGCGCAGGCGCCCTGCCGGGCTGCCTCGCCGAGGTCGTGGCCGGCGCGGAGCGCCGCGGGCATGATGAGCAGTTGCTGGCCGAGCGCGTAGTTGCGGGCGCCTTGCCGCAACCCGGGCACGCTCCACACGAGCGTGTCCCACAGGGCATAAACGGGTTGCCAGCGGTCCGGCACCCGCGTGAGGAAGTGCCGCCCGATCAGCGCCTGCAGGAGCGCCAACACCGCAAGCAACAGCCCCACGACCATCAGGGCCGCGTAGTTGCCCAACGGCCTCGTGACGTCAAACAGCGCGACGGTGATCTGCGGCAAAGGCGTGCCGAAATCCGCGAAAATAGCCCTGAACTTGGGCAGGACGGTGACGACCAGAAATGTTACGACCAGCGGCAGAACCACCAGCAACACCAGGGGATACCAGATCGGCAGGCCGCGCACCGGCGGCTGCCAGACCTCCCGCCGCACGCGGGCCGCCACGGTTTGCAGCACCCCCGGCAGCGTGCCGCCCCGTTCGGCCCCTTGCAAAGCCCCGACGACCTCTCCCGGACACGCCGGTATCGAACAGCGCAAGGCCGTGCTCAGCTCGTCGCCCACCTCCAGACGCTTCGCCAGTCGCGCATAAACCTCGCGCAGCGCCCCGCGTTCAGCACCCGCCGCAGCCCGCACGGCTGGCACCAGCGGTAGATTCTGGCTGACAATGCTGGCCAGGGTCTGAATGACGACGCCCGTACGCTGCCGCCGTATGCGTAGCCACGCCGAGATTGCACCCCCCACGAAGGCCAGGACGAGCAACGCCAGATAGAGCACGTAGATCATGGCTAGAACATCGTCAGGTTCATCAGCGCCTTCAGGAACAGGCTGACCACGGCCAGCAAACTCGCAATCAAGCCGCCGATCGTGATCGTCATCAGCAGGAACAGCAGCGGCCCGAGCAGGGCGCGCACGGCACTGACATATTGCTGGGCGCGCAGCTCGTACGTCCGTGCCAGCTCCGCTAGCGCCCCCGGCAGATCGCCGCGCGGCGCAGCCACCTGCACCGCGCAGGTCCACAGGGCTGGCATGTCGCGCTCCCCCGCCACCGCCTGGTCCAGCGCTTCACCGCGCGAAAGCCGCTCGGCCACCCGCCGGGTAGTTTCCGTCAACGCCGGGCTACCGGACGCCGCCCCACTCGCGATCACGAGGTCCGGCAGCGGGGTCCCGGTGTAGGCGGCCAGCGCCGAGGTGTGCGCGAAGCGCGCCACCACGCTCGACCAATACACCTGGGCCACACCGGGGATGTACCGCAGCAGTCGCTCGCGGAACGACCGCGTGCCCGGCAGCAAAGTCACTCCGAAGAGCACGAGGAGGAGCACGAGCAGGGCGCCGAACAACACCTCGATCGTCGGCCATACGCCGGCCAACGTGAAGATAAACGCCCGCGCGCCCGGCACGGGGCGCCCCCAGGAACCCGCCTCCGACGCCAGATCGCCGAACAGGCCCTCGAGCAGCGGCACCACGTACCGCATGAGGAACGACGATACGCCGAGCACGAGGACCAGCACCACGAGCGGATAGGCGATGACCTCCAGGATCACGCGGCGGAAGCCGCTCTTCAGCCGCAGGTGCGTCGTCAGGCCGTACAACGTGCCGGACAGGTCGCCCGTTTTCAGCCCCGCCGCGACCACTCCCGCGTACTGCGGCGGGAACCGCTGCTTTTGGCGCTCGAGTGCCTGCGGCAGCGGCATGCCGGCGGCGAGATCGTCCGCCAAGTCAATGAGCAGGCGTTTGAGCTTGCGCGAGCCGACGTCGGACGCCATCTGCCGCAAGCCCGGTTCCAGCGGCAGCCGGGCCTTGGTCAAGGCCGCGAGCTGGTCGTTGAAGAACGTAAGGTCCGCCAGTGAGAGCGGCGCGACAAACGCGGTGCGCTGGGCGGGCCGCAGCGTCGTGACCCGCACGCCCATTTGGCCGAGGGCTTGTTCGGCCGCGGAGTACTCCGCAGCCTCGATCGTTCCCTGAAGCAGCGCGCCCGAGGTTAGCTGCCCCGAGTAATCGAACAGCGGCACGGTGCATCTCCCAGACGGGGGTCTCAGGGCCGGGGCGACCTGCCGGGCGCCAACGACCATCGGACCACATTACATCATATGGCAGCCCGTCAATCACCCAACACGCGACGGATCTCGTCGGGTGTCGTCCGGTTCGCAGCCAGCACGCGCGCCGCGTCCACTCGCAGCGCGCCTGGATCCGCTTCCGTGCCCGACAGCCCGGCCACGTCCAAATTGTCCAAAACCGCCTGCCGCAGCGCCGGCGTCATGGTCACGAGCTGCCCGATCGCGGTCCGGCCCGCGTAGCCCGTGCCCAGGCAGTGTGGGCATGCCCGTCGGGGCGTCCCGCGCGGGCAGGCGGCGCAGATTGTGCGCAGCAGCCGCTGGGCGAGCACCGCCTGCACGGTGCTGGTGAGCTGGTACGGCGGCAGACCCATTTCGCGTAGCCGCACGAGCCCCTCGGCCGGCGAACCGCTGTGCAAGGAGGTCAGCAAGAGATGGCCGGTCAACGCGGCTTCGACGACCAGACGAGCGGTCTCCGCGTCGCGCACTTCGCCGATCATCAGCACCTGCGGATCCTGGCGGAGCAGGCTGCGCAGCGCGACGGCGTAGGTGAGGCCGCGCTCGGGTGCGACCTCGATCTGGGTAACGCCGTCGAGCCGAATCTCAACCGGGTCCTCGACCGCCAGGATGCTGATCCCCGGCCGCGCCGTCAGGATCTCGCGCAGCATGGCGCAGAGTGTCGTGGTCTTCCCACTGCCCGCCGGCCCGCAAACGATGATCAGCCCCTGCGGCAGCGCGAGTAGCTGCTTGAGACGTGTCACCAGCGCCGGGTCGTGCCCCAGCTCCTCGAGCGTGCGCACCTGCGCCCGCTGCGACAGCAGCCGGAGCACGACCCGCTCGCCGCGGATCGTCGGGAACGTCGCGACGCGGACGTCATACGGCGCGACAGCCGGATCGGGCGGGATACTGCCCTCCTGCGGGATGTCCGTACGATATGTCAGCAGTCCCGCCATGACCTTCAGCCGTGCGACGACGTTTGGGCCGATGGCCGCCGGCAGGCTCTCGACGTCGTGCAGCAGGGCATCCACGCGGAAACGGACGCGGATTTGCTCACCGCCGGGCTCGAAGTGCACGTCGCTGGCACGTGCCGCCACGCCCCGGCGGATGAGATCGTTGACCAGCTCGACTACGCCTTCGTTGTGCATGGCATTCGTCTGCGCCCCGGCATGATAGCAGCGCCGCTGTCCGTCTGTCAGCGCCGCAGGCTTCCGAACTTGTACAGCCGCACTCGGCAGGCCATGATCCGCGCGTAGCCAGATACGACCGACTTACGACGGTCGGGGGTCAAGGCGATGGCGGGAGTCCCGACTCCGGAGACCTACGCGCGGACGCCGGAGAAGACGCGCTTCCCGCAAAAGCTAGCCGGAGAAAACCCATGCCCCGGCGAGCGGCGCGGGCGGTGGTACGCGGGTGATCGCGGGCAGGGTGACCGGCACACGATCCTGGCACAGCGCCCCTGGCCGGCCCAGCCGCGGGTGGTGACGGCTGGCGGGGCCGGCGAGGGGCTCGCCGTGAGGGTGTGAGCGTGCGGGACCACCGCAACCCGGGGCGATGCTGCGGAGGTCCATCATCCGGATGTACACAAGACGCTCGCCGCAAATAAGCCGATGAAAATGAAAGAAGTCCGGTCCAACTTCCGCGTCCGATAAGACGGATCGTCATGATGGCACCACCACTCGGGGAGCGTAAACATGCGATTCTGGGATGTGTTGCAGTCGATCGTGCGTCGAGGCGGTCGTTCCAGGGCGATGGCTGGCGGCAAGGGGGCGACGGTTGCCACACTCGATGTCGAGATGACCGAGGAAGCGGAAGAGGACGCTGCCTCTGAGCAATGGTGGACACCGGCTCAGGACGCGCTCCTCGCCATGGCGCCGGCCGTGTGCCCCGTAGTCTCGACGGAGGCGCTTGCCCTCGACCGCATCCTGTCGTCGTACTCCGCGCGCCTTGACGTCCGGCTGCCGTCCCTTCCGCGGGTCGCCGAACGTGTCCTGCGGTTATTGGGTGGTAAGGCGTACGACGCCCGTCGCATCGCCGAGGAGGTTGCCGACGACCAAGTGATTTCCGCCGCCGTCCTACGCCTGGCCAACTGCCCATTGTACGCCCGGTATGAGCATGCGCACGACCTTCGCACCGCTGTGGCCCGGCTGGGAGTCAACGCCATCCGCAGCCTGATGTTGCAGCACTCGCTCCAGGCGGCGGCGCAGCGGGGGCGCGGCAGCGATCGCCGGCTGGGGGCGATCGTGTGGAATGGCTCGCTGGCCAGCGCGTGCATCATGCGCGCGATCGCCGGTCCTACCCGCGTCGATCCGGAGGCGGCCTACCTGACGGGTTTGGTGCACGACATCGGCAATTTGCTCGTCCTGCAAGAGGTGCAGGAGCAACAGGCCCTGCTAGGGTACCGGATCGCTCTCGATGAGTTCGTCTGGCTGTGTATCCAGCACCACCAGCGTCTTGGGCAGTTGATTGCCAGCGCCTGGGAGTTGCCCGAGGAGCTCAAAGTCATTGCCGCCAATCATCATCGGCCGATCACGGACCACGAGATCGCGCCGCGCGAGGTGGCCATGCTCGCTCTGACGGACATGATCAAGTGTATGCTGGGCTACGCGCCGCTGGGCTCGTTCGATCTGCTCGGGTCGCATGCCGCCCGGGCTCTGGGTCTCGGCGACGCCCCGGAACTGGCGCGCTGTCTCGACGAACTCCCATCCGAACTGCGCCACATCCCGGCGACGTTTTGATCCGCACGCCATCGGGCGGCCTCGGTTTTCCCGGAAGAACCGTTCCTTGGTGACTACGGCGTGTTCTGGAATCCCGCGCAACTGGTTGGCTTCGTGTGGGCCGACGTGGATCACGGGACGGATTTCGCACCGGGTGCGTCCCGCCCGGGCGACCTGAACTGTGATGGGGCGGTGAGCTTCGCCGACATCAACCCGTTCGTTGCACTACTAACCGGGTCGTAGCGGCCGCCGCACAGGTCGGGTTCGGTCGCCGCGCTGGCACGACGGCGCATGGCTGTTGTTTTCGGACGTTTTTTGTCGCTCATCGCGGTGCCCAGGGGTGGGGCAGGCGGCTCTCGGGTCCTGCGCCCTGCGGACCGCGGTCTCAACGGCACGTCCGTGGCGTTCCGATAGCGTAGTCGTGGGCGACGTTCTCGACCAAAGCGAGATTGATGCGCTCCTGGCGGCGGTGTCCAGCGAGGTGGCCACCGCGCCGTCGGAGGCCGCGGCGGCGGACAGCGCGCCGGTGGCCGTCGGCGGGCACGCCCCAGAGCCGCCCGCGCGCGCCGATGTGACCACCTACGACTTCAAGCGCCCGGAGCGCGTCAGCAAGGACCACATTCGGGCGCTGGCGTCGATTCACGACGGCTTTGCCCGCAACTTCGGTGCCACGCTGTCCGGCTCGCTGCGCACGATCATCGAGGTGCGGGTCGTCGGCGTCGAACAGCTTACCTACAGCGAGTTCATCCACTCCCTGCCCAACCCGACCTGCTTCATGATCGTCCAGGCCCCGCCGCTCGAAGGCCAGATGTGCGTCGAGGTCAGCCCGCTGATCGTCTACCCGATCATCGATCGCCTGCTCGGCGGCAGCAGCTCGGACATGTTCATCCCTCAGCGGCCGCTGACGGCGATCGAGTGGCGGCTCATCCGCCGCCTGGTCAACCGGGCCCTGGAGCACCTGTCGGAGGTCTGGCGCAACCTGGTCGAGGCGAAGTTCGACATCGTCGAGACCGAGAGCAACCCGCAGCTCGTGCACATCGTTGCTCCGACCGAAGTGGTCGTGTTCATCACCTTCGAGATCAAGATGGGTCAGTGCGCCGGCACGATGAGCATCTGCATCCCGTTCAACACAATCGAATCGGTGCTCAGCAAGCTCACCACCCAGTCCTGGTTTGGCTATACGCGCAAGGGAGCCACCGACCTGCAGAAGCAACGCATCGTGCGCAACCTCGTCAAGTCGAAGGTGCGGCTGACGACCTACCTGGGCCGGGCCCACGTGCATCTCAGCGAGCTGCGCAGCCTGCGCCCGGGGGACATCATTCAGCTTGAGAAGCCCGTCCGCAAAGACCTGATCGTTCAGATTGAGGGGCGGAACAAGTACGCCGGCACCCCCGGTCAACTGCGCGGCCGCCGGGCTCTCCGCATCACACGCCTGGCCGAGATCGACGAGGCCCTGTAGCGGCCAAGCTCGGTCCTGGCCGGCTCCTACGGCCGACACGGGGGTGCGCTGCTACATTCCAGACTACGCCGCGGTCGGCTCAGGACGCGCGCTCGGCACCCGTGTGGCTGGGCTCATCTTCAGGCCCGGACGGCGCTCTCGCCTCTGGCTGGGGCGTTGGCCCGTTCCAGACGCGTAGCTCGCTGACTTCCACCTTCACCTTCGGCACGCCCGCGACATGCCAGAGACGCTCCACGATCTCGCGGCTCGAGCCCGGTTGGAGGGGGCCGCGATGATCCGCGATCGACAGCGGCGTGACGGCCGCCGTGCTGAGCTCGTAGAAGTGCTCGTCGCTCTTGTCCTCTACCGCCATATGCAAGGTGAGGAGGGACACCGTCTCCGCCCCGTGGTTCTGAATGTCGAGCACCAGCGCGCCGCGGCGCGAGTCGCGCTCGTCGGGGACGTAGCGGGTCGTGATGTCGAGCGACTCGCGATACTCGGGCGCCCGTCGATCATTCAGTGCATCGGCGAGGACCGGGGGCAGTATCTGCTGCCATTGGGGCAGCGCTGTCATGACTTGCCGCGTCACGTCGCTGAGGTGCTTGTCGGCTAGGTGCAACCCGTACAAGCCGAGGGCCGTGCCGCAGATCACCACCGTCATGATGGTGCCGAACAGACCTCGCGCCAGGGCGCCGAAGAACCCGCCCTTATTCACGATCACGGCTGGCCCTGTGTTCATGGCCACACTCCCTTTGCTAGAGCTGGGCACCGGTCGACTGACCGGAGCCCCGCGCACTCGATCGTCATCTGTGGATTCGCGGCATCCAGCGCATTATTCGCCGCGAAGCCGACCGCGCCTAGCGCTAGGCACCCGGCCGGGCTCTCGCCGCCGCGGCGTTCGGCGACTACACTTCGCAAAACGCCCGGCCGAGCCGTCGTGCGGTTGGAGGTTTTGAATGCCCGGTACAACCTGGAAGGGTCGCTTGGCGTTGTGGCTCCCGACCGCCTCGTTGATGGGATGTGGGTGCCTGCCGCCAGCGCCCCCGTTGCCCCCGCCCGAGGAGATTGTGAAGGACCTCTCCTACGCCGTGCTCCAGCCCGAAACGACTTGTGAGCAGCTTCGCGAGGACTTTGGGCTCGCGGACCTGCCCGCGGTCGACAACCCCGGTGACGTCGGCATGAAGTACGAGGAGCACCGGATTCCGGCACCCGACGGCGAGCGCTTACGTGTGTGGTACATACCGGCTGCGGAGCCGCGTGGGACGGTGGTCGTATCACCGGGCAACAGCGGGCCGATGGCGTGTTACCTCTTCACGGTCCGCCTGCTGACCGACGACGATTACTCCGTGGTGATGTACGATTATGAGGGCTTCGGCGGCAGCACCGGGGAGCCGGACCTGTTGACGCTGCGTCCGGACTTGGAGGCGGTGGTGCAATGGGCCCGGGAGACGACGGGCAGCCCGCAGGTCAGCTTGTTTGGCATGTCCCTGGGCTCGATCCCCACGGTGGCCGCCGCGATCGACCTGCCGGAGGTCGTGAATGCCGTCATCCTGGATTCACCCGTGGCACTTGGGGCGGAGATTGAGCGCTTTGGATTCCTCGTCCGCGGCCGCTCGCAGGAGATCATCGCCGCGCTGGAGCCCTGGCTCATCACTGAGAATGTGATCGAGCAGATGCGGCAACCGACGCTGGTGTTCATGCATGGCGACGACGCCGTTACGCCGCCCGACGCCGTCTCGCTCATGCTGGCCAACGCCGGTGCCCCGATCGAGCTGGTGTACTTCGAGGGGCTCGGGCACGCCGCCGGTCAATTCCTGCGGACAGACGAGTACAACAGTCACCTGGCGGACTTTCTGAGCACGGTGTGGCAGGAGTAGGCGGATCGGGTCGGCGATTCGACCGGCCAGCCTGCGTTATGAGCTGCCAGCCCGTGGCACAGCGGGCCAGTTGCCCTGCGCCGCACTACTTCTTGCCCCACTCGCTGAAATAGCTCTTCGCCCCGGCCACGTCGGGCTTCATGCTCTTCGCCCCGGGCTTCCAGTTGGCCGGGCAGACCTCGCCGTGCTTTTCGAAATGCGCCAGGGCATCCACGATGCGCAGGGCCTCGTCCACGTTGCGGCCCAGCGGCAGATCATTGACCAGCATGTGCCGCACGGTGCCATTCTTGTCGATCAGGAACAACCCGCGCAGCGCCACGCCCCCGCTTTCGAGCAACACGCCGTAGTTGCGGCTGATTTCGTGCGTGAGGTCGGAGATCATCGGGAAGTCGACTTTGCCGAGGCCGCCGGCCGTGCGCGGCGTGTTCTGCCAAGCGTGGTGGGTGAACTGGCTGTCGACCGAGACCCCGAGAACGGCGGTGTTGCGCTCGGTGAATTTCGGCAGGGCTTCATGGAAGGCGACAATCTCGGTCGGGCAGACAAAGGTGAAGTCCAGCGGCCAGAAGAACAGCACGACGTTCTTGCCGCGGTACGACGACAGCTTGATCTGCTCGAACTGGCCGTTCACGACCGCCGTCGCGGTGAAGTCGGGGGCTGGTTGACCAACTTGTACGCTCATCTCATCACTCCTCATTCGCTTGAGACTCGAAGGTTCGGCGGTGAGTTTGCCGGTGGGGGTCCGCCGTTCCGCCCCAACCCGACCGGGCCGCGCGAAACCGCGCCCGTGGCCCGGCCGATGTTGCCTCATTATATGCAGGTCGTTTCTGTTTTCCGCACGCAATGACGGGGGGCGGGCTCCTGGGCGGCCCGTGGGCGGGATGGAAAGACATACTCTCCGACGCGGTCACGGTGCCGGGGCATCGTGGAAGCCGGGAGATGACCGGGCCCCTGGGGGGGCAGGACAGAACCCGAAGAGGGGCCTGGAGGGAGTCCGTACGCAAACATATAATACGCATAGATACGAGGTCCCGGACGTGCCGGTCGCGCCGCGTCACACATCCCGATTCCGTCTGGCCGATTCGCTCGGTTTTCTCATTCATAAGACCTATCAACACGCGCTGCGCGAGTTCCGTCGCTTGCTTGCCCCGCTTGGCCTGACCCCGCCGCAGTTCGGCGTGCTCGCCATGCTCGTCGAGCAGGACACCCAGCGCCAGGCGGCGCTGTGCGAGCGCGGCTCGATTGACCCGAACACGATGGTGGGCCTGGTGGACCGGCTCGAAGCGTTGGCGCTCGTGCGCCGTGGTCGCGATGCCGCCGACCGCCGGGCGTACCTCGTGCGGATCACGCCCGCGGGCCGGCAGATGTTCCAGCAGTGCCTGCCGTTGCAGGACTTGGCCGCGCGGCGTTGCTGGGTGGCGCTGACCCTGCGGGAGCAGCGCGTGCTGCACACTCTGCTTCACAAAGCCCTGCATGCGCCTACCGGCGAAAGTGAGGTATTGAATGGCAGAAGCGAGCTCGAATCCGTTGCCGGTGTCGCCGCCCAGCGGCGCCGAGCCCACCTTGCGACCCCGGCGGCGCGGCTGGTTGATCGGGGTGGCGGTGCTCGCCGTGATCGGCCTAGCGTACGGCGCGTACCGGTACGTCCGGAGCCGGACGCACGAGACGACCGACGACGCGCAGACCGAGGGGCACGTGCATCCGATCGCGAGCCAGGTCGCCGGCTACGTGGCCGCGGTGTGCGCGGAGGACAACCAGCACGTACGCGCGGGTGAGCTACTGGTCCGCATTCGGCCCGACGATTTCGACGCCCGGGCGGCCCAGGCCGCCGCGCAGCTTGCCCAGGCCCAAGCCGACTTGCAGGTCTCCGAGCACAACCTCACCGTGTCGCGCGGCACGACGGAGGCCGCCATCGCGCAAGAACGCGCCAGCGTTGCGCAGACCGAGGCCGGGCTCGACGCCGCACACAAGGAGGTGGAAGCCGCGCGGTCGCGACTCGCCGCTGAGTCCGCCGCCCGCGACCAGGCTGCGGCCCAGGTCCAGGCCGCGCAGGCGAATTACGACTACGCCGCCTGGGACCGCCAGCGCGTGGCGGCGCTCTACGGGCAGAACCAGGCGGCGGAGGATGAGCTGCAGCGCACCCGGACCGCCTACGAGGCCGCCGAGGCGAACCTGACCGCGGCGCGCGAGCTGGTCAGTGTCGCCGAGGCCCGCGTGGGGGCCGCGCACACCGCGGTGGCCGCCGCGGAAGCGCAGACGCGGGCGGCGACCGCGACGATCGACGAAGAACGGGCCAAGCTCGACGCCGCCCTGACCGGGCCCGACCAGGTGCGCGTCGCGGAAGCGCGGGTGGCGCTCGCGCGGGCGGGCGTGCAGGCCGCCCAGGCGCAGCTCGACTTCGCCCGGCTGCAGCGCGGGTATTGCGAGATCACCGCTCCCGTGGATGGCGTCGTCAGCAAGCGCTCGGTGGAAGTCGGGCAGTTCGTCCAGCCAGGACAGCCGTTTCTCGCCCTGGTGCCCCTCGCCGACACGTGGGTCGTCGCGAACTTCAAGGAGACGCAATTGCGGCACATGCGGCCCGGGCAGCCCGTGGTCCTGGCCGTGGACGCCTACCCGGGCCACCCGTTCCGCGGCGTGGTCGACAGCATCGCGGCCGGCACCGGGGCGCGCTTCAGCCTCTTGCCGCCCGAGAATGCGACCGGCAACTATGTGAAGGTCGTGCAGCGCGTACCGGTCAAGATCGTGCTGGCGGTGGACCAGCGCGACCCACAGCGCCCCTTGCGCCCCGGGATGAACGTCGTGGCCACGGTGGACACGGGCGCCGCCCCGGCGACACGTAACTCCCAGCCATGAGCCGCGTCTCCGCCCTTCCCGCGCTCGAGCTCGCCCCGGGCGGCGTGAACCCGTGGCTGGTCGCGCTCGCCGTGATGCTCGGCACTTTCATGGAGGTGCTGGACACCACGATCGTCAACGTCGCGCTGCCGCACATCGCGGGCAGTCTGTCGGCCGGCGTGGACGAAAGCACGTGGGTTCTCACCAGCTATCTCGTGTCGAACGCGATCGTGCTGCCGATCTCGGGCTGGCTGGCGCAGCGCTTCGGCCGCAAACGCTTCTTCATGACCTGCATCATCCTGTTCACCATCAGCTCCGTCGCGTGCGGGGCCGCGCAGAGCCTCGCCGCACTCGTGTTCTTCCGCGTCGTGCAGGGCCTGGGCGGCGGCGCCCTCCAGCCGCTGTCCCAGGCGATCCTGTTCGAGAGTTTCCCGCGGCGCAAGCACGGCCTCGCGATGGCGGCCTTCGGCGTCGGCGTGGTCATCGCGCCGATCATCGGGCCGACGCTCGGCGGCTGGCTAACCGACGACTACTCCTGGCGTTGGTGCTTCTACATCAACTTGCCGTTCGGCTTCCTCGCGCTCGCCTTGATCCAGGCCTTTGTGTTCGACCCGAAGTACCTCAAGACGCGCACGGCGGGCCGGGCCGACTTCGTCGGGCTCGGCTTGCTGGCGGTCGGGCTCGGCTGTCTGCAGATCGTGCTCGACAAGGGCGAACGCGAAGACTGGTTCGAGTCGGCCTGGCTGACCCGGGTGGCCCTCCTGTCCGCCGTCGCGCTGGTGCTGCTGGTCGTCTGGGAGCTGCGCGTGGCGCACCCCGTCGTAAACCTGCGCGCCCTGCGCGATCGGAACTTGGCGGTCGGTACGCTGATGATGTTCGGCTTTGGCGCGGCCCTATACGGCAGCACCGTCCTGTACCCAGTCTTCCTGCAAGACTTGCTGCACTATACCGCCCTGCTCAGCGGCTTGGCTCTCTCGCCCGGCGGGCTGGCGACGCTCGTTTGCATGCCGATCTGCGGCCGGCTCGTGGGCGTCATCGATCCACGCAAGCTGATCGCGTTCGGGTTCGCGATGTGCGCGCTGGGGCTGTACCAGATGTCCTGGTTCAACCTGCAGATCGATTTCGCCACGGCGATGTGGGCGCGCGTCACCGTCGGCCTCGGGATGGCGTTTACGTTTGTCCCGCTCACTACCGTGACGTTCGGGTTCATCCGGCGCGAGGAGATGGGCAACGCGACCGGGATCTTCAACCTCATGCGGAACGTCGGCGGAAGCGCTGGGATCGCCGTTGTGACGACACTCGTCGCCCGGCGGGCCCAATTTCACCAGAGCGTGCTCGTCACGCACGTCAACCCCTACGCCCCCGCAGCGCAGGCGGCGCTGCAGCAGACAGAGGAGATGCTGCACCACCTGGCGCCGCCCCAGCCGCTCGCGGCACCACCGCCGCCGGTCGCCTTCCTCTACGGCGAGGTGCAAAGGCAGGCCGGTATGCTCGGGATCATCGATGCCTTCTGGATTCTGGCCGTGCTGATGACGCTGCTGTTGCTGGGGTTGTTCTTGCTGAAGCGGCCGATCCACGCGCCGGGTCCGACGGCGGCCCACTGACCAACCGCGGGTGATTCTGGCATACGACGGCGGACCCGGCCCGCCGGGTTTCAACCGCCGGTCGGCGCGGCCGGGGTGCCGACGGTCTGTGTGAAGTCGCCGGCGCGAACGACGACCAGCTTCGGCAACTGGATGTACTTCGCGAGTACCGCTTGCACGTCTTGCGGCGCCAGTTGGCCGATGCGGTCGAGCTGCGTCTGCGAGAACGCGAGCGTGCGGTCCAGGAACAGGTCGCGCGCCAGCATCCCCGCGACGGCGCCGTCGTTCGCCAGGCCGACCTCGATCTGCTGCCGGTAACCATTCCGGGCATCGTCGAGCTCCTGCTGCGGCACGCCCTCCTTGAGGAAGCGCTCGATTTCTTCGCGGGCGCACGCGAGGGTGCGCTCCGCGTTCTGGGGGGCACAGATGCTGAACGCCATGAACGTCCCGACGCGGTCGAGCGACCCCGCCGTCGCCATCGATCCGCAACTGTAGGCCAGCCCTTCCTTCTGCCGGATGCGGTTGACCAGCCGCGAATTGGAGCCCGCCCCGAGCACGACGTTCGCCATCAGCAGGGCCGGGTAATCCGGATCGTCGTCGCGGACCTCCAGCGGCAGGCCAAGCGTCACCATGGCGTTGGCCTTGTCCGGCGTCGAGATCACCACCGTATCAGGGGTGGCCGGCTGATAGGTACTCTCGATCCGCTGGAACGGCTTGGGGCTTGGCCAGTCGCTGAAGAGCCGATCCAGCAGCTTGCTGACCTCCGCGGGCTCGAAATCGCCCACGAACGCGGCCTCGGCGTAGCTCGCACCGACGAGACCTTGATACAGCGCCTGCACGTCCGCCAGGTTCACCGCCTTCAGCCGCTCGATCTGCTCCGCGGGCGTCGGCACGTAGCGGATGTTCGTCGGCGGATATGGATTCAGCCGTCGCTGCAGCTCGTTCGAGACCAGCACTTGCGGCTCCGACATCTGCTCTTCGCGGGCCGCGAGCGTTTCCTGGCGCAGCGTCTCGAACTCGTCCCCCGGAAACGCGGGCTGCCGCAGGATCTCAGCCGCCAGCTCGAGCACGGCGGGCAGATTCTCGCGGGTCGCCTCAATCGAGACCACAAGCGTGCCGTGGCCGCCGCGGGCCATGCGCATGCCCCGCCGGCCCCCGCCTCCGCCTTCCCCGACGCGCAACTGGGCTTTCAGCTCGGCGAGGCGATCCTGGATCTGCCGGCGCGTGTGCTGCTTGGTACCCCGCATCAGCGTGGGCGCGAGCAGCGACGCAGCCACGTCCTTGCCGGTCAAATCCGCCTCCGAACCATAGTGGAAGGTCAGGCTGGCGTTGACGCGGTCCCCGCGCGTTTCCTTGGGCAACAGAGCGAGCTTCATTCCGCTCGGCAGCTTGCTCCGTTGGGTGTGGGCCTCGATGTTCGCGTATGTCGCTTCGAAGGCCGCCCCGCGGGCAATCTCCTGGGTGTCGCGGTAGTCCTTCAGCAGGGCCGCGACGTCGGGTGTGGGTGGGATCGGCGCCCGATCCGGCTCCTTCGTCGGGATGAACAGGCCGACCGTGCGGTTGCTCGGTTTGAAATAGTGGGCGGCCACGCGCTGCACATCGGCCGGCGTGACCTGGGCCATGCGGTCGCGGTGCAGGAACAGCATCCGCCAGTCGCCCTGCGCCACAGACCCGCTCAGCCGCAGGGCCAGGCGCGAGCTGTCCGCCAGCATGAGGTCGAAGTTGCGGGCGAACGCCTTCTGGGCGCGCTCGACCTCTTCCGAGGTGAACGTCTGCTGGCCGAGGCCGTCGAGGACCTCGAACAGCTCGGCGCGGATCGCATCGAGCGACTGATCCTGCCGCGCCTCGACGGTGATGTCGAACACCCCGGGCTCGCACAGCGCGTCCGCGCTGGCGCTCACGCTCGTGGCGAGCTTCGTCGCAATGAGGGCTTTGTACAGCCGGCCCGTCTGTTCCGCCGAGAGCGTGCTGGCCAGCACCTGGAGCGGTGCCATGTCCTCGTGCGCTGCGGCGCAGATGTGGTACGTGCAGCCGATGGCCTGCACGTCGCCGACGCGGCGCAGGACCACCTCACGCTCGCCGTCCTGCGTCGGCTCGACCGTGTACGTCGGCTCGCGCTTGCGCTCCGGCCGCGGGATGGCCCCGTAGATCGCGTTGATGCGCCCCAGTGTCTTGGTCTCGTCGAGCTTGCCGGCCACGATCAGGTACGCGTTGTCCGGCTGGTAGTACTTACGGTAGAAGGCCTGAAGACGCTCGATCGGCACGCGCTCGATGTCCTCGCGCGAGCCGATCGTCGACTTGCCGTAGTTGTGCCACAGATACGCGGTGGACATGATCCGCTCCGAGAGCACGCCGAGCGGGTTGTTCTCGCCCATCTCGAACTCGTTGCGGACGACGGTCATCTCGGAGTCGAGGTCCTTCCGGGCGATGAAGCTGTGGACCATGCGGTCGGCCTCGAGCTGCAGGGCGAACTCCAGGTTCTCCGCGGTCGCAGGCAGCGTCTCGAAGTAGTTCGTCCGGTCGTACGACGTGCTGCCGTTAAACTGGGCCCCGTGGTCCTGGAGGGCCTTCCAGATCTGCGGAAAGTCCGGCGTGCCCTTGAACATCAGGTGCTCGAGCAGGTGGGCCATGCCGCTCTCGCCATAGCCCTCGTGCCGCGAGCCGACCAGGTACGTGATGTTCACGGTTACCGTGGGCCGGGATTCGTCGGGGAACAGCAACACGCGCAGGCCGTTGTCGAGCGTGTATTCGGTGATACCGGCCACGGTCGTGACTTTCCGTGGGCTGTCGGGCCCGGTGGCGCAGGCGACGGCGGCGCAGAAAGCCAAGCAAGCTGCGAGGCCGGACTTCGGGGTGCGAGCGCGATGCATGCAACGAACTCCTTTCAGCCTCGGCAGAGGCGTGCGCGGACCCGGAGCGGTCCGGGTCGGGCTGCCGGGGGAGTATTTCACCGCGCCTGCCGCGGCTCAACAAGCACGTTTTTCGCGGGATCGTCGCAAGGCCGCCGTGTGGTCCGCCTTACCCCGATGTGGCTATCGTGCGGTAAGATGTGGCACTGCGGTCCGCAGCGCGGCGTAGCACGCGCCGGGACCGTGGGACGAGCGCACATGATGCGACAGCTCCGCGTTGGAGTCGACAGCTACAGCCTCAACCCCCGGCGGATGTCGCCGTTCGAGATCCTCGACTGGGCCAAACGCCACGGTGCGGAGGGAGTTCATTTCAGCGAGCTGTACCTGAAGGACAACGAGCGTGTCGATGATACGCTGCTGAGAGACCTGGGGCAGCAGGCGCGCGCACTGGGCCTGTACCTCGAATGGGGCGGCGGGCAACATGTCCCCTTCGACACTACTACCTGGCAGCGCAAGGAGCTCCTGTCCATCAACGCCGACGCCGCACGCCAGGCGTCGCTCGTGGGGGCCTGCGTGCTGCGTTCGTGCTCCGGCGGGCTGTTCCGCTGGAGCGACGCATCGCCGCCGACCGAGGCCTTGCTCCGGGAGATGGCCCGCGCGCTGCGGGAACACCGGCCGGTCCTGTCCGACCTGGGCGTCGTCCTCGCGATCGAGCTGCACTTTGAGTTCACGACCTTCGAGCTGCGCCGCTTATTCGACATGTGCGCGGCCGAGCCCGGCGGATGGCTCGGAGTCTGCCTGGACACAATGAACGTGCTGACGATGCTCGAAGACCCCGTGTCCGGGACCGAGCGGATTTTGCCCTGGGTCGTCGCGGTCCACGCGAAGGACGGCGCCCTGCTGCCGACGCCGGAGGGCCTGCTGTCATTCACGGCGGAGATCGGGGCCGGACTGGTCGATTTCGACCGCATCATTGCCCGCCTGGCGACCTTGGAGCGGCCGGTCCATCTTTCGGTCGAAGATCACGGCGGGAGCTTCCCGATTCCGATCTACGAGCCGTCGTTCCTGTCGCGTTTCCCGGACTTGACCACGCTCGAGCTGGCGCGGCTCATGCAACTGGCTGACGCGGGCCGCCGGGCCGTGGCGGACGGGCGCCTCGCGATTACAGAGCGCGCCGACTGGCCGCAATTGTGCGAAGCGCGGGTGGCGCGCGACATCGCCCAGTTGCAGAGCATCGCGCGACGGGTGGCGGAGCCCTTCGCGTCCGGCCCAGCGAAGCCGCGGTGCGCGGATTGACCATGTCGCCACACGCCCCGTTCAACTTTGCCGATGCGGCCGCGCTGCTCGACGAAGCGCGGCGGTTACACATCGAGATTCCTTTTTCCGTTGACACGACCGTCCTTTGCACGCCGCTCGACATCGCCGGCCGACGTCTGCCCAATCGGCTGATCGTCCATCCGTTGGAGGGCTGCGACGCGGGCGAGCACGGTCAGCCGGGCGAGCTGACGTTTCGGCGCTATGGGCGCTTCGCCGCCGGCGGCAGCGGGCTGATCTGGTTCGAGGCGACGGCGGTCGTGCCCGAGGGTCGGGCGAACCCGCACCAACTCCAACTCACGGCGGCGAGCCTCGCCGAGTTCCAGCGGCTGGTCGAGTCTACGCGGCGGGCCGCGCGCGAGAGCCTCGGCCACAACGTACTCTGCATACTCCAGCTCACGCACGCGGGCCGGTACGCGCGACCCGATCGCACCCCCCGGCCGATCACCGCGCAGCACAACCCGGTGCTGGACGCGCGCCAGTCCTTGCCGCCGGATTACCCGCTGATTACCGACACCGAGCTGGATCGGTTGCAGGACGCGTACGTCCGCGCTGCGGCGCTGGCCGCCCAGGCGGGCTTTGACGGCGTGGACATCAAGGCGTGCCATGGCTACCTGGTCTCGGAGCTCCTGGCTGCACACACGCGGTCGGACAGCCGCTACGGCGGGACGTTCGAGAATCGCGCGCGCTTCCTGCTCGAAGTCATCCGGCGTGTCCGCGAAGCGTGCCCAGGGCTGATGGTCACGAGCCGGATCAGCGCGCACGACGGCCTGCCATATCCGTTTGGGTTTGGCGCCGATCCCGAGCGGCCGGGTGCGGAGGACCTCGCGGAAGCGGTCGCCCTGGTACGCAGCCTCGAGCAGCGCGGCTGTCCCTTGCTCAGCGTTTCGATCGGCAATCCGTACTACCAGCCGCATTGGGGCCGACCCTTCGACCGACCTGTGGCCGGCATGGATATGCCGGACGAACATCCGCTGGTCGGGATCGCACGGCTACTGCGCATGACGGCGGTGCTCCAGCAGGCGGTCCCGCGCCTCCCGATCGTCGGCACTGGCTACAGTTGGCTGCGACAGTTCTTCCCGCACGTCGGGGCGGCGATGGTCCAGGCCGGGAAGACCGCCCTCATTGGCGTCGGGCGGCTGGCGTTGGCTTATCCCGACTACGCCGCCGACCTGCTGCGGCGGGGGGGGCTCGACCCGGCCAAAGTCTGTGACGCCTGTTCCGGCTGCTCGCAGATCATGCGGGACGGTGGGCGGGCTGGTTGCGTGCGGCGTGATTCGGAGCTATATGCCGCCGAGTACCGTCGCGGCCGACAACGGGCGCGACGGAAAACGAAGAGAGGATGAAACCGGTGGGCAGCGTGCGAGCCGAGGTGCGGGTGGCCGGGGTGACGCTGCCCGTGTACTCGCTGAACACGCTGGTCATCGGCAGTGGGGCGGCGGGGCTCAATGCGGCGCTCCAAGTGAGCCGCTACGGGCAGCGCGACATCGCCATTGTGACGGAGCGGCTTGGCGCGGGCACCTCGAACAACGCCGGCTCGGACAAGCAGACCTACTACAAGCTCTCGCTGGCCGGCCGGGCTCCCGATTCGCCACGGCAGATGGCCGAGGACCTGTTTCGCGGCGGCAGCATGCACGGGGATCTGGCCCTGTGCGAGGCCCAGCATTCGGCCCAGGCCTTCCTGAACCTGGTCGCGCTGGGCGTGCCCTTTCCGCACACGCGTTACGGCGGGTTCGTCGGCTACCGGACCGATCACGATCCACGGGGGCGGGGGACGTCTGCCGGTCCGTGGACTTCGCGGCAGATGTGTGCCTGTCTCGGGCGTGCGGTGCAGGAGGCGGGTATCCCGGTCTTCGACCGCCACGTGGTCGTCGCGCTGCTCACCTGCGGGACGGGGACGGAGAAGTGCGTCTGTGGCGCGGTGGCCCTCGACGAGTCGCGGATCGACGCGGACACGTTCGGCCTGGTGCTCTTCAACGCTGTGAACGTGATTCTGGCCACGGGCGGCCCCGGCGGGATGTACCGCGCTTCCGTTTACCCGGAGAGCCAGGTCGGCGCGACGGGCATGGCCCTTGCGATCGGGGCCGTGGCGTGCAACCTGACCGAGTCGCAATTCGGCCTGGCCGCGCTGCGTCCGCGCTGGAATCTCTCCGGCAGTTACCAACAGGTGATTCCACGCTACGTGTCCACCGCTGCCCGCGGCGACGACGAGCGCGAGTTTCTCGGCGACTGCTTCCCCGACATGCAGACGCTCGCCGCCGCGATCTTCCGCAAAGGTTACGAATGGCCGTTCGATTGCGCGAAGGTGGCCGATTACGGATCTTCGCTCATCGACCTGCTCGTGTACCGGGAAACGGTGCAGCGCGGCCGCCGCGTGTTCCTGGATTACACGCGCAATCCGTCGGGAGGCGGACGAATCGAGGAGTTCTCCCTGGACCGGCTTTCTGACGAGGCCCGCGCGTACTTGCGGAACTGCGCCGCGCTGCTGCCCACGCCGATCGAGCGTCTGGCCGCGATGAACGCGCCCGCCATCGAGCTGTTTCGCTCGCATAACATCGACCTGGCGCGCGAGCGGCTCGAAATCGCCGTGTGTGCGCAACACTGCAACGGCGGCCTCCGCGGCAACCTCTGGTGGGAGTCGAACGTCCGCCACCTTTTCCCCATTGGGGAAGTCAATGGCAGCCACGGCGTTCGGCGCCCCGGCGGTGCGGCGCTGAACGCCGGGCAGGTCGGCGGTCTGCGAGCGGCGTTGTTCATCGCCCGGCGCTATTCCCAATTTCCACCGGAAGCCGACGCTTTCATCGGTGCCACGGAAGCGCACGTGCGAAAGTGTCTGGACCTTGCCCGGCGGGTCACGGGACGCGCCCACGAAGGGGCAGTTCGACCCGAGCAGGCGGTGCGGGAGATTCAGGATCGCATGTCGGATTGTACGGCCCACGTACGCTCCCAGCCGCTCATTGTCAGCGCCGTGGAAAGCGCCTCGGAACTGCTCCAGCGCTTGCAGCGCGACCTGCGGGTTTCGACGCCGGCCGAGGTTCCGGCCGCCTTTCGGGCGCTCGATCTCTGCCTCACGCACGCCGTGTATCTGGAGGCGATTTGTGAGTACCTGGAGCGCGGCGGTGAGTCGCGCGGCGGTGCGCTCGTCCTGAATCTGGCGGGTCAACGCCCCTGCGATGCGCTGGGCGACGAGTGGCGGTTTCTGCTCAACGAGCCGGGCGCGCTGGTGGACCAGCGCATTCTTGAAGTCGTTCTGGACGATGGCGGCCGGGTCCACAAGCAGTGGGTGGACACCCGGCCGATCCCTGACGACGAGGAGTGGTTCGAGACGGTCTGGAAGGACTACCGGAGCGATCGGGTCGTGAGTTAGGAGTCGCCCATGGAGCGTCGCCCCGGAGCGGCATCAACACCCGGCATTTGCAGGATCGCCGCCGCAGACCGGCAGTCTTGCGGGCGGTGAGAGTGAAAGAGGAGACAGCGTGAACAGGTCTGCCTCGTTGTGGGAGGTGCTCAGAAGCAATCGGCTGATTGCGCTGCTCACGCCCGCCAGCGCCGACGAATGCGTGCTCGCGTACGAGACGCTTCACCCGCTGGGGGTCGTGCTGGAGATTGCCTGCCGCTCGGAGGCCGCCCTGCCGGGCATGGCCGCCCTGCGAACCCGCCATCCGGACGCGCTGTTCCTGGCGGGCACCGTGCTCACACGCCGACAAGCTGAGCAGGCGATCGAGGCCGGCGCGGCGGGCGTCGTCTCTCCCGACTTCCTGCCGCCGGTCGTGGAGACCTGCGTGCGCAGCGACGTCATGTGCATCCCCGGCGGCCTCGGCGACATCGGCAAGCAACTGGCCCTCAAAGCGGAGCTGTACGGCTGCGACGTGGACGAGCTACGCGTGCGGTACCCGTACCAGTGGGTCTACAAGCTGTTCCCGGCACTGGCCTCCCCGGCGCTGCTCGAGATGGTCAGCGCGTGGAAGGCGGTTTATCCGGGGCTGACGATCATCTATACCGGCGGGGTGACGGCGGAGAATGCGCGGCAAATCCTGCGGCGGGACCCCGACGCGATCTTGTGCGGCTCGGCCCTGGCCCGGTACATCAAGGACCCGGATCTGGCTGCGCGCGAAGTCCGCCAGTGGGTGTCTGTGGTTCGCGGAGCACTACCACCCGCGGCCGAGCCGCGCCCGGCACCTCCAGCCGCTTCGGTGACGAAGCCGCTGACGGTCGTGACGTTCGGCGAGTTGCTGCTGCGCTTGTCGCCGCCGCACGGCTTGCGTTTGGGTCAGGCCGCCCAGCTCGACGCCACGTTCGGCGGTGCTGAGGCGAATGTAGCCGTCGCGTTGGCGCGCTGGGGCGTTGAGGCCCGATTCGTCACCGCACTGCCGACACACGCGCTGGGCGATGCAGCGCTCACGGCGCTTCGCGCCCACGGCGTGGACACGCGTCACGTCCTGCGACTCGGGGATCGGCTGGGTCTGTATTACCTCGAGCACGGCGCTGCGCAACGGCCCACGCAGGTCATCTACGACCGCGCGGGGTCATCGGTCAACGCGATCCAGCCCGGGCAGATCGACTGGGCCGCGGTCTTCCAGGGGGCCGACTGGTTCCACTGCTCGGGGATTACGCCGGCGTTGAGCGGCAACGCCGCCGACGTGGTTGCGGAGGCGCTGCACACGGCCCGGCGTGCCGGCCTGACCGTGAGCTTCGACCTCAATTACCGCGCCAAGCTGTGGTCCGGAGCGCAAGCCCGCGAGACGCTCACGCCCCTGATGAACTGTGTAGACATCCTGGTTGGCAACGAGGAGGACGCGGCGAGCGTGTTCGGTTTCGGCCCCGTGGCGGACCTGACACAGACCGGCCGGCTCGATCCGCAGTTGTACCGCGACGTGACCCGGCAGCTCGTCGAGCGCTTCGTTTTGCGGATGGCCGCGATCACGTTGCGCGAGAGCAGTTCCGCGTCCGAGAACGCCTGGTCGGCTTGTCTGTACGACGGAAAGGAGTTCCACGTCAGCCGGCGTTACGCCATCCCGGTGGTCGACCGGGTCGGAGCCGGGGACGCCTTTGCCGCCGGGCTAATCTACGGACAGCTCGCCGGGAAAAGCACGGCCGACGCACTGGAGTTCGCGGTCGCGGCGTCCTGCTGGAAGCACACGATCCTTGGCGACCTCAATCTCTCCACGGTGCAGGAGGTGGAGTCGCTCGCGTGCGGCAATGTGACGGGCCGGGTTCAGCGGTAATTCATCACGCACTGCGCACCCAGGGTCAGTTTAACTCCGTAGGCGCGCAAGACCGGCAGGAAGCGCAGGAGTAGACTTGTGGAGTTCTTCGGGCTCCATATTGTGGATCTGGGGATCATCGGCGCATACGTCGTGGTGATTCTGTGGATCGGGAAGTGGGCCAGCCGCCGCACCAAGAATACTACTGATTTCTACATTGCCGGCCGCCGGCTGGGCAAGTTCTACCAGTTCTTTCTGAACTTCGGTACTTCCACCGATGCCAATCAGGCCGTCGGCGTGTCGCGCGAGGTCTACCGCCAGGGCATCGGCGGCATGTGGATCCAGTATCTGGTGTTGTTCCTTACGCCCTTTTACTGGTTTACCACCATGCTGTTCCGCCGCTCGCGCCTCATGACGATGGGGGAGCTGTTTACCGAGCGCTTCGACAGCCGCTTCTTAGGGGGAGCCTTTGCGGCGTTCACGCTGACCATGAATGTCATCGGCGGCGGAGCCGCCTACATGGTCGCCGGAAAGACCATGATGGCGCTGACGCCGAAGCCGGAGGAACACTACAGCACAGAGGAGCGCACGCGTGTCGCGCATTTCCGCGAATACCGGGCGCTGGAGGCACGGCGGGACGCAGGACTCAGCGCTGCCGACGAGTCCCGTTACGACGAGCTGCACGAGCGCTTCAAGCGCGGCGAGCTGCGCTCGTTCGTGTCCTACACTAACCCCGCCGTGTTCTACATTACTTACGCGGCCATCGTGGCGGCGTACACGGTGCTCGGCGGCTTCACGGCGGCGGCCGTCACGGACGCCATCCAGGGACTGCTGATCGTCGTGTTCTCGTGCCTGTTGATTCCGGCGGGTCTGCAACAGGTCGGCGGCTTTGCAGGGCTGCACGCCCGCGTGCCGGACTACATGTTCGAGCTGGCCGGGTCGGCGGCAACCAGTGAGTACGCGTGGTACACCATCCTGGCCATGGTCGGGGCCAACCTCGTGTCCATCGTGGCGTCCGCACCGATGATGGCCACCGCGGGCTCGGCCAAGGATGAGATGACCGCGCGCTTCGGCATGCTCGGCGGGATGTACCTGAAGCGCTTTATCATGTTGTTCTGGGCCTTGACTGGCCTCCTGGCCATCGCGCTGTTCGGCGGCGCGCTCGACGACCCGGACCTGATCTGGGGACACATGACGCGGCAGTTGCTTTTCCCCGGCGCCATCGGCCTCATGCTCGCTGGAGTATGGTCGGCGAACATGTCGGCGCTGGCCGCGGCGGCGGTGACCGGCTCGGCCCTGTTCGTGCGGAACCTCTACGAGCCGGTCCTGCCGGGCCGCACGGAGCGGCATTACATCCAGATCGGGCGGATCGCGATCGTGTTGATTCTGGGCGGTGGGATCGCGACCGCCCTGGTGTCGGACAACCTGCTGCATCTGTTCAAGTACTTCATCGCGCTGCCGGCCGTCTTCGGTGCGCCGATCTGGCTTGGCTTCTTATGGCGCCGCCTGACCAAGTGGGCCGTCATCATCCAGGTCTTCATCTGCTTTACGCTCTACGCGATTGTGCCGAACCTCTTCCCGACCATCGAGTGGGTGCGCCGTCATCCGCGGCTCCTGCTGGAAACCCGGCCACAGGAAGTCGTCATCACCACCGGCGCGCTCGACGACGATGTCGCCGCGGGCCGCGCCGCGCGCGTCGGCGAGGTCCTCCGCAAGCCCCACTTCATCACGCCGGCCGGGGTCTTCTTCGACAACGTCGTTCGGCTGGACCCGGCAGACCCCCATTCGCCAAGGGTCGGCCAGGGGCGCTTCGCCGCCGAAGTATGGGTCCTGAGTTGGTTTGGCGTGGACTTTTCGCGCTGCACCCGCGCCCAACTTGTGGCCACGCGCTTCGCGTTCGATGCGCTGTTCCCGTTCCTGCTGCTGTTCCTTATCAGTGCGGTTACCCGCCCGGTCCGCCGGGCGAATCTCGACCGCTTCTACGGCAAGCTCCACACACCCGTCCAGCCGACCGCCGAGCAAGAACAGCAGGCGATCGAGCGTGCGGCGGCGCAGCCGGCGATCTTCGAGCCGCAGAAACTGCTGCGCGGCTCGAATTGGGAAGTGTTGAAGCCGGCCCGCGTGGACCTCGTGGGCTTCGGCGGATGCTGGGTTTTGGTCGGAGTCTTGCTGGTGCTCTTGTGGCTGTTGACGAGAATGGGAGCCTGATCGGGCGGGCGGCCCGCTGGCCACGTTTTGACGGAGCGCATCGATGAAAGACGGTGGACCTGAATGCGACCGGCGTCAGTTCCTGGTTCAGTGCGGCGCGGGTCTGGCTGCCGCGGTCATGCCGGTTCAGGGAGTCAGAAGGCCAGGTGAGGAGACCGTGACACTACGGCGGGTCTCCGCGTCCGCGGCACAGAGCGATGCAGGCGAGGATACCTGGCGCCGGCTTCAAGAGCAGTTTATACTCCAGCCCGGCCTGGCGTACCTGAACACGGGCGGCCTCGGCCCGTCTCCGCGCGTTGTGCTCGACACGCTGGCCTGCGAGACCCGGGCGCTCGAGGAAGTGTCGGAGACGGGACACGAGCAGGTCGAGGACGTCCGCCACGCAGTCTGCCGCTTTCTGCACTGCGATGACGACGAGTTGGCCTTCACGCGTAATACGACCGAGGGGATCAACATCATCGCGCGCGGGCTGCCGCTGCACGCGGGCGATGAGGTCGTGCTCACGACTCACGAGCACCCCGGCGGGGCGATCCCCTGGTTGGCGCTGGCCCAGGACACGGGCGTCGTGGTGAAGACCTTCGAGCCCGGGCAGGGCGGGGAGGACACCCTCCGGAACCTTAGGGCGGGCTTGACGCCGCGCACGCGCGTTGTGTCCGTCAGCCACGTGACCTGCACGCTCGGACTGGTGTTGCCCATCAAGGAGATCGTGACGCTGTGCCGGGAGCGTGGGATCTACTCAGTGGTCGACGGAGCGCAGGCCGTGGGCCAGATTCCGGTCGACTTGCACGAGCTCGGCTGCGACTTCTACGCCACGTCAGGACACAAGTGGCTCCTGGGACCCAAGGGCACGGGCCTCGTCTATGTCAGAAAAGAGCTGCTCGAACGCTGGCGGGCGGTGCAGGTCGGGGCCTATTCCGACCGGAAGTACGACCTGGACCAGGGCCTGCTCGAGCGCCTGCCGGCGGCGCGGGCGGTCGAATACGGCACGCAGAACACCGCTCTCGTCAAGGCCCTGGGGGCGGCCGTGGATTTCATCGCCGGTCTCGGAATGCCGCGCATCACGCAGCACGGGCGCCAGTTGGCGGCGTACTTGCGCTCCGCTTTGCAGCGGCTGCCCGCGGTGGAGATTCTGAGCCGCGCGGAGCCCGAGCTCTCCGCGTCGATCGTCACGTTCCGCATCACGCACCCGGACCTGCCGCCGGGCCAGTGGGCCGAGCGGTTGAAGAACGACTACCGCATCCGCGTGCGGCCGGTCTCCGAGCACGGCCTGTCGGCCGTCCGCGTGTGCACGCACGTTTTCAATGATACTGCCCAACTGGACCGGCTCGTTTCAGCGCTGGCGGAGCTCACGAGAACCTAGTTATGAAGAGGACTGTCATGCACCGTCGCTGGCTCTTGATCGCGGGCGTGTTGGGGATAATTCTGGCGACGCCGCTTCGCGCCGCCGCCGACTCAGCGCGGGAGACCTACCTGGCGCTGGCCAAGGAGGCGTACCGGGCTGCGCGGGACTCCTGCCCGGCCGCGGTCCAGGCGTGGCGCGAAAGCTACAAACCGACCGTCGAGGCGGGCTACCTGCCGCCCGAGACGCCCATTTGGCTCTCCGCGCTCGCGGGCTCGCTGTACGAGCTGACCGGGGAGGAGGACTACGCGCGCGAGGCGGCCCGCTGGCTGGCGGCGCAACACGAGTTCAAGGCGGCGTATCCGGAGGAGCTCCGCCAGGCACGGCCCGAGTACCGCGACGGCCTGCCGACGCTGGCCAACTTCTTCGCCTTGCCAGCCCTCTGCTCCGCCTACCGGTACATCAAGGACAGCCCCTCTCTTACCGCGGAGCAGCGCGAACAGATCGAGCGCAGCGTGGCGGAGAGCGCTGACTTCGTCCGTTCTTTCCCCGAGTGGGGACCGATGAACCGGGCCATGCTCCGCGCGGAGGGGCTGCTGCTGGCCGCCCAGGCGCTGCCGAATCATCCGCACGCACCCCTGTGGCGCAAGCTGGCGCAAGTCCTCGCCGCGGATAGCTGGGGGCATTGGACCGAGGAAGACGCCGAAATCTATCACCCCATCTGGCTGATCTCGCTGATTAGCTACGCCGACTTGGTGCCCGACCGCTCGCTGTTTGACGCCCATCCGATCCGTTATTACTGCGACTACTTCGTGCACCTGCTTTCGCCCGCCGGGATGGTGGTCGACTTCGGGGATGCCCGCTGGAACGAGAACTGGGCCGACTACCTGGCCTGCTTCGAGCGCGCCGGCCGCGAGTATCGCCGCGGCGAGTATCGCTGGGCCGCCAATCGGGTGATGACGGCGATGACGGCGTTGCAGAAAGGTCCGGTCTCGGTGCGTGCCGGCCTCGCGTTCGCCGACGCCTATCGTTGGATCGATGAATCGACTGTCCCGCAGGAGCCGCCGGCGCGGAGCGAGGAAGTCCTCGACGAGGTGATCGGCAAGAAGGTCGCTTTTCGTAGTGGCTGGGACGACCGCGCGACGTTCCTGCTGTTGAACTACCGCGACGAGGGGGACTTCTGTCGGATGGCGCGGGACTACCTCCGGCACACGATCCCGGTCGAGGAGGAGAAAGCGCACCACGGTCACTCGGACGAGAACTCGATTTGCCTCCTGATGAGCCAGGGGTCGGTGCTCTTGCACGACGCCGGCTACCGCGAGCGCATCCCGTCGGGGCCATACGGCGCTTTTCGCGCGGACTACTTCCACAACCGGCTGGTGGTCCGCCGCGCGAAGCGCGAGCGCGAGCAGCCGCTGTGGGAGTTCCTGCGCTACTCGGGCGCCTATCGGCCGGTGACGACGGAGAAGATCGACTTTTTCACGGCGGCCGACGTCGACGTCAGTCGCACGCGTCTCCGCGACGCCCGCGCGGGCTACCTGGCCGACCGCGTGATCGTGTATCTCAAGCAGCCCGAGGTCTTCGTGGTCGTGGACGTCGTCAAGCTGCTCGAGGAGGACTACTACACGTTCGCCACGTTGTGGCACGGCACGACCGTGCTCAGCCGGGGACCTGGGTACTACGTGACCGCTGTGGACGCCATCGGCAACTACACGCCGCCCGGCCGCCGGGCCCTGTTGGTGGATTTCCTGCAGGGCGGCACGCGTGAAAGCGGCACTTTCCCGATCCGCCGGCATAATCAGGAGGAAACGGCGGTCTACCAGGCGCTGGCGAGCCATTACAACCCCGGCCACGTCGAGACGTTCGTCACGGTGCTCGTGCCGCACGAGCGCGGCGCGGACGTCGCCCCGCTCGTCCAGTCAATCCGGCCGCTGGAGGTCGCCAGTTCGCGCGACGGCGTCGGTGTGCAACTGGACCTAGGCGGCCAGACGCAGTATGTGTGCGTCAAG
Organism: uncultured Planctomycetales bacterium; assembly: GCA_964638325.1. Lineage (GTDB taxonomy): Bacteria > Planctomycetota > Phycisphaerae > UBA1845 > Fen-1342 > JALHJL01. The sequence goes on from CAZWYT010000005.1 coordinate 95,972, forward strand.
ACCGACCTGAACAAGGAAATCCTCACTGAGAATGTGCGCCCGCGCTACACCTACGAGTCCGGCAAGGTGCGCTACGGGCCGCTGGAAACGGACGCCAGCTTCCTATACGCCAAGCTCGCCGGCCAGCAGTTGAGCTACGTTGCGACGCACATGGTGAAGGTCCGTTTCCAGGACCGCGCCGTCTTTGAGGCGCCTGCCAATACTTTCCCGAGCCAGCCCGACGATCTGTCGACTGGCTACGGCCCGCCGAAGTGGCGCTATTGGGAGGACACGGTCGCGATCAAGTGATGGTCGGTAGCTTGCGTGCGGGATCGGGCTACTGGCCGCCCGGGAACCAGTGGTAATCGCTGAGGTCCACCTCTCGCCCGGCCCGCGCCCAGGGCACCGCGAGCTCGCTTGGCAGCGCCGCCCGGTCGTAGCATTCGTGCAGGACCTCCGCCAAGCCGCGCACGTGGACCACCCGCCGCGGGCCAGTACCGGTCTGCCCGATCAACTCGGCGGGAAACTCCGCGGCCGGCGGCGTGGATTCGTAAACGCCGTTCACGCAGAGCGTATGCGACCGCGCGGCCTCCAGCCCGCAGGGAATCGCGGGGCCGCCCGCCGCCGCTGCGAGACAAGTGGCCAGCTTCGTCATGTGAGGCTCGCTCAAGGGCGACACGTATTCCTGCCGCGTGCCGTCGTGGAGGCGGGCCACGATCGGCGTCGTCCCGCCCGCGTACTCCACAACACCCTGCGTGAACTCGAAGCAGAAGATCGGGCCCATCTCTTCGGCGATGGCGTGCGAGCCGAAAAACAGGACCTCGACACTGTCCGCCGTATGCACGCGCACCGCCATCGTGTCAAAGTTCTCGATCGCATTGGCGCGGTAGGTCTCGGCCGTCACCCGCGCGGGCTGCGCACTGCGGTCCTGCCGATCGCCCAGCAGGTACAGCATATTGTGGAGGTCGTGGGCCATCGCGTTGTTCGCGGGGCTGTCCAGAATCCAGCGGCCCTCGGCGTCCCGGATGCGCCCGGCCCAGTCATTGCGCCCGTAGTATGCCGCGTCCCGCGGCCACAGGCACAGGCTCTTTAGGCGCCGCGGTACCCCGAACCGGCCCGCCTGGATGTCCCGCTTCAGCCTCTGGATCGTCGGCAGAAAAGACCACTGGTACCCGATCGCCACCTGGCGGCCGGCCCGGTCCCGCGCGGCGATCATCTCGTCGACTTCCTGAACGGTCGCCGCAGCCGGCTTCTCGCACAAGACGTGACTGCCGCGCGCCAGCGCCCAGCCGGTCTGGGGGCAGTGCCGGTGAATCGGAGAAGACACGATCACCAAGTCCGTCGGCGGCAGGGCGTCCAGCATTTCCGGCGCTGTGTAGATCGGAATGCCGCGCGCCTCCAGCTCGGCGCGCCGCGAGCAGCGCTCGGGCGCGGGGTCCGCCGTGGCGACGAGCTGACACCGACCCGTTCGCATCTCATCAAACAGGGCGGCCAGGTAGACTTCGCCATAACCGCCCAATCCGAGCAGCGTGACTGTTACAGGCTTGCTCATCCGATCAGCACTCCGTCGATTTCGATGTCGTGGTCTGCGGGCCAGGGCAGGCGCAGACCGCCCGCGGTGGCGGGTTGGACCTGTCCGCCGACGCGGAAAACTGCCGCCTGTCCGGTATCGGCCCTTCGCAGCCGCAGGTGCAGGCGATATTCCCGCACGCGGAACGTCGCCTCCATCCGGTCGACGCCGGCGGGCAATCGGGGTCGCAGCCAGAAATGGTTCCGGCTCGGCCGCACGCCGAGAATATGGTGCACCAGCAGCGTGACCAGCTCCGCCCACGTCCAGGGCATGATGCCGACTTGCGGGCAGGGGGGCACCGGACGCGGCCCGTAGAACTCAAACCACGCCCCCGCCTTGCCGCCCGGCGCCACGGCCAGCCAGTTCAGCACGCGCCACATGTGCTCATCGTCGCCGGCTTCCCAATAGGCGCGGGCGACAAACAGCGACGGGAAGGGCCACGGTCCGGGCGAATCGGGCTCGGAGCTGACGTGGTAGCGCCCGTACCCGCCGCCGTCCCACCGCTGATTCCACAGTTGCTCGACTTCGCGGAGCGTGCGGCACGCCAAGTCGCTCTGGGGGTCAATGAACTCGAGCGCGATCGGCAGCACCGACGACGTATCGGGGTTCAGGTAGTGCGGCCGGGCGTCCGTTAGCGGTACCCCGCGCGGCAGGTTCACGCCCGGGGGAACGGCAATCTTGTGCTGCACCGTTCCGTCGACGCCGCGCCGCTTGATAAAATGGCCCGCGTCAACGAGCGCAAACTGCGGATCGTGCAGCAGCGCCTGCTTGAAGCGCTCGCTCTCCGCTTCCCAACGGGCCACGTGTTCCGTTTGCCCGACCAGCCGGCCCAGTTCCGCCGCCGCCGCCAGCCCCAGTGACTCGAAGAGCTGGTGGGCCAGCTCCAGACCGTCCTCGATGCCGTAGACGGCGTGACGCTCCCAGTACTCACGCCGGTTGTGCAGCAGACCGGACGGCGGGTGGCGGAACACGTCGCGCAGCGGAAACTCGGCGGTGGCGGCGACCCGCGGCCAATGCTCGCGCACCAGGCCGACATCGCCCGTCCAGTCCACGTAAGTCTTCAGGGCCAGCAGCAACTCGCCGTTCTGGTCGAGCTCGACGTCCTGCGGCGCGCGGTGCCGGCTGGAATCGACGGTGTCGCCCTCCGCGGTGACGAAGTCGCGCAGCAGGCGGCTGAGCATGGTCCGGGCGAGCGCGAAATCACCGAGCATCACCAGCGCGCTGGCTACCGCCGCCTGGTCACGCAGCCATTCGAGGTTGTACTGCCAGATGCCGCCGTCCACGACCCCGGACGCACTGACGACCGCGGGGAGCTGGTTGCGGGCTGCGCCGAAGAGGTGGTTGAGCACGTCCGACGAGGAGCGGAATGCGGTCAGCTCACCCCAGTGCCGTACCGCCGGGGCAGCGGCATCCGCGTTTTCGCGCCACGCGGTCTCCACGACGGCCTGTGGTCCGCGCTGGCCCACCCGGTATTCCAGGATCGCCGCCTGTGCCGCGCCCGCCGTCAGTACGAGCGGGCGCTCCAGCCGCTGCGCATCAGACCCGGTGCACACGACCAGCCCCCGATGCGTCCCCGTCGTGTCCCGCACCCGTACTTCGCGCACCGCGCGCGGCGTTGTGCGATCCGGGCACCAGAAGCGCTCCTCGACCACGACGCCCGCGGCCCGCCAGGAGACGCACACGGTCGGAATCCCCGCGGTGTCGGTCCACCTGGCTTCAATCTGCCCCGCGGGCGGGAAGTAGTAGCGATCTCCGATGCGCAGCCCGACGATCGTCGGCTCCAGCCCCTTGTCCGGGTCAAGCGTCAACGCCGCACGCTTCGGGCCCAGGCGGTCGGGGGGCATGATTAGCAGGCCGACCGGCGTCCCCTGACCGGAGTTGCATACTTGCACGGCGGCCTGAATGTGGCCGTTGCCGAGGAAGAAGTACTCCACGGCCTCCAGGGTGGTTCGCACGTCCGGCGGGCCCTTGGCCGGGTCATCCCCGTACATGTGTTCCTTAATGTCCACAACCGCCTCTCAGGATCAGTCCGGCGCCGCCGCAAAGGATAACGCCCGCGCCGCGCGCGGACCACCGCCCGCGTGGGTGACTGACACTGCGTGGGTGCCCCATCCCGTATCCGCCGCAGGCGGATCGAGGTGGGGGACTGACATTGCGCTGACCCGTACCGCTCGTGCCCGGCGCCTGCATTTCCCGCGCCGGCCGCGTAGAATGCCGCGGATGAAGTTGTTGTGACGCTGCCAACAGGAAACCCACGGTGACGCGAACCGCCGCCCAGATTCGCCAGGAGTTCATCGACTTCATTTGCCAGAAGTACGGGCACGCGTTCGTGCCCAGCTCGCCGGTCGTCCCGCACGACGACCCGACGCTGCTATTCACCAACGCCGGCATGAACCAGTTCAAGCCCTACTTCCTCGGCCTGGAGACGCCAAAACACCGCCGCGTGGCGAATACGCAGAAGTGCATCCGGGCCGGCGGCAAGCACAACGACCTCGACGACGTGGGACACGACACGTACCACCACACGTTCTTCGAGATGCTTGGCAACTGGTCGTTCGGCGACTACTTCAAGAAAGAGGCGATCGCGTGGGCGTGGGAGCTGCTCGTCGACGTCTGGGGGATCGACCCGACGCGGCTGCATGCGACCTACTTCGGCGGCGACACGGCGGAGGGGCTCGAGGCCGACGAGGAGACGCGTGACCTGTGGCGGCGGATTCTGCCGGCGGAGCGGGTCCACGCCGGCTCGAAGAAAGACAACTTCTGGGAGATGGGCGACACGGGACCGTGCGGGCCGTGCAGCGAGATTCACATCGACCTGACGGCGGACAAGAGCGGGGCCAAGCTCGTCAACGCCGGCGACGCGCGGGTGATCGAGATTTGGAACCTCGTCTTCATCCAGTTCAACCGGGCCGCGGATGGCAAGCTGACCCCCCTACCGGCCAAGCACGTCGACACGGGGATGGGCCTGGAACGCGTGGCGGCGGTCATCCAGGGCCACAACAACAACTATGCGACGGACGTCTTCGTGCCGATTCTCCAAGAGATTGAGAAGCTCAGCGGGCACACGTACGGATCCGGTGATGTAGCGGCCGGCGGCTCGCCGGCCGAAGTAGCGTCGGCCCCCCGTGGCCGACGTGTAGCGGCCGACCCCCGTGTCGGCCGTGGCTCAGAACGCGAAGCGCTAGCGAGCGCCCCGGGTGGGGTGGGCGTCCCGCCGGGTGGGGTGGGCATCTTGCCCGCCAATCGTTACGCCCGTTTCATCCCCGGCGACATGCGTGACGAAGCCTGCCGCGTCATCGCCGATCACATCCGCTGCCTGACGTTCGCGATCACCGACGGTGCCGTGCCGGACAAGGACGGCCGCGGGTATGTACTCCGGCGCATTCTCCGTCGCGCGGTGCGCTTCGGCTGGCAATACCTGAACTTGCACGAGCCGTTCCTGCACAAGCTCGTGTCAAGGGTCGTGCCGGTGATGGGTGAAGCCTTCCCGGAGCTGCGACAAAACCCGCAGCACGTACAAGACATCCTGCGCGAAGAGGAAGAGTCCTTTGAGCGAACGCTCGAACGCGGCATCGCGTTGTTCGAAGAAGCCGCCGACTTCGCGATCAAACGGCATCACGGCGAAATCCAGGGCGAAGACGCCTTCAAGCTGCACGACACGTACGGCTTTCCGATCGACCTGACCGAGGTCATGGCGCGCGAGCGGGGGCTGCGGGTCGACGTCGGCGAGTACGAGCGACTGATGGAGGAAGCCCGCGAGCGAGCGCGCGGCGCCGCTGAGGTGCTGCCCGACGAAGCACTGGAAGAAGAGCGAAAGGCAGCACTCCGCGCCCCAGAGCGCACCGATGATCGGGCCAAATACCTACAGTCCATCGAGTGTAAGACGCGCATTACATCGCTCTCAAGCCCCGGAGCACTTTTCGGCGCTGATTCTGCCAAGGCCGGTCAGCCAATCACGTTCACCGCGCGCGAAACGTGCTTCTACGTCGAAGCGGGTGGACAAGTGGGCGACACGGGCGAGTTGATTACGCACACAGGGAGAGCCCAGATCGAACGCGTGAGCAGGCACATGGCTGCCCCTCCTGGCATGACACCCTTCGAGGTCGTGGTGCACAGTGGGCGTGTCGTCGAAGGCGAGATCTGGCCGGGCCAGGAATGTACGCTGAAGGTCTCCCCGAAACGCCTTCAGACCATGAAGAACCACACCGCCACGCACGTCATGAACTGGGCGCTGCGCGAGGTGCTTGGCGATCACGTACAGCAGAAGGGCTCGCTCGTCGATCCCGAGAAGACGCGATTCGACTTCTCACACCCCAAGCCGCTGACGCCGGCGGAGATCGAGCGCGTCGAGCAACTCGTCAACGAGCGAGTGCGGGCGAATCTGCCGGTGCACTATAAGGTCGTGCCGCAGCAGGACGCGCTCAAGATCAACGGCCTGCGGGCCGTGTTCGGCGAGCGCTACCCGGACGAGGTCCGCGTCATGTCCGTCGGCGTGCCGGTCGAGAATCTCGTCAAGAACCCCGACAACCCGGAGTGGCGTAAGTACTCGATCGAGTTCTGTGGTGGTACGCACCTCAACTCGACGGGCCAGATCGAGCATTTCGCGATCATCACCGAGGAAGCGGTCGCCAAGGGCGTTCGCCGGATCGTCGCTGTCACCGGCGAAGTGGCCCGTGTGGCAGACGAGACCGGTAAGGGGCTCATCCGGCGCGCGGAGGAGTTGAAGCGCGGACTAGCCGACGGCGTCCCGGCCGGGTTGGTCGAATTGCAGATCAATCTCCCGTCCGCCGCGATCCCGGTGCGCCATCGCCACCGGCTCCACGAGCTGATGGCGGACTTGCAGGCGATCGTGAAGCAGCAGCAGAAGTCGGAAGCCGCCGACGCCGCCGAGGTGGTCAAACGCGCGGTCGCCGCGTTGCTGGAGCACGCGGAGAAGATCGGCGACACAACCGTCGTGGTCGGCGAAATGCCGGACGTGCCGATCGAGCAGCTCAAGATGGGCGCGGACCAGATCAAGCAGAAATGCGGCTCGGCGGCGGTGCTCTTCGGCGTGCGCGTCGCCCCCGAATCCGAGGAGGTAGCGGCCGGGCTCCGTCCCGGCCGTGATGCTGCGGCCGCCGGCGCCACGCCGTCCGATCCGAACCGCGACCGTGAGGGAGCGGGTGCCCCACCCTTTCCAGGGGTGGGGGACGGAAAGAAGACGGGCGCCAAAGCCTTCCTCCTCGCCGCGATGACGCCCGACCTGATCAAGCGCGGCCTCAAGGCCGGCGACTTGGTCAAGGCGATCGCCCCCATCATCGGCGGTGGCGGCGGCGGCCCACCCACCATGGCTCAGGCCGGCGGCAAGCAGCTGGAGAAGCTCAGCGAGGCGCTTGATGCCGGGCGAAGGTGGGTCGCCGACAGGCTTTAGGCGCGCGCGGTGGCGTCTTGCGAACGGAGAGGGTGGGATTCGAACCCACGGTGGTATTACCCACACCGGTTTTCAAGACCGGCCGCATCAGCCACTCGCGCACCTCTCCGGTGGTGGTCGCACCGATTATACCGGAGCGCCGTCATTGCATAGCGCGGCATTGCCGCAACCACAAGGGCTCCACAGTCCATGGGGTTCAGGGGCCAAGGGCGCGCCAGTGTCCGCCGCGGCGGGTCGGCAGTGAGGAGAGCTCGCCTCACGCAGGAATAGTTTTTCCCCATGGCTGGTACGGCCGGACCAGCCGGCAAGGACTTGCCGTCAAACCGCTATGGTTTGGCCGCCAACGGCACCAGCACGTCTTCTAGCCGCCTGAGCGCTTTTGCCCAGTAACTCTTCATGCGAACCACCGCAGTGCTTTCCGGCAGCTTATTATGCTGAACCGTGACCTGCGTCTTACGCGCTCCCCTCCGGTAGAGGTTCACTTCGACGCTGGTCTCGCCGGGGCGCCAGGTGATCCGCAGCGACTTATGCGGCGTTGCCTTCCGGATGGTCAGCCGCTTTTGCGGCAGCCAATGCCGGCGTGCTTCTTCGTCGTGCCACGCCTCGAACAGCTCGGCGGCCGAAGCGGACATCGTGCGGCTGACGCTGATCTGGTAGCCGCGCGGCGTCTGATGGACCTCGCGGAGCCCGCGGGCTCGTTCGTAGCCCACGGCCACCATCTGGTTCCACCACGCCGGACAGCGGTGCTTTTCGCGAAGATACGCCGCGATCGCCTTGTGGTTCATCTTCTTCGCACCCGCCCGGTCCAGGATCTTGAACCACTCCGGCCAGGTCTTGCCGGTCTTTCTCTGCACGGCATCATCGCTGATCCGGTCGGTCTGAACTGCCGGTCTCATCTCCGCGCTCCGAATGATGGCCCGAGCTCGTCTCGTGGCTGAGACGGCCGTGCTACACTGGGAAAAGCACCGGTCCGCACCATGCGCCGTGGATGCGGAGCCTCGCGAAGATTGTAGCGCGTCGAAAGGCAGAAGGCAGCGTGCGCGATGCCGGAGCGTTCGACGGTCAGATCAGGAAGCAGTACTTGAGTCACAGTGCTGCCCCTCGCTCGGCGGCAGCTTACGGAGCTCCGCCCAGAACGCCCACCCGAACACCGCCGCCAGAGCAACCGGCAGCAGATGGCCGCCGTAGTACCAGATGGTCAGCAGCGGTGTGCTGTTATTGAGAGTACGCCACCATCCCAGTCGTTCCAGGATGCACGACGTGGTCATTGTTGCCCAGAATAGCTTTCCGTCGGCAGCCAGCAGGAAGAAGCCGAGCAACGGAATCGTCGCTCCGCGCAGGCGATGCCGCAGCGCAACGCACGCCAATCCTCCGATCGCCAGCACCGCGAGCGTGCAAGCGAACTCATACCGTGTCTGGTTGCTCCAACTCAGAATCATCAAACCGGCCGCATGCCCTTGCCCGTCCGTACATAAAGCACCCACGCGAAGACGGCGGTCAGCACAACGGGCAAGAGCCTCCAGCCGTACGTCCAGGTCCCTAGAAACACCGCGCTCTTACGGAGGCTTTCCGAATAGCCACCGCGCTCCAGCAGCCACCACACGCAGAGGCGCGGACCGAGCATGTCCCCCCCGTGCGCGGCCAGAAGAACAAGGCCGGCGAGTCCGAGGGTACCCCACCCAAGCTTGCGCGACGCTGCTATGCACGTCACCAAGCCGATGACGAGCACGGCGACCGTACAAACCGATTCGAATCTGATGTGGCTACCCCAGTTCATGGCTGGCCTCCGCCGTCGGGGTACGCGTGGTGAACCTCGGAAAGACCTGAGCCGGGATACTTACCTTGGCGCACGCGATATCGCCGTACGGATTATCTGGGCAGCGCCTACTTGAGGTTTGGCGCAGGTTTGTATTTCACGCCCAACTCCGCAAAGATGAACGCGTACATGTCCACGCCCTGCTCGATGCGTTCTTTCAGCGAGCTGCCGACGTGGCCCGTGTTCGCGCTCGTCCGCAACAAGACCATTCCCGGCGGGTCGGCCGCCTGCAGCCGGGCGGTCATCTTCCGCGACTGCAGCGGATCGACGCGCGGGTCATTCGCGCCGGTCAGGAACAGAATCGCCGGGTACCGCGTGCCATCCTTCACATGGTGATACGGCGAATACGCATATAGCGCCTGGAACTGCTCCGGGTTCTTCACCGTGCCGTATTCCGTCACGTTGAACTGGCCGTTGGCTGAGGTCTCAACGCGCAGCATGTCATAGATGCCGACGCTCGACACGACCGCTGCGCACAGGTCCGGATGCTGCGTCAGCATCGCGCCCATGAGCAGGCCGCCGTTCGAGCCGCCGAGAATCGCCAGCTTGTCCCGCCGTGTGTAGCCGGCGTCGATCACGTGCTGGCACGCGGCGCAGAAGTCGTCGAAGACGTTCTGCTTCTTGGTCAGGTAGCCGGCGCGGTGCCACTCTTCGCCGAACTCCCCACCGCCACGGATGATCGCCATCGCGTACACGCCGCCCTGGTCCATGAAAATCCGCCGGCGGGTCGAGAACGCGGGAGCCTCGCTGGCGCCGAAGCCGCCGTAGCCGTACACGATGGTTGGGTGAGTACCGTCGAGCTGGCAGCCCTTCCTGCGGATGATGTTGATCGAAATCTGCGTGCCGTCCTTCGACGTGGCGGTCTCGCGCACCACCTCGCAGTCGCTGTAGTCGGCCGGCGAAGTGCGGAACAGCGCGGTCTTGCGGCTCTGCCCGGTCGCCGCCGCGTACTGCAACCACGCCGGCGGCGTGATGTACGTCTGGCTCCGATAGAGGATGTCGTCGCCCTCTAGCGGGCACACCCCGCCGACGGAGGAGATCGGCGGCAGGTCAACGGGTTTCTGCGGCTTGCTGGCGAGGTCGAAGACGCGGAGCTGCGACGGCCCGCCGAGCTGATCGACGACGTACAGCCGCGACTGGGTCACGGTGAACGCCTCGATCGAGGCCTCCGACTCGGGAATGAGAAGCTCCGCCTTCGGAAGCGACGGCGTGGCGGCCGGCGTACGCAGCAGCTTGCCGCGCGGTGCGCCGGAGCGCGAAAGGAGGTACAGGTTTCCATCTTCGCCCAACTCGGCGCCGCCGACCTCGTCCTCAAACTTGCTTACCTGTGTCCACGCGCCGGGCCCAACCGACGCTGAGCGAACGAAGTGCATATACTCGCCGCCGTCCCCGTTTTGAACGCCCGCCAGCACGAACTTTCCGTCGCGGTTCGTCGACAGGGCGATCTCGGCGATGCGCGGGAGATCCTTGCCCAGCTCGTAGGTGTCCTCTTCGGTCGGCCGTGTGAGCTTGTGGTAATAGCATTGTTGATAGAAATCCATGTCGGCTTCGGGCCGCTCGCTGCCGCGCGGGTAGCGGGTGTAGTAGAAGCCGCTGGCGTCGCCGGTCCACGCGAGGCTCCCGCCGGCGGTGCCCCCGTGGGCCCGCGGGATGACGTCGCCGGTCTCTTTGCCCGTCACCACGTCGTACACGTGGACCGTGCCCGACTCCGTGCCGCCCGAGGACAGCGAGACCGCGACGAGCTGGCCGTCGAGGGACGGGACGAACCAGTCGATCGTCGTACCCCCGCTCTTGTCCAGCTCGCCGGGGTCAAGGAGCGTCCGCTCCCCCGTCGTGTCGTCGGCGGACTTCAGCACGACCAAGAGCGGCTGCTGCTTCGGCGGCTGGTACTTAAGGGCGAAGAGCGTCTCGCCGTGGCGGGTGAGCGCGAAGTAGTCGACCGACGCGGCCATCTCCAGCTCGGTGAGCCGGGCACGGATCTCGCTCACCGCGGGCAGTTGGTCCAGGATGGCCCGCGCGCGGGCGTTCTGTGCGTCGCTCCAGGCTTTGACCGCGGCATCGCTCCAGTCTTCGAGCCACCGGTAGTCATCCGTGACCTTGACGCCGTGATACTCATCGACGACGGGTTTCTTCGGCGTCTCGGGTACGGGCGGGATGGTCTTGTCCTGCGCGAGCGCGGCGGCCGCGATCGCCAGGTACGCCGTGAGGCTCAACACAACGGGCAGGCGCGTGACGCGATTCATGGTGGGCTCCTCTTCGGTGCATGGCTGCGTTTCACAAGAGGAGCACCGTAGCCGACCGGTGCGGCAGGGTCCAGAGCCGGGCATTTGACCGTGCCACGGCGCGTGCATGACGCGCTGGGCATCCGGCCGCCGCGCGATCGGTCTACGCCGCTGCGATGCAGTCGATCTCGATCTTCGCGCCCGCCGCGACCAGGGCCTTGACGATGACGGTCGAGCGGGCCGGCGGATCGGACGGAAAGTACTTCGTGTAGATCTCGTTGAACGCCGCGAAGTCGGACGCCTCGGTCAGGAACGCCGTGCACTTCACGACGCGCTCCAGCTTCGAGCCGCCGGCCTCAACCGCCGCCTTGAGGTTCTCCAGCGCCTGGTGGGCCTGCCCCTCAAACTCGGGCGACGCCAGGTCGCGGCTGCCCGGCACCTGCCCCAGCACGCCGGACACGTAGACCCAGCCCCCGCAGCGCACGGCGCGGGAGTACGCGGGCGACGTGCTGCCCGGGACAATCTCCTTCTTGAACTCGGGGGTCCGCTCCTGGGCCTGGCCCAGGGCGACCACGGCTCCGCCGACGATGGCGCCGGTTCCCAAGCGTGCCATAAACGCCCGTCGATCTTCCGCGATCATCATGTCCTCCTGTCGGAAAGGTGCCGCCCCATATTGGTCCGTCGCTTGGGGCTTGGCAAGCAAGGCGTGCGGGATGTCGCGGCAGGAAAGCGAAGCAGGCCGGCCACTTTGGGGTGACCGGCCTGTTCCGCATTCGCGAAAGGAGCACGTAAACCGCAAGGAGCACGTTGCGTTGGTTCGATCCTTCACCTAATCCTATGCCGCCGCGCACGCGCGTCTACCGTGGCGGCGGCCCGTCCGGGAATAGCCGCTCAGCGCGTCGCCGCGCGGCCCAGGGCCACCGGAAAAACGGCCTTGGCCCAGGCATTCCCGCGGTCCGGCTCATAAAAGCGCCGCACCGAGTTGTGCGCACCGCGCCGGCGAAGCGTGGCCATTCCTACCAGTACAGCGAGCACACTCGTCGGCTCCGGTGTGGTCGTGAGGTAGCGCATGTCCGAGCCGAACTCGACCATGCCCGTGTTGGCCGCGGCGGCCAACTCGGCGTCGCTGAGGCTGCCAGTGAGGGACAACGTAAACAGGATCGAATTGCTGACCGCGGGCTGGTTCCCGGGCACGGCGAGCTGCGGGGGGTTAGTCGCGATGCCGCCGAAGGGGCCGCTGACGGACCCGTTTCCGCCATCGAAGCGCGTCACCGTGCCGCCGCCCTGACCGCTGCTGGTGCTAATGACCTGGGCATAACTCTCCATCAGGTCGCCGCCGAAATCGTTGGTCCAGATCCACTGCTCCCCGACGCTGTCGCTGGCCGTGCGGTTCGACCACGAGCCGACGCCGTGGGAATTGGGGCCAATAACGGTGGCGTTGCCGCTGAAGATCGCGATCCCGTCCGGCAGGTTCATACCGAGAGAGACCAGCAGCGAGTCGGAGACCTCGAAGCTCGCCGGAACGCCGGTGCTGGTGTTCTCCAGCAGAATGGAAAGCTGCGTACCGGTGAGGTTGAAAGTGGCCCGCGCGGCCAGCCCGTTGAGCGGATCGGTGTTATTGCCCCCTGCGTCGCTGATGTAGTCCACGATCAGATCAGCGCGCGCACCAGCGACGCCCGCCGCGAGACACGCAGCGAGTGCCCAACGCTGCCATCGACCCATGCTTCACTCCTTCTCCCGGCGCCATCGGCGAAATCGGCGTTGGCGCATCGTCGCCCGATGTTATGTCGCAGACGGAGCGGTAGCGTGCGAGCGTCTTCAACGGTCTCAGAAAATGTGCGTGGCACGCCTGCGGGGTGGCGAGGCCCCGAAAGATTCATGTCGGCCGGCAGAGTTTTTCCGGTGTGGCCTCATAAACGGCCGGTGGTGCTGGTGCCCCACCCCGGTCGGCCTGCGGCGGGCACGGGGTGAGGTGCCCGCCGGTGTTAGGTCGCGGGCGGAGGCGGCTTCTACGTGCGCGGCCGGGCGGCCGCTGTGACCAGCGCTTGAAAGAGCGCCAAGTGCTCCGGCCGATCGGTCAGGTCTTCCGGGTGCCACTGCACGCCGAGCAGAAAGCGGCCGTCCATATCCTCGGAGGCTTCCAGCAGCCCATCGGGCGCCGTCGCCACCGAGCGCAGGCCGAGCCCCACATGCTCAAACTGGGCGGCCTGATGATGCCGGCTGTTCACGCGGATTTCTGTGCCGCCCACGATGGTCGCCAGACGCGAGCCGGGTGTGATCCGCACGGTGTGGAACGCACTTCGGCCTTTGGGCAGGCCGTGGACCACCGACGGCCGGAGGCCCAGGTCGTCCACGTGCTGGATCAGCCTCCCCCCGCGCGCCACACACGCCACTTGGTATCCGAGGCAGATCGCAAGGATCGGCGTCCGGGCCGCGTCCGCCTGCCGGAACAGGGCCAGGTCGAACGCGTCGCGCCGCTCGTGCAGCGGACGCGTCTTCGGATGGAGCGGCTCGCCGTAGTTCCGCGGATGCAGGTCGCGTCCACCGGTGAACAGCAGGCCGTCGACGCGGGCCAACAACTCGGCCCGCAACGCCTCGTCGTGTTCCGCCGGGACGGGCAGCGGGAGCGGCAGGCCGCCGGCGGCGAAGATCGCGTCGCTGTAAGCTGCCTGGAGGGCGGATTGCTCCCGCGGCTCCCCGGGCCGCGTGTCCACGTCGAAGTCGCTGGTGATGCCGATTACGGGTCGCATCTGCTCGATGCCCCCTTCACGTGCGCCAGTGGCCATTGTGGAGGAAAAACGTAACTTCCGCGAGCAGGCCGCGCAAGAGCGCGAGGCCGACCGCGAACGCAAGCATCTTGAAGAAACTCCGCCAGCGGCGCTGCGACAGCAGATAGACGGAAAGCCCGATCGGGAGCAGGAGCACCACCGCCAGCGCCGTTTTACGCCCGACATGACGCATGCGGAGGCCGGCATCGTAATGGCACCATACGAGCGCGATCACGCTGATCGCCATGCCGCATAGTGTCCGCGCTGGACGGTCCGCCAAGGCGAGACCATCCAAGATTGCCTCGGCAAGGCACACACCGGCGATCAGGCCCAAGCACACACGCTTGTACTTTTGGTAGCGCGGTCGGGGACCGTCGCGAAGGGCGCGAGTGGCGGCACCCTCGAGTCCGCATTCGGGGCAGCGGTCGTACGCCAGTCCAGTCAGGTCGTGGCCGCACTGTGGGCAGTGGAGCGCCGGCTCCGCTGCTGCGCCCTCACCTACGGTCCCCTCGGGCGGTGACAAAGTGTCCATACTCCAACCGCGGAGGCAGGTTCGCGTAGCCGTGCTGCCTGCATCCGCAGCGCGCCTCGCCGGCCCAGTGTCTTAGCGACCCATTGAAACCGGCGCCGCGCCCAGTATAGTAACGCGCAAATCTGGCGCGGTCCCGGTCGCGGTCCGGGTGCCTCCATCTCCCTGCAATAGGGTGCTATGTGCGGAGCAGACGTCTGACAGGCTGGCGGCAGTGTGTCCTGGTGGCGGCGGTCGGGTTGCTGTTGGCGGCCGGCGGCGCCCCCACCTTCGCCCAGGCCCAGCAGCCCACGGACGGCATGGTCGTCCGGCGTGTCGAGATCACCGGCCTGAAGGCCGTCAGCGAAGCCTACCTCCGCCGCATGATCAAGACGCGCGAGGATCAGCCGTTCACGCGCGCCCAGGTCGAGGACGACGTGCGCGAGCTGCTGCGCTCGCGCAAGTTCCTGGCGGCGTTCGCGACCACCAGCGTCGAAGAGGGCCAGGCCGTCGTCGTCTTCAACGTTCAGGAAAAGCCGGCGATCGTCTCGGTCGAGATCGAGGGGAACAAGCAGTTCACCGACGCCGAGCTGTACGAGCTGACGCCGGCGGCGGGCGCGGTGCTCGATACCTACGAGGTCAACCGGGCCCGCGACGACATCCTCCAGAAATACAAGCAGAAAGGCTATTACTACGCGACCGTCACGCTCGACCAGGGCCTGCTGCAGACCGAGAACCGCGTCGTCTATCGCATCACCGAGGGCCCGCGGGTCCGCATTCGGCACATCCTGTACGAGGGCAACCGCTCCTACAGCCCCCGCCTGCTAAGCACCCGCATCGAGACTAAGACCTACATCTGGATCTTTCGCACGGGCGCCCTCGACGAGGAACAGGTCGAACGCGACGCCATCGCTTTGCAGCAGTACTACCGCAACGAGGGCTTCCTCGATGCCCGCGTCGGCTATCGGCTCGACTTCGACCCGATCCAGCGCGCCGACCTCGACCTGGTCTTCGTCATCGAAGAGGGGCCGCGCTACAAGATTAAGGACATCACCTTCCAGGGCAACAGCGTCTTCTCGGACAGCCGTCTGCGCACCAGCATGAAGCTCGCCCCCGAGAAGTTCGCCCGCGATGAGGTCATGCAGGCGGACATCAAGCGCGTGCAGGACCTCTACGGCGAGATCGGCTACGTCGCCACCCGGGTCGAGACTCGCTTCGACTTCGTCGAAGAGCCCGGCTGGGTCGTGCTGCGCTACGTGGTCGACGAGAACGCCCAATCACGCTTCGGCCGCATCACCGTCCGCGGCAATCGCCAGACCAAGGACGAGGTCGTCCGCCGCGAGCTGCGCTTCTACCCGGGCGAGTACTACAACACGGTCGAGGCCCGCAAAGCGGTGCAGCGGCTGCGTGAGACTGGCCTGTTCAAGGGCGAGGGCATCGAGATCACGCCGCTGGAGGACATCGACGGGATGCGCGAGGCCCTCGTCACCGTCGACGAGACTGAGACGACCCAGTTCCTCATCGGCTTCGGCATCAGCACCGACAACGGCCTGATCGGCTCGCTGAGCGTGGACAACCGCAACTTCGACCTCTTTGACTGGCCGCGCACCTGGGGCGAGTTCTTCCGCGGGCGGGCGTTCAAGGGCGATGGCCAGCGCCTGCTGTTTCAGGCGGAGCCGGGTACCGAGGTCTCCCGCTTCCGCATCAGCTTCACCGAGCCGTATCTCCTGGACCGGCCGATCCGTTTCGACACCGCCGTCTACCTGTTTCAGCGCGGCCGCGACGGCTACGACGAGGAGCGCCTCGGCCTCACTGTCGCGCTCAGCAAGCGCTTCAGCGGCGGTTTCCTCGACGGCTGGGCGATCGAGGGCTCAACCCGCATCGAAGCGATCGACATCAGCAAGGTGGATCCGCTCGCCGCCCGGGACATCCGCGAGGCCAAGGGCAACCACTCGCTGATCACGCTGAAGGGGGCCATCGTGCGGGATACGACCGACAGTCGCATGATGCCCACCGAGGGCTATCGCATCAGCTTCAGTTGGGAACAGGCCGGCATCTTCGGCGGCGAGTACAACTTCGGCAAACCTGCTCTCAGTGGCGCGTGGTACAAGACGCTGCGCACCGACATCCTCGATCGCAAGACCGTGCTCGCGCTGCGCGGGGACGCGGCGTACATCGTCGGCGACGCGCCGGTCTTCGAGCGCTACTACGCCGGCGGGTTCGGCTCGCTGCGCGGTTTTAGCTACCGGGGCGTGTCGCCGCGCTCGGGCATCAAGAACCAGCCCATCGGCGGAAACTTCATCCTGCTCACCGGCGGGGAGTACTCGTTCCCGCTCTACGGCAAGAACTTCCGCGGGGTGACCTTCGTCGACATGGGGACCGTCGAGGACAGCTTGGCGCTCAGCTCGTGGCGGGTTGCGGTCGGCTTTGGGCTGCGCGTGCAGATCGACTTCTTTGGGCCGGTGCCGATGGTGTTCGACTTCGGCGTCCCCATCATGAAGGACGACGACGACCAGACGCGGATCTTCCAGTTTGCGTTTGGGGCGTCGTTCTGATGCGCGTGGGTCAGGGGAGCTGTCGGCGGAACGGCCGTAAGTTGCTGTTGCGGCGATGTTTACGCTTGGTTAGGACCGCGCCCGTTTCGCGGGCCGGGCGGATCCGTTTTGTTGGTCGCCCGTCTTGACAACCGCCCCCAGCGCGGTAAAGTACATTGCTCGCCGCGTCGCTAGATTCCGCGTCGAGCAGTACCCGACAAGCCGGCCGCGGCCGGGACGCTGGGTTCTCCGACCGGCGAAGGCGAGGCCGGTCGGGCCTCGGATCGCGTTGGGCTCGTAGCTCAGTTGGTTAGAGCGCGTCCCTGATAAGGACGAGGTCACAAGTTCGAATCTTGTCGGGCCCAGTCGACTGGCAGTCGCGGTGGCGAGCCGCGGAGATCGGCGTGGATTTCGCGGTGTTGCAGTATGTGGCCCTCGCGGCTATAGTCGGTTTTTTCGCCTGGCGGCTTTTCCGCGGCGGCGGAACCTGAGGCGCCGGCAAGTGCGACTAGGCGTGTCCTGGTCAACGTTCCGGGGCCGTAGCTCAGTCGGGAGAGCGCCGCGTTTGCAACGCGGAGGTTGCCGGTTCGATCCCGGTCGGCTCCAGTCGGACCGCGAGCCGGGAAACGGATCTCGGGCTTTGCGGCACTCGGACGAGTGCCGCAAAGCCCGCGATCCGCGGGTCTCAGTGGCCGGTTCGCGCTCGTCCGCCTCTGGCTGACGGCTGAGAGCTGAAAGCTGAGGGCTGCTCTTTGACAAGTTCATAGGTGGGTATGAATGGGTATCGAGACCGGTATACGAGTCGGTGTCGCGCATCGTCCCCCCGACGGTGCCGGCATTGGACATCGTTCTCTCTTGGTTAGAAGTTCTCCGTCTTTTGGAGAGAAGGTGCGTCTTGGCCACAGCGCGTCATAAATGTGGTCAAGCTATTAAGGGTGTATGGTGAATGCCTAGGCGTGCAGAGGCGACGAAGGACGCGGCAGGCTGCGATAAGCTCCGGGGAGCCGCCAAACAGGCTTTGATC
>CAZWYT010000006.1:0-10687 GCA_964638325.1 uncultured Planctomycetales bacterium
CAGCTCCGCGCGCAGCGGGCTGAGACCGCTGCCGGCTGGTGGGCGGAGGGCGGGGCATGCGCCCGCGATTTCCGGCGTTAGATACGAGTGAACGCACGAGCGGGCTGACCCGGCGGCTGGTGTCCTCATGCGTCTGCACTGCCACGCGAGCCAGCGGCGGAGTCGCGGGGCGCGCGGGAACTTCCGCAGGAAGATGCGCCACGCCGGCGCCCCGTCCTCGTCAATCGCCGGATTGCGCGTGTCCGCGAGGCAGCCAGCGGCCTGCCAGGTGCGCCATCCATCCCCGCGAGCCGCATAGGTATCGATGCCTGCGGCGGCGAAATACGGGTAGCCGCCCAGGAGCTCGTCGCCGCCGTGCCCTTCCAGGATGACCCGCGTGCGCTCCCGGGCGACATGCCGGTACATGATGTGCAGCGCGAGCACCGATGCCGACCAGACGGGGGCTTCCTGATGCCAGATCAGGTCGTCGATCAGCTCCGGCAGCAGGCCAGGCTTTGGGCACACGACCGACACTTGTCCTTCGTCGCCCCAGAATCGCACGCAGCGCTCGACCCACGGGTACTCGTCCACCGCCGTACCGGGGTGCGAGACCGAGAACACGCGGAAGTCCTTGGGCTGGCCGGTGGTCGCGAATCGAACCTGCCCATCCGCCCGGAGCTTGCGCGCCAGCCCGTACACCGCCGAAGAATCCATGCCGCCGCTGAGGCAGACGCCGGTCGCGACGTCGTTGCGGAGGCGCAGGCGGACCGCGTCGGCGAGCAGCGCGCGGAACTCGGCCACACGGTCGGTGAAACGCCGCGGGACGACGACAGGCCGAGCTAGAATATCCCACCAGCGCGTCAGCGTGAGCTTATGGCCGGAGACTTCCACGTGGCACCCGGGCGGCACGGCATGGACATCTTCCCACACTGTCTCGGGATCGGCATCGCAACCCCACCCCTGCGCGTAGCGGGCAATCTGCGACCAGTTCGGCCGACGCGGCGCCCCGAGTGCGAGCAGCGCCTTCAGCTCGGACGCGAACGAGAACTGCCCGTCCGCGTGCCACAAGTACAGTGGCTTGACGCCGTAACGGTCGCGGGCTGCCAACAGCCGGTGCGTGCGCGAGTCGTAGATCACCAGCGCGAACATGCCATTGAGGCGCTCCAGGCAGTCCGTGCCCCAGCGCCGGTAGGCGGCGAGCACCACCTCCGTGTCCGAGTCGGTGCGGAAGGTGACCCCGTCCGCCTCGAGCTCCCGCCGAATCTCCAGGTAGTTGTAGATCTCGCCGTTCAGCACGATGTGATGCTGGCCCGCCGCGTCGCTCATCGGCTGGGCAGCGGCTTCGGACAGGTCTACGATGGCCAGCCGCGTATGGCCGAGGATGATCCGGTCCGCGTGCCACACGTCCGTGCGGTCGGGGCCGCGGTGGGTCAGGAGCTCGAGGGCGCGACCGAACCTGTGGAGATAGTCGGCCGTGACGACGCGCCCGTACGTTCCGAGGATGCCGCACATGCCAGGTTTCGCTCCGCTCAGGACGACCACGCGACCTGCGTGAGCGGCAACCACAGCCGGTGGTTGCACCGCCAGTAGTCACGCATGCGCCGCCAGAACTGCCGCAAGCCTTGCCGGTACATCCGCAGCGGTACGGGGCGCAGGCCGACGGGCGGCCCGTCGGCATAGCCTAGCCGCTGCATCAGGTCGGCGACGCCGCAATGACTGGCGCGCAGCCGACGCCGGCCCCACCGGGAAAGTCGCATACGCCAGAACAAGGCCTCCACTTCCGGCGTCAGCTCGCGGCGGTAGCGGCCGACCGAACGGCTGGACACGCCGCCATCGAGGGGGCTGTTGCCCCAGGACGCGTGGATGCTCACCGGGGCGCACCGGTGCCAATAGTCGTCGTCGGACGCGGCGAGCATCTGCGGCTCGAATGCGACGCCGAGGTGCTCACAAATGGCACCGAGCACTGCTTCGGGGTCCATGACGAGTGTCTCGTAGCGCACCTCCAGGTACGCCGGGTGGTGGCACCACGCGAGCGCCGCGGAAACGTTGTAGAGCCAATGGCTGACCGCGTGGTACGGTCGCGGGTCGCGTTTCAGCAGCGAGCAGACGACGTCGCGCCCGTCGCGGACGAGGTGGATCACGCGCGCCAGCGGATAGAGCTTGAGAATGTTGCCCAGGTAATACCCGTTTGAGCCGGTTTTCTCGACCCACCGCGGCTTGCCGCGCCGCTGGAGGTAGTGGCCGAAGAACGCGTCGAAGAACCCACGCAGGCTCGCGGCCTCGTGCATGAGCCGAACCAGCAGCTCCTGATCGCAGAAGTACGCCTGGCGGCTGTGGAAGAAGTCGGGCGTGTCGATCTGGCCGTCGGAGATCAAGCCGCGCCGCAGCCAAGCTTCGAAGTGGCGCTGCACGATCGGCAGCCGCCGGTAGATCTGCCGCTTGTCGAAGGCGTAGAGCTCCGGCCCGCAGGCCAGTTGTGAGTGCCGGTCGAGCATGACGCCCAACAGCGTCGTGCCCGAGCTGGCTGACCCGACGATGAACGCAGGGCGATCGAGCTCAAGCGCAGGCATACGCGGCTCCGGTCGTCGCGGGGGCCAACTGCCAGTCGTGGTCGACCAGGACCGGGGCGTGATCGGATTGCCGCCCCGATCCGTAGAAGTCGCCTGCTTCGACGTCGAACGTGGCCGCGTTGGCGCCGATGTAGTCCGCTTCCTGGCCGTCAACGCTGATCCGTACGCCAAGCAGGTAGCGCCCAGCGCGCAGCGGCAGGCGGGGCACGGAGCAGCGGAACTCGCCCCGGTCGGCGACCAACGGGAAGTCCTGCCCGGTGTCGCCCGTGTAGTTCCGGAACAGGAACACGCCCAGCGTATCCGAAACGCCGAACGCGATTGACACGTTGCGGCACGGCGCCCCCGTGCACTGGTAGTCGAAGACGAATGTGCAGGGTTGTCCGCTCTGAACGCCGCCGCCGCGCCGGCCCGCGGCATTCTCGAGATGGAAGCCCTGGATGCGGATGCGACCGGAGCCCGTGCGATCGGTGCGGTGGCTGAGCTCGCACTCCCGGGCGCCGGCCAGCGTTTCGCCCAGATAGTGATCGATCACCTCGCGCACGCCGCTACGGCGGACGATCCGCCCCTGGTCGAGTAAGAGGCAGGAGTGGCACAGGTTCTGGATCGCTGACATGTTGTGGGTAACGAAGATGATCGTGCGGCCCGCGCCCGCCGCGGCGTTCATCTTGCCCAGGCACTTCTTTTGAAACTGCACGTCGCCGACGGCGAGCACCTCATCCACCAGGAGGATCTCTGGGTCCAGGTGGGCGGCGACCGCAAAGGCCAGCCGCACGTACATCCCGCTCGAATAGCGCTTCACGGGCGTGTCGAGGAACCGCTCGATCTCGGAGAAGGCGACGATTTCGTCGAACTTGCAGCAGATTTCGGCCCGCGACATGCCGAGGATTGCGCCATTCAGGAAGATGTTCTCGCGGCCGGTCAACTCCGGGTGGAAACCGGTTCCCACTTCGAGCAGGCTGCCCACGCGGCCGCGGATGAGCGCGCGGCCGGCGGTCGGGCACACCACGCGCGACAGAATCTTCAGCAGCGTGCTCTTGCCCGATCCGTTGCGGCCGATTACCCCGACGGCCTCGCCCGGCTGGATCTCGAAGCTGACGTCGCGCAGCGCCCAGATGAACTCGTCCTCGCCGCCGTGCTCGCTCAGCAGTCGCAGTCGCCGCAGGTGCCCGGCGAGCGCGCGGGTCCACGTGTGCCTGGCAGAGGCCGGGCGCCCGATCTTGTAGCGCTTGCCGAGGTTCTCGACCACGATCGCGGGCTGGCTCATGCGCGCACTTCTTACGCCCCAGAGCACTGGTGCAGGTCGCACCGCGGCTCGGGCGCGCGGTACATCCGCGTGCTACTGAATATCGGGGGTCCCAATTCGGCCCCTGAAGCGCCGGAACCCGCGCAGAAACTGCCGGCCGCGCTGGCAGCGGCCGGCGTCCGCCGCGGCGGACCGGCCGTCGTAGCGTCGGCCCCCGGTGGCCGACGTAGCCAGCGGACGCCGTCCCGCGCGGTCAGCCGGGGCGGCACCAGACCCGATAGTAAGAGCGGAGTTATGGCTGTGAATACGCCTTATGCCTCGACAGCCAGCGTGCTGTCCGACGGTCAGTCTGCGCCCGCCGCCGCAGGCTGGCGCGAGCACTATTGGCGGCTGCGCGGGCGCAGCCGCAAGGTGCTGCGCGACCTGGCACTCGTGCGCCGTCTGCGCAGGCTCCGCCAGCGTGCGTTGGCGGCGGAGCGGTTCCGACCAGGCACGCTGCGCTTGGACGGGTACCGCATCCACTACGACGACCTGCTGTCGCTCTACATGGAGTACAAGCACATCTTCGCGTGGCGCGTGTACGACTTCCGGCCCCAAACGCCGCGACCACTGGTGCTCGACTGCGGCAGCCACATCGGGCTGAGCGTGCTGCGCTTCAAACGGCTCGCCCCGGACTGCCGGGTGATCGCGTTTGAGCCGGACCCGGACATCCTGGCCCTGCTGCGCCAGAACGTCGACGACAACCACCTGACGGACGTGCGGGTGGTTCCAGCGGCCCTCGCCGGACAGCGCGGGACCGGGTCGTTCATCGCGGACGGAGCGGACGGGGGGAGCTTGGCGCGCGGCGACTGTGCTCCGCCGTCGGCCCGCGCGGTGCCGACGGTGCCGCTGTCCGACTACCTGGACGAGCCGGTCGAGCTGCTGAAGATGAACATCGAGGGGGCCGAATGGGAGGTCCTGCGCGAGGCGGCTGCCAGGCTTCGCAACGTACGCCACCTCGTGGTCGAGTACCACGGCTTCCCCGAATGTGGGCAGCGACTGCACGATATCCTCGCCCTGCTGGATGCCTGCGGGTTCCGCTACGTCCTAAACCACTTCGACTACGAGACCAACGCCGCGGTCCGCCCGCCGTTTCGCGTGACCGCGCGGACCCGGTTCTTCGCTTTGATCGCGGCCACGCGGTTGTGGGAGCGCCCGCCGTTGCCCTTGGCTCCGGCCGCGCCGGTTGACGTCGTGCCGGTGCCGGTCAGCCGCACATTCGGCTTCGATCGCGGGCTACCGATCGACCGGTACTACATCGAGGACTTCCTGGGCTCCTGTCGCGCGGATGTCCGCGATCGTGTGCTCGAGATTGGCAGCGACGCGTACACGCGCCGCTTCGGCGGGCCGCAGGTCACGCGGCGTGATGTGCTCAACGTGCATGCGGCCCCTGGCACGACGGTTGTCGCGGACCTGACGCGGGCCGAGAACATCCCCGCCGCGACGTACGACTGCTTCATCCTGACGCAGACGCTGCCGTTCATCTTCGACGCGCGGGCGGCGCTGCGGACCGCGCACCGTATCCTGAAGCCCGGGGGCGTGCTGCTGGTTACTGTACCGGGGATCAGTCAGATCTCGCGCCACGACGCGGAGCGCTGGGGCGATTACTGGCGCTTCACACCCCATTCACTGCGGCGATTGTTGATGGAGGTGTTTGCCGAATCGAGCGTCGCGCTGCGGACCTACGGCAACGTGCGGTCGGCGGCGGCCCTGCTCGACGGGCGGGCGGCACACGAGCTGCGGCCGCTCGAACTAAATCATGCGGACCCCGATTACCCGGTGATCGTCGCGGCCCGGGCGGTAAAAAGGGGTCAGGACCCTTTATCCGCGCAGCGGCCCCACGGGTGCTCGGCACAAAAGGTTCCTGACACCTTTTTACCGCCAGCCTGGGACGCCGTGGCCGACGGCCTGGACGAGTACCCGGTCGCGACCGAGCGCTTCCGCTACGCCGTCGGCCTTCGGCCGTTGCTCGCGCTGCCGAAAAACGCCCGGATTCTCGAGGCCGGCTGCGGCAGTGGCCGCGTGCTGCGAACGCTCGCCGACCTCGGCTACCGCCAGCTCGTCGGGCTGGAGATCAGCGCGCAGCGCCTGGAACACGTCCGGCGGCGCGGGCCAGGTTGCGCGGAGCTGGTGTGCAGCGCCGACATTCCGTTTGAGCCGGCCAGCTTCGATGCCGTCGTCTCGACCGGCGTGATCGAGCATGTCCCCGACCCGCGCGGCTGGCTCGGACGGCTGGCGCGTGTCGTGCGCCCCGGCGGCATCGTGTCCCTAACGTCCGACACCTACATGTGGCGGTGGCTACAGCGGCTGGACCTGTACCGCAGCGTGCAGCCGCTCGACCGCGCCATCTGGCCGGGCACGCTGATTCGCTGGGCGCGACAGGTCGGGCTGCGATTGACCGCCTGTGGCGGCTTCTACAACACGCCGGAGCAGCGCTGCTTCTTCCTTAAGCAACTGGCGCGGCGCTGGCCGGGCTGCAAGCGACTGCGCTGGTACCTGAGCCGCGGCGAGCAAGGGCCAGAGGTTCCGCCTGGCGAGGTCGTGGCCGTCCACGAAGCGCTTGAGTTGCTGCCGGAACAAATGCGCATGGGCCGGTGGTGGTGCGTCTGGTCCTATGAGAGCTTCTACTGGCTGCGTCGCACGGAGGAGCGCCGATGAGCCCGCCGTGGGACGCCGACACGCCGGGGCTGCTCCCGTCGCGAGTGCGGGCGACACTGCGGCGGCAGTTCGCACCGCCGACCCTCGTGCTGCTCTACCACCGCGTTCTGCCCGCCGTCGGCCGCGATGTGAATCAGCTCGCGACGAGCACGGACAACTTCGCCGCCCATCTGGCGTGGTTGGTCGCATACGCCCGGCCGTTGCGCCCGCCGGAGTTCCTGGCCGGCTTGGGCCGCTCGGGGCTGTCGCAGCTCACCTTGGACGGCGGCAAGCCGCGCGTGCTCATCACGCTCGATGACGGCTATGCGGACAACTTCCACCACGCGTTGCCGCTGCTCGTCGAGCACGGCCTCCGGGCGCTTCTGTTTCCGCTGACCGGCCTGACGGGCACGCGGCAGCCGTTCTGGTGGGACGCACTGGAGCAGATCATCTTCGACGGGCGGCCCGCGTCGGGCGGCTGGAAGCTCCCCGACGGCACGCTTGTTCCGGCGTACACGGAACCGGCGACCACCTACCGGATCATCCATGGTGCGCTGAAACCCCTGACCGACGGTTTACGCCGCGCCGTGCTCGCCAGTCTGGCGGAGCAGTGCGGCGTAACGCCGCAGACGACGGAGGACTCGCGCCCGCTGACCTGGCGGGAGCTGCAGGCCTGGGTGGCCGCCGGCATGACGGTCGGGGGACACACGCAGACGCACCCGCAGCTCGCGGCGCTCGGGGCCGACGAAATGCGCGATGAGGTCACCCAGTGCAAGCGCGAGCTGGAGCGGCGGCTCGGCGTGGTGGTCGACACCTTCGCCTACCCCTACGGGACCCCCGACGACTTCGACGCCCTGTGCGAAGACGTGACGCGCGACGCGGGTTTTCGCTGTGCATTTGCCAATCGGCCCGGTCATGCCCGCTGGGCGCGCAGCCGCTACGCCGTGCCGCGCTGCCTGGTGCGCAACTGGACGGGCGACGCGTTTGGGGCCCGGGTGCAGGAGTGGTGCCGGCAATGACTACGTCCACATGCGTCCAGCACCCGCTGAACGTGCTGCTCGTGAACACGCACCAGACTGGCGGCGGTGCCGGTCGCGTGGGGGAGTTGCTGGCCGAGCGCCTGCGCGCCGGCGGCGACCGCGTTCAGGCCCTGGTGCGTGACGGGCGCGCCGAAGCGCGCGCTTGCCGCCGAGCCGGCACCTGGCGCGAGCGACGACTCGCGGGCTGGCTCGCCCGGCGCGGCCTGACCGATCTCGGCCACGTTAGCTCCTTTCTATGGCGTCTTCGCCCCGAGTACGCCGCTGCAGATGTGCTGCACCTGCACAACCTGCACGGAGACTTCGTCTCGATTGCCGCACTGCCGCTGTGGGGCTTCGACAAGCCGCTCGTCTGGACGTTGCACGACTTCTGGCCGTTGAGCGGCAACTGTGCCGCCCCGGGCGCCTGCCGGCGCTGGCTGCAGACTTGCGGCCATTGCCCGCGGGTCGGACAGTACCCGCTCGGCCTCGTGGACCGCAGCCGCTTCTACCGGTGGCTCAAACCGCGGCTCATCGCCGCCGCACGCCCGCGAATCGTCACGCCCTCCCGCTGGCTGTTCGACCAGGTCAGCCGGGTGCCGGCTTTGCGGCGGCTGCCGCGGCGCGTGATCCGGTCCCCGATCGATTGTGACATATTCAAGCCGCGCGCCGACTGGGCTGCGCTGCGCGCCGCGGTCGGACTCGCGCTGGACCGGTTCACGGTCGTCCTAAGCGGAAACAACTGGGCCGATCCATTCAAGGGCGCGGACGACGCCGTCGCTGCACTGCGTGCGGCGGGCGCGGTGCAGCGTGAGCTTCAGTTGCTCGTGGTCGGCCGGCAGAGCGACGAGGTCTTGTCGCTAACTGGTCTGCCGGGGCGCGCCCTCCCGTTCGTCGAGACGCGCGAAAGATTGGCCGAGATGTACGCTTGCGCGGACGTGTGCCTGTTTCCGTCCCACGCTGAGAACTACCCGCTGACCGTGCTGGAAGCGCTGGCGTGTGGCACGCCGGTGGTCGCGTACGACGTCGGCGGCGTTGCCGAGCAGGTCGATCACATGCAGACCGGCTATCTCGCGCGGGACGGTAGCCGCGAGGAGCTGACCCGTGGCCTTCTGCGGTTGGGCCGCAATCGGGCGCTGGCGCGTGACTTGGGGGGGCGCGGGCGCGAGCTCGTCGTGTGCACCTGTGCCCCGGCCGTCGTGATTGACCAGTACCGCGACGAGTACCGGCGTGCCATGGCCGTGTGGTGTCGGCGCCGGAGCCGGTCTTCGGCCCGCTACGCGATGGGGCGTTGGGCGCCGGCCCTCGCGCGCCGGCTGGGCTGGGAAGTGACATCGACGGCACGGCCGGTTGCGGTCAATCGAACTCGGGTGCCGCGCGCGGTGCGACCAGGTGCGGCCGTCGGCGCCAGGAGGTGAACCCAAAGTGGCCCGGGTCCTGTTCGTGTACTCCATCGACGGGCACCGGCGGTTTGATCGCCGGCCCATCTCGACGGGGGCGATCCAGCTAGGTATCTCGTACATCTCGGGGTTGCTCAAACACCACCGGCACGAGACCGGCCTCGTAGTTCTCGAGAGCAAGCGCGGGGCGGAGGACTTCCGGCTGAAGTCGAACGCCGTGCTGGAGCGGCATATCCAGCACTTGTTGACCCGCCCGCCGGGTCGCCCGCCGAAGAAGCCCGTGGTGCGTGATCACGACTTCATGTATCAGGCGGCCAGTTGGGACAAGGCCCGTCGTGTCGTGGGCAAGGGCGAATGGCACCAGGGCGACTTGTTCCCCCGCGTCGCCTTCATCGTTACAAACCTGCCTTGGCGCTGCAAGCGCGTCGTTCGCTTCTACAACCAGCGCGGCACGGCGGAGCAGTGGATCAAGGAGGGCAAGAACGCGGTCAAGTGGACCAAGCTCTCGTGCCACGACTTCGTGGACAACCAGGTTCGGGTGCAACTGTTCGCCTTGGCGTACAACCTGGGCAACTTCCTGCGGCGGCTGGTGCTGCCTGTCCCCCTGAAGCAATGGACGCTGACCACGATGCGGGAGAAGCTGAACAGGATCGGTGCGAAGGTGGTGCGCCACTCGAAGTACGTGTTCTTCCAGATGGCCGAGGTGGCGGTTCCGCGGAAGCTGTTCGCCGCCATCCTGCAGCGCATTGGGCGATTGCGCGAAGCGCCGGTTGGCTTGATACCCTCAGGATGACCCGACAAGTCGCTCAAACTGCGCCCCGTTGTGATAATCCAGGGGGATGCCCTGTGGCCAGCACGAAAAACGGGGCATCACTGGGGTCGCCGCGACCCTGTTGCCCGCGCAAAAGGTCCCCGGGCACCCCCGGCCCGGGAAAAGAAGCCCGACAAGTGCTTGGCGCAACAAGGCCACTATACAGCCGAAGATGGTCCGGCGGTGTAGCCGGGCAACGTCATCTGGGAAATCTCGGATTACGAACATGAACTTCGGATTCCGGCACGACCGATATTAGGTGATGCCGCGTACGTCGACCACGCAAGCCGAGGTGAGCTTGCGCGTGCGAATGAAGATTGGACCACCACCATGCAGCGAAGTGCATTGATCAGCATCGCTTTTACGCTGGCATTCGGAACGCAGTTGCAGTCGTGCGTGCCCGAAGACCTGCTGGGCGTGGACAACGGCTCCGATTCCGCCCCAATCGCGGTGAGCGCGGACTACGCCGCCCAGTTGACAGCCGAGGAACTGAGGGATTTGCTCACCTACGCCGACGGGAACCGCGTCGTCGTGGTGGCGGTCGCCGCAGGGGTGCCGGGACTGCGTGGCATTTCTGGCGCGACCGGAGCGCAAGGGGCAGTGGGTTCGCCAGGACCACAGGGACTGCAAGGCGAGCCTGGACCACCCGGCCCAACCGGGCCAGCGGGTGCGCAGGGACCGCCGAACGACCCCGGCCCAGTTGGACCCGCGGGACCACCGGGTCCGCGCGGGCTGACGTGGCGAGGAACGTGGGTTTCTGGCACCGCCTACGCGCTCGATGACGCGGTCGAGTCTGACGGCAGCGTATATATATGCACGCTGGCGCATTCGGATCAGCAACCCCCCAACGCGATGTACTGGGATCCCCTCGCATCGAAGGGTGATTTCGGCCCCCAAGGGCCACCGGGACCCGCCGGTGCGCAGGGGCCGCAGGGACCCCAAGGCGACCCAGGACCGGCGGGGACGCAAGGTGATCCGGGACCGGCGGGGCC
>CAZWYT010000006.1:10787-98637 GCA_964638325.1 uncultured Planctomycetales bacterium
GCAAGGTGATCCGGGACCGGCCGGGCCGCAGGGACCCCAAGGCGACCCAGGACCGCCGGGGCCGCAAGGTGATCCGGGACCGGCCGGGCCGCAGGGACCCCAAGGCGACCCAGGACCGATCGGACCGCAAGGGCCGCAGGGCGACGCCGGTCGCAACGCTGGTGGCGTCGTTATCTGCGCAACGCCTCAAACGGTGCAGACTTGGACGAACATGCCGGTCGCGCAGACTGAACTGTTCGGAACCACGTGGGGCCGTCGGGCCACTGACCTGACGGGCTACGTCCAATTCCGCCTCAGCGTCACTCAGAGCGTCGCGGGGGCCGCAGCCGCATCTCTTCGCGCGCAATACAGCACGAACGGCGGGGCAGCGTGGAGTAATCTCGAAACCGGCGGAACAGGCGCGGACTTGCTTGTGGGCGCGGGGACGGGCCTGAAGATCGGAGCGTGGGGCACGGTGGACCCAGGTGCTCTCGGCGATGTGCAACTGCGAATCGTCGGCCAAAACGGAGACGCCGCGGCCGATCCGGTTTTTCGGTACATCGGAATTGAGTTCCGATGAACCGGCGCGGCGCTCGGGTGAGTAGCCGGGCTCCATTCGAAATCGTCCGGCGAGTTAGTTCGAATCGCACGCGCATCTGCGCACAGGTGTTCCAGGCCGTGCTTAGCCCACAGCGCGCTGACCGTCCGGCAGGCCGCGTAGAGCTCAGGCGCCGCCGCGAGCAGCCGGGCATTGGCGTCCACGTGCTCGGCCGGGGCGCAGTCGGGACCCGTGTGGATTTGACAAAGAAGGGCTCGTACATCTCGGGGTTGCTCAAACACCACCGGCACGAGACCGGCCTCGTAGTCCTCGAGAGCAAGCGCGGGGCGGAGGACTTCCGGCTGGTCGAGCGACGGCTGCGGGAGTTCGAGCCCACGCTCGTTTGTCATACCGCGGTCGCGACGCAGTACCCATTCATCGCCAACGTTGGCGCGCACATCCGCCGACTGCGGCCCGAGCTGTGTCAGCTCGTCGGCGGCGTGCATGCGTCGTTGAATCCCGGCCAGGCCATCTCCGACAGCTTCGACGCGGTGTGCGTCGGTGAGGGCGAATACCCGACGCTGGAGCTCGTCTCCCAGCTCGAGCGCGGAACGCGGCCGTCGGGGATCGCGAATCTCTGGATTCGTACCGGCGACGGCGTGGAGCAAAACGCGCCGCGGCCTTTTCTCAGGAGTCTTGATTCTCTACCGTTGCCAGACCGGGAGATGTGGGACGAGTGGCTCGACCACTCACGCCCGCCCGTCCACACGGTGCTGCTGGGGCGCGGTTGTCCACATCAGTGCACCTACTGCTGCAACCACGCCCTCCGCAAAATTGCCGGCGGCCCCTACGTGCGCTTCCGCGACCCAGATGCGATCGCCCACGAGGTTCGGACGTTGGCGGCGCCGCCGGACATGGACCAGGCCATCTACCTTGAAGTCGAGACACTAATGCTCGACCAGGCTTGGACCGAGGCCGTGTGTGACCGGCTCGCCGCGCTCAACGCGATGCGCCAGCGGCCAATTCGGTTCGGCGCCAACATCCGCGTCACGCCGCACGCCAACGTGGAGGGCTTCTTTCAGGCGCTGGCTCGGGCGAATGTGCGCTGGGTCAACATCGGGTTGGAGTCCGGCAGCACGCGCATCCGCCGGGAGGTTCTGAAGCGGTACTACAGCAATGTCGACGTACTGCGCGCCGTTCATGCAGCCCGCACGCACGGAATGCGGGTCACGCTCTACAACCTCGTCGGCCTGCCCGGCGAGACGCGGGCGGACTTCCTCGAGACCGCCCGGATGAACCGGCTGTGCCGGCCCGACGTGGCGCGCACCTCGATCTTCTTCCCGTACCCGGGCACCGTCCTGCATCAGCTCTGTGCAGCCCAGGGCCTGCTGCCCGCGAAACTGCCGACGGAGCGCGAGCGCCGCCAAGCCGTCCTGGACCTGCCGGGCTTCCCCAGTCGACAAATCCAGGAGTGCTACGACCACTTCGATCTCTACGTCGCGTGCGCGAACCCGCTCGTCCGGCGGGTGCGCATCCTGGTGCGGCGCTGCCTGCGAATGCTGGACAGCGCGGCCCGGCACCTGCGCGGCTATTGGTTCGTGCGGCGCCGCCTGACGGCACTGCTACCGCCCCCCGCCTGTACGAGCCCCGAGCGCCAGCGAGGGGTCTGCGCGCCGCCCCCTTCGCGCTCCGTCGCCGCCGCGGCGGCGAGCCGCCGCGTGCCGCAGGAGACGTGCCCATGAGCGTGCCGGCGGTCAGCGCCGAAATGCCCGCCAGCGCGGGAGTGCCGCCGCCGGCGCGCGCGACCGGGCTGCCGCTGATCTCCGTGGTTACGCCCTCGTACAACCAGGGCCGTTACATCGAGCACTGCCTTCAGAGCGTGCTGGCCCAAAACTACCCGCGCTTTGAGCACATCCTCTACGACAACTGCTCCACGGACGGCACGCTGGAGATCCTGCGGCGCTACCCGCACCTGGACTGGGTGAGCGAGCCCGACGGCGGCCAGAGCGAGGCCCTGAACAAGGCCGTCCGCAAGGCGCGGGGCGAGATCGTCGCCTGGATCAACGCGGACGACTACTACGCGCCGGGGGCATTCGACCTGGTGGCCCGTGAGCTATGCCGGGGCACGGGCGTGATGGTGCTGCTGGGCCGCGTTCAGCTCGTCGACACCGCCGGTCGCGTGCTCAAGACCACCGCGCCGCACTTCCGCGGGTACGAGCACCTTGTCGATGCGTGGTCGCACGAGCACGGTCTGTCGCAGCCCGGCATGTTCTTCCGGCGTGAAGCCCTGGAGCACGTCGGCGCGTTCGACACGCGGCTGCATTACGCGATGGATTACGACTTGTGGCTGCGCCTGACGCGGCATTATCCAATCAAGATCGTCGACCAGGTCGTCGCCGGGTTTCGGCTGCACCCCGAGAGCAAGACGGGCCGGTCACGCTATCGGGCCGGTTTTCGCCAGGAGCAGGAGCGTGCTTCGCGACGGCACTGGGGATCCATCTTCAGACGGCGGTACTGGCGACTGGCGCGGGCCTGCAACCGCTCGACGGCCGAGGCCCTGACGCACGCGATCCTCGACTCGCACAAACATGATCCCACGTTTCAGTGGGGTCTCGTCCGCGAGCTACTCTGGCGTCGCCCCCAAGCCGTGCGCAACGAATACGTCCGGGTAGTCCTGGCCGAGCGGCTCGGACTGCGGCGTGTCTGGGACACACTCCGGCGGACCGTGCCCGGCAACCTGGCCCCGCGGGCGACACGCCGGGCGCAAGCCAACGGCCGTGTGACGGTCGTGATTCCGACCTATAACCGTGCGGCCCTCGTCGAATACGCGATTCAGAGCGTGCTGCAACAGACGGCCAGCAGTCTGTGCGACATCGTGGTCGTCGACGATGGCAGCACGGACATCACGCCGCAGGTTCTGCAGCGCTACGCGAGCAACGTCCGCTACCTCCGCCAGCCGAATGCCGGGGTCGCTGCGGCCCGCAACGCCGCCCTGCGTGGACTGTGCAACGAGTTCGTCGCCTTCCTCGATTCGGACGACGAATGGGCCCCGCCTAAGCTTGAGCGGCAACTGGACGTCTTGCGGCGCTACCCGGAAGCCGTTCTTGTCGCGACACACGGCGTGCGGCATGCGGCCGGCGGCTTGGAGTGGGCGCCCGAATTGCCGCCTGTCCCGTCCGGTCGGCCGGTCGATCTCGTGCCGCACCTGTTTGGCGGGGCGTTTCTGCTGACCTCTGGCGTCGTGGTGCGCGCGAAATGCCTGCCGCAGCGCGGGCCGTTCTGCACGAATCTGCGGATGTGCGAGGACTACCTGCTCTGGCTCCAGCTCGCCTGTCGCGGCCCGGCGATCGTGCTGGCCGAACGGCTGGTGACGTGCGGCTGGAATGCGCCGGCGAGTCTCGCCGCCGACGTCGAGCGGGTCCGTGAGGCACAACTTCGGGCGCGCTACCTGGCACGGCGGGAGCTGCGCCGTCGGCCGGACTGCGCGGCCGCGTGGCGCGAAGGTCTGGCGCGGCTGCTGGCCACGCAGCGTGACGTGGCCCTGCGCGCGGGGCAGCACGGCCTGGCGGCGCGCCTGGGTTTTCGGTCGCTGATGGCCTCGCCCTGGGGCCGCGCGCTCTGGGAATGGGGTCGACTGGGACAAGCGCTGCTCGGCTGCCTGGTGCCGTGAAAGCGGTTTGGATACGCACATGACTGATTGGCCGCTGGTTTCCGTCGTCACGCCGTCCTGTAACCAGGGACGTTATATCGAGCGCTGTATCCGCAGCGTCCTGGACCAGGGGTACCCCAACTTCGAGCACATCATCCACGACAACTGCTCCGCGGACGGCACGCTGGAGATCCTGCGGCGCTACCCGCACCTGGCCTGGGTCAGTGAACCCGACCGCGGGCAAAGCGCGGCGCTCAACAAGGCTCTGCGACGGGCACAGGGCGAGATCATCGCCTGGATCAACGCCGACGACGCGTACGAGCCCGGAGCCTTTCACGTCGCGGCCCGCGAGCTGCGCCGGGACACCGGCGTGAAGGCCATCGCCGGCCGTGTCCACCTGGTCGACGAAGCCGGCCGCGTGCTTGCCACGAAGACGCCGAACGTCGACCGCCTCGAGCGCATGATCGAGTTCTGGGCGCGGGGCTTCAGTCTGGAGCAGTGCGGCGTGCTGTTCCGGCGGGAGGTGCTGGAGGAGATCGGCCTGCTGAACGAGCAGTTGCATTACGCGATGGACTACGATTTTCTCCTGCGGCTTGTCGCGCGACATCCACTGAAGCTGGTAAACGAGGTGCTCGCGCGGTTCACGCTCCAGGCCGCGAGCAAGACGGGCCGGCTGCGGCATAGTGCCGCCTTCGTCGACGAGCGGCGGCGTGTGTCCGCCCCGTACTGGGGACCACCGCGCAGCGTCCAATACCGCCGCCGTCGCCGCGCCTGCGAGCGCCACCTGGCCGAGCACTTTGCCAACGCCGTCCTGCGCGCCCACCAGGACCACGACGTTCTTGACTGGGGCGCCCTCGGCCGCGTGTTTTGGCACGGGCCCGCCTGGATCCTGAATCGCCACGTGCTGGGTGTTCTGGCGGAGCGCACCCTGGGTCGTCGGCTCGGCGCTCACATCCGCCGGGCCATCCAGACCTGCTCGCGCCCGTAGGCCGGTGGCGACTCGTTGAAGTCCGAGTACTCGGCCAGGACCTCGAAGCCGGTGAGTTCCAGCAGGTAGCGCATTTCCCAGCGGTACGTCCACCGGAGCGTCAGCGTCTCTTCCTCTTGCCGCAGTACGCTCCCCGCGTCGTCGACTTCCGTGAATCGCCAGACCTCCGTAAACACCTGCCGGTGCGGATCGGTCGCGCGGCCAACAATCTCCACCCGCACGCGGTTCCCGGTGGTCGGGTGCAGAACCGTCGGCTGGTCTCGGCGTGCCGGCGTGTCCAGCAGGCACAAATCGAGCTTCGGATCAAACAGGTCGATGATCAGCCGACCGCCGCCGTGCAGGTGCCGGTGTATGCAGCGCAGCGCACGGCGTTGCTGGTCGGGTGTCGTGAGCGATTGAAACGCGCGAAAGGGGATGATGACCAGCCAGAACTGCTGTCCCAAATCGAAATCCGCCATGTCACCGCGCGCAAAATGCACCAACTCGCGCGCCGCTGCCGGCATGGCGTCGGCTTTGGCTCGGGCGCGCTCGAGCATGGCCGCGGAGAGGTCCAGGCCAACGACGCGTATGCCGGCCTGGGCCAGGGCCCACGCCACGCGCCCGGTGCCGGCCCCGAGCTCGAGCACCGGGCCTCCGATCCGCTGTGCATGCTGTAGGTAGAACGGCACGTCGCCCGTGACGCCCGGACCGCCCTGGGCCGTCAACGCGTCATAGGTCTCGACGTTCAATCCGCGCTCTTGATAAAAGGACCGTGATTCGCTCATCGTCCGGCATCCTGTTCATCGCGACCGGCGACGCGTCCGCGAATCGGCCGCCAACCTCGCCTCAGCGGCGGTTCGCCGCTACGATCACGAGCAGCCTGCAACCGGGACGTGGCCATGATAAAGCCGGACGACGCGCGATCCGAGACCCTCCCTGCGGCGCCGGGCGCGCCGGAAGCGGAAGAGGTGCGTATCGAGCGCGGCATCTGCTACGTCCTGTACGCCTACGACGTCGGGCTGGCGATCAACCTCGACGAAGCTCAGCGGCGGAGCCGCCTCAGTGCGCAACGCGGCTCGCTGCGCCCCAAACGCCGCGAGACGCGCGGCGCGCCGACGATCGAGATATACCAGTACAATCCGAGTGACACCCCGCCGGAGAAGCTCGTCACCGAAGTGCACTGCCGCTGGAATAGCACCGCCGTAGCGGCCGACCTCCCGGTGGGCCGTTATCGTGGTGATTCGTAGCGGCCGACCCCCATGTCGGCCGTCGCCGTGGTGATTCGTAGCGGCCGACCCCCGTGTCGGCCGTCCTCCCGGCAAAAGCGGGGACTGCCTCACGGCGGCGTAGCCGCAAGGTGCGTGTTTCCGCTTTTCCGAGGGCCTGTTTTCGACCGCGTCCGTTGAAGGCGCGCAAGATTCCCATGGCCGCGCGTCCCGATCATTGACCGAACATCATCCGCGCGGTAGCTTGCTCGCATGGCGCGCTGTGCGAAATCGACGCGTTTTTCCGCAAGAGCGGCAAGGTCATTGTCGCGCTGACCGTGCGCGAGATTCTGGACGAGCAGTTGGCGAAGAAGCTGGCGTGACCCATAGCGATGTATTCCTACACAGTGAATGAGAGGTGGTGTATGCCGGTTGTTTCGGAGAATTGCTTGAAGGGCAATTACGGCGCTGCCGTGGTAATGGCGCGTCTCAGTAGCGAATGTCTGGTCCGCCCCGTCGCCGTGGACACCGACGTCGGTGTCGATCTGTACTGTGAGACGGTTTCTGACCGGCAGCCGTTTCTCCACTTCTGGCTACAGGTGAAGGCAGGAGGCCAGTGCAAGCCAGATGGCGACACCAAGACCGCGTCATGCAGTTTTGAGCGCTCCAAACTCGAATACTGGTTCCGACAGCCCGTCCCGGTCTTCGCTGCATTGGTACCGACGGAGTGGCCGGTCCACGGGGAGCCCGACGTTTACGTTGTGGACATCGGGAAGTACCTACTCTTTAATCCGCTCCAACCTGGAACACACTCCGCCACGCTGACATCGGATTATCGATGGGGAGCAGGGAAACGCGCCGAAGTTCAGCAGTTTCTCCGAGACGTCGTTCCCGCCGCCACAGCACGCATCCGGTGCCGCGAAGGCGTTGTCGCTCCGGTGCCGACCATCGCGCGGCAGTACGTGTATCAAGCGCCGCACGTTCCCGTGATGCGCTTCAAGGACGAAATTCTCCAGCAGTTACGCACCACCGCCGCGTTTTCCATTCTCTTCGCGCTTCGCTCTGAGCCAGGAAGCGACGGCGCGAAGGAACTCGCGGGGCGCTTAGCGCGCATCGTGGGGCAATTCGATGATGATCCGCACTACGAAAACTACCTATCCCGCGGCATGTCGGCGCACGCCAATGGGGACTACGTGAGCGCCGCGGAACTGTATGAGAAGGCATGTCGCTGCATCGAGGCGGATCCAGTTGTTCGAGACGACGAATCCTGGCAGAGAATTGCTTCGTGCATCAAAGGCCTGGAGCAATCCGCACGAGCCGGGAAGGACCTTCGATCCGCCTTGCCACCAGAGAATGAGGGGCAGCGGGGCTAAATCCGGGGACGCCATACTGACTTGCTTGGGGGCGAAAGCCGACAAGTTCAATCACCCACCCCGAACGCACCGCTCCGCCCCGCCCGTCCGCGCAACTCGCTCCTCGCTATTCGCAACTCGCACTTCGCCCCGCTTCCGATCACCGCTCCCCTGTTTCCCGCCGACCAGTACTGATCTCCTGCTGCTCCCCGCGCCTCGGCCCCCCTGCGATTGCCTTCCCGCCTGCCCGTTCCCACGTTCCCACCTTCCCACGTTCCCACGCCTTTTCCGCCAATTTCCGCCCAAATTCCGCCAGCCACCGACAATCCCCGCCCCTGACATGCTTCTTCCCGCGGCGGTGCTATTTTCCACTTGGAGGTTGGCGCATGGCGCACGAGTGGCCCAGTTCGGTGGGCAGTGCCCACCCTACGGTTCTGTCCCCCTTTCCACGTTCCCACGCGTCAAGAGTCTCATTTACGCCCCCCACAAACATGAGACTCTTGAGACTCTTGGCTTTCTGGGCGGCCTGGCCGCTTACCAGAAAACGTGCCCGGAGCGCGCACCCGGCCCACACACACACACAGCCATCCCACATTGCCAACCGGGGGGTACAAACATTTGGCAACGTTGGCAATCTTGCCGCGGCGACTCAAAAACGCGGTTCGTAGTGGCCTCGACCGGCAGGGTCGCCGGGCCCAGACAGCCCGGACGCCACATCGGTCAGCGAGCCGCCGGCCGCGGGGGGCTGGCGCTACCACGGCCGGTCCGCCGCGGCGGACGCTGGCCACTCCCGACTATTCGTTCCCGTTAAAGGGGCAGATGCAGTCGATCGGCTCTTCGGCAAAGATCTCCACGTTGGCCGGCGCGACGGTCCCCGGGGCCGCCTCGTAGAACTCCACCGCGAAGAGCGAATAGGCCGCCCCGACGTTGAAGCGGCACTCCACGTCATACCAATCCATGCCAAACGCCAGGAGTTGCCCCGGGGCCAGGTCACTGAACAGGTTGAGCCCGTCGGCGGTGTTGATCGGCAAATCCACGACGATGAACGTGCTGCCGATGTCGCCCGGATCCGGGGACACGGTCACCGAGATCCACATGCTGTCGTTGTACTCGTAGCCCGGGCCCGCCTGCCGCCGCACGGCCGCCAGCCGGAACGTCTGGCAGATGGTCTCGGGTCCTTCGCTGAACTCGGCAAAATGCTGGTTCAGGAACAAGCGCATCGTGACGGGGTTGCCGGGTGTGTAGCGCAGGGGAACCACCAGGTTCCAGGCAACCGGCTGGTCGAACGTGGGCACGGCCTCGTTCGACACGTAGCCGCCGTACTCGCCGATGTCGCCGTTGCCGTAGTCGCGGTCGAAGAGCAGACGGTAGAACTCCTGTACGACCTCATCGAAGAACTCGGGCCCCGCAGAACCCGCAGGACCTTGCGTGCCAGTCGGTCCCTGCGGCCCGGTGGCTCCGGTGGGTCCCTGCGGCCCGGTCGCTCCGGTGGGTCCCTGCGCCCCCGTCGCTCCGGTCGGCCCGGCTGGTCCAGTGGGTCCGGTTGGCCCGGTTGGCCCCTGCGCACCCGGGGCGCCTGGCGTGCTGCGTCCCGCTTGCCCGTCCTCGCCGGCCGGCCCCTGTGGGCCGGTCGGGCCCGCCGGCCCGGGTATCTCGCGTCCCGCGCCATCCGCGGGCACGATATTCGCCGCCACCAGGGCTGCGGTCAGCACGCCCGACCCGGCTGTGAGCAGGTCGCGCTGCCAGTCCTGCAGTCCCAGCGCACCGGCCCCACCGCCGCCGCAGCCTCCGCTCAGCACGGCGACACTGAGCGCTGTGCCTGCGATGCCCGCCACCACCAACAACACTCGACTCGACATGACCTTCCTCCTGCTTCCCGTTGCCCCGAACTACTCGTCGGGGAAAATACCCTTACTAGGTGTATTATGCCGCGCGCGAGCGGTCGACTGCAATGGGAAATGCGGTCAAAAGGGGCTGTTGAGAAAGTCTTGCTTGTTCGGTGGGGCGCACTCTGATGACCGCCGCAAGGAGGCGCGGTTATGCTGGGACGGCAGGGACGTTGGCAGGCAGGCTTCTTCGTGGCGAAAAACGGGGACCGGCACGGCGGGAGGGCCTTTGGTGCAAGGCAGACGTAGCCGGCGCGGTCCGCCGCGGCGGACAGTCCCCTTTTTCCGCGGGCAGGATGCCCGCACTCCCCTACGATTCGCTCCAGCGGAAGATGCTGGCGCCGACGGTGAAGCCGGCGACGCCGAAGAGGGCGAGCACGCCGCAGGGGAGCGCCATCTCCCACGGGGTGAACCCGCGCCAGATCGCGCCTTCCAGGGCCAGCACCGCCCACTTGACGAGGCTGACGTGGCTGAGCGGCTGCATCCAGGCGGGCATGAATGCGAGCGGCAGCATGCCGCCGCCCAGCATGGCCATCACGATGATGATCGCCCAACTGAGACCGCTGATGGCCTGCTCCGTCTTGCCGAGCACGGAGAAGACCATCATGAGTCCGACGATGGCCAGGGACACGCAGAGCGCTCCGAGCGCCAGCAGGGGTACCGAGGTCGGGCGGACGCCGAAGCCGACCCGGGCCAAGCCCAGGAGCACAGTCATAAGGACGCCCGTGGTCAGGAAGCACGCGAGCCCCTTGCCGGCCAGAATCTGCCACCGCGCGACGGGTGCCACTGTCAAACGCGGCAGCGCCCCACGGGTGCGCTCGACTACCAGCGAGGCCGCGAACGTGAACGCACACGCCATCACGCCCCACACGATCCCCTGTGGGAAGCAGATGGCAAACGAGGACTGGGGGTGACGAACACGCCCCCCGGACGGACGCGACACCTTCACGGTCTCCACGCAGACCGGTTGCCAGCCGGCGCCGGTTGTCGCCGCACTGGCGGGTTGGCTGCCCGGTGTGGTGGGAAAGAGCAGTTCCTCGTTGACGCGCTCGATGCCGGCCAGCATGTTCTCCATCAGCAGGCGCTGCAGCGACGAAAAATCGGGGTTGGAGGCGACGGCTTCCCGTGACCGGCGCAGGTGCTGGCGCATCACCGCGGGGTCGGTGAATACCTTCTGGACTTGCTCGTAGGCGCGCGCCGTGACTAGGCCCTCGATGAGTCCGCCGGTCATGGCCTGCCCCGGATCGACCCCGATCTCCAGCCGCAGCGGCTCGCCCCAAAAGATCCGCTGACTCGCTTCGCCGAAGCCCTTGGGGACGATGACGTACGCGGCCCGCGCGCTCCGCAGGACGAGGTTGGCCGCCTGGGCCCGGGAGTCCGCCGTGTCGACCTTCAGGCTCGGCGTGCCGCGCAGGCTCGTGATAAATCCCTCGGCGGCGGCGGTCTGGTCCTCGTCGACCACCACGACCCCGATGGCCTCCGGTCCGCGGCTGGCACCCGAGAACAGTACGCCGAAGAAGATGGCGTAAATGAGCGGGAAGAAGAACGTGAAGAAGAAGCCCAGGCGGTCGCGCAACAGCAGGCGCAGGTCCTTGGCCGCGAGTGTGAGGATGGCCGCCATCAGTCGCGCAGGCTCCTGCCGGTAAGGGCCAGGAAAACCGATTCCAGATCTGCTGGCTCGACGTGCACGCGCAGGACGGACGGATCCTGCAACAGACACGCCAGCTCCGTCTTCGGGTCCGCAGTCTCGATCCGTTGCTCGCCGTCGGCGCGCTCGGCGACCACCGTGCTGCGTCCGCCTTGTCGCGCGATCAGCTTCGCGACCGCGTCCAGCGCCAGCAGGCGTCCGTGGTCCATGATGCCGACGCGGTCGCACAGCCGCTGGGCTTCTTCCATGTAATGCGTCGTGTAGACGACCGTGCGGCCCTCGGTCTTCAGCGTCCGGACGAGCCCGAAGATGGCGTTCCGCGACTGGGGGTCCACGCCCGCGGTCGGCTCGTCCAGCAACACGAGCGTCGGCTCGTGCACCAATGCGACCGCCAGGTTCAGCCGCCGCTTCATCCCGCCGGAGTAGGTGCTGACCCGGTGGCGGCGGCGCTCGGTCAGTCCGACGAACGCGAGCAGATGGGCCACCCGCTGCTTGAGCGCGCCGCCGCGCAGTCCGTACAACCGGCCGAAGAATGTCAGGTTCTCCTCCCCGGAAAGCTCGTCGTACAGAGCTAGGGCCTGGGGCGCCACCCCAATCTGCCGGCGCACCTCCGCGTCAGCCGGCGAGCCGCGACCATCAAGCTCGACCGTACCCGCGTCTGGCCGGAGCTGACCCACGGCCATGCGGATGGTCGTCGTCTTGCCCGCGCCGTTGGGCCCCAGCAGCCCGAATACCTCGCCACGGACGATCTCCAGGGAGAGGTCATCGACGGCGACCACGGGGCCGAAGCTCTTGCGCACTCCGCTCAGCCGCAGCATGGTCGGTACGCTAGCCCGGCCGCGGCGGGTACGTCAACCGGCCGCATTCAGCGTCGTCGCCGGCCGCGAGCAAGGGCCAGGCCGAGCGCACTCAGCGCCAACGACACGGTTGCAGCCGTGGGGCACAGTCCGGCGCCGCCGCCGCCGGGCTCCTCTTCCTGACCGTTCGTGCCGTCGTTGCCGCCATCGGCACCGCCGTTGGCCGTGCCGTCGCCGGTGCCGTCCCCACCGTTATCCACACTGCCGTCGCCGTTGCCGTCAGCGCTGGTGCCGTCGTTACCTTGGTCGCCATCGCCGGTTCCATTGCCATCATTGTCGCCCGGAGGCACGACCAGGTCGTTCGGGTCGTTCGTGACGCGCAGGAGCGTGTCGGCCAGAGCGTAGTTGCCGTCCTTATCCTTGACGAGGATCCGAATCGGGGCATCGACCGGCATGTCGGTGTAATGCTCATAAAACTGCGAGCCGGCCCGTGTGCGCATGAAGTCCAGCGTGTACGTGCCGTCCCCCGCCGTCACGTCGCCGTAGGTGCCGTCATCGGTCGCGTCGCCCGACGAGGAATCGCCGCCGAAGCCGAGCGGCGTGCGGAAGAAGGTGTACCACTCGGCCCCCTCGCGCCCATACTCGCCCAGGCTGATGACGCGCACGTACTCGATGTTGTCCAGCCCTTGCGGATCGCTGACCGTCACATACACGGTCATGGGCGTGGTGTCGTCATTCAAGATGGCGGGGGTGCCCAATCCGATGCTCGTGATGCGGGGCACGTCCCCGTAATCGGCGGCATGGGGACGCACGTCAATGCGGTAGATGAGGTCCTGCTGGTCCCACAAGTCCACGAACCAGCGTTGGTCGTCGTCGGTAATGTCCGTGATGAGCAGGCCGTCGGCGGCGACCACCGGCGTGAAGTACGAGAGGGTGTCGGTTACCGTGCCGGTGGCGACGTCCACGAGGCTGCTGCGATACCACTGGGCGTCGAAGCGGACATACTGCCCGTCGCGGGACAGGGTTGGCATGCTGATTTGGCGGTCGAACAGCGGCGTCTCGGCACCAGTGGCGAGGTCCACGAGGCTGAAGTTGTAGACCGTGCCACCGCCCGCCGGATAGGTGATCGTATAGTACAGCGCGTGGGCGCCGTCGGCTGCGATCAAGCGGTTGGGCAGGTTCTGGGGATCCCAGACAAAGTCGGTCGCCTCGTCGGGACGCCGGACCGGTGCACCATCGCCGGCCAGGTACATGCTCACGCATTTGGAGCAGGAATCCGCGGACGACCAAGTGAAGATCAGCCGCCCGCCGTCGCTGCCGCCGAGGAACCGCATGCGGTTCGCGTTGCAGGTGCCCGGCAGCTCGTCGAGCCCCAACACCTTGATCGGCGTGCCGCCGACGTCGGCGTAGTACAGGCCCAACGTGGAACACTCCCCGTTGATTAGGTCATCGTGCGCGAAGTACAGCCGCGTCCCATCGCGGTTCAAGGAGAAGGGCCGGCTACGGCCGCCAACCAGATTCACGTTCGCCACCGCCACCTGCCACGCGCCGGTCGCGGTGTTGCACACGTAGTAGCTGTGCACGGTGCCGAACAGCGGCGACACAAGGAACAGCCGCGAGCCATCATAGTTCAACTGGACGAAGCTCAACCCGCCCAGGCCGGCGGGCAGGCCAGAGGTCAGCTCGACCCGGCCGCTGCCATCGGCGTTCATCACGTACACGTGCCAGCAGTCCGGGTCCTCCGAGAGGACGGTGCAGGTTGTGACGAGCAGCGCCACCTTGGTCCCGTCGGCGCTGCACGCGATCGAGCCCACCCCGACGCCATACGCGGCCGGGTGGATGTTGTTGAGGCTCAAGAGGCGTGTGAGTGTCTGGGTGTAGCCGATCTCGGCCGGAACGCTGTCCGCAAGGGCGGCGGGGCCTCCGGCCAACCACGCGAGACTCCAGCAGGCAAAGAGCAGACACCCTGAGTTGTGATTCCCGCGCTGGGGCATCGGATTCCCCCTGTTGGCTGAGATGTTCCGGGCGGCCTCGCGGCGGCGCCACTACCGCAATCTACTATGAACGCGAACCCGCGCCGGGTTAAGGAGAATCTCCCCTTTTCTGCTGCCGGAGTCGTACAGGAACACCCCTGCCGGCTGCGCTTTCAGCACAGCGGGGCACTAGCGCATCGTGCGTGCCTGCTGCTGCAGGGCAGCGATCCGCTCTTCAATCGGCGGGTGCGTGCTGAACAGCGACACGATGCCGCCGGCCGAGAACGGCTCCACAATGTATAGATTGTGGAAAGCCGGATTGGTGTCCGTCGGCAC
Organism: uncultured Planctomycetales bacterium; assembly: GCA_964638325.1. GTDB lineage: Bacteria > Planctomycetota > Phycisphaerae > UBA1845 > Fen-1342 > JALHJL01. Next base: position 25,118 of record CAZWYT010000006.1, read on the forward strand.
GCGCTCGTTCGCGCCGCCCAGGCGCGCCAGCGCCGCGGCCAGCTTCAGCGGGTCGCCGCACAACTCACCGCCGTAGGAGTCCGCGGCGAATTCGCGCTGCCGCGAGATCGCGGCCTGGATCAGGGCGGCGGCGAGCGGGGCGAGGATGATCATTGCGATGGCGCCGACCGCGCCGAGCGGGTTGTCGCGGCTGCGCCCGCCGCCAAACATGAGCAGGTACGCGACCATGCTGATCATCCCAGCCAGGACGGCAGCGATGCTGCTGATCAGCACGTCGCGGTGCTTGACATGGGCGAGCTCGTGGGCGAGGACGCCCTCAATCTCATGGGCGGGGAAGTTGCGTAGCAGCCCGGCGGTGACGGCCAGGGCGGCGTGCTGCGGACTGCGCCCGGTCGCAAACGCATTCGGGGCCGGCTGGGGGCATACGTACACGCGCGGCATGGGGAGTCCGGCCCGCAAGGCCAGTCCCGCGACGATGTTGAATAGCTCGGGAGCCTGATCACGAGTGACCTCCTGGGCCCCCATGGCTGCGAGCGCGATCTTGTCGGAGAAGAAGAACGCAACTCCGTTGGCCAGCACCCCAAAGAGGAACCCCAGGAGCACGCCATACGAGCTTCCACCCCCGGCGAAGTAGCCGATCGCGATGCAGAGCCCCATCAGCGAGCCTAGCAGGACGGCCGTCTTCACATTATTGAGCCAGCGCATGATCGTCACCTCCACGCTGCCCCGGCAGCACAGTGTATTATGCCGCGGCGGCGCGGTTCGTGCACGAAGCGTTGTGCCACGGTCTGGATGCCGACAGAGCCGGCCGCCCGTCGACACAACTTCTTTGCCATATTATAGTTCGCAGATGCAACGTGCGGGCTCGTCCGGCGGAGTGGCATCCGGCCTGGGGTCCGCGCCCGGCAATGTGGCGGGCTGACTGAGATGTTGGCGAAACTGCAGGCTTGTGTCGGCCGCGGGTGCACCTGCCGGCTGCTCTGGGTCGTCGGGCTTGGGTTGCTGTGGGCGGCGTTCGGTTGCGGGCGAAAGGAGCCCACAAACCGGCACGATGTGCTGGCGGGGACCGTGCAGTCGCTGCGCCCGGACATGGGGCAGCTCACGGTGCACGCGACGACCCCGCGACCTGAGCCGGACAGCAATCCGAACGTGCAATGCCTGCTGAGCAGCGATGCCGAGGTATACATCAACGACAAGTTCAGTACGTCCGACGCGATTGTGGTCGGGGACAACGTCGAGTTGATCGGGTATCTGGACCCTGACCCCCGCGCCGAGCGTTTCGTGGTCTGCCTGGTGTACATCGCACGCAGTGAGCCGCTGCCCCCCGCACCAGACCTCGCCGCGCCAAGCACCACGAGGGCCGCGCCCGACGTCGCGCAGGACCACTGATCGTGACGCATAGACCGCGACCATGACGCGACCCTCCGCCGTGAACACGCTGCTCTTCTGGCTGATGCTGCTCCTGGGCACGGCGGCCCTGGCTCCGTGTCTGGTGTTGCCGGCGTGGCTGGAGCGGCAGGCGCAGCTCGCGTGCCTCCAGGCGCGCCAGGCCTACTTGGACGGACTGCAAGCGCGCCTGCGGACCGCCCGCATACAGATCGAGCACCTGAACAACGACCCGGCCTACATCCTGCGGCTGGCGGAGCAGGACTTCGGCGGGGCCATCAAAGTGCCCGACGTGGAAACCATCTGGATTGACCCGGGACCGCTGCCCGCGGACGCGACCGGTCCGCCGGTAGCTGCAGGCAGCCCGCCGGCCGAAAGCCCCGAGCCGCTCTGGCCGGAGCTGGACGATTTCATCGATCAGGGCGTGCGACGATACCCTGAGGCGCAGTTGTTCCTTGATGAACGTACACGCCCGTGGCTGATGGGCACCGGCGGCGGCTTGATTGTGGCGGCGATCATCCTGCTCGGGTTGGTCGGCGACCGGCGCGCAGGCAGGTCGGCCCCCACTGCAGAGGCTTGAGAGTTCGCTGGGGGGACTGCGAGAGGCGGGATTCGAACCCGCACGGGTCTCCCCGCCAGAACCTAAATCTGGTGCGTCTGCCAGTTCCGCCACTCTCGCGGGGCCGTCATGTTAGCACGGGAGCGGGGGTTTTTCGAGCGTGCGCGAGGCCGGGTCGGGTGGACGGGTGCGTGACAGGAAAAACCGGAAGAACGGAAAAACTGGGACAGTAGGGCTGTTGAAAAAGGGGTACAGGCACCTCGCCAGCGTGCGTTTTCGGCAGCAGCAGCAAACGAGTCGGGTTCGGAGCCAATCCCCCTTTTTCAACGGCCCCACAGTCACCAATTTTCAGTCGACGAGGCGAGCGCCGTGGCTTCGGCCCTGTGTATGTAATGCGTGCGCGCGCCGAAATCCAGGGGCCCGCAAGGTCAGCTTGAACGCCGAAGAACTTGCCACAGAGCTTGCGGATAATGTCCCGCCCGGGTCTTACGACGACCTGGTTGACGTCGTCAGCGAGGCGATCGACTGGCAGCAGGACAAGCAGAGCCGCGACTGCCGGCGCGCGGTCTACACGGCGTTCACGCAATGGCGACGGGGACGGGCCGACAGCGGGCAAGGCTTCCGCGCGCGGCGCGTGTGCCTCCGCGGAACCTTACCCCCTCTGGTCCGCCCTAAGAGGGGGGACGCTGAAGCCGTGCGAACGCCCCGGCCTGGCTGCGCCTGACCGTCTCACGCCTGAAGCGCACGCCGGAGGGTCTGCGGGAGGTTTCTACCAGTCGCGCTCGACCGGCCTCTGGGTCGCCGTTCGCTGTTGGGCCAGCTTTTCACGGCGGGCCTTCTCCGCATCGCGGATCATCTGCAGCAAGCGCTCGGCCTGTTCACGCGTGAGGTGAATCGGCACCGCCTCGTTGACCCCCTGCTCGTTCTGGGCTGGCTGCGTTTGGGCGGGCTGGGTTTTGGGCTGCGTTTCGGGGGCTGGCTGCTGGTCCTGCTCCGACTGCGGCTGCTGGTTTTGATCCCGCTGCTGCTCTTCCTCGTTCTCTTGTGCCTCCTGGGGTTTGGATTGCTGGGCAGGCTGGCTTTGCGCGGGCGGGCTGGTCGCCGACTGATCCTGCTCGCTCTCCTGCGACTGCTCACTGGGTTGCGACTGCTGCGGCTGTGAGGACGGTTGCTGTTGACCCTTCTTCTTCTGCTTCTGGGACGGTTGGGTCTGCGGTTGGTTCTGCATCTGCTCTTCGATCTGCTGCTTTAGCCGCTGCGCCAGCTCGAGATTGGCCCGGGCGTCGGTGAGCCGGGGGTTGAGCTGCAGGGCAGCGCGATACTGGTCCGCCGCTTCGCCCAGGCGGTCCAGGGCCTGCTGCGGATTCTGGGGCGCGGCCGTCAGGGCCTCCGCGTAGTCGCAGTTCCCGAGGTTGTACCGCGTGCGCGCCTCGCAGGACGCATCGCCCGCCTCCTTGATCCGCACCCACAGGTCGCGGGCCTCCTCGAGCTGGCCGAGCTTGAAGTGCGCGGCCGCCAGATCGTGGAGCAGCTCGGGCGGCGGGCTGACCTGGCCGGCCGCGGCTTGTTCGTAGCACTTCAAAGCCTCGGCGTAGCGCCCACCGGCGTAGTGCTGGTTGCCCTGCTGGATCAGCTCGCGCGGGCTCTCGGCATTCGCGGAGAGTATTGAACCGAGCAGGACGACGCCGCCAGCTCCCCACCACAGGCCCCGTCGTTTCGCGCTCGGTCTCATGCGACCGCCTCGCGTGGTTTGTCGCGCCGGGACACCGGGCGTGCGGCCCGCCGTGCCCCCTCGCGCAACAGGGAATCCCACAACACCAGGAGCAGCGCTGCGATGGCGAAGGAATGGTACTGCGCTGGCTGCCGGACGGTTCGCTGCTCATGCTCTTCAGCCGACCGCACGGCCTTGGCCACCCGGCGATAGATGTCGCCGAGGTCGAAATTGCTCGTGCCCACGGCGACGAAGATGCCTTGCTCGGACGCATGGGCGACCTGCTCCAGGGTGGCGAAGTCCGCCCGGCTGCGCACGGGCTCGCCCTGGTACTCCAGGAACGATTCGCCCCTCTCGCCGGGCACGGGAATGCGCGCGCCCTGCTCGGGGTCGCCCAGCGCCAGCGCGATGATGGGGATCTTCTGGTCCTTCCAGACACCGGCGGCGGCCTCGACCGGATAGCTCTCGTGGTCCTCCCCGTCGGTGATGAGGAGAATGATCTTGTGGCTGTCGAGCTTGCGCTCGGCGAAGAGCGTCCCGGCCTTGCGGATCGCATCGCCGATCGATGTGCCCCCGCGGCCCGCGCTCTGGGTGCTCACGTCGGCGAGGGCCAGGCGGAAAAACCCGTAGTCCGAAGTCAGCGGGCACACCAGCGCGGGCACCCCGGCAAACGCCAGCAGGCCCACGCGGTCGCCGCCGAGGGCGGGCAGCAGATCGTCGCGGATGGCGAGCTTGGCCCGCTCCAGCCGGTTGGGGGCGAGGTCGCGGGCGAGCATGGAGCGCGACACGTCGAGCAGGATCATGACGTCGATGTTCCGCCGCAGCAGCGTCTGCGTCTCTGCGCCCCAGCGTGGGCCGATCAGCGTGGCCACGAGGCATACCAGGGCGACGACGACGAACGCTAACCGGGCCAGCGGCCGCAGCCACCCGCCGGGCACGGTGAGCCGCTCCAGCAGATGCCAGTCGGCGAAGACCCGCAACGCCCGTCGGCGGCGCCACACGCCGTAGACGCCGGCCGCGGCTACCGCGAGCACGGCCCACAGCAGGTTCAGCAGTTGCAGGTTGTCAAACGTCACGTTGGACATTTCGGGTCACAACCCGTTTGGCCCAGGCGAATCATGGGATCTTCCGCAACACGGTTGCGTCCAGCAGCGTTTGCACCCCCAGGCACACAAACGCCGCCAGGAGCCAGGTCCACGACAACTCGCCCCATTCCACGTAGCTCTGCTCCTCTGTCTTGGTTCGTTCCAGCCGGTCGATCTCCGCGTAGATTTGTTCCAGCGCCGCGCGATCGGTCGCATGGAAGTACTTCCCGCCCGTCACTTCCGCGATCCGCCGCAGGTCCGTGTCGTCCAGCGGCAGCCGCCCGCCCCAGGGCAACCGCTGTCCGGTGCCGGCCAGAATCGTGTAGACCTTGATCCCGTAGGTCGCCGCGAGCTCCCCGGCCTGTTGCGGCGTGACCAGGCCGGTGTTGTTCTCGCCGTCCGTGAGCAGGATCACGACCCGGCTGTTGATGACGAACTGATTGCCGGAGCCGGTGGTGCGCTTCAGGTCTTTCAGGCGCTCGACGGCCAGCGTGAGGGCGTCGCCGATTGCCGTCGCGTCCTCCTCCTTGTTACCGCGCCACCGTCCGCTGGGGTCCAGCCAGATGACGGTGTGCGTGGCTTCGAGCGCGTCGAGCAGCACGCTCCGGTCGAGGGTCAGCGGGCAGACGCTGTCGGGGTAGCGTGCGAAACGGATCATGCCGATCAGGTCGTTGGGGCGCCCGGGCAGCCGGCCGCCGCCGGTCACAAAGTCGTGGAACACCTGCTTGACCACGTCGAGACGCGTCTGGGCCTCCTGCCGCATTGCGAGGTCCGTGTCCAACATGCTGGACGAGCAGTCCAGCGCCATTTGGATCGCGATGCCCTCGACCACCACGCGGCGGGACTCGTTCGGCACCTGCGGCCGCGCGACGGCCACGATCAGGCAACCCAGCGCCCCCGTACGCAGCGCCGGAAGCAGCAGCCGGGCACGTCGTCGCCACGGGCCGGCGACGCTCTGCAAGGTGGCCAGGCTTGAAAAGCGGATTACCGTCCGGCGGCGCGGTCGGAGCCAGAGCAGCCACAGGGCCGGCAAGAGAAGCACGAGCAGCAGACACCACACCCACGGCTGGGGCCACCACAGCCATTCGGGCGTCAGCGGCAGGTGGGTGTGCGTCATGGCTCCGATTCTCCCGCGGGCGTCGAGGCTGCTGTTGGAGCGTCGGCGACGGGCGACGCAGCCGCGGCGGTCGCGTGCACGAACGCGCAGGCCGTGGCCAGCGCGCCTTCGGCGTCTTCGCGCCGGGGTTGCAGGGCGGCGTATTTCACCCAGTCGCACGCTTCCAGGAAATCGTGCAGGCGATCGACGTCGTACGGCAGCGCGCCCTTATTCCGCGCCAGCATGCCCAGGAACTCTTCCGTGGTCATCTCGGGGGCCGCGAGCCCGAACTTGCGCTCGATGTATTGGCGGATGATCTCGCTCAGCCGGTAGTAGTATTCGCGCGCCTGCCCCTGCGCGAACCAGTCGTACGTGCCGAGCTCCGCCAGGGCACGCAGGGCCCAGATTTCGGGGAGGATCGGCGGAGGCGGCCGCGCGGCCCAGCGTTGCAGCGTCCGGTAGACCACATAGCCGGCCGCGAGCAGACCTACAGCCCCTACCACGATTAGCAGCCAAAACCACCACGGCAGGGGCGGTCGCGGCGGCAGCAACGAGCCCGTGATGTCGCGCGGCCGGTCCGGCTTGTCGGCGTCGGTGAGCGCGGTGCGCACTTCCAGCTTCAGCGTGTCGCTCACGAGCTCGCCTTCGGCGGCCGGTTGCGTTTCGGCTTGCGGGGCGCGACGAGCGTACTTCACCGCCAGCGGTGGAATCTCTAGCGGGCCGGAAACGAGCGGCGCGACGGCGAAGCTCCGTCGCCACACGACGCCGGTCGCGCCCGGACGTGAGTCGGGGGGCGCGAGCTCACGCGCACCGAGGTCGCCGAAGTCGGTGGCCTCCGGAAAACGCACTTCAAAATCGGGGGGCGTCTCGACGGTTAGAGCGACGTGCACGGTGTCGCCGACTTGTGGCTCGCGCGGACCGGCCTCGACGGTGAGCTTGAGCGGGCCGCGCTCGACGGTCTGACTCACAGCGTCCGCTTGCGGGGTCGGTTGCGGGCGGCAACCGAGAATCAGCACCAATAGCGGCAGGCCCATACGGAGTGCGTGCCCCCGCGGGCCGCTACACTTGCGTCGCGCGCCGCGTTTCATCGTCGCCGCTCCCGTCGTCGGAAAAACGTCATCAGCGGCTCGATGAACGCCTGTCCGGTGCGGACTTCGATCGAGTCGATGCGCAGGCGCCGAAACTCGCCGAGCAGCGCATCATGGCGCTGCTGGGCCAGCTCGGCGAAGCGGCGGCGCACCGCCCGCGCGCTGGTGTCCACGAGCAGCCGCTCGCCCGTTTCGGGGTCCAGCAGCTCGACGTAGCGCACGGCGGGCAGTTGCCACTCCCGCTGGTCGCGCACGATGACGGGGATGAGGTCGTGACGGTGCCGCACGACGCGCAGGGCATCGCCGTACGCCGGGGCCTGGAAGTCACTGATCAGAAACACGACCGCCCGGCGGCGCAGCACGCGGTTGAGGTGCTCGAGGGCCAGCGCGACGTCGGTCTGCCGTCCGGTGGGGGTGTGGTACAGCAGCTCGCGCACGACGCGCAGGACGTGCCGCGTGCCCTTGCGCGCCGGCACGAACTGCTCGATCCGGTCGGTAAAGAGGAGCAGTCCGACCTTGTCGTTGTTCTGGATCGCCGAGAACGCCAGCGTGGCCCCGAGCTCGGCCACCAGCTCGCTCTTGAGCTGCTGGCGCGTGCCGAACTCCTGCGACGCACTGACATCGACGAGCAGCACGACCGTCAGCTCGCGCTCTTCGCGGTAGTTCTTGACAAAGGGCCGCCCGGTCCGGGCCGTCACATTCCAGTCGATCGTCCGCGCGTCATCCCCCGGCTGATACTCCCGCACCTCCTCGAACTCCATCCCGCGGCCCTTGAACGCGGAGTGATACTGCCCGGCGAAGAGGTCGTTCACCAGCGCCGAGGTGACGATCTGAATGCGGCGGACTTTCTTGAGAATCTCGGCGGGAATCATGGGGCGAGTGCGTTCCCCAGCAGGATTTCATTGAGGCTCCCCGACCGGAAGCCGCGCAGGTCGAGCGTCACGTAGCGAAAGCCCAGTGCCCGGAGCTGGTCGTCCACACGGGTCCGCAGTCCCGGGTCGGCGAAGCGCCCGATCTCGGCCGGCGGCACCTCAATCCGCGCCATCTGCGCGTGATGCCGCACGCGACACTCGCGAAACCCCAGCGCACGCAGAAACGTCTCTGCGGCATCGATGCGCTGGAGCTTCTCCGGCGTCACGGGCTCGCCGTAGGGGATGCGCGAGGACAGGCAGGGTGCGGCAGGTTTGTCGTGGATCGAGAGCCCGAACTCGGCCCCGAGCCGGCGAACCTCGGCTTTGGTCAGGCCGGCCTCGGCCAAGGGGGCGTACACGTGCTGCTCGTCGGCGGCCTGCAAGCCCGGTCGAAAGTCCCCCAGGTCGTCGGCGTTGGTGCCGCTGACAACGGCGTGGTATCCGCGGGCCGCCGCCAGCGGCACGAGCTTGCCGTACAGCTCGGTCTTGCAGAAGTAGCAGCGGTTGCTCGGATTGGCCAGGTACCGGGGGTCATCGAACTCGGCCGTTTCGACGAACTCGTGCGGCGCGCCGCATTCCGCCGCCAGCGCTGCGACGGTTCGCAACTCTGTCTGGGGCACGCTGGGGCTGCGCCCGGTCACGGCGCGGACCTGGTCGGCGCCGAGGACCTGCACGGCGATCTTCAGCAGCACCGCGCTGTCGACGCCGCCCGAGAACGCAACCACGACCGAGCCCCAAAAACGAAGCCGCTCCTGGAGGGCGGTGAACTTCTCAGCCAGCTTGGCGTCCATGGTTTCGCTATTGGCTCGCGCGACCTCTTGCTCTGGGATTCTAGGGGTCTGCCGGTCCGGCGTGCTCCGCTTCGTCGGCCTCGGCCGACACGCTCACCACCACGGCAGTCCCGCGCTGCCGCCACCACTGCGCCACACCGAACACCACGCCGCTGATGACGTAGGCGAACGTCAGCACGACCAGGAGCAACTCGAACGAATACCAGCCCAGCCCGAGGATCACGATCAGCCAGACCAAGTGCGTCGGCGGATGCCGGCGCCGAACGTACACGTTAAACACGTGCACATAGTCGAGGCGGCTGACCATCAGCAGGCCGACCAGAAACGCCGTTACGGCGATTCCCCAGCGCGACACATCGGCCCAATTCACGCCCCACCAGCGGTAGTCCATGTGGCGTAGATGCTCATGCAGCGCCAGGAGGGAGACGACGGCCGCCGCGGCCCCGGGGCTCGGCAGCCCGCTGAACGCCCGTTGTCCCTCTTCGCTCTTGATGTTTTCGGCGTTGTAACGGGCCAGCCGGATGGCGGCGCAACTGAGATACACGAGTGCACACAGCATCCCAATGCGAAACTCCAGGCGTGAGACGTCGGGCTCGCCGGCGTCCGCCCCCGGCGCCGGCCGCATCATGAGCGTGATGAACAGCGCCGCCGGCGCGACTCCGAAGCTGACGATGTCCGACAGCGAGTCGAGCTGCGCGCCGAACTCACTGGTGCGGCGCGTCATGCGGGCCAGGCGCCCGTCGAGGGCGTCGAAGACCATCGCCAGCACAATCAGATAGGCGCCTGCGGCGATGTGCGTCGGAAAGACCGATTCCAGCCGCGAGATCAGCACACGGGGCTGAACATTGAAAACTTCCTGGGCGTACTCCGCCCGCACCGAGAGCAGGCAGCAGAAAATGGCTGTAAACCCGCACAGGAGATTGCCGAGCGTGGCCGCGGCCGGCAGCAGGCGGATGCCGATCAGCCGGCGGTGCGTCCGCCCATGCTCGGGGTCCACGACGTTTTGGGTTTGCAGACTCACATCGCGCTCGGGGTTCGCAGCCGGGCCAGCACGGTCAGCCCCGCCTTTACGTGGTCGCCAATCCGGACCAGGACTTCCCATCGGGCGTCCTCCGCCAGGCAGACTTCGGTCCGCGAACCCAACTTGATCATACCGAACCGTTGACCGGCTGTCAGGCGATCGCCGACGCGGGCCGCACACACAATACGCCGGGCCAGCACGCCCGCAATCTGGCGCACGCGCACCGGCCCCGGCAGCGGCGCCGCCGGCTCGATCAGCACCGTGTTGCTCTCGTTCAGCGTGTCGGCGTCGCTCCGCAGGGCGTTTACGAACTTGCCGGGTCGATAGCGCACGTCGGTCACGCGGCCGGCGCACGGGCTGCGATTGACGTGCACGTCGAACACACTGAGGAAGACCATGATGCGGAGCACGTGCCGGCCGTCGGCCTCCTCCACGTCCCGGCCGATCTCCACGACTTTCCCGTCTGCCGGGGCCAGCACCAGGTTCTCGCCGCCGGGCAGCCGACGGGCCGGGTCCCGGTAGAAGCCCAGGAGGGCCAACGTCAGCGCCGCCAGCACGAAGGCCCAGGCCCCGAAGAAGTGCGCTGTCGCCGCCGTCGCCGAGGCCCCCACGACCGCGATCACGATCACTTCGCGCCGCGCGTAAGGAACCATCGGCACTACACCCCTTCGTCGCCCAGCAGTTCTTCGATCACCTTCGCCACGCCGCACGCATCGTTGCTGTCCGTCAGGCGGTCAGCCACCCGCCGCACGGGCGGGCAGGCGTTGGCGACCGCCACTCCGAGACCGGCCTCCCGAATCATGTCCACGTCGTTGACATCGTCCCCGATCGCGATCGTCCGGCGTGGATCAATAGCCCACCGCCGACAGAGCTTCGCGATCCCGTACCACTTGTTGACGATCGGCGCGAAGGCCTCGATGAGCGAGAGGCGGTAGGGCGGGGCGTGCAGGACGTTGTGCGTGAGACGGCCGTCAAACGCCGTTCGCAGACGAGCGGAAACCTCTTCGAGGATGTTTTCCTCGTCGATGATCGAGATCCGCAGCGGCGCGGCGCAGCCGGTTGGCAGGCGGTCCACGTTCTCCACGACGCACGCCGAGCGCTCAATCCAGGCGTCCACCGCGGGGTGTCGTCGCGGCCCGGCGAGCACGTAGCCGTCCGTGCCGACTTCATTGGGGTCGGTGAGCCACAGGACGGGGAAGCCCTGCTGCCCGAACCACTCCGTGGCGGCGAAGGCGGCGGGCAGGGGGATGGGCGTGCGGTCGAGGGTCTGGCCGGTGGCGGCGTCCGTGACCAGGGCGCCGAACACCGTGACGGTCGCGTCGAGGTCCAGCCCGATCTGTCCCAGCACCGCGCGCGTCTCCGTGAACGACCGGCCGGTGCACAGGACGATCCGGAGGCCGGCATCATGGGCCCGGTGCAGGGCGGCCCGGTTCCGCGGCGGCAGGGCGTGCTGCGAATCCAGCAGCGTCCCGTCCAGATCGATCGCCAGCAGATCGTAGCTCAGCGGCTTCGGCACGCGTTGCTCCTGGCGGGTGCTTCCGACGCCCGCGAGAGGTCCTATTGTCGCCCGTGTGCTTGGCCGTGAAAAGACGCCTAGTGCGACGGCGCTGCTGGACAGAGCGCCTGCGGTATACTGCGCAATGGCAGGGTGAGCCAACGCGCTGAGCTGCGTCCGGGTGGAGGCCAAAGCCCATGCCCGATCGAGTGGCGACGATGACGCGACCAGAGGACTCAGGCAGCACCGTGACGCGAGCCGTGCACCGCGTCGCCATCCTCGGTTCCCCCGACAAGCCGGGCGCTGCGGACGCGCTGGCCCGGGCCCATCGCTGGCTCGCCGGCCGCGCCGCGGTCGTCTACAGCGAGCTCTCCTACGACAGCCACCCCGCCCTCGCCGCCCGGCCCGACCTGCTGATCGTCTTTGGCGGCGACGGCACGCTGATCGCCGCCGCCCACGGCCTCAAGAAGCAACAGCTCCCGATCATCGGGGTCAACCTCGGGAAGCTCGGATACCTGGCCGACTTCACCATCGACGAGCTGGAAAGCGAGGGGGACTTCCTGTTCTCCGGCGAGCTGCCGGTCACACGTCGCGCGATGATGGACGTGTGTCTCCAGCATGTCGATGGCCACGAGTCCCGCTACCCCGCGGTGAACGATTGCGTGGTGCAGGCCGGCGCCCCGTTCCACATGATCCACATGATCGCGGAGGTCGATGGGGACGAGGTCGCCGACATCCGCGGCGATGGGCTCATTGTCGCGACGCCGTCGGGTTCTACGGCCCACAACTTGGCGGCCGGCGGTCCGGTCCTGGAGCCCACGGGCGAGGCCTTCATCCTTACCCCGATCTGCCCGCAGGCACTCACGTACCGTCCGCTCGTGCTGAACTCCCGCCGCCGCATCGTCATCCGCGTCATTCAGGCCAACAAAGGCACCACGGTCGCGATCGACGGGCGTGTCGGCCATGCATTCCAGACCACCGACCGGATTGTGATCACCCGTTACGCCGCCGACTTCCTGCTCGTGCGGAATCCCAAGCGCTCGGAATGGCACGCCCTCCGCCGCAAGCTCCGCTGGGGCGAAGGGCCGAACATGCACTGAGAACCGCGGGGCTTAGCAGTCAAGGAGCGGTTTCGCCGCCCGGCGCGGTGCGCACGTCCCGGGCGAGTTGCATGACCCGCTCGAACGTAATCCCCTCGGGCGCCTGTCGTGTCTCGGACAGCTCGGCCATCGCGCCGCGCACCAGAATGTCGAAGTCCTGCGCGTCGTCGATCGGGATCGCCGTGCTCACGTTCAGCATCAGCAACGGCTCGATCCGGTCCTCCGGCAGATTGAAACGATGCACCACCTGGTGGTAGTTCCACCAGCCCGGCAGGGCGTTCGCCTCGGGGGCGACATACAGGCTCCATTCGTGGAACCGGTCGCCGTCCCGCGTGTAGGCCAGATGCCGGCCGGCGTACGTGACCTCCTTGTCCCCGAGCCGCTGCCGCAGGGCCGTGTACTCGATCGGCAGCTTCGGCAGCGGCCCGCCGAACTCCAGGCCGGCAAAAAGCGGCTCCTGCGAGGCGTTACTCTCCAGGTCGCGGCTGCTCCAGGCAAGCAGGACGCTGCCATCGGGCAGCTTGAAGCTGATGTACTGCGTATTCTGCAGGCCGTTCGCCTGTCCGCCACCCTCAGCCAGCGGCGGCACCTGGGCCGTCTCCTTGGTGTTCTTCAGCGTGTAGCCTGGCGGCGAGGTCGTGTCGAACACCGCATCCGGAATCGCCAGCGAGCGCTCGAACACGGTCAGGCTGAGACGAAGTTGCCAGTCTTTCTGCACGCGCCACTTCGTCCAGAAGCACACTTCGCCGATCTCGCCGGTGCCCGCATTCAGCGCACAGCGCGAGCGGTACGCCATGCCGATCAGCGGTTCCTCCACCTCCAGCTCCCAGACGGCGAACTTCACGCCGGCGATTTCCTTCTCGCCCGTCTGTACGAACTTGCCGGACTCGTCGCGCTGACCGAATAGGCGGGTGTAGAGGTTGTCGACGGTGCGCCGCTGCTCGAGCGCGCGGTGAAAATCGTCGAGGCGGGTATACTCGACCCACTTCTGGGTGTGGTTCACGGCCATGACGTAGTCGCCGTCGATGATCCGCTCGCCGACGCTCAGGGCACGGCTTTCGCCGGGCGCGGTGTTGGTTTTTCCGGGCGGATTCTCAAGCCAGTAGAACGACTGCCGCGACCGCCCGTGCTCCGGATCGACCCAGAACTCGCAATCGGTGCGGACCACGTCCGTCCCCGCCGGTTCGTTCAGCGGGATGTACATCTCGCCGCGGACGTGCAGCGTCGAGTTACGCACCGCCGCCAGCACGTCGCTCATGCCATAGGCCCGCTTCGCCCCGTGCTCCCCCGGCCACAGGCCGATGACGAGCAACACCCCCGCGGCAACCGCCGCCGGCAGCCACCACGCGTGTCGGAGCCGGCCGCTGTGGCCGGGCGCCGGGATAATCCGCCGATCCGTCACTTCCGCGATCGACATGAAGACCTCCTTGAGCTCTTGTTCCTCGTGCTGCAACGTGTCCGCCCACGCGCGGCACGTCGCGCACGCGGCCAGGTGCGCCTCGACGCCGGCCGCCCCGTCGGCGTCCAACACGCCCAGCACATACGCGACGATGGGCTCCCGCTGCTCCTCACATGCGGCTGGCACCTTCATGGCTCGTCCTCCGTTAATAGCTCGTGGAGCCGCAGCCGCGCTCGCACCAGCCGTTGCCGTACGGTCGCCGCGCTGGTTCCGAGACTGGCGGCGACGCCGGCGCAACTGCGACCGTCCAGGTAGTACAGCACCACGGTCTCCCGGAAGTCGTCGGGCAGCTTCGCCACGGCCGCGAGCAGGCGCTCGATGCGTTCGTCCACCCCGGCCGGCGGCCGTGCGGGATGCTCGGCAATCGGCGCGTATGCCGTCCGGCGGCGGGAGTAATCGATGCAGAGGCGGCGCGCGATTTGGAGCAGCCAGGCGCGTGCCCTGAATGGATCTCGCAGCGTAGGCAGCTTGTCGAGCGCCTTGAGAAACGCATCCTGTACCCGGTCCTCGGCTTCATGGATGTCCCGTGAGTGGGCCAGACACAGCGCCAGGACCGCCGGCCGGTGCTCGCGTATCAGGCCATCGAGACCCTGAGTCCGATCACGTGGCCGCGGTGGTTCGAGTCCTTCCGGCAAGACGGCCTCCAGTCGTGTCGCATGTAGCCCTGTTCATAGAATAGACGCAAATTGGCGCGCCAGCGTGACAGTTGCCGGGCGGAAAAAACGGTTCCTCACGGATTTGCGGGAAGCGCCGGCCCCATACGGGAGGGCGAAGCCGACGCGAATTAACTAGGGACAGCCACCTATTTTCGACTCAAAAATAGGTGCCTGTCCCGATTTATCCGTCGACTGGCGTGCCACACTCGGGGCACGTTCCCGACACGTTACCGGTGAGGTCGTAGCCGCACGAGGAGCAGTAGCCTTTTACTGGCCGTCTCCGCCCGGCCCACCAGCAGACAGCCGTGAGCAGTCCGGCTGCCAGAGGGCAAAAGCACACCGGTAGAAGTTGGGAAGTCACCACGTCGCCCTCTCCGCGATAGCAGAGACCCAAAACGATGCCGTAGAACTCGTTCGGTCGCCGTCCGCGCCATTCTACGGGCCGCACGAAACTTAGGACGACGGGCACGCCGGTAGAAATCGCCACAGCGATGAAGAGCCACTTGAGAAACGAAAGCAGGCGCCGAGGCACCCGCATGATTAACCCCCCAACCATAGGCCGTTGTCGTCATAGCTCAGCGACATGACGTTGCTGCTGAAGTTGTCGGACACCGGACCCTTGACACGCGGCTGCGTGCGACGCCCGCCGTTCGCGCTGCGCACAGGCCGCCGCTACACGTTTCGCAGGCGGTGGCCGAGCTTGTACTTCTTGGCTTCGAGATACCGGCGGTTATGCTCCGTGGGCTCCATCTCGAGCGGGAGCTGCTCCACGATCTGGAGGCCATAGACCTCGAGCCGGCTCACCTTCTTGGGGTTGTTCGTCAGGATGCGGATCTTCTGCAGGCCGATGTCGCGCAAGATCTGGGCCCCAATCCCGTAATCGCGGTGATCGACGCGGAAGCCGAGGGCCTGATTGGCCTCCACGGTATCCAGGCCGGAATCCTGCAGCCGGTACGCGTGCAGCTTGTTTTCGAGGCCAATACCCCGCCCCTCCTGCCGCAGGTAGATCAGCGCCCCCCGCCCCGCGCGGGCAATCGCCTCCATCGCGGCCCGCAGTTGCTGCCCGCACTCGCACCGCGCCGAGCCGAACACGTCGCCGGTCAGGCATTCGGAATGCACGCGCACCAGCACCGGCTCGTCGATCGGCGACACGCCGCCCTGCGCGTCGAGTTCGCCGATCCCCCCGCAACAAAGGGCCACGTGCGTCTTCGGATCAGTCCGGGCGCGATAGGCGATGAGCAGCCAGTCGCCGAACTCGTTCTTCAGCGGCACGCTCTCGACGCGCTCGACGAGCCGCTCGCGCTGCATGCGCTGCTCGATCAGTGCCGCGATAGTGCACATCTTCAGGTGGTGCCGCCGGCAGAACTCGACGAGTTGGGGGAGGCGGGCCATCGAGCCGTCGTCGTTCAGAATCTCGATCAGCGCCGCACCCGGCAGCAGACCGGCCAGCCGGCATAGATCGACCGAGCCCTCGGTTTGCCCGCCACGCACCAGCACGCCCCCGTCCCGAGCCGTTAGCGGGTTGACGTGCCCCGGCCGGATGAAGTCCTCCGGCACCGCCTCCTCGGCAACCAGGTGGCGGATCGTGGCCGCGCGGTCGAACGTGGACACGCCGGTCGTCGTTCCCAGATGCGGGCCGGCGTCGACGGTGACCGTGAAGTTCGTGCCGAAACGGGTGGTGTTGTCGGCGACCTGCGGGGTCAGATGGAGGCGTTTGCAGCGGCTGTGCGTCAGCGCCACGCACAGCGTGCCGCGGCCATGCCGCAGCATGAAATTGACCTTCTCCGGCGTGATCGCCTGCGCAGCACAGACCAGATCGCCCTCGTTCTCGCGTTCCTCGTCGTCCACCAGGACGATCAGGCGACCTTCGCGCAGCTCGGCGAGGATGTCGTCGATCGAACTGAACGGGCTTGGGGCCGGGTTCACGGCCGCCGGGTCGGTCATCGCACACTCCCAAGGATCGCCACGCTATTGTAACCTCAGCCCCCTGCCGGTGCTACGGCGGCCGCACTTGCCCGGCGTGGTATGCTATAGAAGCGTGGGGGGGCCGGAGTCGAACCGATGGCGGCGGGGCCGGAGACGAGCCCGGAGGTGCAGGCGGCCCAGCCGCAGCCGCGCACCGCGCCCCTGTGGCACGTCGTCCTGCTGGACGACGACGACCACACCTACGCCTACGTGATTGAAATGCTCGGCAAGCTGTTCGGGCACGGCCAGGAGACCGCATACCGCATGGCCTGCGAGGTGGACACCACCGGCCGGGTCATCGTGGCGACACTCGTCTTCGAGCAGGCCGAGTTCAAGCAGCAGCAGATTCACGCCTACGGGCGCGACCCGCGGATTGAGCGCTGCCAGGGCGCCATGCGGGCGGTGCTCGAGCCGGCGGAGTGAGGCCTGCGTAAGAAACGGGAGCTGGGTCCGAACTCGCTGCGGCGGGCGAGGTGCCGTTTTCTTTTTCTCTGACTGGTGAGATTCCGCACTCGCGTTGCTCGCCCGCAGCGACCGTCGGGGGGTATCATGAGGGGTCCGAGAGTTGAACTGTCAACTACGACACGGGAGGCGCTCATGCTCAGTCGCTTCCGAGCGGCGATCGGCATCTGTGGGTTCATTGCGTATGCAGTCGGCGGCGTGCTGGCGGCCGGACGCAACCCGCCCCTGACGACCGCGGAGCTGCTGGTCGACCTGGCACGCGACCATGGCCTGGCGCAGCGCGGGCAACAGACGGCGGCGGACGTGGAGTACGTGCGTACCTTGCTGCGGGCTGCCATCCGGCTCGACCCCAAGCTGCCCGACGCCTACGCCTGGCTGTACGAATTGGCCATGCTCAGCGGCGATGAGGCGGAAGCGGCAACCGCCCTGGCCGGTTTGCTCAACGCCGACCCGACCAATCAGAGCGCGTTTGCATTGTGGCTGACGGCGGGCACTCGGGCCCAGCAAACCGTCGAAAAACGGACGGAGTGGCTGGAAGCTGTCGCCGCCAGCCCGCGGCCCCCCGCCATGCTGGCACTCGCCCAGGTCGGCCTGGCACACGTGGCGCTGGAGCACATGGACCCGGTCGCCGCACGAGAGCACATCCGCCGTGCATTGGAGTTGGAGCCCGCCAGCCCTGAGGCCGCCACGGTGGCCTTCCAGGCCCTGGACGCCGATGCCCCGCCGGCGGAGCGCTTACGAACCCTGCTGCGCTTGTTGGGGGCCCGGCCGCTCACGCTTAGTGTGGTGTGGCAGGTGGGCCTGTTGCTCGATGACTACGGTCCGGCCGCCGAGGCGCGTGTTTTTTACGACTATGGTTATGGATTGCGGCCGGCCGACAGCCCGCCCAGTTTCCTGCCGAGTGGGTTTGTGCTCGATGTGGCCCGCAACCGGCTCGCCTGCGGGCAGATCGACGAAGCCATGGACTTCACCCGTCGTGCCATCGCGGCCGATCCGGCTGCTGCGGCCGAGGCAGGGATGTTCCTGTACTACCTGTTGGACCGCAAGGGACGCACAGCCGAGGCTGCCGAGATCTGCGGGCACCTGGCCAAGCGCTTTGCGTCGCTCGCGGATCCGAACGACTGGCCGGTCAACGAGGTCGCCCAGGCCGCGTGGTTCTATTGCCTAATCGTCCCCGATGCCCACCGGGCCGCGATGCTGGCCGATGCAGCCGCCGCGCGGGCCCCGCACGACCTTTTCGTGCAGCGCGTGCTGGGCTGGTCCCTGGCCTTTAACCGTAAGACCGAGGACGCGCGCCGGACCCTCGAACCCATCGCCGACCGCGACGCGTACGCGGCGTACATGCTGGCCAAGCTCGCGCTCGAAGGTGGCGACCCGGCCGGGGCGCACCGCGCGCTCGCCGCCCTGGACCCCAGCCCGACCGCCGGCTTCGCCCACGACATGCTGAGCAATATCGAGCAGATTCTCGCCACGTCCCAACCGGCCAGCCAGCCGGCCAGCGCCGCAGCGGGGACCACGCTGCAGACTGCCGCAACCCAACCCGGCAAGCTGCGTCATCCGGAGCTGCGCGAGGTGCTGTCGGAATTCGACCGGCGTGTGCTCAAGTTCAAGGATACCCCGGCCCAGTTCCTCGAGGCCCGGGTCGCGCCCGACGACCTCAGTCCGGCGCCCGGAGAGCCGTGGGAAGCCACGTTTTCGCTCACCAACCGTGGCCCGTTCCCCATTACCCTTGGCCCGGACGCGATGGTCAATCCGGTGTTCGTCCTGTCCTTCACCATGGAAGGCGATCGCGCACGCAGCTACCCCGGACTCATGGCCGTCAGCGTCGACCGCGTGCGTGTCCTCTATCCCGGACAGTCGTGCCAGGTGCGACGGACGCTGGATGTCGGCCCCCTGCGCCGGGTTTCCCAGCAAACGCCGCAGCAAGCTCAGCGCATCGAGATGAGCGTGCTGCTGGATGCCGAGCAGGGGCCGGATGGGCAGTGGCGTGCGAGCCTGGCCGGGCAGCAGTTGCGGCCGGCGGTGTACTTCAACCGCTTGCCGGCTTCGACGGGCCGCGAGGCCCTGGCGGCGCTGCTGAGCGCGGCCGGCGGTGAATGGGAGACGGGCCGCGCGCGGGCGATCGAGGTTCTGGCGGAGCTCCTTGGGGAGCGTCAACGGGCTGAGCTCAAACGCTTGAACTATGATCCGGCTTCCGTGCCGGTGGACCGCTTGCGGGCCGCATTGCTGAGCCTGCTCGGCCACGAGTCCTGGGAGGTGCGGGCGCGAACGCTCGACGCGCTACAGGTGGTCGGGCTGGACCGTGCGATGACCGAGGCGGTTGAGCGGTGCCTGGAACACCCGCATTGGCTCGTCCGCCTGATGGCTGTGCGTGTGTTGGTGCGACAGGGACGGGCGTTCGCCGAGCGGGCGCAGAACATCGCACACAACGACGCCGATGAGCTGGTGCGGGCGCTCGCGGAAAATCAACTGGCCAGGTGGGCGTCGGAGGCACAACCGGAAACGGCGCCCGCCAGACTGGAAGACTACGGGAAAAAGGGCCGATAAGTAGGGACGGCACGGCGCCGGGGGGACGGTCGCCGCGTTGACTGCCGGGCCTCGGTGCCAGTAAAAGACAGGGTTACATGCGCTCGCGGAGCGTAATGATCGCGCGGCCGGCCAACGGACTGGAGATGTCTTTACGCAGCGAAGCTGCCGGGGAACTGACGTGAGCATGCGGCAAGTTCTGAACTGGCGGGTATGCAGCGCGCTGTTGCTTTGCGTGCTGTGCGGCGGGTGCATTGTGACTCACGAGCTGGCGAAGATGCGGCTCGCCGACGGCGAGAAGGCTCGCGCCGCGGAGCGCATGGACGTCGCGCTGGCCGAGTTCCGCGAGGCCGTGAAGCTCGACCCCCAGTACGCCGAGGGGCACTTCCAACTGGGTATGACCTACAAGCAGAACGGGGACCTCAACTTGGCGGCGGAGTCGCTGCAGGAGGCCGTCCGGCTCGATCCGGCGAATGTGCAGCCGGTCGTCGAGCTGGCGGAAGTGTACCGGCTGCTGGAGAAGATGACGCAGGCGATCCGCGCGTACCTGGTCGCTTGCGACCTTGCCCCGCGCAACTTCGATCTGCGTTTTCGGCTGGCCACCTGCTATCACCAGGCCGGCGAGCTCGACCGGGCGATCGACAGCTACCGGGCGGCGATCAAGCTGGAGCCCCGCAGCGCGGCGGCGCGCAGCAATCTGGGGGCGGCGCTCGCGGCCGAAGGCAGCGATTACGAGGCGATCAAGGCCTACAAGGAATCGCTCGAATGCGACGGGGCGCAGCCCATCGTGCTCGTGAACCTGGCGACCGTGTACCTGAACCAGGAGCGCTGGGAGACCGCCCACCGGACGCTCAAGGTCGCCATCCAGATGGACCCCAACCTTTCCGCCGCGCACGAGCGGCTCGGGTACACCCTCTGGCGTGAGCAGGCCTACGAGGCCGCGGCCGAGAGCTACCGCAAGGCCCTTGAGCTGGATCCGCACAACGCGGCCGCCCATGCCGGCTACGGCGTCGTGCTGATGACGCTGTATCTTGACCGGCCGGAGAGCGTGTCGCTGCGGGATGAAGCGGTCGAGGCGTGGCACCAAAGTCTGGAGCTGAACCCGGACCAGCCCAAGCTGCGGGCGCTCGTGGAGAAGTATCGGCCGAAGTACGAGAAGCCGACGCTACGCCTGGACGAGTAGCTCAAAAAGGGGACATTCTGATTTTTCTGCAGGTGGCACGGTCCGCCGCGGCGGACCGGCCGTGAGGGGAGAACCGTTCCCAGGCAATTGAGCGTTATCCCCACACCGCTGACACAGCGGCGGCAACCGGCCAGAACAAGCAGTCAAGCAGTATTCCCGCGCTCGAACGTATGAGTTTGACCCGGGTGCAGCGTAGTGGCCGTGCCGCGGCGCGCCGGGATGCATCGCGCCCGGGGCGCCCTGGGAGAATGCCTACAGCGAGTCGTTCAACCGCCGGCTACGCGATGAGCTGCTGAACCGGGAAATGTTCATGAGCCTCTTGGAAGCGAAGGTCATTACGGAGGACTATCGGCAGGAGTACAATCAACGGCGGGCGCATTCGGCGTTGGGCTATCAGACGCCGGCGGCGTTCGCCGGCCGCTGCCGATCCCTGGCGGCTCTGCCCCCAGACCTCCGGCTTCTTCCCCCCCGCAGAGCACCGGAGAAGCCGCCGGTCGAGGATCGAGACCTTGGTCCGACTCTCATAGCCACTGGTACATAGAATGGGGGCAGGTCAGACCGCCTACGGTGGGGACGGAGCCAGAACGCTACACAAGCGGCGCTTTCCAACAGGCGCAGGCGTGGACATCGCCGACGCGTTGCAGGGGCGGCTCATGGAACCGGCACTGCTCGTCCGCGCGACCCAGCCCGCAGCGCGGCTGGAACGAGCAGCCGGCCGGGCGCTGTCCGGCGCGCGGGAGCTCGCCGGGAATCACGGGCAAACGCTGCCCCGGCGTGCTTTGTCCCAGGCGCGGCGTGCACTGCAACAACGCCTGGGTGTACGGGTGACACGGGCGGGCGAACAGTTGGCCCACCGGGGCTTGCTCGACTACGCGGCCGGCGTACATGACGCAGACCACGTCGGCGATCTGTGCCACCACCGCCAGATCGTGTGTGATGAACAGGAGCGCCAGGCCCTTCTGCCGCTGTAGCTCGTGCAGAAGGGCCAGGATTTGCGCTTGGATCGTCACGTCGAGCGCCGTCGTCGGCTCATCCGCAATCAGCAGCTCGGGCTCACAGGCGAGCGCCATGGCGATCATCGCCCGCTGCCGCATCCCGCCGGACAACTCGTGCGGGTGGTGACGGTAGCGCTGCTCGGGGGCAGGGATCCCCACCCGCCGCAGCAGCTCGATGGTGCGCTGGCGCGCCGCGCGCGCGGACATCCGGCCGTGCAGCCGCAGGGGTTCATCGATCTGCTGACCGACGGTCAGCAGCGGATTCAGGCTGGTCATGGGCTCCTGGAAGATCATGGCGATGCGGTTGCCGCGGACGGCGCGCATGGCCGCTTCCGGCAGGGCCAGCAGCTCGCGGCCGTCGAACCAGACCCGGCCGGCGACCACGCGGCCCGGCGGCGGGACGAGACGCAGGATGGAGAGCGCGGTCAGGCTTTTCCCGCAGCCGGACTCACCGACCAGGGCCAGCGTCTGGCCCGCTGCGATTTCGAAGGACACGCCGTCGACGGCGCGGTGGGTGCCGGCGGCGGTGGCGAAGTGCGTCTGCAGGTTCTCAATGCGAAGCAACACGCATGGCGATTGTACCGCAGACCCGCGGCGGTCAGCAGGATGCGCCGAGAGCCGCAGGGCGACGAGCGCTTCGGCCGCGAGCCACGGGAGGGAGACGGCGAAGGGCCAGCCGACGCCGGCCCGGTTGGCAGCGGCTGGGGGTGACGTAGAATGCGACGCTCCAGAGTGAACCCGCGAGCCGTCACACGGCAAGGGTGCATGACATGGGCGTCGAGCCTGGTTCGATATCACGCGGCCCGGGGCGAGACGTGCGTTGGGGGCTGTTCGCCGTCCTTCTGGCCGGTGCGATCATGATCGCGTTCTGGCCCAGTCTGGGCAGCCGGTTCATGGATGAGGACCTGGAGCTGCCGCAGGCGGCGGGCCCACAGGGCTTTGACCCGCAGCAACTCTGGCGGCGCGCGACCGACATCCGCGGCGGCGGCTTCCAACCGTTGACGTGGAGGATGCTGCGCCTGGAGTACGCATGTTGGGGACTCGATCCGCGCGGCTACCATCGCGTGAACCTGGCCCTCCATGCCGCTAACGGCGTCCTCGTGTATTTGCTGGCGAACAGCCTGCTGCGGACGCGTGCGTCTTCCGCGAGCCAACAGGGGGCGGCGCTGATCGCGGCGTTGCTCTTCGCACTGCACCCGCTGCGCGTCGAGGCCGTAGCCTGGGTAGCGCAGCGCGGCGTCTTGCTCGCCGCGTTTTTCCTGCTGCTCAGCCTGCTGCTCTATATGCAGGCCGGTACGTCTGGACACGTACGGTGGCTCGCGGCAGCGCTGGCCTGTTACACGGTCTCGCTGGCCGCAGGCCCGTGGGGCGTGACGCTACCGCTGGTTCTGATCGTGCTTGACGTGTACCCGCTTCGTCGCCTGGCGGCGTCGGGAGCTCCGACTTCAGTTAGGCCGTGCAGCGCCCTGCGGCGCGTTCTCATCGAAAAGACCCTCTTCCTCGTGCTGGCCTGCGCGGCCCTCATCGTCGGATACGTTAGCACCGGGAGGGTTGCGCCGGCGGGCTTGGGCGTCGTCGATCGTCTCGCGCTGGTTGCGCAGGGGTTCTTTTTCTATCTCTGGAAGGTCATTTGCCCGAGCGGCCTGTTGCCCATTTACGAGCTGCGGTTGCCGCTGAAGCTAGTGTCGCTGGAATGCGTGGGGGCGGTAGTTGGCACACTGATCGTCGTGGGCGCAGCCGCGGGCCTGGCGCGCCGCGCGCCGGCCCTGGCGGCCGCGGCGATCAGCTACCTGCTGCTCTTGCTGCCGGCCGTGGGGTTGATTCAGGGCGCTTTCGAAGCGGCCGGCGACCGGTACAGCTACCTCGCGAGCATCCCCCTGATGCTCGGCCTTGGCGCGGGTTTGGTCCGCTTGCGGCAATCGCCGTGGCCCTATGCGCGGACCGCATTCCTGGCGGCGATCATCGTCGGTTTGCTGGCAGCGTGCTCATTGGCTGTCCTGACCTGGCGGCAGTGCGAGGTCTGGCGCACGCCGGTGACGTTGTGGACCTATGCCGACAACCTGGCCCCGCGCAGCGGCGTGGTCGCCTACCATCTGGGACGGCACTTCGATCGCGCGGGGGAGCCCGAGCGCGCCGTGCAGTTCTACCGGGCCGCCGTCAGTTCGCAGCCGGCTATGCTCGCAGCCCAACTTAGTCTTGCCAACGCCCTGATGGAGGTGGCGAATCCCAGAGAGGCGGTTGCGGTCTACCGCCGGGCGCTGGCCCTGCGCCCGCGGGACGCCGGAGTGCGTTTCGAGCTTGGCGCCGCGCTGGCCGCCGCCGGGGAGTTCGCGGAGGCCGAAGAGCAATTGCATCAGGCCATTGCCCTGAATCCGGCCGACGTGCGCCCGCGTCGCAGCCTCGGTCACCTGCTGATGCTTGTGAATCGGCGGGCCGAGGCGGCGGATGCATTCCGCGCGGCGCTCGCCGTGACGCCGCACGATGCGGATCTGTACTATAACTTGGGGCGAGCGTGTTTGCGGGCCGGGCAGTTGGCCGAGGCCGGCGCGGCTTTCCGGCGAGCCCTCCAGGAAGACCCCACACACCGGCTCGCGCAGCAAGCGCTCACCGAGCTCCCCGCATCCCCTAGCGATCCGTCGGGGATTCGGCCGTAAGCTCGAACCACTCGCCGGCCAGACGCACGGACAGGACCGGCGTTTCGAGTTCGTGGTCGATGGCGAGCAAGGCGTTGCGCCCCGCCAGCCACTGCAGCAGCTTGTGCTTGGAGCTGCGATTCTCAAGCGGGTACAGGTCGTACGCCATGTTGTATGGGGCGCCGAGGTGGTGCCGCGTGGGCATCAGGTCGCCGGCGAACACCAGCGCCCGGTCGCGGCCTTCGACGACGATGGAATGATGGCCGCGGGTGTGGCCGGGCGTGGGAATCGCGCGAACGCCCGGCACAATCTCCGCCGCGCCGTCAAGCAAGCGCCAGGCGTCCGCCGCATCGATAGGCGCGAGGTTCTCCCGGCGGTAGGTGACCGTCATGATGCCGAAGTTCGCGTAAGCGTCTTCAAGCTCGCTGCGCTGCACGTGCACCCGCGCGCTCGGAAAGGTGCGCACCGGCCGGCCGTCGGCCTCGTGCGTCAGCCCACCAGCGTGGTCGAAATGCAGATGCGAGACGACGACGTCGGTGATCGTGGCGGGGTCAACGCCCAGGGCCCGGAGCGACGGCAGCAGCCAGGCCGTCGGGTCGATGGCGAAGATCTGCTGCTCCTTTTGGGCGTACTTGGGCCCGTGGCCCGTCTCGATGATGACACGCTGACTGCGGCCCGGCCAATCGACCAGGAGGCAGTTGCACGCGAGCTGGATGCGGTTCTGGTCGTCCGCCGGGTAGACGCGCGACCAGAGCGCCTTCGGAATCAGGCCAAACATGGCGCCACCGTCGAGTTTCAGGCGCCCGCCGCTGACGAGCGTCACGGTGCAGTCGCCGAGGTCGTAGCGTAGAGGAGGCTGCTCAGTCATGCTAAACGCATCTCGCTCGCAGATCGCCGCACAACAACTATATGCCGCCGAATGCGCGACGGTGCAAGCGCCGCGAGGTCGGGTATGATACGCGGGGCCCGGCGGGGCCGCCGGCCGGCCCGCCCAGGATCGGGCCGTGTGGACCGAGCGAGGTAGGAGAGCTTGGCCGAGACCGCTGTGGAAGCTGACATCCGCTGCCTGTGCCTCGACGTGGACGGGGTGCTGACCGACGGCCGGCTGTTCGTGGACGACGCCGGGCACGGCGCCCGCGTTTTCCACGTGCACGACGGCTTGGCGATCCGCTGGTTCCAGCGGCTCGGCGGAGTGGTCGTGATTTGCTCCGGAAAACAATCGGAGGCCGCCGCGGCGCGGGCCCAGGAGCTTGGCATCAAGCACGTGATCCAGGGCAGCCAGGACAAGCTGACCGACCTGCGGTCGCTGTTGGTACAACTGGGTCTTGGCCTATCGCAGACCGCGTTCATCGGCGACGACTTGCCGGACTTGCCGCTTCTGCAGCACTGTGGCTTTCCCATCGCGGTGGCCAACGCCGTGGACGAGGTGCAGGCCGCGGCGCGTCTCACCACGCGGCGTTCGGGCGGTCACGGAGCGGTGCGCGAGGTGGTCGAGCACTTGTTGCGGCGATCTGGACGTTGGTCCGAGGTGCTCGCCCATTACGCGGCCCCGGAGTCGGCCGGGTCCGATTGACAGGATACGCTGCCATGGTTCGTAACGTCGTCCTCGCGGTTTCATCGCTGGCCGTGCTCGCGGTGCTGTTCGTGATCTACACGCTTTTGGTGGGCCAGCCGGCGGGCGGGCGGGCCGACCGGCCAGCCGTGCAGGCTCTGCCGCCGCAAGAGCCCTCGCCGACGCAGCCGCTGCGCGTCGGGGGGGCCGTGGAGGTCCCGGCGGGCGGCAAGATCATGTTCCGGCGTTATGACGATCGTACGGGGCGGCCGCGGGACATGTTCCTGTGTCATGACTGGCAGCCCGTGCCGGAATCGAAGAACGAGATTCGCGTGTCGGGCCCCGAGCTGGCGATGCTGCTGCCGAACGGCATGATCGCGACGATCTCCGCGGACGAGGGGCAGATCACGGTCGACCGCGTGGAACAGTCGCAGATGAAGCCCAAGAACGGTTGGCTCGCCGGCCACGTGCGGATGATCGTCGATCGCGCGACCGGCCTGGACCGCGCGCCGCCGGTGGAACGGCCGCAAGACCTGATCACCATCCGCACGGACCGGCTGCAATTCGACCTGGAGCTCGGCGAGCTGACGACCGAGGACCGCGTGACCGTGGACAGCGACGATTTCGAGGTCGCGGGAACTGGTCTGCATCTGGTCTGGAACCAGGCGGACAACCGCATCGAGACCTTGTCGATTGCGCGCGGCGAGCAGTTCGTGCTGTACGCCGCTGCGGGGTTGTTCGGGATGGCCAGCAAGGAAGAACGCCAACCCACCGGCGACGCGGCGGAGGCGGCCGCCGCGCCGACCGCCAAGGAGCAGGAACGCCCGCGCAAGAGCACTGCGCGGCCCGCGACCGCGTACGCCTGTGTGCTGGACGGTGGCCTGGTCGCCGAGCAGTTCCGCGGCACGGAGCGGATCGGGGGGCTGCAGGCGGACCAGGTGGAGCTGTTGTTCGACGTGGGGGGTGCCGCGGATCGCTTCCTGCGGTCGGACAAGACCCGGCCGGATGCGGCCAGCCGCCCGGCCCGCGAGGAACGTGATCGACTCGTGCTGCGTTGGAACGGCGGTCTGCGGATGGCGCCCACCGCCCCGAAACCCGCCGATGAGCCCAACCGCCGGCGGTTCGTCGCGCTCGGGCGACCCGTCGTGCTGACGCGCGGCGACGCCCTGGTGCGCTGCGGCCAGGTGGCGTTCCATGACGACACGCAGCGGGTCTGGCTCTACCCGATCGAGGGCGGCACCGTCGAGTTCGTCATGGGCGAGAAGCTGTCGGCCACCGCCGAGAGCGTCTACGTCGACCGCGCCAAGCGCGTCGTGAAGCTCGTCGGCGACGTCGAGCTGCGCTCGCGCCGCGACTCGGGTGCAGCGACACGGCTCTCGTCGGTCCGCTGCGCGTACTGGGGCGAGTTGCACATGGCCGAAACCGCGAGCGCGGCTGACGCGGCCGATGCCATGATGACGGCGGATCGGCTGGAGTCCGCGTCCTTTGTGGGCGATGTGCAGGTGGACCTGGGCGAGCAAAAGCTGACGGCCCACCGCCTCGACGTCGGCTTTCACCCCAACTCCGGCGGGCAGACACTCGAGGAATTGCTCGACACTGCCACCGCGTCCGGAGACGTGCGGCTCACCAGCGGGGACGGTCATCTCGAGTGCGGTGAGCTCAAGCTCGTGTTCGACACGACGCCGGACGGGGAGCTGTACCCGTGGCAGATGGATGCGGTGGGCGCGGCTGTCATCGCGCGGAAGCAGGCCCGCGTGCAGGGCAACCGGATTCGCGCCGACCTGGCACCGCCGCCAGAGAAAGCCGACGCCCGCAAAGCGGTCTTCGTCATTCGGACGCTGAACGTGCTCGGCGAGGCGGAGTTGCTCGACCCCGATAACAAGGTGGCCGCACGCGGACGCGAGATCGACGCCGCGTTTGAAGGCCTCAATGAGCTGACCACCGCGACGGTTCGCGGCGCGCCGGGCGAGTTCGGCGTAGTGCATGCGCGGCCGTACACGGTGCGCGGCGGGCAGATCGACCTGGACCGGCGTGCGCAGACCGTGCATGTAGACGGACCTGCGCGGCTCGCGTTCAAGACGCGACGCAGTTTGCAGGGGCAGGAGCGGGAACGACCCACCCCGATCGTGGTCAACAGCAGCCAGATGCTGCACATCGACGGCCGCGGCAACACGGTGCGGTTCGTGGGCGACGTTGTGGCGCATAGCGAAGACGAGGCCTTGCAGGGGGACACGCTGACGCTGCTCATGGAGGATATCAAGGAGCCGCCCGCCGCTGCCCCGGATGCGTCGTTCCGCGGCCTGTGGCGACAAGCCCGGCGACTCCTGGGCGGCGAAGAGCAACCGCAAACGTCGGACGATCTGTTCGCGCTGCGCGTCGACGGACCCGGGGAGCGCATCCGCAAAGAGCCCGTGCGGCTGGTGGCGGAGAACGCGCTGGCGAGCAGCGAGACGTACAAGGCCGGCGAGCGCGAGCCCAGCATGCATGCCAGCATCTCAGCACCGCTGCTGGAAGTCGATATCGTGCGGCGGAACATCGTCACGACCGGCACGACTGAGCTATTGCTAACAGATCGGCGCGGCGTGCAGGACGTGGAGCCGGCGCGCGAAGCCACCGGCATCCCGTCGGCGCTCATCGGCCGCGGGCCCAGCCAGACCGCAATGCGTTGCACGGGGCGCATGACGTACACGCTCGGGGAGGAGGGTCCGGCACGGCGGGACACAGCGGTCTTTGAGGACCAGGTGGTCTTTGTCCACCGCACGGGCCGGGAGATGGTCAATCTGGAGCAGATGCTGCCGCAGGTGGCCACCAATCCGGAGGTCCTGGACGAAATGCGGAGCCAGAACGCCTCGCTCGATTGCGACCGGCTGGAATGTTGGTTCACGGCCGACGCCGCCGACAAGACCCCGCGTCGGGGCGGCGCGTTGACGCGCGCGCCAATGCGGCTGGCTTCGCTCACCGCTTCGGGCGACGCCTACCTGCGCGACCAGGAAGGCACGCGGGTGCGCGAGATCAACGCGGCGTGGGTGGAATTCGACCGTGAGCAAGGGCGCATTCACGTACGCGGGACGGACAGAGCAGACGCGCGGGTATACATGGAGGACACGAAGACCGGGCAATTCGACGTCCACGCCGGCCGCCAACTGGTCATCAGTTTACAGGACGGTACGATTCGCTCGGATCGCATCGTCGGCGAAATGCGGCGGCCATAACCATCCGTTGAAAAAGGGGGACCGGCTCCGCGCCCGGCTCGTTTGCGGCTGCCGACAACATGTGCTGGCGCGGTGCCGGTCCCTTCTTTAGCGGACTTCACCAGCGACCGCTTGCAGGCGCGCGGCTGTTCCGCGGGCTGCGCGGCTCACGTTCTTCCAGTTCTGGTTGACTCCATACCGCGCGCGCACTAGTATGAGGCGTGTAAAAGACTGCTGAACCGCTCGGGCCGGATTGCGGGTCAGAAGCTCGGTTTCCTAATTTGCGCTGAGGTCGCAAGCTTATGAGGGAGAGATTGCGAGTTGGCATTGTTGCGGCGTGTCCGTTCCCTGCCCACCACGGAACACCGGGGGGTATCCGAGAACACGCTGAAGCCCTCGCGGAGCTCGGCCACGAGGTGCACGTCATTACGTACGCGGCGTGCCAGCCCGGCGCGGTGCGCGGAGTTCAGATCCACCGCATCCCGGCGATCGGCCCAGTGCACCATATCGTGGTCGGCCCTACGCTGGCCAAGATTTTGTGGGACGTGCTGCTGGTGCTCAAGACGGTCAGCGTCGTCCTCCGGCACAAGATCGACGTGCTCCACGGCGTGAACTATGAGGGGGCACTCGTGGGAATGCTGGCGCGCTGGCTGACGGGCCGGCCGCTGGTATATGGGGCGGTCAACACGATGGGCGACGAGCTGCACACCTACAAGTTCATTCGCCCGGTCAAGCTCGCCCGCTTCATCGCCTGGATCCTGGATCACTGCGTGCCGCGGCTGGCCGACTACGTGGTGTGCTGCACGCCCACGATCCGCGACTGCTTGCTACGCCTGGGAGTTCCGGCCCGGCGGGTGGGCGTCGTGAACCTGGGGATTGACCTGTCCATGTTCGCCCGTGCTCACTGCGATGGGGCGCGCCAGCGCATGGGGCTGTGCGATGAGCCCCTCGTGGTCTACACGGGCGTGCTCAACAAGTTCCAGCGGATTGATTACTTGCTGCGGGCCATGCGGGTCGTGGTCGGGCACTTGCCGCAAGCCAAGCTGGCTTTCGTACGTACGCTCGACGACCCCATACAGCGGCGCGAGGTAGAGCAGATGGCCCGCGCCGAAGGCCTCACCGACTCCGTGATTTTCCCGGACGTGATCCGGCTGGGTGACTTGCCGGCGTACATCGCCGCCGCGGACACGACTGCCGTGCCGCGCCCCGACTGCCCGGGCGTGCCGGTGAAGCTGCTGAACTTCATGGCGGTGGGAAAGCCGGTCGTCGTCACCAAGGGCTCCAGTCAGGGGCTGCGCGATGGCGAGGAGGCTCTGGTCACCGCCGACCACGATCCGCAGGCGATGGGCGAGGCGCTGCTGCGGGTCCTGATGAACAAGGGTCTGGCCGACCGTCTCGGCCGTCGAGCTCGCGAAGTGGCCTACAGCCAATACGACCGCCTGGCCACCGCGCGCGAAGTGGTCGCTGTCTACGAGCGGGTCTTGTCGGACGCGCGATTACTGGGCTCTTCGAGCAAACCTCGCCTTCTCGCGCCTCCGCCTGCGGTGCGGACCGCGGGCCACGCCCATCCGCCGCGCCCGTGGGGGCTGCCGGGGCGGCCCGACCCCGAGGCCCATCCCGGTATTTCGGCCGCGGCTGGGTCGTAGGAGTCCGTTGAAAAAGGGACAGGCACCTCACTTGAGGTGCCCGCACACAATCGCAAACGGACTGAAGCTCGGAGCCAGTCCCTTTTTCAGTGGACTGGTAGCCTATTGCCTCCCCGAACGTGCAACGGTCGGAGCCGGGAGCGGGAACGAGCGATTCGCCCCGGCCATGAATCCCCCCATCACTTCAGCGGGAAAAGGTGGCGATGGGATTCGAACCCATGAAAAACGGATTTGCAATCCGCTCCCTTAGTCCACTCGGGCACGCCACCACTTTGGCAAGCACACAAGTCGGGCCAGCGAAATGCCCGCAGCGCGCGACTACGAGATTTCTGATATTCTAACCCCTACCCCGGGACCACGGCAAGCCAGTCGCACACCTGCGTTCTATAAGCGGCGCTCAGCAGCAAGGCGCCCCGCGTGAAATGCGGTGGCCCACCCCCGTGCCAGCGCTTGGACGCGGTGATCGCACGGCGCAGACACCCACGCTCGCGCGGGTAGGTCAGTACCGTCGAACGACCCCCACCACGACGCCCTGCAGGCGCACGCCTTTCGTCTTTATCGGCTTGTAGCTCGGGTTCGCTGGCTGGAGGCGCACGCCGTCCGTCTCGCGATAGAAGCGCTTGAGCGTTGCCTCCCCGTTGTCGAGCAACGCCACCACGGTCTCCCCGTCGCGCGCGGTTTCCCGTTTCTCGACGACCACGAAATCCCCGTCGCGGATCTGGTCATCGACCATACTGTCGCCGCGGACGCGCAGCACGAACGTCTCGTGCGGTGAGACAAACAACTCCTCCAGGTCGAGGGCTTCGCGATCTTCGATCGCCTCGATGGGCCGCCCCGCAGCAATGACGCCGACCAGCGGCAAGCGCGTGGCGCGCTCGTCCGGGAAGCGGATCGCGTCGTTAAGTTGCAAAGAGCGTGCCCTGTGCCGGGCATGCTTCAGATAGCCCTTCTTCTGCAGCGCGCCGATATGCTCGAAGACGGTTACCTTGCTGACGCCGAACTCGTCCGCCAGCTCCTGCATGGTGGGGGCGTACCCGCGGGCCTTGCTGTAGTCCCGAATCAAGGTAAGCACGCGCAGTTGCTTCGGCGTGAGCTGCCCGAGCCGCTTTTTTATACGTCGCGCCATCATATTCCTCCGCCAGATACGCACTCAGCGACCCAAAAACCACCGGAGGCAGAGGACGGTCGACGGTGGCCCAGACGCGCTCGTCCCGCGCCAGGTCGACGTGCGGAGCCACCGCGCTGCTACGGGCGAGCCGCAACTCCTTGACCAGGCAATTGCCCAAGTGACGAAGCTGGGCCTCGCTCAGCGGGGTAGACTCCAGCTCCAGCAGACGCGGACCGGCGTCCCGAAGCTCCCAGCGGAAGTCCCCGCCGGGCCCCAGCACACACAACAGCCGACCTCGCGGCTCAGGCTTCGTGGCCACAACGCACTCCTTTGCGTTCCATTCTCGCCGTCCTCATGCCAGTGTTAGCTGCTTATTCGTATAAATAGTAACCTAACACCAGCCCGACGTCAAGTAAAACCACGATCCCGTCGACAACTCCACGAACCACAACATATAGAGGTTGTCACCATAAGGAAGAACTATAGCCTGAGTTCCGCTAGGCGTCGAGTGCAATCCCGAGGAATCTGGATTTTTTACCGTGCGCGGTGACGGTGACGTACAAACGTGCATCGCAGTAAATGCTTTAGGGACATGGAATTACAGCCACAGCAATCCAGCGCGACTGGCCAGCGGCACGTGGATTCAAGCCCCGCCGCTGTACGATGTCCCCCGCCACCGGGTCCGAACACCCGCGAGCCGCGTCATCGCGTTGCACGTCATCCCCAGGCATAGTGCCGCCCCTAACGGATAGCTCAGCGCCCAACCAGCGGGCATTGCGCACAGCGGGTAAAACCGCCGCAACACGCTCTGCTGTGATGCGATCGCAAACGCGGCCGCGATCGCAACGGCCACCCCCCTCCAACCGAGAATCGGCGCGCACAACAGGCTCGCCCATGGCAAGACACTGAAGACGGACAGAAAAACGGCACTCACCAGCAAGCGCGGCCAGGTGCCGAAGCAGCCGTAGAAAATGCGGGTCCAGCCGTTCCAAATCTGCCGCAGGCCAACGTACATCCGGACACTGTACATGCCGCCGCCGCGGAGGACGCGCAGCCTCACCCCCACGCGCTTGGCCTGTCGCGCGAAGTGCATGTCCTCATTGAGGGCCGTCCGGAACTGCTGATGCCCGCCGAGCTTGCCGTACGCCGCCCGCGTCATCAGCATGAACGCCCCGTTCGCATAGGCGCGCGGCGACGTCGGGCTGTTGACCTTCTCCGGGGGGAACCAGAAGACCATGATCGCCCCGGCAGGCGGCTGAACGACGTGCTCCCAGAATGTCTGCGCCTCCAGTTGAGGCAGCACCGACAGGAAGTCGAGGTGCTCGCGCTGCGCGTGCCGCACCGCGGCGCCGAGGAGGTCGCGGGCGTGGTAGCGGCAATCCGCGTCCGTGAAGCACAGGTACGCCCCGGTGGCTTGCTGCACGCCGACGTGCATCGCATGGTTCTTGCCGGCCCAATTCGCCGGCAACTCACGGACGTGGACGGGTTTGACGCGCGGATCGCGTGCGGCGATTTCGTCAATAATCGCGCCCGTGCGATCGGCGCTGCGATCGTCGATGACGATCACCTCGAAGTCGGGATAATTCTGGGCCAGCAGCCCGGTC
The DNA here is from genome assembly GCA_964638325.1 of uncultured Planctomycetales bacterium. Classification (GTDB taxonomy): domain Bacteria; phylum Planctomycetota; class Phycisphaerae; order UBA1845; family Fen-1342; genus JALHJL01. The sequence continues at coordinate 58,341 of CAZWYT010000006.1, forward strand.
AGGCAGTGCTCGATATTGCCCTGCTCGTCTTTGGCGGCCACCAGCACGGAGAGTCGCGGCGACGCCGGACCCTGCGGCTGTGCGTCCGCTGAGGACAGGACTGGATCCCGGCCTGCACGGTTGAGATTCAGGTGCCGGCGCAGCCAGACCAGCCCGATCGCCACCAGCAACCAGAACCAAACGGACGCCCAGGAGCCCTGGACGACGACATTCAGCAGCTCGCGCCACAAGGCCGGCTCTCCTGGCTGACCCCTTGATCCCGGTCAGGGGTTGAGCAGCCTAACGAAACTGCGACAATGTCGCCAACCGACAAACCTGAGGTCAGCCAGATGAATCGACGTACGTCCACCGGTGCGGCCGTAACTCTCCTGGCCCTGGGGCTGGCACTTTCCCAGAGCATCGTGGCCCAGACGACGCAGCCCACGCAGCCCACACCGACCAGCCTGCCCAGCACGAACTTCGCCGACCCGGCCTTCGGCTTCGAGCTCCAACTGCCGGTCGGTTGGGACTATGATCGCACGCGCTTTCAGCAGTTCAAGGACTCGATCGGCCTGTTGCGGGGTCATGGGCCGGGCGGTCGGCGCGGGCTCCAGATCATCGTTTTTCGCAGCTTCGACATGAAACCGTTCGAGGACTGGATCGTCGACTTCGGCAAGGCATCGGCGGAGCTGACGAACTCCCCGCGCGTGGACTGGGAGGCCTGGCGGCTGCCGCCCCGGGCCGGCGCCATTCTGAGCTACTCCTCGAAACTGGGGGCGATTACGACCCGCTCGCACTACCTCTGCGTGCCCTTCGACCCCAGCACGGTCTGGGTCTTCATCTACAGCGGGAGCGTGGCAAGCGACGCCGAAGCCAAGCTTGTCCGCGGGGAATTCGATCAGATCATTAGCTCGTTGCGCATCGACTACGATCCTGAAGCGGCCGAACGGCTCGCGCCCGCCTTCGACTGCGGCAAAGCCCTGCTGGCCCGGCTGCGATCCGAAGCCCCGAAGATCCGGCTTGATGAAACCGAGTACACGTACGACATGACCCTCGCCGGCAAGCCCATCGGCTTTTTCACACGGCGGATCACGCGCGAGGAATACGTGTTCAGCGGGCCGTCCGCCCCACGCCGCTACGCCAAGGACGGCGTGCGCGTGCGCGAGCGCTCGTGGCGGTTCGGTGAGGACGGCAGCGTGCGACATACGCGGGTGGACCTGTTCAGCAGTTTTGATCTCCAAAGCGAGCTGATGGAGACCCAGCAGACGCAGATTCCGCCGCCGGATTTTCAGCCACAAGACCCACTGGTCCGCACGGACCAGGTGATCCGCGAGAACGACGTGCTGGTGTCCAGCTCCACGACGAACCGCGACGTGGACCTACCGGAGCCGAGCAAGCCGGTGAGCGTCGGTCCGGTGTACCTGGACCAGGCCTGGGTGCGGCTACTCCCCGGACTGCTGGCTGGCGGCCCGCAGGAGCTCCACGCGTTAGCCATTTACGACGGCGAGACCCGGGCCCTGCTCACGCACACGATCCAGCCCCTGGGTGAGCGCAAACTTGACGGGTACGACGGCGTCACGCTCACGTATGAAATGCGCGAAGGGTTTATCAACCGCGCCAGCCTCCTGTACTGCGACGAGCACGGAAACCTGCTCCGTCTGGAGGCCGGGGAGCTCACGGTGACCCGCATTTCCCGCAGCGAGGCCGAGCGGAAGTACGGATCGAAGCGTGACGAGGCCCGGCGGCGCTGCCCGCTCCCGCTCGAGTAGGGCCCCGCCGCCGCGCTCCCCCCTTCAAGGGCATGTCTCCTCCCCGCCGATAATGACAAGTGCTGCCCGGCCCGCCGAGCAGTCGGTCGAGGGGTCCGCGCAGGAGCGGCGCCCCGGTAGGGCACGCGCAGGATGCGCATCAGGGACGAGAGCACTATGGAAAAAAGCACTTCTCGCGTACGACGGAATGGAGACGGCCCGGAGACCCGCACCAGCGACGCTCCGAGCGCAAGCAGCGTGTCGCCGAACTCGAACCTGGCCACGGAAGGCCCGCCGGCGAGCACATTGGCGCAGGAGGCCCGCCAGCGGATCGAGCTGGCGGCCGCGGGCAGCGAGCGCACGCCGCGCAGCCTGCAGGACACGTTCATCGACGAGCGGAACGATGTCCTAGCGGTCATCAACGAGCTGGAAGACCAGCTTGACCGTCAGCAGGAAATCCGCGAGACGCTCGAGCGGGAGCTGGCCGACGCGACCGAGAAACTCCAGGTCGCCAGCCAGCGGTCACAGGAGCTGGAGTGGCGGGCGGTGACGCTGCAAACGCGGGTCGACGCCCTGGAACAGATCCGCAGCGAGGTGACGTCGCTCGAAGAGGAGCTGACCGACGCGGCCGCGCGGGCCCAGCGCACCAATGAGCAGCTTCTCGCGGTCGAAAAGGACCGCGCCCGCCTGCGGGGCGATCTGAAGGCGGCCCAGAAGCAGCTCGACGAGTTGTGGGCGGTCGGCAAGGAGCGCGACGGGCTGCGTGCGGAGTGCAAGCTCCTGTCGACCAAGGCCGAGGAGCTGGAACGCAACCAGCGCGAAGCCGTTACCGAACGCACGACGCTTCAGGCACAACTCCAGGAAGCCCAGCTCGGACTCGAAGAGACCACCGCCGAGCGCAACAAGCTCCAGACGGGCTTGCGCGGCGCGGAGGACCGCATCCGCGAGCTCGTGGCCGTGCAGGACACGCTCGACGACAAGATCGAGACGCTGCGCAACGAGAAGAAGAACCTCCAGGTACAACTGGCCCACATCGAGCGGGAGAACGCGCGCCTCGTGGAGCAGCGTCAGTTCTACGAATGCGAGGTCACGTCGCTGCGCAATCAGAGCCGCGCCGCCGAATCGGCCTTGAACTCCGTCAAGAAGGCCTTCAGCGAGGTCCGCATCGCGCTCACCGAGACCAAGACCCGCGCGCGACGGCGCACGCTCGACAGTTGGCCGCGCGTCGGTTCACCGCTGCGCGGCCTGCCAGACGAGATCGACCCGGCCGACGACGAGCTGGACGACCCGGTCACCGCTACGACGGGCCACGCGGACACAAACGCCGAGCCCACCGATCCGGCGTAAGCCGGCCGTCAGCGGCCAGCTTTCACCGGCGCGCTAAACGCCGACCGGTTGCCCAAGCGGTCGGTCTGTAGGCCGAAGAACTCGAGCCGCGCAACTGGCAGCGGCGTGCGGCGGACGAGCACACTGACCGACAGCTCACCCCCCGGCGGCGCGTACCGGAAGTGAACCCCGGCCCAGCCGTCCTCCTCATAGTAGTCAATCCGCGCCGCGTGCAGCCCGGGATCGAGCGCGACGGCGGCCGTGCGCGGCGACAGGCCGTGGTGTCCCCAGTGGTCGAGCACCAACTCGCCGTCGATCCACAGGCGCGAACCATCATCGGTGTTCAGCTCGAACTGCTGCAGACCCGGTGTCTCGATATTGAGCAGGCCCTCGAAGCGCAGCGCGAACTCATCCGCCGGCAAACGCTCGTCCGCCGCACCGCCCTCGAAGTCCCGGTCGATCTTGTCCCAGGTTGTCACGAAGACCGGGCGCACAAAGCGGCTGCCTTCAAAGCCCGTGACGGTCCAGCCGGCAAGATCATCACTCACGGCCAACGCGACTTGTCCCGCCTTGTCTGCCCGGCCGCCATCCAGCGGCGCCACTGGCATGCCCGCCACGCCCCACCATAGCTCAAGCTCGGCCTCCGGCTCACATTGCGCGGATAGCCGGCCGCCTTCAACCGCGAGGCTCGGCGGCGCCGCCGAACGATCAAGCGTGAGCGTGACGACATTGCTCGTCGCCGCCCCGGTGGTGGCCTGCAAGTCAAATGTGCCGTCCGAGGTCAAGCCGACCAGCGTCATCTGACCAGGGCCAAGGCGCGCGCCGAGGGCCTGCGCCTCCTCGGCAGTGCTGCCGGCGCGCACGACGCGAACCAGCGTCTGCGGCCCGATCCCGAGCACTTCCGCCACAGGAATGGCAGCCCGGCTCGCGTGCGGTGCGCGCAGCACGGGGCAATCCGGCGCATCGGCCGGCTTGACCAGCCGCGTCGCGTACATCGCGTGATTCGGCGTCAACACCGCCTGCGTGCCGTCCTCGAACCTGAAGATGAAGTTGAATGCGATCGACCGGCCGGCCACCAGCGTCAACCCATCCACAACATCTCCTGGATCGCGCTTGCCGCCGTAGTTGATTTCCTTGCTCACGCCCTGTCCCAGCCCGACCGGGATGTTCACCCCCAGCGAATAGCAGCTCCCCGCGGCGTTCATCGCCCCCTGCTTGAGGACCCGCACTTCGCCGTGCAAGCCGAGGCCGGCCAACTCCACCTTGTCCTCCGCAATGCGCATGAGATACGTGTCCCCGCCTTCCCAAAACCCGTTGGCGGCGCTGCCGTCAAGCTTCATGTCTACCGCAAACTTCCGCGGCCCGACGAAAACGAGCTGGAGGCACTCCTCGTTCCAAGCGGCGTGGACGGCCACGCGGCCGCCGGCGTCGTTGCGGACGAACACCGAGTCCAGAAGCACAGGCAGCTCCGGCTCGACGCCCGCGATCACCGTCTTGTTCGTGCTGACCGGCCGGTACTCCAGCGTCGGCCGGATCGCCACCACCGGGTAGGGATCGACGTCATCCGTCAACCCGTCGCCGTCGGTATCCGGTCGGCGAGGATCGCTGCCGGCGAAGCGGTCGGCGATGAACTCGCCGAGGTCGTCGAGCCCGTCGCCGTCGGTGTCCTTGCGGGTGGGGTCACTGCCAAAGCGCCTCTCATCCAGGGGCAGGCGCGGGTCGTCATCCGGCAGGCCATCGCCGTCGGCGTCGCTGCACAGCAGGAAATCGTTACGCACGCCCTTGATTTGCAGGTAGTCGTCGAACTCGCGCAGCGTCAGCGCGATCCAGTCCCAATGCTCGCCCCCGCGGTAGCAGGCTTTGAAGAACGCGTCGTTGCGATCGGAGTACGGGTGGGCGCTCAGCATCTTCAGCCCGGAACCTTCGACGATGACCAGGTCGAGCGCGTGCTGGAACTCGTGCGCGAAGATCCACGCCCAGCCATAGCCGGTGTCCGGATCGAATTCGGGGTACCCGGTGCCCGGGAAGCCGCCGATGCCGAAGCACCCACCCGCGCCGCCTAGCACCGGGAAGCCGCCGAAATTCCCGGTCAGCCCGACGCCCGTGACGACCAGGCCGTCGTACTCGCCGTCCTGGATGCCGCGCTGGTGCAGGTCGGCCTCAATGTGGTCCATCGTGGGACCGTCGTTGTTGGGAGCGACGGCGTCGACCATCAGCCACTCGAACTCCACGTTCAGGCGGGCCGTGCTGTTGCGGAAATAGAACCGCCGTCCGAGCTCCAGGCCGTTTCGCGCCATCAGGACGGCGAGGTCGTCCATGCGCCCTGGCGCGCCCTCCGCGCCGCGGTATACGACGGCGAGCACTTTCAGGTTCTTCACCCGGACCGTGCCGTCCGCCAGCGCCAGACCACTCAGCCCGACTGCCAGACTCGTCGCGATGATGGCCCTCGTCATGGTGATTGCCTCCAGACTCCGCGACCGAATTCCACGTGTGGCGCATGGTAGCCGAGGTGGTCGGACACCCGCCAACGCCCGTATAATTCGCCCGGCCAGACGCATTCGTGCCGACCTGTGGAGCACGCCGCACATGAAAACGACCATTGCCTTCGGTGGCCTGTGCCTCCTGTTTACCGCCGGCTGTCCACTGTCACAAACGGGGACCACCTCCGCGATCAGCATCGAGATCGCGACGTCGTCCACCTCCGGGTCCGCGCCGCTCGTGGTGAGCTTCTCGGCCGCCGGATCGTCCTCAGCCAACGGCGGCACGCTCACCTACGCGTGGGATTTCGCGGACGGTACGAGCTCTGACCTGGCCGTGGTCACGCACACGTTCCAGAACCCGGGGCGCTACATCGTGCGGTTGCAGATCACCGACGAGGCCGGCGAGCAGGGTCTGGCCAGCGTCGACATTCGCGCGGCGGGCACAAGTGCGGTGGCCGTCATCGGCGCCCAGCCAACAAGCGGGACCGCCCCGCTGGTCGTCCAGTATGACGGGACGGCCAGCCAGGTGCCCGACGACACGGTCCTCGATTATTACTGGGATTTCGGCGACGGCACGCAGTCACGCGACGCCCGGCCCATGCATATCTTCGGCAGCGACGGCACCTACACGGTAACCCTGCGGATCGTCACGGCCGGCGGTCTGGAAGCGACCACCAGCACCACGATCACGGTGGGGCAGGCCAACGCGTCGCTCCAGTTTGCCGGAACGAGCTTCGCAACCCTGCCCCTGGGCAGTGCACAAGACCTGGCCACCTTCACTTCGGAGGCGTGGATCAAGGCCGAGAACGACGGCGGCACGATCGCCAGTCTCGGCAACGGAGTGCTCACGCTCGGCGTCCAGCCTACGGCCAACACGATCAGCGTTCAGATCAATGGCACCCCCCTGCAGGCCACCGCCACCAATCTGGCCGGCACCTGGCGCCATGTCGCCGTCGTGTACGACAGTGCCACGGCCGGCGTGTGCGTGCTGTATCTGGACGGCGTCGCGCTGGCTAACATGCCCGTGACGGACCCCCTTTCGGCGGATCACCTCACGTTGGGCATCGGCCTGCGCGGCAAGATCGGCGAAGTACGCCTGTGGGTGGAGGCCCGCACGGGCCCGGCGATCCTGAGCGCGAAGGATCACCGTCTTTCGGGGCATGAGAGCAACCTGCTCGGCTACTGGCCGCTGTCCGCAGGCAGCGGACAGATTCTGAACAACCAGGCAAACCCCACCGTTGACGGCACGCTGGGCAGCAGCACGGCGGTCGAGACAGCCGACCCGGCGTGGAGCACCGACGGTCCGCCGCTGTAGCGGGCGATTACTGCCGCACCGCCCAGGCCCGCGCGGTATGGGCGGTTCCACGCCACGCCTCGGAGTAGTGCCGCAATTCCAATCCCGCCAACAGGCCCGGCAGCTCGCCCGCCCGGAGCACGTGCTCATCCCCCGCCGGCTTGCCGTGCCGCTGCCGGTGCAGCGTCGTGAATGTCTCGTAGATCACGCTGCCCCTAGGGTTCAGCCATTCCGCGAGCCGGCCCAGCAACGGCCGGTGCAGGTAGCGGAAGGCGAAAATCAGATCGAAGCAGGTTTTAAACGGCTGCGGATCACGCTCCAGGTCAACCTTGCGCCAATCGATTGGCTCAATGGCGGGCGCGCAACGCTCGGCAAGTTGGCGCGCCCGCTCCAGTGCATCCGGCAACACGTCCACTCCCATGACCTGCCAGCCGCACGCCGCCGCAAACACCGCCGCGCGCCCGACACCGCACGCGAGCGCGAGCGCGAGTGACGGCGTCAACCGCGGCAGGACTTCCGCCAGGAAAGGGTTCGGTCGCCAGAGGCGGCCGACCTGGGCCACCGGCGGGCTGTCGCTGTACTGGAAATCAGGCTCGATCGCCGCGCGCCGTCCGTGGCCAAGGAGCCAGGAGACCGCCTCATCCGCCCATGGCGCTGGCCCCGCGACCAGGATCAGGTCTTCACGGGCCGGAAGCTCGTACGGTCGCTGTGCGAGCTCCGCGACGGGAATGTTCACTGCGTCGTCGATCGGCTGCGACCGGGCCTGGGCCGCCGGCCGCGGATCGAGCAGGCGGCATTCGACAAGTGGAACCCGTGCCATCGGCGTTTCCCGCGGGACGCCCGCGCCCCTCCGGGTGACCCAATCCGCCGTCCGGTTGCCGCGACCAACCCGTGCCGGAACTCAGGCCAAGGCATCCACGAAGCTGAGTGCCGCCGCAATCGTCTGCAATACCTGGAAGATCGCGGCACAGGAAACTGGCAGCAACAGCCCGCTCGAAAGAAGCACCAGCACCGCCCATCGCCGAGTCGGTTTTTGCATCGCTTTCTCCGCTACGAGTCGAATCGGAGCGACATCCTACGCCCCGGCGCGCGGCCCCCGCAAGCACTCGGCCCCGTCAGCCACCGTGCCTGTGCAACCGCACACGCAGTGGGTTTGACCGCCCCAACAGCCACCGCTACGCTACCGCGGCATGACGCACGACCCTGGCGGAATCGGCCCGTCGCTTGCGCTCCGGGCTCGTGGCGCGGTATGGGTTCGCGCTCGGTGACTGGGTGCAGGAACTGTGAACGGCAAGGCCACCAAGACGCGACCCACCGCTCGGCCGGAAAAGACCGCCGCCGCCAAGTCCGCTGAGCCGAAGGAGTCGTGGATTGAGCAGACCGCCTCCTTCGTCGGCTTCTTCATCTACCTCCTGATCCTCAAGAGCTTCTTCCTGCCGCTGTTCATCATTCCCACCGGCTCGATGGCCGAAACGCTCTACGGACAGCACGCCATCCAAACCTGCCCGAACTGCGGCACCGAGTACCCGATCGGCTGGCAGGAACCAGCCAACTGGTCCGGGCCGGTCGCGTACCATCCCCGTGTCGTCCAATGCCCCAATTGCCGCTTCCGGCAGTTCTACGACTTCGGCCGGCCCTGGGAGCTTACGCGCCAGGGACTCGACCGCGCGGAGATCCTCTCCCAGCGGCTGCAGCCCTCATCGGGCGACCGGATTTTCGTCCACGGCTGGAGCTATGATCGCCCGTTCTCCGACCTCGACGGGCTCGGCCCGGCTCGCTGGGACGTCGTCGTGTTCAAAGTCCCCACCGACGGCCAGACCAATTACATCAAACGCCTGATTGGCCTGCCGAACGAGAAGATCGAGCTCATCGACGGCGACGTGTTCGTCAACGATCAGATCACGGCAAAGACGCCGGACGCGCAACGGGCGCTCTGGTTTCCGTATTACAACCATGATTACCCGCCGCGCGAGCCGTCGCGCCTCACCCGGTACTTCCCGCGCTGGGTCGCCCTCGCTGCGCCCAGCCCATGGTCCGACCTGACGACGCGCGTAGTGCGCTTCGACGGGCTGCAGAGCGGCCGGGCGGAGATTCAATTCGCCACCGACCCCGGCGCGCCCACCGAGCCCGGCTGGGTCCAAGACGTCTATTCCTACAACGAGCCGCGGCCCGAGCCCGACCTGCGGCCCAACGCCGTCACGGATATCCGGCTGTCGGCCGAGATCGAGATGACCGCCGCCGAAGGCGGCTACGTGGAGCTCAGCACCACGAAGGGCGAGCACCGCTTTCACGCCCGGCTCGGTGCCGATGGCAGCGTAACGGTCCAGCACCAGAGCAGCTCGGACTCCGAGCGCGAGACCTGGGGCACGACGGCGCCACGTCCGCAAGCCGGCCCGCTCCGCATCGCGCTGAGTCACGTGGACGGTGCCGTCCGGGTTGAGCTGGACGCCCAGGTCGTGTTCGAATCCACCCGCGCGCAGTACGAGATCACACCGACCACGGCGCGCCGGCTGGCCACGACCGAGGTGCGTCCGACGATCCGCCTGGCGGCGGAGAAGGTCCAGGCCACGCTGCGCCATCTGCTCATCGAGCGCGACGTGTTCTACACCAGCGAGCTGCACGGGGCGGCCGGCGGCGAGTCGCTGCCGTACGGCGTGCAGGGCAATCCCAAGCAGTTGGGGCCGCACGATTATTTCGTCCTGGGCGACAACAGCCCCAACAGCCAGGACGCACGCTACGCGTTCGCCCGACCCGGCCAGGATCCGGTGGGACCGCACCTGAAGGATGCGCTGGCACGTGGGGAATTCCACCCGGGAACCGTACCGGCCGACCAGATGATCGGCCGTGCTTTCTTCGTCTACTGGCCCGGATGCGCGCCGCTGACCTCCGCGGGGCCGAACCTGCTGCCCGATCTCGGGCGGGCGCGCTGGATTCGCTGACGCGGGAGTCATGCGTTCAGAGTGGCGAGTGAACCGTCCACCGTCAGACCGCGACGACGCTGAGTTGATTCAGTCTCGTGCCGCCCGACTGGCTGAGATTCTGCAGACGGTCTTCACGGGCCTGATCCTGGCGTTCATCTTCCGCGCTTTCCTCGTGGAGCCGTTCATCATCCCGACCGGCTCGATGGCCGACACGCTGCTCGGCGCCCATGCCACGCAGATCTGCCCGGCCTGCGGCTGGGAGTTCAGCTTCGCTCCCCTGCGCAGCGCATCGGGGGCTCAGGCCGCGTTCCTGGTCCCGCCCGAAGTCGTCTGCCCCAACTGCCAGCTTGTCATCGAGACCGCCGCCGCGACCACCGCTCCCAAGGCCGGCGACCGCATCCTGGTCCACAAATGGCCCTGCCTCCTCGGCGGGTCGCTGGGGCCGCAACGCTGGGATGTGATCGTGTTCCGCGACCCCGCCGACCCGGAGCAGCATTACATCAAACGCCTCATCGGCCTACCTGGGGAGACCGTGGAAATCCTCGATGGCGACGTGTTCATCGACGGCTGCATCGCCCGTAAACCGCCCGCCGTACAGCGCGCCCTCTGGTTCGTCGTCTTCGATCAAGCGTATCTGGCCGATCCGGCCGAGCCGTCCGGCCGCTTGCCACGCTGGTCCATCGCCGAATCTCCGCCAGTCGGGAGCGGCGGCTGGTCCGGGATGCTGACGCGCGTGATTCGCTATGACGGCCTGGATCATACGCCGCGGGCGCTCACATTTGTCAGTGACAGCACACGAGAATACCTGCACGACTTCTACGCGTACGACCGGCGATCCTCGGGCGCGCTGGTCGGCGATGTCCGTATCGTCTGCGAGCTGACGTTGGAAGCGGGGGACGGAGTGTGCCGCTGGGAACTGACGCGCTCCCCCACGCGTTTCACCGCGGAATTGCACCAGGACGGCCTGCTGCAATTGGACCTGGAGGACCTGCAGGCAAGCGGCCGCCTCGTCCGGCACACCGCGCCAGCGCGGCAGCCCTTTGCCCCCGGTCGCCCCATCGCCGTCGAGCTCGCCCACGTGGACTACCGCGCGTACCTGAGCATCGACGGGCACGAGGTGCTCACCACAACCGATGCGGAGTACGGCCCGCAGATCGGGCGGCTGCGCGCCGACCCCGTCACGCGCCCCGTGAGTCTGCGGATCGTGGCTGAGGGGCTCCGGCTCGAATTGCGGCAACTGCGAGTCGATCGCGACGTGCACTATACCTGCCGCAACGGGCAAGCGCGGCGGGCCTACCCCGGCGCTCCGTTCACACTACAGGCCGGCGAGTACTTTGTGCTCGGCGACAACAGCCCCGACAGTCATGACAGCCGCGAGTGGGACGAGCGCGGCCCCCACCTGCCGACTGATTATCGTCCGGGTACGGTGCCCGCGGACCAGATTGTCGGCGAGGCGGCTTTCGTGTATCTTCCCGGTTTGCTCGCGCTGGACGCAGGCGGGCGGTGGCGCGTTCCCGACCTTGGCCGCGTCCGCTTTGTGAGATAGCGCAGCGCAGAAACCCGGGCGGCTGCGGCGTGAGTTGTCAACAACGCGCGCGCCGGCGTGAATGAGAACTGCCGGGAGAGCGGTTTGTTTGGAAACGGTTACGGTCGTGTTAGACGGTCATCCGTCACAAGTCCGGCTTGCTGAGCGGTAAGCTACTTCAGATAAATGAGATACGACTCAACAGCCCGCACTTCACGCTGGACAGCGGCTCAGCCGGTTATCGGGCCGTGTGCTTCATCTTCATCCGCCCGAAAGACCATGACTTACGCGCTTTTACACAAGTTGTGCACATTGCACTGGCCCGCCAGGGGATGATCGTATGCTGCTCGAGGCCGACGGCCTATCGAAATCCTACAACGGTCGCACGGTTGTCGACCGCGTCAGCTTTCAGGTGGACCAGCACGAGATCGTTGGCCTGCTTGGCCCTAACGGGGCCGGCAAGACCACCAGCTTTCGCATCACCGTCGGAATGATCACTCCCGAGGGCGGGCGAGTCCGTTTTAACGCCGAGGACGTCACGGCGTTGCCCATGTACCAGCGCGCCCGCCGGGGCATCGGCTATCTCTCCCAAGAGCCTAGCGTCTTCCAGCGCCTCACGGTCGCTGAGAACCTCATGGCCATTTGCGAGACCATGCACCTTAACCGGGCGGACCGACACCGGATGGTAGAGCATCTGCTCGACCAACTCGGCCTGACCACCGTTCGCGACAACCCGGCCAAAAAGATCTCCGGCGGCGAGCGGCGGAAGCTCGAAATCGCGCGGGCCCTGATCACGCGGCCCAAGCTCATCCTGCTCGACGAGCCGTTCAGCGGCGTGGACCCGATTGCCGTGGAGGGGCTGCGGGCCGAAATCCTCAGGCTGCGGGAATCGAACATTGCGATCTTGCTTACGGACCATAACGTGCACGAGACGCTTCGCACCACCGACCGCAGCTATGTGATCCACGAGGGCAAGGTCATCTGCTCGGGGACGCCGGCCCAACTCATCAATGACCCCCGCGTTCGCGAAACGTACCTGGGCAACACGTTTCGGGGCGACGAGTTCGGCCCGCAGGGCTCTCCGCCGGCCAGGCCCGCTGCCCAGACCGCCGCGCGCCGCAATGGCTAGCGACGTGAGCGCCATCGAGATTGTCGGCCACCGCGGCGGGATCGAACTCACCGTCAAAGTCGTCCCTGGCGCTTCGCGGACGAAAGTAGTTGGCGTATGGGGGAGTGCCCTGAAGATCGCCATCGCCGCCCCGCCCGAGGGCGGGAAGGCCAACGCCGCCGTCACCAAGCTGCTCGCCGCGGTTTTCGGCGTGCGAAAGGCCGATGTGTCGATTCTCAGCGGCCACACGACCCCGCTAAAGCGGATCGGCCTAGCCGGCATCACCGTCGCGGCGGCCCGCGCGCACCTGGCGAAATCCTGACGACCCGCCCACGGCCCGCACCTTGAAGTCGTCGAAGCGGTTGACTGCTCCGACGCCGCAGCTCGCGCCTAAATGTTCCATGAATAGGTGGCTGTGGCGCTGTTGAAAAGGGGGTACAGGTACCTCGCCAGCGTGCGTTTTGGGCAGCAGCAAGCGAGCCGGGCTCGGTCCGCCGCGGCGGACAGTCCCCCTTTTTCAACAGCCCCGCTGTCCCCCCTTACACGGTTGCCCGCCGCAGAACGGCGACACCGACGGCGATGGAACCTACCCATCTCCGTGCGACATCAACCCGTTCCTTGCGCTGATGACGGCACGGCAAGCCAGAGGAGGCGTGGCACGCACAAACTAGTTTGTGCATGCCGCCCTTCCTACATGTGCCGTTGGACCCGCTCGATCTTCTCGCGCGCCGCACGGTCACAGTTCACCGGGTCCACCCGCCGCGCCTCCTCGAAGGCGACCAGCGCTTCCTGAAAACGGCCCTGCGCGACGTACCAATCAGCGCGCGCGATGTAAATGCGGCCGTCATATGGGTCCAGCCGCTTGGCCTCTGCAAGCGTCCGCTCGAACTCGTCCCCCAGTACGCCGCGCATGAGCAGCAATTGCGCCAGGCTGGCGTAGCCCGCCGCTGTCGGGCTGAGCGCCAACGCCCGCCGCAGGGCCGCCTCGGAGGAGGCCAGGCGCTCGCAACGGCCGTAGATGGAGGCGGCGTAGTACCAGGCGTGCCCATTGGTGGAATCCTCCCGCAGCGCGCTTTCGATTTCCGCGACCGCCTCCTCATGTTGCCCGTCCAGCGACTTGATTTCGGCGTCCATCACGCGCTTCCAAAGCGGGAGCATGTCCTTGGGGTCCAGCACGCCGGTTGGCGTGCCGGCGCCTGGAGCTCTGACGTAGCCCAGCGTGGCAAGGCGCTGAATGTCCTCGGGCACCAGCGCGTTCGCCTGTGCAGCAACCTGTTCGAACGGCGGCGCGTGGGCCATCCGCGCCGCCAACCGGACCTCCAATTCGGCCATTTCGGCGGGAGCGGCGGCAGCCAGATTGTTCAGTTCTCCGGGATCGGCACGCAGGTCGAAATACTCCGGCCGGGGCGCCTGAATGTACTTGTCGTGCAGCCGGCGCAGGCCGTGCAGCGAGGCCCAGCCGTTATTGAGGCGCGACGCCATGGTCTCGATGTAGATCGCGCGGTCAGGGTCCAGAGGCGAGGCCAGCAAGTGCCGCCCGTCCAGCGGACCGGGGGCGGGAATCCCCAGCAGATCCAGCACCGTGGGCAGGATGTCCGCCAGGCTGACCACCCGATCCTCGATTACCTGAGGTACGCCGAACAGCGCCGGGTTGTGCAAGATCAGCGGCACGCGCATGGTCGAATCGTAGATCAGGTACGCGTGCGTCGGTTCGCCGTGCTCATTCAGCCCCTCGCCGTGGTCGCCGGCGATCACGATCAACGTGCGCTGATAGACACCGTTTCGCTGCAGCAGCTCGAGCACGCGCCCCACCTGGGCATCCACGTAGGCAATCTCACCGTCGTACGGTTGGTCGGGAAACTGCTGGGCGAATTCGCGCGGCGGCGTGTACGGGAAATGGGCGTCAAAGTAGTGAATCCAGGCGAAGAAGGGTTTTCCGCCGTGACTCGGGCTGTTCAGCCAGCGTAACGCCGAGTTCGTCACAGCCACCGCGGGCCGACAATTGGCGTCCGCGTTGCGGGCCGGCCCGTTCGCGCCGTCGCGCGGCGTGGAAACTTCGTCATAGGTTTCGAATCCTTGGGCCAGGCCGAAGCGCTTGTCCAGAATGAATGAGCCAATGAACGCCGCAGTCGCGTAGCCTTGGGCCGTGAGGATCTCCGCCAGCGTGGTTTGATCCTCGGCCAGGCGGAAGCCGTTGTCGCGCACGCCATGGGTGGGTGGCTCCAGCCCCGTCATCATAGTGGCATGGGATGGCATGGTGAGCGGGGCGGGCGCAATAGCTTGGCCGAACCGCAGGCCTGCGCCGGCCAGCGCGTCGAGATTCGGCGTGCGGGCGGCGGCGTACCCGTAGCAGCCGAGATGATCGGCCCGCACCGTGTCCAAGGTAACAAAGAGGAGGTTGAAGCCTGCGGCGGCGCCGGTGGGGGGTATGGCACCATTACGTGCGCCGGCCGAGGAGCCTCGCGCGCTGAACAGACGAAGAACACTCAGAGCGCCGCCGGCAGCCAAGACCAGGGCGAGGCCCGTCAGGATTATCGGTCGCCATCGTAGGTGACGAGGTAGGTGTATTTCTTTTGCCGCCGGCGCGAAAGGCCGGCCCGGGCTGGTGCGCTTGGTGCGGCGCCTTGCCATCTTACCCGTTCCTGACGCTAGGCGGCGTGCCAATCCCGGCGGTGCACCGGCTGGGCGAACGTCCGGATAGTCATGGCTTTAGGTTGCTGCAGGCGCTATAGGGCGGCCGGGGTCCGCCCGTTAGCTCGAACCGGGCATGCGCGCTGCTGAACCCATCTTGAGCCGAGGCTTCTAATCATACTGAGCCATTCACGAGTATTGTATGCAGACCGGACGCTCGATGGCAAGCATGCGTCGGTGGGCTCAGCGATTCCGCAGATCACGTGCGAGCGTGCGGTGAAGGTTCTACGCTCAGGAAACTAGGGACAGCCACCTATTTCACGATGGGGCAGATCCGCGTAGCCGGCCTCACCGTCGCGGCGGCCCGTGCGCGCGGGGCAAACCCGTGAGGGCCCCGAGACGTCCCGCGCCTTGAAGTCGTCGATGCGGTTGGGCGTCTCGCCGCTGCACCTTGCGCCTAGATTGCCGATAATAGGTGACTGTCCCTCGTCAGGACGTGGTTACCCAGGAGGTTTGCCACAATCCACGTGGCGGCCGCCACGAGCAGCAGGAGCGCAACATAGCGCTTGCACTGCGCGACGGTGGCCGGCTCGCCCGTCACCGTGGTCGCCACGCCCGACCGCTGCTCGACCCACCGCCCCAGGATCATCAGGCCCACGACCACGCCGAAGAGCGCATCGAGCCCCGTGAACCAGCCCTGACCGCGGTACACAATCCCCGCGGCGAGCGCCGCGAACGCGAGCGGCCCGAGCGCGACCCATGTCAGTCGCGCCCCGAGCACCGTGAAGCTGGTAATTTCGCCGGGTCTCTTCGCGCTGGGGGATTCGGGATTCGTCTTCATGGCCGCACCCGCGTAAACTCATTCGCCTGAGTTTTGCGAATGGCGGCCCGACCATCCCAGATGCCTCCGAGCGCACGTGCGCCTCGGACCCTTCAACAAACTCGACTCTTAGAGCTTAGCGACCGCGCCGCCGCAGGTCAACGTCATTCCGGTGCTGCACGCGCCGGACCAGCGCTGTGGAACTAATAGTCACACAGCCGCCGGTATTCGTCCAGCATGGCCATGTAGTTCTCATAGCGCGTTCCGACCGCGATCGAGTGACTGGCGCCAAGGATGAAACGCCCGCCCGGCTTGGCGCACGCCATCGCGCGGCGGACGTCGTCCCGGACGTCGGCCGGCGTGCCCGCGATCAGATGCTCCACCGCCACGCCGCCCCATAGCGTCATCCGCGTGCCCAGCTCGCGCTTGAGCGTCGCGAGGTCCATGCCCGCGCTGCCCTGGATCGACTGGTACGCGTCATAGCCCAGCTCCACGAAGAGGCCCTGGAGCCGCCGGGTGTTGCCGCAGCAGTGCTTCAAAATCTTCTGATTGAACCGCGTGCGCAGGCGCGTTACCCGCGCCTGATTGGCCACCAGAAAGAACTCCCGGAACATGGCCGGGCTGATGAACGGCCCGGTGTTGTGGGCGAAGTCCTGGTCCCACAGAACCCCGTCACAGTTCGGGTGCACGAGCAACTCGTCGGCGAGATTCTGTTCCGCGAGCAGCCGCCGCGTCGCGGCCCGCACGACCTCCGGCTCCCGGCGCAGCCGTCGGCAGCCGCGGGCCAGGCCGCCGAGCAGCACCAGGCCGATCTCGCCGCCCGATGGACCGCAGATGAACTTCTCGCCCTTGAAGCGCTGAATCACCGCATCGAGGATGCGCCAGGAGCGTTCGTCGCGCACTGGCGGCTCAAGGGGTCGCTCGAAATCCGCGACCAGGAACGTCTCAGCCTCGGCCACGGGATCGTAGATGCAGGTGATGTCCTGCGACGCCGCGGAGTAGCGGTACACACGCCCGTGCTTGTCTTCCCACGTGTCGGCGCTCGTGCGCCGTGGGGGCGGGTCATCGGTCTCGGGAGGGATACGCCAAGTGGCGGCCGGAAAAGTCACGAGATCGAGATCGAGCTTCTCGTGCAGCTCGATGTGGTCTTTGCGGTAGCTCTCCGCCACCTCAGCGTGACGCCCCTCCCAAAACGCAATCTGCGACTTGGCCTTCGCGCGGAGGTACGTCTCGTGGCCCAGAATCCGCTCGACGGTGTCGAAGTCAACCGCGAACTCACCGATCGGCACGCGGTCGGGCACCACGCCCGCCAGAGTCGCCAGCACACGCTGCTTGGCGTTCATGCCGGCACCACCCCGGCCAGGCTGAGGCCGCCGTCACTTCTGACGGTAGACGATCCGCCCGCGCTTGAGGTCGTAGGGCGACAGCTCGACCGTGACGCGGTCGCCCGGCAGGATGCGGATGAAGTTCTTCCGCATGCGCCCGGAGACGTGGGCGAGGACTTCGTGTTTGCCGCCGCCAACCTCCGCCTCGACGAGAAACATGGCGTTCGGCAGCGCCTTCACGACCACCGCCTCCATTTGAATGGCATCTTCCTTGGCCAAAGACGCTCCTGGCTGACTGCCACCGGGACCTCACACGGGCACGCCGGTTGAAGCCGGGATGCTAACCGCCGGCAGGCGCCCGGTCAACGGGCCACACAGCGATCCGCGGTTCGGTCAGTTCCACTGATAGTGCACAGCACCACGGACGTGTCATTGCTGGCGCGTGCCAGCGTAACCCGCGCCTTGCAGTCCAAACGCGCGCCGCGTGCCGACGCGCCGCAACCGGTTACGCGGACGCATCAAGACCTTGTGCATTCAGTGGCTACGACGCAGTCGCACTATTGCGTACAATCATGCTGTACAATGCTTGGCCAATGGCCCGGCAGGGCGTAAAGGCCAAGCCGGCGGCAAGAAAGTGACCCGGGAAGCGTTTTGCTTTGCAGAGCCCGTGCGGGTCGCACGGTGCGATACAGGAGAAAGCAATGAGAATCGCGTTCTTAACCGGTCTGACAGCCCTCGCTCTGGTTGTTCCGCTCTTTGGTCAGGACCAGGCGCCCACGACGCAGCCCGGACGGCATCAGATGCGGGGCGAACCCCCCGAGTCGCGACGGTTCGGCCTGGGCGCGATGGCCCAGCGGCTCGCAGAGCGGCTGGAGCTGACCGACCAGCAAAAGGCCCAGTACGATACCATTCTCGCCAAGTATCAGGCGCAGGCCGGCGAACAAGCCGACCAGCGTGAGCAGCAGCGCACCCTCGCGCAGCAGTACCGCGAGGCCCGCCAGAGCGGCGACGAAACCCGCGCCGAGGAGCTCCGCAACCAGATGCAGGGCCTTCGCGACGCGCACACGAAGCTGTTCCGCGACTTCATGGCCGAAGTGGAGCCGATTCTCGACACGCAGCAAGCGGAAAAGTTGAACAATTTCCGCGAGCGCTTTCGGGAGGGCAGGCCGCAGGGCCGCGGCGCCGAAGTGCAGACGATTCTCCGTGTCGCCAAGCGACTCGATCTCAACGACGAGCAACGCAATAAGCTGCGTCAGATCGCGCAGAACGTCCAAACCCCGCAACGCGGTGGCCCGAAGGATCCTCAAGCCAACGCCGAGCGAGCCAAGCAGGTCAAAGCCCAGATCCTCGAGTTTCTGGACGCGAACCAGGCGGCTGAGTTCGAGCGCCTGCTGACCGAGGCGTCGCAGCCGGACCAGAAGGACCAGCGGCACCGCGGCGACCAGGGCCGCACGGGTGCCGAAGGCGGCCGGCCGCAGCGTGATCGGCCGAAGGGCCAGTAGCCCGCCCGTCACGCCGCAGAGCGGTTAGCAAGGGGACTGGCGCGGGGCACCAGTCCCCTTATTCATTTCGTCTGAAGCCAGGGCTTGACACCCTAACATTATGCGAATACGATGTCCAGCGTCGAGGCACAACTGGTTTTCACATGCGCCCGCAGGACAACCCGGCCAATCCGTTTCTCACGACCTCGTGCACCTGGCTTGGTCCCCCGCCGGCCGCCGAACTCAACGTCCGCGAGGAGCACGCTCGCTCCATCCTGACCGAGAACGACAGCCCGGACATTCCCTACCGCTGGTCGGTTAACCCCTATCGCGGCTGCCAGCACGCCTGCGCCTACTGCTACGCCCGACGCACGCACGAATACCTGGACCTCGGTGCCGGCAGCGACTTCGATACGCAGATCTTCGTCAAGGTCAACGCGCCCGAGCTGCTTGCCGCCGAGCTGCGGCGTCGGAGTTGGGCACGGGAGCAGATCGCGTTTTCCGGCGTGACCGACTGTTACCAGCCGCTGGAAGCCCGGTACCAGCTCACCCGCCGGTGCCTCGAGGTCTGCAAAGAGCTGCCGAACCCGGTCGGGATCGTCACGAAGTCGTGCCTGATCACGCGCGACGCGGACGTGCTCGCGGAATTGCAGCGGCGCAGCGCGGCCCGCGTGCTTTTCAGCATCACATTTGCCGATGACGCTACGGCACGTCGCATCGAGCCGCACGTGCCGCCGCCCAGCCGCCGCTTCGACGCGATGCGGCAATTGCGTGCGGCGGGCGTGCCGGTGGGGCTGATTGTCGCGCCCGTGATTCCCGGGCTGAACGATCGGGACATCCCCGCGTTGCTGGAGCGCGCGGCTGAGTGCGGGGCGACGTGGGCCGATTACTCACCCGTGCGACTGCCCGGCAGCGTGGCCGACGTATTCCTCGGCCGACTCCGGCGCGCACTGCCCGCGGCCGCGGACCGGGTGGAAGCCCGGATTCGCGACATGCGCGGCGGGCTGCTGAACAACCCACAGTTCGGGTGTCGCATGGAGGGGCATGGGGCTTACTGGGAGAGCATTCAACGCCTCTTCGAAACCTTAGCCCAGCGATTCGGCCTCAGCGGGGGTGCACGGTGCGGCGAGCCTGAACCGCCGGACGTGCCGGAACGCCCGAAGCAACTGACGCTGTTCTGAGGTCGCCGTGGGAGACGGTTCCTACGATGGCGGTCACAGGCCGCCGCCGACCCACTTGACAATGTCCTGGAACGTCACCAGCACGAAGCACAGGACGATGAGCGCCAGCCCGACCAGCGTCGTGACGACCTGGACTTTCAGTCCGAGCGGCCGGCCGCGGATCTTCTCCAGGAGCAGAAAGACCATCAGACCGCCATCCACGACGGGCAGCGGGACGAAGTTGATCACCGCCAGGTTCACCGAGATGTAGGCCAGGAAAAAGAGCAGGTCGCTGTGGCTGGATTCCGCCTGCTGAACGGCCACGCGAACGATCCCGATCGGACCGGACACGTCCTGGACGCCGACGTGGCCGCCCGGTGAAACCATGCTTTGCAGGATGCGGTACACGCCCCACAGGACGCGTCCGGTTTGTTGCGCGCCCATCGCCAGCGCGCGGAGCGGATTGCCCCTGGCGGTAATGATCTCGTTCAGCCGGGCGAAGTACGCGCCGAGCTCGTACGTGTACACCCCGCGCATTTGCCACGGGTCGGTGTTGTCGCTGCGGACGGTGAACTGCCGCGTGTGGCGGGTGGGATCCAGGAGGTTGGCGACGTACTCGACGGTCACCGTACGACCGACATTGCGCTCCAGCAACTTCCGCACGGCCAGCGGTGACGGCAAGGCCGATTTCTTGCCCGACTCCAGCGTCAGGCTGTCCTCGCCGTTGACCGTGTAGATTTGCGCGCCCGGCGGCAGATTCAGCTCATTGACCATACTGCTCGGCACGCTCATCTCCCCGGTGACCACGTCGGGCCCGCTGCGATAACGGATCGCGACCGTGGTGCCGGCCGCCGCCTTGAGGGCCTCGAACACGTCTGACCAGGTGTGCACGGCCTGCGCGCCGACGGCGAGAATCTCGACGCCGCGCGGCATGCCCAGCGCGGCCGCCGGCGTATCCGCCGCCACGTCAGCCACGACCGGCCGGTCCTCCTCGTCTGCGAACATCAGCCCGACCCGCGACGGCGACGAGCTGAATAGGCGGAAGGCCCGCCTGGGAGTCACGCTCAGCTTCACCGGCTGTCCGTGGCGTTCGACGACCACGGCGATGGGCGTGCCCTCGCTGTTGTCGGTGCTCGCCGAGATGTCGCGGAACAGCGGGTTGACGACGGTGCCCCACTGAGCGATCACGTCGCCCGCCTTAAACCCCGCCTCGGCACCTGGCCAGCCGGGGACGGCCTGATATACCACCTTGCGTCGCAACAAGCCGAGCAGATGCTGGCTTTCCCCCAGCGCGGGCACCCCCGCCTCCTCGCCACCCGCGGGACGGAAAGCCAGGGTCGGGCGTTGGGGCAGCGTCAACGTCTGAGGGACCCCACGGTGCGCGGGGTCGGCCCGTTCCACGGTGAGCTCGACCGGCCGGCCCCCGCAGCGGTCGAAGGCAGACAGGATCTCCAGCGCGTTACTTACCGGCACGCCGTTGACGTGCGTGACCCGGTCTCCGGGTCGTAGCCCCTGGCTGTTGGCCGCGTCCACGATGCCCTTAGAGACGGTGGTCGTGATCATCCACATGAGGCCGCCGAGCAGGGCTTTGGGGCCGCCCTGCGCGGCCACGTCCGCGATCAACTCCTTGTCGAGCAGCTTCCCGCCGCGCTCGACCTGAAAGCGCAACGGCCCGTCCGCGAGCACGCTGGTGGTGACGACGTCCTCGAAGGACTCGACCTGCGACCCGTTGATTCGGACGATGCGGTCGCCCGGCAGCAGCCCCGCGCCCGCCGCCGGACTGCCCGGATCCACCCGCCCGATTACCGGGGCCACCATCTCCTTGCCCAGGAACAGAAAGACCAGCACGTACAACAGGATGGCGAAGACGATGTTGAACACGACGCCCGCGGACACGACCAGCATCCGCCGGCCGACCGATTTGTTCGCAAAGGAGCGCGGGTCGTCGGTACGCTTCACGTCGCCGGTCTCTTCATTGATGATGAGGTCGTCCTCGCCCATCATCTTGACGTACCCGCCGAACGGCAGGGCGTTCAGACAGTAGTCCGTTTCCCCCCAACCCTTCGCCGCCAACTCGTCCGGCTTGTAGTTCGGGCGACGACCGAGGGTGAAACCCTCGCCGCGGCGATACCCGCCCAGGCGATAGAAGAAGCCGACGGCAAAGCGGTCGACGCGGACGCGCATCCACTTCGCGGCCAGAAAGTGCCCGAGCTCGTGGACAAAGATGATGATGGAGAAGCCGATCAGGACCTTGAGGAATAGGTACCCGTCGGTCAGCCACTGCAGAAGCGCGCTGGTGAAGCCCAAATCATCGCCCATCGCGATCAGCTCCGCATGCACCCATCTGCCTCGGTCCGCGCCCACGCGTCGGCGGCCAACAAGTCGTCCAGCGTCGGCCGCGTGACCAGACGGTGGCGGCGGTAGACCTCTTCAGTCACCCGCGCAATGCAGCCGAACGGAATCGCCCCGGCGCGGAAGCGTTCCACGGCCACCTCATTCGCCGCATTCAGCACCGCCCCACTGGTACCGCCGTCGCGGGCCGCCGCGTACCCCAGCCGCAAGGACGGGAAACGCTCGAAATCCGGCGGCTCAAAGTGCAGCGCGCGGGCCTGGCTCCAGTCCAGCGGCTCGGCGACGGCGGAGACGCGGCGCGGGTAGGTCAGGGCGTACTGGATCGGCGTCTTCATGTCGGGCGTGCCAAGCTGGGCAATGATCGATCCGTCGCGAAACTCCACCATCGAGTGCACCACGGACTCGGGATGGATCAGCACGTCGATCTGCTCGGCCAAGACCCCGAACAGCCAACGCGCCTCGATGATCTCGAGCGCCTTATTCATCATGGTAGCGCTGTCGATCGTGATTTTGGGGCCCATCGACCAGGTCGGGTGATTCAGCGCGTCCGCCAGCGTCGCCTGCGCGATCCGCTCCGGCGACCATTGCCGGAACGGGCCCCCGGAGGCGGTCAGGTGAATGCGGCGGACATCGTCGCGGTGACCGGCGTGTAGCGCCTGGAAGATCGCGGAGTGCTCACTGTCCACGGGAATGAGCGCGCCGCCTTGCTCGGCTGCCAGCGGCATGAGCAGCGCGCCCGCGATCACGAGCGATTCCTTGTTGGCCAAACCCACGTCGAGGCCGCGGGCGACCGCGGCCAGCGTCGCGGAGAGACCGGCCGCGCCGACGATGGCCGCCAGCACGAAATCCGCGTCGCAGGTCTGAACCAGCTCCAGCAGCCCCCCGGCGCCGGCCAGCACTCGGGTGCCGCGTGGACAGTGGCGCCGCAGCTTGTCGAAGTGCGCCTCCTCCGCCACCGCCACCGCCCCCACCCCGAACTGCGTCGCCTGCTCCGCGAGCAGCTCCCATTGCCGCCGCGCCGCCAGGCCCACGACCGCGACCTCGTCGCGCAGCGCGGCCACCACTTCGAGCGCCGATCGTCCGATCGAACCGGTCGAACCCAGGATGATCATCCGCTTGGGCATCCGGCGTAGTATACCGCCGCGCGACCGCTCCCGCGCCCCGGACACGCGCGCCACCGCCGCCGCGGCCCCACATAGGCCGCCCGCCGCGATCACGCCAACATGCGGCAGCAACAGCTCGGGCAGTTGCAAAGCAGACGGAGGGCCCACTCCGGCCGGGAAGGGGAAAACAAACGAGCCTTTTGCGGGCCCCCGGGCAGGGAATCTTGCTATAGCACGCGTGCCCCACCGTGGCGGCTGGCGGGTTACCGGGAGTTCGGTGCGCCGCAACAGGGCACGCCGCGGCTGGAGCGGACCCTCGACAAGCCTGCTGCCCGTCAAGGGCCGGCGGTACACTACACGTACCGGAGCACGGGCCACGTGGCGCACAAAGGTGTCAGGAACCTTTTGCCGCGGAGCGGCCCTCCGGGTGCTGGGCACAAAAGGTCCCTGACACCTTTGTGCTCGAAGGGTACGACATCGTGAAGGACCGCTACACCGGGTCGATCGCGCTGCGGCCGGGCTTCCCCCGCTACGCCTACGCCGGCGCCACGTTGGCCCGGGCGGCGGCGAAGTTGCCGTTGGCCGGCGCCGCGTCCACGCGTGCCGGCGGCGGCTCGAGGTAGAACTCGGGGACGATGTCCTTCAGACGCCGCCGCACGTCGTCACGCCCCAGCCGGTCGGCTTCGGACAAGAGCGCCTCGATCGACGGGACGAGCGTGTCCCAGTCCCCGGGGATGTTCTGCCAGATGCCGATCTTCGGATGGGCGGTGCGGGCGACCCCCTCGCCGTCGATGGCCAGCTCTTCGTACAGCTTCTCGCCCGGCCGCATACCGCAGAAAGTGATCTTGATGTCCACGTCGGGCCGAAACCCCGAAAGCGTGATCATCTGCCGGGCCAGGTCGACGATCTTGACCGGCTCGCCCATGTCGAGCACGAAGATCTCGCCCCCGTGGCCCATCGACGCGGCCTGCAGCACGAGCTGCGACGCCTCGGGGATGGTCATGAAGTAACGCACCATCTCGGGATGCGTCACCGTCACCGGTCCACCGCGGGCGATCTGCTCCTTGAAGATCGGGATCACGCTGCCGCTGCTGCCCAGCACGTTCCCGAAGCGGACCGTGACGAACTGTGTGTCCGAGCGCGCGTCCAGCGCCTGGATGTACATCTCGGCGATCCGCTTGGAGCAGCCCATGACGCTGGTCGGGTTGACCGCCTTGTCGGTCGAGATGAACACAAACTTCTCGCCGCCAAAGCGGGTCGTCGCGTCCGCCACCACGCGCGTCCCGTCGATGTTGTTCTTGATCGCCTCACCGGGGTTGTGCTCCATCATCGGCACGTGCTTGTGCGCGGCGGCATGGAAGACAACGCTCGGGCGCTCCTGCTGGAAGATTCGCTCCACCCGGCCGCGATCCCCCACGTCGGCGATATAGGGCTCGATGTCGATGCGCGGGAAAGCGCGCCGCAATTCCTGGTCGATGGGGAACAGCCCGGGCTCGGCCCGCTCGACCAGGATCAGCCGCCGCGGCTCGAAGCGGGCGATCTGCCGGCACAACTCGGAACCGATCGAGCCCCCCGCGCCGGTCACCATGACGACCCGGTCGCGGATAAACTTGGCAATCTCCTCCTCGTCCAGCTTAACCGGCACGCGGCCGAGCAGGTCGTTGATCTCGACATCGCGGATCTCTTTGACCGACGCGCGGCCCGCGATCAAGTCCGCCAGGGCAGGCAGGGTCTTGAAACGCAGGTTGGTCCCCTGGCACAGCTCGACGACATGGCGCAGCCGTTCGCGCGTCGCGGATGGGATAGCGATGAGGATCTCATCCACACCCTCCTGGTCGCAGATTTTCTTGATATCTTCGATCGGACCGAGCACCTCGAAGCCGTGGATTTGGGCTCCCCACTTGCTGTCATCGTCGTCGAGGAACCCGACCACGCGGTAGCGCGACACGGGCATGCGCAGGATTTCGCGCACGACATTCTCGCCGGCGTTCCCGGCCCCCAGCACGAGCAGCTTGGGCATCACCCCCTCCGCCGTCGGACGAACCTCCTCGTGGTACAGGCGCACCGCCAGCCGCGTGCCACAGACCAGCGCAATCGTGCCGGCGAAGTCGAGGACGAACACCGAATCGGGGAACTTCTCGCCGAAGGGCTCGATGGGCAGCCCGATGCTCCGGGCGTTCTGCAGCCCATAGTACAGCACGAAGACGCCCGCAAAGCTCCACCAGGCGCCCCGCGCCACGGCGAACACGTCGCGCAGGCTCACGTATCGCCAGGAGGCCCGGTGCAGTCCCAGAACGACAAACACCGTCACCTTGATGGCCACCACGGGGACCAGCAGCGGCAGGAAGAACTCGGTGAACCAGTCAAAGGCCCCCTCTTTCGGCAGCTCCACCTGCGTGGCCAGTGACTTCACCCACAAGACCGGCCGCGCCAGCGTGGGCGACCCCTTGAAGTTGTACGCCAGCCCGAAGGCGAGAAACCACGCCGTCGCAAACAACAGGGCGTGAGTCGAGACGCACAGCAGGGTGCGTTGGCGCCGCGCCCACTCCGTCCACGCCCCCCGTGATGACGTCTCAACGTTTCCGTTCATGGCTGTCCTGCCGTGGCTGACGGCCGGCCTTCACCGGTCGATCCGCCGCGGCCGCACCTCCAACTCGTGCGGGCCTATCCCGTCCGGGCGCGGATGCCTGCTAGTGCAACACGGCCCGCAGCGTAGCCGAGAAGTTCCGCAGCATCTCTGCTTCCCCCTCGTCCGCGGACGGTGCCAACTCATCAACCCGGGCAAGCGCCGCGCGCGCCGAGCCCACCTCACCGAGCCGCCAGGCGCAGTACGCCTCGAGCGCATGCGCCACGGGCCACGAGGGATTATACTCGCCCATCCGCACGTAGCGACGCATCTGCGTCGCCAGAAAGGCCGATCGACCGCCGGCACCCTCCGCGTCCCCAAAGTAGCGATCCAGGGACCCACCCTCCCCAGAGAGCAGGTTCGGGTCCCGACGCAGCGCGGCCATCAATTCGCTGCTCGCCACTAGCGGCCGGTCCTGCTCCAGTGACAGGTGCGCGAGCAGGAGCGATGGCAGCGCGGCCTGGGGGTCCAAGTCGATGGCCATCCTCAAGCGCTGCACCGCGCGGGCTAACTTGTCCGCGCAATCGGGGCACTTCTCATACCGCCCCGTCTGGGGGTCGCGCATTTCCTGCGTGCCCCCCTTGAACAGCGCGACCCCTTCACGCTCCGCCCAAGTCGCCACGTCGCTCGTGCGGGCCTCCAGCCGCTCGGCAACGCCGGGCACGACCGGTCCCGCCTCTTTCAAGTCGCCCGGCACCAGCCCCAGAAGGTCATCGAAACGGGTCGTCGGCGGGCAAGGCGTGTAGGCGCAGGCGCTCAACGCCGGCACTCCCCCGATCGGTACGTTGGGCACCGGCAGGTTCAGGCTTAGCGCCCGGTTAAGCCCGCTCACTAGGCCAAGCTCACCATCCCGGTTTCTGGTGGCACTAGACATCACGTCGAAGAAGCTCAGGCGCATCGCCGCCTCTGCGTCCTCCTGCAACCCAAGCTGCCCATAAGACAGTCCCTGGTTGAAGCGGTAGCTGCGCATGCTCGCCCGTGACGGGAGCCGGGTTTGTCCCATCAGCGTCACATTGACCCCTCGGGTTGCCCCAAGCGGGCGCGCGCCCTCCCGTGTATAGTTGCCCCCGATAAACTCCGATGGCGACTTGGCCGACGGTCGGTCTATGAGGCCCTCCAGTTTGCGCGCATACTGCCCCTTCGCCGGGGAGAGGCAGACCGCAAGACATAGCCCCGCGCCCGCCATCCACAGCCCGCGTCGATTCATGCGGCGTTTCCAGTAGCCCCCGCTGGTTTTAGACACACATATATTAGCATCGGCTCGGACGGTGGTGTAGCTGCGGCGGTCCACGATCACAAGTTCGCTGTCTGCCGCGATGTCGCGCCTGCGGCGCGGCCGGTGACCTCGGGGCCCTGGAACTCCGCCAACGTGTCTACGCGCCCAAAGCGATCAATGACTCCTCTAAGGTCATTACGCACGCCGCCGCCCGGCGGGTCAGTCTACGGGTCGAAAAAGCGATCCCCTTCACTCCAGTCCACCGGGCGAAGCCGACACCGTTGGGGACGTCACGTCCCGAAACGAACCTAGGCGCCAAAGCCGCGAGGCCCCCTGGCCCGAGTTCGATCAACGCGCATAGGCCAGCGGTGGGAGGGGACACCACGACTTCCGCGACGTAACGATACTACGTACGCAGTATCGATAACAGCCAGCATATGCCTCAAACGTCCACCACCTTGCGTACCGTGAAAAAAGGTAGAGCACTGCAATTGCATTGCCGAGTAACCACTTGTATTATGCCTCAAGCACGCGCATCAAGAAGACCGCATGCGGATTGACGCATACAACGGAGAAACTCAATGTCCCTCGACGCCGCCCCCCTCGGCGCCATACTTCGCATAACCCGTGTCAGCGCCGGCGGACATCTGCCGCACCGGCTCATGGAGATGGGACTCATCGAAGGAAAGGAAGTCCAAGTCATGGGCCGCGCGCCCCTCGGTGACCCGATGCGCCTCCGGCTGGGAGACTACGAGCTTTCGCTCCGCGCGAGCGAGGCAGCGTTGATCGACGTAGCCGCTACTTGAACGTTTGGGTGTCAGCCCTGCAACCGATCCCGCCTCTGGTACACGCCGCACCGCCGACTCCCGGCGCGACTGCACGGACCGCTGATCCGAGTAGGGCACCGGCTATAGCACTGATCGGCAATCCAAATGTGGGCAAGACCGCGCTCTTCAATGCACTGACCGGCTTCCGCCGTCACGTCGCGAATTACCCAGGCGTAACGGTCGAGGTCGCACGTGGACCGGTGCGCAGAGCGCGTCAACCGCTTGACGTTCTGGACCTGCCGGGTACGTACAGTCTCGCGGCCGCGTCTCCCGACGAGATGATCGTCTGCGACGCCCTCTGCGGTCACACGCCGCCGCGACCAGCGGCGATCCTGGCGATTGCAGACGCCTCCAATCTGACGCGGAACCTGTACCTCATCAGCCAGGTGCTCGAAGTGGGCTTGCCGGTCGTCGTCGCCCTCAACATGGTCGACGCGGCGCGCGCCCGCGGGATCGAGGTGGACGCCGAGCGGCTTTCCGAGCGTCTCGGCGTGTCAGTCATCCCGGTGATCGCCACCCGGCCGGAGACCGTCAAGCCGCTGGTCGAAGTGCTCGAAGCGGTGTTGTCCGGCGATCCTCCTGCGGTGCGGGTCGAGTTGCCCGAACCGCTCCAGAGCGCTGCCGCCCAGCTTTCGGCCAGCGCGGGTGTCCCGCTGCAGCCGGGCGAGGCCCTGCGAGTGCTGGTCGACCGCGAAGGTTACGCGGAGCGGGCGTATCTCGAGCGGCGCGGGAGTGCGGCAGCGCTGCATGACGCGCGGGAGCGGGCGCGCGTCGCGGACCTGGATCCCGGACTCGTCGAGGTCCGTGCGCGCTACGCCTGGATCGACCGTGTCGTCGATGGTGTCATCGAGCGCAAGCTGCCGCCCGGTGACGCGTGGTCCAACCGGATCGACCGGGTTCTTACCCACCGCCTCACGGGCGTGGTCACGCTACTGCTCGTCCTCTACGCTGTCTTCTTCGCGATTTACGCCGGGGCGCGCCCGGTCATGCAGGCCATCGAAGGCGTCTTTGGCTGGCTCGCCGGAATCGGCGCCGGCGCCTTGCCCGCGGGAGCCGTGCAGAGTCTGCTGGCGGACGGGCTGATCGGCGGCGTGGGCGGCGTGCTCACGTTCCTGCCGCAGATTCTGACGCTGTTTGCCTTCATCGCGGTTCTTGAAGACTGCGGGTACATGGCCCGCGCCGCGTTCATGGTCGATCGACTCATGCGCCCGCTGGGCCTGAGCGGGCGCGCGTTTATCCCGCTGCTCTCGTCGTTCGCGTGCGCCGTGCCCGCCATCATGGGCGCGCGGGCGATCGCGGACCGGCGTGAACGTTTGATCACGATCCTGATTGCGCCGTTCATGAGCTGTTCGGCGCGGCTGCCGGTGTACACGCTGCTGATCGGGGCGTTTGTTCCGCCGCGATCGTGGCTCCACGGGTGGCTGCGCTTGGACGCACTGGTCATGCTGGGGATGTACCTGGTCGGCGTGCTGTTTGCCATTCCCATCGCGCTGGTGTTGCGGAAGACGGTCTTCGCCGGGCCATCGGCGGGTTTCCTCCTGGAACTGCCCAGCTACAAATGGCCGCGCTGGCGAGCCGTGGCCCAGCGCATGTACCTGGCGGGCCGGAGCTTCGTCACGCGCGCCGGCACGGTGATCCTCGTCGTCAACCTGGCGGTCTGGGCGCTGGGGTACTTCCCGCGCAGCGCGGCCACCGCGAAAGCAGTCGAACAACAGCGGTTGGTCCGCGGCTGGGACGACCCGACCTTCGAAGCGCAGCTCCGTGGCGCATACCTGCGCACCAGCTACCTCGGCCGACTGGGCCGTTTCGTCGAGCCGGCCATCCGGCCTCTCGGCTGGGATTGGCGGATTGGCATCGGCGTCATCGCCTCGTTTCCGGCCCGCGAGGTCATCATTGCCACTCTAGGAACCATCTGTGAGCTCGGGCAGCAGACGGACGAGCGCTCCTTCTCCCTGCGCGCCGCGATTCAGGCGATGACCCGCGAGGACACGGGCCGCCCCCTCTTCACGCTGCCGGTCGCTCTCTCGGTGATGGTTTTCTTTGCCCTTTGCGCCCAGTGTGTCAGTACCCTAGCCGTCATCGGGCGCGAGACCGGCTCCTGGCTCTGGCCGCTGGCGTCGTTCGCGGGCATGACCACCCTGGCCTACCTCGCCGCCTGGGCTACTTCGGCCGCGGCTCAAGCACTTGGGCTCTGAGAGCACGCCGCCTGGCTGGCTTGGGTGGAAGTCCCCGGTCAGCTACAATGCCGCCGCAAAACGACCGGCGACCGGAGCACCTGACCGGCTGCTCGCCCCGGCCTGCACGTACACGGATATGAAGCAGCGACGACAGGATTTCGCCCTCGGCTTGGCGGCCATCGTGTTTGTGGCCGTCTTCCTCGCCACGGTGTTGTTCCTGTACCCGCGGATGCAGACCGGCGGCCGTATCGTCGAGATCCGCTTCCCCCACGAAGAGGGCCTGGCACCGTTGAAGGTTGGCAGCCCCGTGATGCTGTCCGGCTCGCTCGAGGTCGGCGGCGTGCACGACCTGCAAATCGAGCAACTCCTCGTGCCCGCCGCGCAGGGCCCGCAGAAGCGGACCTTCTTCGTGGTCAAAGCCAGCATCCGAGACGACGTCGCGCTCTACGGCAACTGCCAGATCACTACGGACCAGCCGGCCATCGGCGGCAACGGGTTCGTCTCCATCCTGAACGTCGGCACGCCCGATGTCCCACTGACCGGCCCCATCATCGGCCTGCCGCCGCAAAGTCTGTCGGCGGCGATTTCCACGTTGTCGCGCCGCTTGCTGTCGCCGGGCGGCTTTGTGGACCGCCTGAACGAGGCCGTCGACCCGGACGCCGAGAAGTCCATCGTCCACAAGATGCTGCTCAGCCTGGATGACATCAACACCATGACGCGCGAGCTGCGCGCCCAGGCCAACCCGCACGAGCAGGCCACATTGCTCAACAAGATCCACCGCGTGCTCGACGACCTGAACGCGACGACGGCCGCGCTGCGGGCCGAGCTCGCCGCCGGGAACGAGACTACGGTGCTGGCCAAGGTGCACGTCGCGCTCACGCGCCTCGATGAAGGGCTCAGCGAGGCGGCCGCGCTGGTGAAAGAAAACCGGCCGCTGGTGCACGATACGCTCGGCAGCCTCGAACACGCCGCACGCACGGTGGATGAGGAGCTGCTCAGCCGCCTCAAGACGGAATTGGACCCAGCGAACGCGACCGGTACGCTCGGCAAGTTGCACGTTGCAATGGACCGGGTAAATGCGTCGTTGGAGAACATCCGGACGCTGACCGCGGCGGGCGAGCGCGCGGTCGTACTGAGCCAGCCGGTCGTCGAGCGGACCCTCGAGAACTTCGTCAGCATGAGCGACCAGTTGCGGCTGGCGAGCCAGGAGGTGCTCCTGAATCCCTCCAAGTTGATCTGGGGACCAAACCGCGAGCGGGAGGACAAGCTGCTCATCTTCCGGGCGGCAAGCCAGTTCGCAGAAGCCGCGAGCCAGCTCGACGATGCCGCCGCCCGCCTGGAAGCCGTGCTGAAGACACTGCCCGCCGAGGGTCGTGGGACGGAGGCGGACGCGAAGGAGCTGCAATCCATCTACGGGGCGGTGCAGGCCGCTTTCCAGCGCTTCGGACGGGCCGAAGAAGTCCTCTGGGAACAGTTGAAGTAAGGAAGCCGCTTTGGCGCCTCCTAGTCCCGCGCACGACATCCTGATCGTCGGCGGCGGACCAGCCGGTTGCGCCGCCGCGATCGTCGCCGCCCGCCACCAGCTCGGCACGCTCCTCATTGAGCCGATGGAGACGCCGTGCTCCCCGTGCTGTGCGGCGTGGGTAGGCCCCGCCGGCGTCCGCATGTGCCAACAGTTGGGTGTCGATGCCGCCGCCGCCGGAGCGGTCGAGTTTCGGGGCGTGCGGCTCTGGCCCTGGGACCTGTCGACCCCGGTGGACGTGCGGGATCCCAAGCTGGCCGGCTGGATCGTGCATCCGCAGAGTCTGGGCACGGCGCTGTTGGCGTCTGCCCGAGCCGCCGGTGCGCAGGTGATGCGCGGTTGCGTCACGGTGATTTATTTGGGGGAAGCCCTGGCCACGGCGCAGCTCTCCGCCGAGCGCAGCGTGACCGGCCGGGTGCTGGTCATCGCCGACGGTGCCGGCTCCGCGACGGCACGCACGGGGCACCTGTCGGCAGCGCCGGCGGACGAGAGCGCCGGTGCGCAGGCCGTGTTGGGCACGCCCGACGACGAGGGCGGTCTCGATGTGATCCTCGGCGCCGGGCGAACCATCAAGATCGCCACGATTGCCCGGCACCGCCGGCAAGCATGTGTGACGTTGATGACATACGATTCCGCATCGCCCGCCACCATCCAGCTTTCTGCGCTGCTGAGGGCCGCCGGCGCTGCGGGCCTTCTGCCGGCCGCGGCCAGCGCCGCTCCCCAGCCCACGCCCATGCTCGCCGGCGCCGCACTCGAGATGGAGTCGCACGTAGGGAAGCGCTGTCTGCTAATCGGCGATGCCGGTGGCTTCGTCAGCTCGTTCAGCCATGACGGCCTTTATCCAGCACTGCGCTCCGGGTGGCTCGCGGCCGAGACCGCCGCCCGCGCGCTGACGGCGGCGGTATTACAGGACGAGCTCGCGACGTTCAGCGCCGCCTGGCGGACGGAGTTGGCCGAGTACGTCAGCATGCCCAACACCGACCTCGGGTTGCTGCTGCCGATGGTATTCGGCAACCCGCAGATGGCCCGGCGGCTGGCACACGCGTTCCTGCTGGGGGAACCCTTCTGACAAAACGCGCGTGCGCGTCTATTATTTAGCGAGCATCCGGCCGCCCCGACGTTGCGGCCCGCGTGGCAGGACAACGGATGAAGTCCCGTCGTACGGCAGCGAACAAGACGATGAGACGCGATCCCAAGGACTTGCACATCATCCACTATCCCGATCCGCGGCTGCGCAAAGTGTCTGAGTCCGTGACCGAATTCGACGGGGAGTTGAAGGCGCTTGTCGCCCGGATGCTGGAGCTGATGGAGACCGGCAAGGGAGTCGGTCTGGCTGCGCCGCAGGTCGGGATCAACCGGCGGCTCATCATCCTGAACGCGACCGGTCAGCCCGGCGATACGCGGGTGTTCGTCAATCCCACGATCCATGAGCCGCACGGATCGGCGGAGGCCGAAGAGGGCTGTCTGTCGCTGCCCGGCATCGACGTGCAGGTGCGGCGGGCCCAACGCTGCCGCCTGATCGCCCAAGACCTCGACGGCCGGCCGATCGACCAGGTCCTCGAGGATCTCCCGGCCCGCATCTGCCAGCACGAGACCGACCACCTCAACGGCGTGCTGATCATCGACCGCATGGGCCCGACCGACCGCGTGGCAACGCGGCGGACGCTCAAGACCCTCGAAGACTCGTACAAGTCCAAGGCCGCGCGGTAGTATCCCCGCGCGTGTGCTGTCCCTCCGATTGATCTGCGGCCTCTGTCGCTAGCGCGGGCGGCACAGCGCCGACATCGAACGCCAGGAGCGTAGACGCAAGTGCGCATCGTCTTCTTCGGAACGGCCGACTTTGCGGTGCCGGCCCTGCGGGCGCTGACCCAGGCCGACCAAGTCGTCGTCGCGGTCATCAGCCAGCCGGACCGGCCCGCCGGCCGCGGCCGCGCGGTGCGGCCGACGCCCATGCACGCTGCCGCGGACGCACTGGGTGTGCGCCACGTGCAGATTGAGGACGTCAACGCGCTGGATATCGGCAACTCGTTTGGACCGGCCGACATCGGCGTGGTGGCTGCTTTCGGGCAGAAAATCGGCAGCGGGATTCTCACCACGCTGCCGTGCGGGTGTGTGAACATCCACGGCTCGCTCCTGCCCCGGTACCGCGGTGCGGCCCCCATCCAGCGGGCCATCATCGAAGGCGAAGAGACGACTGGCGTGACGGTGTTCCAGCTCAATGAGCGCTGGGATGCCGGCCCGATCTGGGCACAACGCGCGACGCCGATTGGGGAGACCGAGACGGCCGATGAGCTGCATGACCGCCTGGCCGAGCTCGGTGCCGCACTGATCGTCGACACGCTGCGCGGCATCGAGGCGGGAACCATTCCCCCCACCGAGCAAGACACCGCGGCAGCCACCCGCGCGCCGAAGCTGTCAAAGGCCGATGGTGCCGTAGGCTGGTCCGAGCCGGCGCGGCGAATCGTGCGGCGCATCCACGGACTTTGGTCATGGCCGGGTGCCGTGTGCATGTTCGTCTCGGGCAGCGGCAAGCAGGAACGCGTGCTGCTCGTCCGCGCGCAAGTCGCCGACTCGTCCGCCGCGCCGACGGAAGACTTCCCGCCGGGCACCTTCTGCGCGGACCTCACGGTGCAGGCCGGCGCGGGCCGTGTGCGGCTGCTCGAGGTTCAGCCCGCCGGCGGGAAACGGATGTCGTTTCAGGCCTTCGCGAACGGTCGGCGCATCGCCGCGAAGGACCGCTTCACTCTGGCACCGACATGACAGCGGAGTCTCATGAACCGCCCGGCGAGCTGGACGGACGGACAGCCGCCGTCCTCGCAGTCGCGGACGCGCTCAGCGGCCGGCACTTTGTCCATGAGGCCCTGAGCGCCTGGCGCGCGACGGGGCGGCTCGCGGGACGTGAAGCCGCCCTTGCGATGGAGATCGGCCAGGGGGCGGTACGTCATCTCGTCACCATCGAGCACGTCCTCGGCATGCTGGCCCGCTTCCACCGGCAGCGCACTCCGCCGCGCCTGCGGGCGATTCTCTACGCCGCGGTCTATCAGGTCGTCTGGATGGACCGCATTCCGCTGTTCGCCGTCGTGGACCAGGCGGTCGAGCTGGCGGGACGACTTCTCCGCCGCCGGGCGCCAGGAATGGTCAATGCCGTGCTGCGCCGGGTGACCGGCACTGTCGCTGACCGGCGTGTCCCGTGGCAGCGCCTCGACCCGACACAGGTACGTGCGAGTTGGGACCAGGCTTGCCGCTTCAGCAGCGCGGTTCTGCCGTCGCCTCGGGAGGATCAGTCCACCGAGCACTTGGCCGCCGCGACCGGCGAACATGTCAAGCGCTACGCCGAGCTCGTCGCGCGCTTTGGGACCGAGCGGACCGAGGCCGTTGCCTGGGCTGCGCAGGCAACGCCGGTGACGGTCGTTCAACAAAACCCGCTGCGGGTGGGACCCGGCGAGTTTGAACGAGCGCTGGGTGACGCTTTCGGGCAGTCCGTCGAGTTCTCCGGAGACGCGGCGTTCCTGCCGGCGGCCGTATCCGTCGTGGAGGCGGCCGTGTTTCGGGACGGACTCGTGTTCGTGCAGGACAGCACCGCTCATGCTGCGGCGCTGGCCGTCGCAGCTCGCCCGGGGGAGCGCATTCTCGACCTGTGCGCCGCGCCCGGCGGCAAGTCGGTGGCTCTGGCCCTCGACATGCAAGACCGCGGAGAGGTCGTCGCGTGCGACAATGCGCCCGAGCGTCTGGCGCGAATCCGCGAGAATGTTGAGCGGCTTAAGCTGACCTGTGTACGTACGCGACTGCTGGGCTCTGGCCAGCCGGATCTCGCCCAAGACGCCATTCCGTTCGACGCCGCCCTCGTCGACGTACCGTGCTCGAATACCGGCGTCATCGCCCGCCGGCCCGAGGCACGCCTGGGCCTCACGCCCCGCAAGCTCGAATCGCTTGTCGGCATCCAGCACCGATTGTTGCGCCAGGCTGCGGCGTGTGTCCGGCCCGGCGGCCGGCTCGTGTACAGCACGTGCAGCCTGGAGCCGCAGGAGAATGAGCAGATCGTCGCGGGCTTCATGCGAGAAAACCCGGCATGGCAGCTCAATCGGCAGGAGACCATCTTACCCGCCTGGGGGCCGGAGCTGTCCGACTGGCGCGATGGAGGGTACCACGCGCGCCTGGTGCAGCAGCGGCCGGGCTCCGTCCCGGCGGAATCGTAGGAGCCGCCTCCGACGGAACCGGTCACTGCGCGGTTGCCATCAGCCCAGGCAGCGCGGAGTTCAGAGCCGAACCGCGTAAATGACCAGCGCGGTCCTGCCGTCGGGGCCGACGACCTCGTGCATCGGCTTGCCTGGGGCCGGCTCGTTCGCGCGCAGGAAAAGCATAACCCGCTTGGGCCCATTCTCGGCCTTGAGCCGCTCCAGGATTCTCGCGCGCTCCGCTTCGTACGCGAAGTAGAACTTCCCATAGCGCACCCAACGATCCCACGCGCCCTCGGAATACCACTCGCGCGGCTCAGCGAACCACTGTCGCGGGTCATGGGCCAATGCCACGAGCGTGATCAGATAGGGCTGATTGAAATCGACCGGCGTGCAGAGGACCGCGTCCACGTCAGCCAATCGCGGGCGCAACCACTCGCAAGCCTCAATCAGGTCCTCGTGGTAGCCGTAGTACGCCGGGCTTTGCCGGGGACGAACGAGGAAGTAGTCGCGCGCGAAGCGCCCGCTCTCGACCAGAATCAACGCCGCCAGCGCGACGCCGGCGGCCAGCGTCCACCCCGGCAGCCGCCGTCGCAGCAGCGCGCCCGCCGCCGCACTGATTCCGAGCGCCCCCAGCAGGAGCAGCGGCCACAGTCCGGCCGAGCCACGCAGCGCGTTGGCGCTGAAGTGCCAGTTCAGGCAATCGCCGGCCGGATACAACAGGACCCCCGCCGCGAGCACCCGCGCGGCACGGGAGACCGTCAGGCGCGCCCCGCAAACCGCCAGACCGCCGAGCAGCAGCGGCAGCATGAAGCGCGGCAGGAACCCGTGGCCCGTCGTCCAGACGACCTCGTACGCGTCGCCAGAGCGGAACAGGAAGTCCGGTCCGAAATGCTCGGCGTAACGTGCGGCCACCTTGAGCGCACGCGTCGCCGCGGGATCGTCCGCGGACCATATCCAGGTGGTCTGGCCGCGCCGTCCGATCACGTCGGGCCTCACAACGTGCAGGTACGCCAGCGGGCCAAACGTCACCGCCGTGCCCACGACCAGACCAGCCAGACTCAACCTCCCGCGCCGCATCCGCACGAGCGGCGTCCAGGCGCGCCACGTCCACAGCACGCTGGCGGTCAGAAACACCGGCACGAACAGCCGCACCGCCGGATAGCCGTAGCAGCACAACCCCGTCAGCAGGCCCGCCACCAGCGCGCGCCAGGGTCGCGGCTGCGGTTGGCGATCGTCCAGCGGCAGCCCGGCCCACAGCAGCAGGGCAAACGGCAGCAGCGTGAGCAACGGCGTCAGTGTGGCCTCGTGTCCCCAGCGGCTCATCTGGATGTGGACCGGGCTGACCGCCAGCAGCGCTGCGGCCGCCAGCCCCGTGCCGCGGCCGAACAGCCGCGCGCCTACCCAGTAGATCAGCAGCACCGCGAGCACGCCCGCCACGGCGGCCGGCACGCGTGCGGACCAGATGCTCAGCCCAAGCGCGGCCTGAAACGGCATCATCCAATATAGGAACAACGTGCTGCGGTTCTCGCCCAGCGCGCGGGTGTAGAAGATCGGCCACGGTGTACCAAACTGGTCCTGCCCGGTCTTGAGGAGGCAGTATGCGTTCCAGGCGTTCGAGGCTTCGTCCTGGTTGAGCCCCACCGGGACCGTCGCGAGCGCCGCCAGTCGCAGCACGCCCGCCACGACCAGTACGACAGCCAGGGCGACCCACGTCAGACGCGTGGAAATCGTCTGCGGAGTCAATGACCTGATTGCAGGACCGCGGTCGGAATCGGCCGGCATGACGAGATGCTACACGTCCCCCTGCGATGGGCAAGCATCGTTCACGGCGCCCCAGTCCTGGCACCGCCCGCGGTTCTCGTCGAGCGGTGACCGCCGTTGCACGCAGTTCGGATGATCGCACGCCGCGCAGGGATATCCGTGCGGGTTGACTTGGTCCGCCGGCCCGATGCCGATCAGCCCCGAAATCGACTTGACTGGCAGCATCAGGCAACTGGGGGTCAGTCGCACGTTGATCTCGCGGGCGGGCAGGCTCGCGAACAGGGGCACCTGCTGGCGTACGGTCATGCCGCAGTAGCCGGGGCTGTACGGCGGCGTGGTGTCCAGACCCCGGGACTGGGCCCACGCGCGGACGTCGTCCTTCAGACGTTGGGCCGTCGCTTCGGCGGCCTCGGACGCAATCGCGTCGGCGATCGTCCCGTGCATGACCCGGCCCGCACGCAGCCAGCCGCGGCTGAGCCGCTCGACCGCCGAGCCGATCGTGACGACGAAAGTCGCGATCAGGTGGGAGTGCTGGAGAAACGCGCCGATGGCCCCCTCAAACGTCGCGCCCCGCTTCAACACCAGGCGCCGTGGCTCCAGCATCTGGACCTCGTCGATCCGATACAGCCCGCGCGGCCGCATCAGCCGCGGCAGCGTCCCAAGCAGCTCGTCGACCAGGTCGAACCACCGCTGGTGGTTGCCGTGGCCCGGTCGGAGATGTACGAGCCGGCAGATTTGTTCGCGGTCCGGCTCGACGTGCTGAAAGCGCAGCACGCGAAACGCGACGGCGTTTGCCGACGGGAGAGCACCTGCCGGGGCGCCGGGGTGCGTCGTGCTCATCGGGTCCATCGGGCTTCCGCTCACGTGGTCATTATAGGGAAGGCGCACAGCCCCGGACGAGCCCGGAGTCCGCCGCGGCGGACGACGGGTCACGCCCGCCGCGTGCCGCCTCTCGTTGATCCTGCCCGTGTCGCGTATCGCCGCACCACCGTGGTATATTGGGTCTTGCGCCCGCGATGGGTCGCGGAGTCCGGCGAAGCCGACGGAGTCGATGATGTCGCTGTTAGTGCAACTTGCGGAAGCGGTAATCAACGGAGATGAAGTGGCGGCGCCCAGGCTTGTCGCCGAGGCGATCGGGGCGGGTTTGCCCGCCCGCGACGTGCTGAACGAGGGGCTGCTCAAGGGCATGACCGAGGTCGGCCGGCTCTTCCGCGACGGCGAGTACTTCATCCCGGAAGTGCTCGTCGCCGCGGAGGCCATGAAGGCCGGCACCGCCGTGCTGAAGCCGCACCTCGCGCGGGCCGGCGTGAAGGCTGAGCGAACCGCCGTCATCGGCACCGTGCGGGGCGACTTGCACGACATTGGCAAGAACCTGGTTGCGACCATGTTTGAAGGAGCGGGGTTTGAGGTGATTGACTTGGGCGTCGACGTGGCCCCCGAGAAGTTCATCGCGGTTTGCCGCGCGCGAAAGATCGACGTCGTCGCGATGAGCGCCTTGCTGACCACGACCATGCCGATGATGGAGGTCGCGATCCGGCAGTTGAAGGCGGAGTTGAACCCGCTGCCAGTGGTCCTCATCGGCGGCGCTCCGATCACGCAGGAGTACGCCGACAAGATCGGGGCGGACGGCTACGGCGCGGACGCCGCGACCGGCGCCGAGCTGGCGAAGCGCCTCTGCGCGGCCGCGGTGCGGTAGATGAACCGCCAAGACACCAAGGCACCAGGAAGCTAGCCTTTGAATCAGTGCCCTTGGTGCCTTGGTGTCTTGATGGTTAACCCCTGAGAGTCTGCCGATGGAACTGACCTCCCGCGAACGCGTGGCCCGCTGCCTCGCCCGCCGGCCGCACGACCGCGTGCCGCTGTTCGACTCCTACTGGATGGAGGCCGAGAACGCGTTCGTCGCCGAGATCGGCGATCCGCGCCTGGGCTGCGGCATCGAGAGCTATCCCCAGGAGCCCCGGCCGGACCGGCTGACGCTGTGGGAGTACTTCGACTTCGACCTCATGCACGTCGGTTGGCCCGATCAGCGCCTCCGCCTGGTCCCGCCGACCGTGCTCGAAGAGACCGACGAGTGGGTGCTGCGCCGCGACGGCAATGAGGCCGTGCTCCGCTGGTGGAAGCACAAGATGGGCACGCCGGAGCATGTGGCGTTCGGCATCAACAGCCCGGAGAAGTGGTTCCAGCTCAAGCCGCTGCTGACGCCGTCGCGCGAGCGGGTGCGCTGGCACGAGTTCTGGCCGCGGTACCGGCGGGCGAAGGAAGCGAACCGGTTCATCTGCTTTTCCGGCGTTGAGGTCATCGAGTCGGTCAAGGACACGCTCGGGCACGAGATGATGTGCCGGGCGATGATCAAGCAGCCCGAGTGGCTGCACGACGTCTTCGAGACCTATTGCCAGTTCGAGATCGACATGTTCCGGCTGATCGAGGCCGAGGGGCTGGTCTGCGACGGCGCGTTCATCTACGGCGACATCGCCTACAAGAACGGCCCGTTCATGAGCCCCAGCCACTACCGCGAGTTCGTCTACCCCTGCCACAAGCGGTTCTTCGCCGAGTTCCACAAGCGGAACATGCCGGTGATCTTCCACTCCGACGGCGACATCCGGAAGCTCATTCCGCACTTCATCGACGCCGGCGTGGACATGATTCAGCCGATGGAATGTCGCGCGAGCATGGACGTGCGCGAGCTGGCCCCGCAATACGGCGACCGCCTGGGCTTCTGCGGCAACATCGACGTGAC
>CAZWYT010000007.1:0-96884 GCA_964638325.1 uncultured Planctomycetales bacterium
GCTGCGTTTGCCGGCTACCAGGTATGCACACTTGTCTGCCATTGCGCGAACCTCTTCTAGGTTGGGTGCCACGATCCCGGCGCGCCGGGATCGGCCATGCGTTATCCACGTCGGCCGCGGGCGGCCGACGCTACAGTCTGACCGGTTGGAAACCGGTCCCACAGGTATTGCCCGTCGCTTACGCTCCGGGCTCTGATCAGCGCGCGGCCCAGGCAGGCTCCTGGGTCAGCTTCCGCGCGATCACCAGCCGCTGAATCTCACTCGTCCCTTCGTACAGCTCCGTGATCCGCGCGTCGCGCATCAGGCGCTCCGCCGGGTAATCCGCACAATAGCCGTAGCCGCCGTAGACCTGGATCGCCGCGTCGGTCACGCGGTTCGACACTTCGCTGGCGAAGACCTTGGCCATCGCGGCTTCGGTCCCGTACGGCTGCTGGTTCTGCTTGAGCCAGGCGGCGCGGTACATCAGCAAGCGCGCGGCGGCGATACCCGTGGCCATGTCAGCCAGCTTCCACTGGATCGCCTGGAAGCGGCCAATCGGCTGGTTGAACTGCACGCGGGTGTTGGCGTACTCGGTCGCGCAATCCAGGGCCGCCTGGGAGATGCCGACCGCCTGCGCGGCCACGCCGATCCGCCCGCCGTCCAGCGTCGCCAGGGCCACGTTCAACCCCTTGCCGCGCTCGCCCAGCAACGCGTCGTGCGGCACGACGCAGTTCTCGAAGATCAGCTCGGCGGTG
Organism: uncultured Planctomycetales bacterium; assembly: GCA_964638325.1. Taxonomy (GTDB): domain Bacteria; phylum Planctomycetota; class Phycisphaerae; order UBA1845; family Fen-1342; genus JALHJL01. Next base: position 735 of record CAZWYT010000007.1, read on the forward strand.
CTGCTGGCCTTGATGCCGAGCTTGTGCTCGAGCTTGCCCAGCGTGCAGCCGGGCGCGTCCCTCTCGACGATGAACGCCGACAGGCGGCGTTTGGGGTTGTCCGCATCGGTGACGGCGAAGAGGACGATGACGTGCGCCTCGCGGCCGTTCGTGACGAAATTCTTGGTGCCGTTGATGACCCAGCCCTCGGCGGTCTCCTTCGCCATACAGCGCGCCGCGCCAGCATCGCTGCCGCTGTTCGGCTCGGTCAAAGAAAAGCAGCCGATCCACTCGCCGGAAGCCATCTTGGGCAAATACTTCTGCTTCTGATCCTCTGTTCCGAACGCGAGAATCGGGTCGACCGCCAGCGAGTGATGGGCGGACACCAGGATGCCAGTTGCCCCGCACGCGCGCGACAACTCCTCGACGGTCATGACGTACGTGATGTAATCCTGCCCAGCGCCGCCATACTTTTCGGGAACATATGTCCCAAACAGCGCTATCGCGCCGAGCTTCTCGATCAGTCCATCCTCAAAGCGCTGCTGCTCGTCCCGCCACGCCGCTTTTGGCGCGATCTCCTCACTGCAGAATCTGCGCACGACGTCCCGCATCGCCAGTTGATCTTCGTTGAGCCTGAAGTCCACGTCCTTTTCCTCTGCTAAGCCAGAGCGCCTCGCGGTGAATTCTCTATCCACGCCCAGGTTCAAGGAGGCCGTCTATACGCTTGCCCCATCCGAAGGGATCGGGACCAGCGAACCGGCCCTCGAAGGCGACCACGAACGCCATGAGTCCTTCAAGAGTCGCGCACGTAGCTGGCAGCGGCGGGTAACTTTGACCCGACATCGCCGCGAGAGTTCTGCGCTGCTCGTAGAGCCTTTTTACAGTGTCCAACTCGGGTTCGCGCGGGTTTTCGATGAGAAGCATGTTCCAACAGTGTCCCAATGTTACCCGAATTGCCCAGGCTGAGCCCGCAATACGCAGTGCGAACTGCTCGTGTGGACAACCTATTTCCTGTCGAAATGCCTCAAGCCTATCGATCCGCGTTTGATCGAGACCAAGGCGCAGGTGCGCCAAGTTGTTAAACCACTCGGGTTGCTCTGCCACCGGGCGCTTCTCCATCATCTGCACTCCCTTCCTCGCAGCCCAGTAGGCTACACCTGTCGGCAGGGCGCCAACCTGCCCTACTGTCGCTCCAGCAAATGCCCTGCGATGAGGATACGCTGCACCTCGCTGCTGCCTTCGCCGATCTCGCACAGCTTCGCATCCCGCATGTAGCGCTCGACCGGCATGTCCTTCGTATACCCATAGCCCCCGTGCACCTGAATCGCCTTCAGCCCGGCCTGTGTCGCGATCTCGCTGGCGAACAGCTTGGCCAGCGACGCCTTGTGCCGGGCGTCCTCGCCACGATCGAGCGACTGGGCCGCGTCCCAGACTAGCAGCCGGGCCGCCTCCAGCTCGGTCGCCATGTCGGCCAGCATGAACTGGATCGCCTGTTGGGCGGCGATGGGCTTACCGAACGCCATCCGCTGGTTGGCGTAGGCGATCGACTCCTCCAGAGAGCCACGCGCCAGCCCGAGCGACATGGCCCCGATGCCGACACGGCCCCGCCCCAGCACGCGCAGCGCGTCCACGTAGCCGGCGTTGTATTGCCCGAGCAGGTCCTCCGGGCCGCAGTAGACGTTATCCAGATCGAGCGGCACCGTGTCGCTCGACCGGATGCCGAGTTTGTCTTCCTTTTGCCCGACGACGAACCCCTCGTCGTTACGCTCCACGATGAAGGCGGAGATGCCTTTCGGCCCTTTTTCCGGTTCCGTCCGGGCCATAACGACATACACCTGTGCCCGGGCCCCGTTCGTAATGAACATCTTGTGCCCGGTCAGCCGCCAGCCCTTGCCGTCCCGCACGGCCCGCGTCTCCAGCGCGGCAGCATCCGACCCGCAGCCCGGCTCGGTCAACCCCCAGGCCCCCATCCACTCGCCGCTGGTCAGTTTGGGCAGATACTTCTTTTTCTGCTCTTCATTGCCCGCCAGGTTGAGATGCGAGAGGCACAGGCCGTTGTGGGCGGCCACCAGCAACGCCACGCCGCCGTCCTGCCGGGCAATTTCCTCCATCACGACGGCGTTCATCAAGTACCCGTGCTCCGGGTGCTTGGAGCCGCCGTACTCCTCCGGCGTGAGCAGGCCCATGAGCCCGAGCTGGCCCAGCTCGATCACGAACCCATCGGGCAAGGTCTGGTCGCGGTCCCACTGGCGTGAATGCGGCCGGATGCGTTCCGCGGCGAACTTGCGGACCGTGTCGCGAAAGGCGGCGATCTCCTCAGGCAGTACGAAGTCCATCGTCGCAACCCGTGCTTAGGTTTATGTTCTGGCAGGTCCGATTTGGGCACACGCGTGTGCCAAATGAGCGCATTCTAACGGCCAGTGGCAGGCGTGCAAAGCGCGGGGGCACGCAATTCGGGCGACGCTGCCGACCCGCGCCCCTGGGCCGCCCGGCCGCCACGACGACTAGGCGTCACCTTGCCGCTGCGGCCACCTTGCCGCTATACGTTGCGTGTGCCGCGTTCGGCAAAGGGCAGGAGAACAGGTGGCGCTCCCTTCCAGCTACCGGGCCGAGATTAGCCGCAAGGTGCTGCATCTCGTGTCAGCCATCACGCCGCTGGTGTACGTGTTCGTCGACCGCGGCACGATGCTGTGGCTCCTGATCCCCTGCGTGCTCGTGGCGCTAGCCGTCGAAGTGCTCCGGCACGTGAGCGCGCGGTTTGAGGCCGTGTTCCGCGGCTGGGTGGGGTTCATGGTCCGCGCGGCCGAGTGGCGCCGGATTACCGGGGCGACGTACGTCGTGGTCGGGGCCTTGCTGACGGTCGCAGTGTTTCCGAGGCCCATCGCCATCGCCGTGCTGCTCATTCAGGTCGTCTCGGACACGGCGGCCTCGCTCGTTGGCTTGCGCTTCGGGCGGACGCGCTTCCTGGGCAAGAGCCTCGCGGGTAGCGGGGCGTTCTTCGTCACTGCCCTGTTGATCTTGTGCGCCGCCTGGCCCGCGCCAAAGGAGGTCCAGCTACTGGGGGCCTTTGTCGCCACCCTCGCCGAGGCCCTGCCGGCCGTCCGCCTGGGACGCTTCGAGCTCAACGACAACCTGACGATTCCGCTGTCGACCGGAACGGTGTTGTGGGTCCTGCAAGCGACTGCGGCGTTCGTCTGAGTTATACGCGCCGCCCATCGAAACGGCGCGGCTCGGTACGGGGTTCCGCCCCGGATGCGCAGCATCGGGGTGGGGGACAGACGCCGGAGCTGTGCGTCTCGCGCCGTTCTGCCGGACCTGGTGGCGTGCGCGCTCCCTTGACAGGGGCACGCAACGAATGCGCGAAAAAAGGCTTTACGGGACCCGCAACGTCGGGCCTCAGGCCCGATAGAATCAAGAGACCGGACGAGCCAAACCGCCGTACCTTAGACGTACGCGCCGGGCATTTGGGAGAAGTCCAATGCCTGCCGGATGTACCATTCTTATTATCGAGGACGACGCCCAGGTAGCCGGCACCGTCCAGAAGCAGCTTCGGCAGGAGGGCTACCACTGTGACTGGGTCACGGATGGCGAGCAGGCTTTGGCCCGCGTTCGCCGGCACCCCCCCGACCTGATCCTGCTCGATCGCGTGTTGCCCGGCTTGACCGGAGATGAAGTAGTCGCGCGGCTGAAGGGCGACCCGCGGACCCGGCCCATCCCGGTCATCATGCTGACCGGCAAGGGGGACGAAAGCGATGAGCTGGTCGGCCTGGCGCTCGGCGCCGACGATTACATCAGCAAGCCGTTCTCCCTGAAGGTGCTGCAGGCCCGCATCGTGGCGCAACTGCGACGCCAGACCACCATCGACGGTGAGGACGACCCCTTCGCGGTGAAATCCATCACGCTCGACCGCAGCCGCCCCCAGGTGTATGTCGACAAGACGCCGGTCGCGCTCACCTCGACCGAGTACAAGATCCTCGCCACGCTGATTGCCGCCGGGGGACACGTGCTCGGCCGTGCGCAGCTCGGCAGCATGGTGTACGACGACCAAGTGCCGCCCGACAAGCGCAACATCGATGACCACGTGGCCGATCTACGCCGCAAGATGGGTCCAGCCGCCTTTTGCATCCACGCCGTGTTGGACTGCGGCTACGCGTTCTGTCCGCCGCCCCGGCAGCCGGCGCCGGCGTAACTGGCCTTGGACGCGCGCGAGCCGGGCCTGAGGTGGCCGGCGGTTTTCACTCCCCGCGACCTCTATTTCGCGCGTACTAGGCACCGATTATCATGCCGGCCATGGACCAACCTGCTGCCCCGGACGCGGTGCGTGATCTGCTGCGGCGGTTGCCCGCGGTCGATCATCTGCTCAACCAACCGGCGATCGCGAGCTTGCTGGAGGACTACCCGCGCAGCGAGCTGGTGCACGTCATCCGTGCCGTGGTGGAAGAGCGCCGCCAGTCGATACAGGCGGGCCGGGGGGTGGCCCTCGATGTCCCCACGCTCGCGCTGGAGATCCGGCAACGGCTGTATCAGCGGACCCGGCCGCACCTGCGCCGGGTCATCAACGCCACCGGGATCGTGCTGCACACCGGCCTGGGCCGGGCCCCGCTGGCGGAGGAGGCCGTCGCGGCAATCGCCGAAGTCGCGGCCGGGTACTGCAACCTGGAGCTCGATCTCGAGTCGGGCCGCCGCGGCGATCGGCACGAGCATGTCCGCGACCTGCTGCGCGAGCTGTGCGGTGTCGAGGACGCCTTCGTTGTAAACAACAACGCGGCGGCGACCTACCTGACGCTGAACACGCTCGCCGCCGGGCGTGAGGTCGTTATCTCGCGGGGCGAGCTCGTGGAGATCGGCGGCTCGTACCGTCTGCCGGAGATTATGGCCGCCGCGCAGTGCCGCATGATCGAGGTCGGGACGACGAACCGCACCCGTATCGCCGACTACGAACGTGCCATCAACGAATCCACGAGCGTCCTCCTGCGCGTGCACACCAGCAATTACCGCATTCACGGGTTCACGGAGAGTGCTGCGCTGGCGGAGCTGGTCGAGCTGGGTCACCGCCATAATCTGCTCGTGGTCGACGACCTCGGCAGCGGGCTGCTCACGAAGGACCTGCCGTGGCCGCCGGCCGTGGCGGACGGCGACGTGGCCGCCGCGACCGCGCCCCCACAGTTCTCCACCAGCCCCCAGGCGTGGGACGAACCGACCATACGCGAGAGCGTCGCCGCCGGTGCCGACCTGACGCTGTTCAGCGGCGACAAGCTGCTCGGCGGTCCGCAGGCCGGCATCATCGTCGGCCGCAGTGACCTGATCGCCGGTCTACGGAAGAACTCGCTGGCCCGCACGCTGCGGCCCGGCAAGCTGACGCTGGCCGGCCTGGAGGCGACGCTACGCCTCTATCGCGATCCGGCGGCGCTCGTCCAACGGTTGCCGGTGTTCCGCCTGTTGGCCCGGGCCGCGCCGGCGCTCGACGAGCACGCCCACCAATTGGCCGAGCGGATCGCCGCCGACGTGCCCGATGTCCGGGTCTTCACCGAGCCCGATTACTCGGAGGCCGGCGGCGGGTCGCTGCCCACGCGGCCGTTCCCGACGACCGTGGTGGTGGTGCAGCCCGGCAGCGTGCCGGCCGAGGCGGTCGCCGAGGGGCTGCGCCGGCGTGAGCTGCCCATCATCTGCCGGGTTCGCGAAGCGGCGTTGGTGTTTGACCCGCGGACGCTGGAAGACGACGACGCGGAGCAGATTCCCGGGGCGCTGGCGGAAGTCATCCGCGAGATCGCGGGCGGGTAGGCCGGAACTGCGTTCTTGACAGCGCCAGGTCAAGAGTCTCAAGAATCTCATGTTTGTGTGGGCCCCAAATGAGACTCTTCGGCGGGTTGCGCCGTGGATCGGTTTTTATCCGACGTTGGCCGATAACGGTTGAGCGTATTCGGGACAATGCAACCACCAAGGCACCAAGACGCGGAGAAGTGGGAATAGCGAATAGCGAAGAGCGAGTTGAGGGCGAGGGGGAATGCTGAGAGCAGAGTGCTGGGGGCTGGGTGAGGAACGCCGGAGCGGGCGTGGGCGGGCGGGTGGGGCATGGTCGTCTCCACCGAAGTATGCACGACGAGGAGCGTGAAAGACATGAGCGGCATGGGGATTGGCGGAATTGGGCGGAAATTCGAAGGCGTAAGCTGGAAGCTGGTAGTGAGGGGGCGGGGCCGGTTTGGAGTACGGGGTTGGGCGGGCGCAGACTCTGGCGACGGAGGCGCGGCGGTTTCACATTCTCAGCGGCGCCATCTTCCCGATCTACGACAAGATCATGGGCTCTTCCGGAATCCATAACGTCAAAATCGCCCGCGCGACACTCGTCGATGGACGTGCGCTGGTCGGCTTGAACCTGAGTCCGTCCGACGTGCCGAACGTTAAGCAGCGGCTCGGGATCGGCACACCGCTCGGCCCTTGACACGCCGCGTCGCGCTTGGCGCGATGGGCCGGGAAGCGGCCCCGCAGCTTCGCTGCGGGCGGCGTGTCAAGGGTCGGCGAGGCCTCGCCGGCGCAGATTCTCGGCTTACTGGCCGGTGGTGCCGTCATCGAGCTGGACAACGGCTGGCCCTTGACACGACAATCCGAGCGTCGCTTGGGGATCGTCTTGCGATCCGTGCCGCGACGCGGCACGCGTCGAGTCAAGGGCTGGCAACTCACGACGGCACGAATCGCCGGCGATGAAGTCGTTGAAGTGGTGCTCAACGGGGTCCCCGCGAACCGCGCGGAACTGGAGCGTTACGGCCTCTTGGAAGAGATCATCAGCTACAAGCGGCGGTGGTTCGTTGTGCTGGAGGACGCACCGGTGGTGCTGCCGGTTCTGCTCGCGCAGAGAAAGCCCGTCCGGGACTTGACGACAGTGGGAAGTGCGACTGACGCAGGCGCGAGCGCGGACTAGCGCCGGCTAGGCGGACAATTTGACCAGTAGAGCCCGAGCAGGACCGAGGGCTGCGAGAGAACCTACCGCCAGCCTTGCCTGGGTTGCCACCCCGATTTGGTATACTGTGGGAAGCAAGGACGGGCACGCGGCATTCGCGAACAGTTCTGACCATCTACGCCGCTCCGCGGTCCTTGCGACCTCGGACATCGTCGCGGCGCAGGCAGCGTGGTGGCGCGGGCCTCTTCTGAGGCCGTAAATCGAGGTGAGGCGATGAAGACGGTGTTTCGCGTTCCGGTGGCTAAAGGGCGCTATTGCCTTGAGCACCGCTGTGGGCCTGGCACAACCTTACGAGGAGTGATCACGGCAGCAAGGTATTGCATTCATGTTGCGGCGTGGGCGTTGGGCTGCGGCGGTGTGCTGTGCGCCCAGAATCTCATCTTCAACGGCGATTTCGAGCAGGGCAATGTCGGATTTTCCACGGGTTATATCTACTCGCCCGGCGACATCTGGGAGATCGGGACGTACGACGTCGTGCACGACGTCCAGGACGTTCATCCGCTCGCCGTGCTCCACCAGGACCATACGACGGGAACGGGGCTGCTGGTGGCGGCGAATGGAGCGCTGCCCAATTTGCCACTCGTATGGTCGCAGACGGTAACGCACTGCTCACCGCCAGGAGACACCTGCAACGATCCGAAGATCATTCCGGCTCTGCCATACAGTGATATCGACGATAGCTCCAACTTTCTCAACGATTACGACGAAGCCTGCCCATACAAGGGATCGACCTCGGCCGACGTTGTGTACCGGTTCGTTCCCGACCACGACATGTCGATCACGGCCACCTTGTGCAACGACGACACGTGTTATGACACGAAAGTATACATTTATGAAGGTAGTTGCCCCGGCACGCGAATCGCTTGTAACGACGACTTTTGCGTCACGGCGTGCTTTCCCTATGCGTACGTCTCGCGCGTGGACGGCGTGCCAGTTTTGGGCGGCCACTCCTACTACATCATCGTCGATGGTTATGACGGCCATTGCGGCCAGTACCATTTGACGGTAACCGACGTGCCGCCGTGCCCCGTGGAATGCCCGCCCGGGAGCTACCTGGAACAAGAGCCCTGTGGCAACGACACCAACGGCGGCTGCAACATGGCATGGCCGAGTTTCGAGGTTCTGCCGGACATTCCCCCTCCTTTTGCGTCGCTCACGGTCTGCGGTACGCTCTGGTGCGACGGAGCCATCCGCGACACCGACTGGTACGAAATTGTCTTGACTCAGCCCGCAGTCGTTGGCGTGCACGGTCAGGGGACGGTTGACAACATGGTCTTTGGGTGGCTCGAGCAGATTACGCCGGGCGTACCCGGATGTGCAAACCTCACCGGGAGTCTGAATCCATACTTCGTCGTTGGGAAGTGCGTAGAGGGCTGGTATTCGACCGGGTTGTGCGTGCCGGCCGGCGTCTACTACCTGTTTGCGGCCACCGACTACAGCCAGGTTGATCCATGCCCAGTCGACTATGTAATGACGGTGCAGGTGAATTGTTACGATCCCGGCGGTGCGTGCTGCGTCAACGATGTGTGCACCGAAAACCAGATGTGGTGGATCTGCATGGAGCAAGGCGGCACGTTTTTCGAATGCCAGCATTGCGCGGACCTGGATCCGCCGTGCGGGCCTGCCATGGGCGCGTGCTGCTACGCCGATGGCTCTTGTGCGGTGACGACCGAGGCCGATTGCGCCGGGACATGGCAGGGGCTCTACACGAGCTGTGATCCGAATCCGTGCGAGCCGGTCGTGGGTGCTTGCTGTTATGCGGACGGCGCGTGCAGTGTGGTTATGGAGGTGAACTGCGTGGGGACCTGGGCGGGGGTTGGGACGGACTGCTGCCCCAATCCCTGCCCGCAGCCTGCCAGCGTGCAGGACGCGGGGGCGATCGTGGGTTGGGGCAACCGTGTCGTCGCCGTCGATCTCGGCGCGGATTTCGTGAAGGTTGCAAGCGGCTTGGGTCATAGCGTCGCCCTGAAGACTGACGGCTCCATCGTGACGTGGGGTAGCAACGAGTACGGCCAGTGCAGCTTCCCGCCGCCCAATGCCGGCTTCGTTGCCATCGCGGGCGGCGGGGGTCACAGCTTGGGTGTAAAGGCGGACGGCTCGATTGTGGCCTGGGGTCATAACTCCTACGGGCAGTGCGACGTGCCTGCGCCCAATAGCGGCTTCGTGGCAGTCGCGGGAGGTGGGGAGCACAGTCTCGGTCTGAAAGTCGACGGCTCGATCGTGGCGTGGGGAAGTAACGTGGTCGGCCAATGCAACGTGCCGGAACCGAACGCGGACTTCGTCGCCGTTGCGGCGGGCTCAGCTCACAGTCTAGGCCTGAAGTCCGACGGCTCGCTTAGGGCATGGGGCGATAACGGGTACGGGCAATGCGACGTGCCTGCGCCCAATAGCGGCTTCGTGGCGGTCGCGGCGGGCGGCGGGCACAGTCTGGGCCTGAAGACTGACGGCTCGATCGTGGCATGGGGGGGCAACTGGACCGGCCAATGCAACGTGCCGGAACCGAACGCGGACTTCGTTGCCGTTGCGGCGGGCTTAGTTCACAGTCTAGGCCTGAAGTCCGACGGCTCGATTGTGGCCTGGGGGTACAACAGTTTCGGTCAATGCGACGTGCCCGCGCCGAACACGGGCTTCGTTGGAATCGCCGGCGGGTTGAGCCACAGTGTCGGGCTGAGGGCCGATGGTTCGCTCGCGGTCTGGGGCGACAACAGCGAGGGTCAATGTAATGGGCCGACCCCGAATACCACGTTTTTGGCCTTGGCAGCGGGCCAGCATCACAGTCTTGGGCTGCGTGCGAGCGGCGCGATTGCCGCTTGGGGGTTTAACTACGAGGGGCAATGCAGTGTGCCTGCGCCGAACGCGGACTTCGTGGGCCTCGCCGGCGGCGATTGGCACAGTCTGGGCCTGAAGGCCGACGGCTCGGTTGTGGCGTGGGGGCAGAACGACTCTGGCCAGTGTGACGTGCCGGCGCCGAACGCCGGCTTCACGGCGGTCGCGGGAGGCGGCGCGCACAGCCTCGGGCGGAAAGCCGATGGCTCAATTGTCGCCTGGGGAGCAGGCCCCGGCGTCCCACCTGCGCCAAACGCGGACTTCGTGGCCATTGCCGCGGGCGGTTTTCACAGCTTGGGATTGAAGGCGGATGGATCGATTGTGGCCTGGGGAGACAACTCTTACGGCCAGTGCAACGTGCCGAAGCCCAACACGGGCTTCGTGGCCGTATCGGCGGGTAAGTACCACACTCTGGGCCTGAAGGCTAACGGTTCGATCCTGGCGTGGGGTTACAACTACTATGGCCAATGCGATGTGCCGGCGCCCAACACGGGCTTTGTGGCGGTCACCGGGGGCGGATACCACAGTCTGGGCGTGAAGGCCGATGGCTTGCTGGTGGCGTGGGGCTACAACGACTACAACCAATGCTATGTGCCGGCGCCCAACAGCGGCTTCGTCGCCGCTGCCGTCTGCGGGGATTATTTCTACGCCGGTCACAGCCTGGGACTCAAGGCTTTCTACGGCGACGCGAACTGCGACGGCGTCGTCAACTTCGACGATATCAACCCGTTCACCTCCACCCTCTGGGTCGATCCGCTCACCTGGAACCTCGCCCACCCCGGCTGCCATTGGCTCAACGCCGATTGCAACGGCGACGGCGTCGTGAACATAGCCGACATTAACCCCTTCGTGGCGATCCTCAGCGGCGGCGGTTGACGTGTCGTGGGAGTTTTGACAGCAGATTGCGGCCTGGGCTAACCACGGGCACCTGCCGAGTTACTTGGGGACTACGCGTGCTGGCCCCACGGTCACTCGTGTTGCGTCGATTGCATCTCCATTCCTGCCGTCCTCGGCCGTCGTCGTCGCGGCTCGCCCCGCTGAGGCCGTAAGGCCCTTGGCCGCGATGACGATGGACGTGGGACGGCTCCCCTCCTGCCCTTGACACGCCGCTCAGACAAAGGGAGCAAGTCGCTCGCTCGGGAACTCACGGATCATCAGGTCAATCGTCTTTCGGCGGGTACGACCATTCTTGAACGATTGCTCCCTTTGTCTGGCGTCGTCCAGCGTCTGGCATTCCTCGAAGTAGACCAATTCTGCCGGCAAGCGCGGCTTCGTTGAGTGAACGTGCCCCGCGCGATGCTGTGCCAGACGTCGGACGAGGTCGTTCGTGCTGCCGTAGTAGTAGCCAGCGTCGGCGCAGCGCAGGATGTACACGTAACCCGGCCTCATGCTCCGTACGTACAGCACGAACGAGGCGGCGTGTCAAGGGCGACCGAGTTGCGGGTCGAGCCCTACGCCGGGCAGCTTCGGCTGCTCGGCGGCGATGTGACAGGCGGGCGAGACGCCCACCCCACCCAGCACCGGCTGAACGATTGGCCCTTGACACGCCGCGTCGGGCGGACGCCCGACATTGCTTCGCGATCAGCTCGCGGCGCGAGCCAGCGGCGTGTCAAGGGCTGCTCGCTCGCCGGCGTGGGCAAGGACACGGTCAATCGGCTGTCGGCGGGGACGGCCAGCCAGGTCTTCGCGGAAACGCTGCCTCGAGGCGCCGACAGGCCGCGGCTAGCGCGTTTGCTCGCGCTGCGCGTTGGGCTGCCCGTGCCCGGGGCCAGTGAGCTGCCCGTAGTTTCACGGGAGCAATGCTCAAGAGCAGGGGTACATACCTAACCCGACGGCCGACTCGGGGGTCGGCCGCTACACTGACCGGTTCCAAACCGGTCCCACACCTACCGCCGCTTCGGCTGGGCGTACATCCCGCGCTCACACGCCACGACGAAGCACTCCGCATGCAGCTTCAACTTCTCCCACCCCTGACGAATGGTCTCCGCCTCCGGGGCCGTGATCACGCCGTCGTTCTCGATGCTGCCGCTGATGTCCGACAGCAGCTCGCCGAAGTCCTGCACGACGAGCTGCGTGGTGCCGAGGAGCTGCTCGGCCTTCAGGCCGGGCAGCAGATGCGGGTTGGCGACGAAGAAGCCATCGGCGGCGCTGCAGACCCAGTTGATGACGCGCGGGTCGCGGGTGACCTCGTACAGCAGCCGCACGCGATCCAGCGGATTGCGCGCCCCGGACGCATCCGGATCATGGGTCGGCGGCTCCTGGCACCATTTGTAGACCAGGGCCGAGCTGAGCCCCAACTTGGCCGCCACCGCCTTGACACCGACCTGCTCGGTCGCCTCCCGCAGCACTTCCCACGATTCCATACGTGAACCTGCCTTTGCCGGCCGGGGCCGGGCGCCGACCTACGCCGGCCCGGCCAGACTGGCATTCTCCGAAGGGCCAGCGGTCGCGTCAACGGCCGCCGGCGCCGGCACACCGCCGCCCTTGCACCGCCGTAGGACGGGCCTAGAATGCGGAGGTTCAGGTTCGTCTCGCGAATGCAACGGAGTGGAGCTCAAAACGCCTATGGCCCATGTGGACCCCAAGCTGATCACGATCGTCTCGGGTCTGCCCCGCTCGGGAACGTCCATGATGATGCGGATGCTCGAGGCCGGCGGCCTCCCCGCCCTGGTCGACAACATCCGCGTCGCGGACGACGACAACCCACGCGGCTATTACGAGTTCGAGCCGGTCAAGAAGACCAAAGAGGACCCGTCCTGGCTCGATGGGGCCGGCGGAAAAGTCGTCAAGATGGTCTACCGGCTGCTATACGACCTGCCCCGCGACCACCAGTACTGGGTCGTCTTCATGCGGCGAAACCTGAACGAGGTGGTCGCGTCGCAGGACGTCATGCTGGCCCGCAAGGGCCGCGCCGGCGGCGACCTCACCAAAGAGAAGCTCATCACGATGTTCGAGAAGCAGCTCGCCGAATTCGACGAGTGGGTAAAGCGGCAGCCGAACTTCCACATTCTCGAGGTCAATTACAACCAGACCCTGAAAGACCCGCGGCCCACCGTGGGGGCCCTCAACGAGTTCCTTGGCGGCAACCTCAACACGGCGGCGATGGAGAAGGTCATCGAGCTGCAGCTCTACCGCCAACGGGCCGAGTCCTGACCGTAGCGTCAGGCCGCTGTGCCTGACGTGGATGTGCCGGACGTGAATGAAATGGCACGGCTGCGTCAGCCGTACACGCTCTTTCTCGGTTTCAGCCTCTTTCGCACGGCCACCGTGGCCGCGCCATTCGGGCCAGAAGGAGACTTATCATGGCGTACGAAGTTCCCCCGTTGCCGTATCCGCAAGATGCCCTGTCGCCGCACCTCGACGCACGCACGATGGAGTTCCACTACGGCAAGCACCACGCCGCCTATGTGGCCAACCTGAACAAGGCGCTGGAGCCGTACCCGGCCATCGCCGCCAAGCCGATCGAGCAGGTGCTCCGCGAGATCAACGCCGTGCCGGCGGAGATCCGGCCGGCGGTGATCAACAACGGCGGCGGGCATTACCACCACGCCTTCTTCTGGAAGATCATGGGGCCGAAGGCGGGCGGTCCGCCCAAGGGGCCGCTGGCCGACGAGATCAAGAAGGTCTTCGGCAGCTTCGACGCGTTCAAGGAGCAGTTCACGAAGACCGCGCTGGGCCGCTTCGGCAGCGGCTGGGCGTGGCTCTGCGTCGAGCCCGGCGGCAAGCTCGCCATCTGCGACACCCTGAACCAGGACTCGCCGGTCTCGAAGGGCCACACGCCGCTGCTGACCGTGGACGTGTGGGAACACGCGTACTACCTCCAGTACCAGAACCGGCGTGCGGACTGGATCGCGGCGTGGTGGAACCTGGTGAACTGGGACGCGGTGGCGGAGATCTACGCCGCGCAGCGCAGATAGCGCCGCGCCAGCCGACGAGCCCGGAGCGCAAGCGACGGGTCAACTTCGTCGCGGTCAGCCGCGCGCTCGCGCACGGTTCGTTCGCGCGCTGCTACTCGGGCAGAATGATGTACCCCAGCGACGTGTCGTTGTTCCGCCCGATCTTGAAGGCCACCACGTCCGCGCTGGCGTCCACGTCGCTGGCGTTCAGGAACCCGGTGCCGGACGCAAAATGCCCAAAGTGCTCGCCATCGCTGACCTGGAGGAACTCGGCGCTGTCCAGGATCACCTGGTTACCCGAGATGAAGATCCAGCGGCCATCGGGTGTGATGGCGACGTCGTCGCCGAAGCCGTCCCACGAGGGGCTATGCGCTGCGGGATCGCCGGCGACGCCGCCGGTCACCGCCGTGGCTTGGGGCACGACTCCCACCGCGGCACGATACACGACGGAGAACGTGTCAAACGCGTCGCGGTCGAGGAAGTAGGCGTATTTCCCGCCTTTTATGGCCAGCGACAGGAGCCGCTGCGCCGGCACGGTGTCGAGTACGATGGACGTGCCCGCGGAGACCCGCACCAGACGCATGTTCTGCGGGAAGACATTCGCAATATACAGGATGTAGCCGGCATCGTACGCAAATGGGCCGGCGATTCCGCCTTGGGTCGATAGATCGAGCGCTTGCGGGGCGAGATCCGGCTGGCTGATGTCGTACACGTAGAACTTGTTGCCGCTAAACGTCACGACCACCTCATCCGCGCTGTCGATTGCCATCTGGAAGATGCCGACGGGCGGATTCTGCAGCGGCGTGATCAGCGGCGGGTCGCTGCTCAGGTCGAGCAGTTTCAGCACGTTGCCGCCATCGCCCTCGCCGGCCACGTTGCGGGTGACGGCCCACTGGCCGTCGGCGACAACCGGGCTGTCGCGATCCTCGTCGTCAGTCGCGGGCAGGCTTTCCAGCGTGATCTCATTGAGCGGGATCTCGCTCAGCCCCCCCAACTCGGTGTCGTACACCGTCAGGCGGCCCTCGTCGTTGAAGAGCAGCACCTTCTTCCCCGCCACGGCGAAACCCTGGCTCCGGTACTCGCCGGTAATCGGGGTCCCGGCGGTCGGGTGCGCCGACGGCACGACGTACGACACGCCGGTGTGCGTGCCCGTGCCAAACACGATCAGATCATCGCCGCACTTAAGGCTGGCGTCGTAGGTCACGCGAATGTCGGTCTTGGTCACCGCGAACACGCTGGTGTCCACGCTCCCGTCGCCGTCCGTCCCGCCGCCCGGCGTATTTCCGTCAGTGGGCTCAGGCGTTTGCGTCGGGCAACCGCCGCTGATCCACGCTCCCAGCACTCCGAGTGAAACAAGCACAACCCAGCCCGCATGGAAAGCCTTCATCGCAATACCTCCTGCACAAAAAGGGGCCGACAAACACGGGCAGTGTAGCGCAGCGGTCGGCGTGCGGTCAAGAAGCCGCTTGGCGGCCATGAGCGGCGGACCGTGGCACCCGGCCAACAGCGCGGCCGGCCTTGTCGCCGCTGCTCGGCCATGCTCTACTAGCCGCCTCAGCGTCCGGGGAGCCGAGCGTCGCGGCCGTGGCTCGCCGGATGGCCGACGCGGAGGTGTTGATGCGCGCGTTGTCAGGAATCAAGCCGACGGGTGAGCTGCACCTGGGCAACTACTTTGCGGCGATGAAGCAGCACATTGAGCTGCAGACGGAGCACGAGGGCTTCTACTTCATTGCGAACTACCACTCGCTCACGACGGTCAAGGAGGCCGACTTCCTGCGGGAGCTGACGCGCAACGTGGCGATCGACTACCTGACGATGGGGCTCGATCCGCAGCGCGTGAACCTGTTCCGGCAGAGTGACGTGCCGGAGGTCACCGAGCTGTGCTGGATCCTGGCCACGGTGACGGGCAAGGGGCTGATGGACCGCGCGACGACCTACAAGGACTACGTCGCCAAGGACGTCGTGCCGAACATGGGCATTTACTGCTACCCGCTGCTGATGGCCGCCGACATCCTGATCTACCGCAGCGACGTCGTGCCGGTCGGGAAGGACCAGGTTCAGCACGTCGAGTTCACCCAGGACATGGCCGGCTTCTTCAACCAGACGTACCGCCCGGTGTTCAAGCGGCCCGAGGCCCGGCTCAACGAGACGCCGGTCGTCCCCGGCATCGACGGCCAGAAAATGAGCAAGAGCTACGGCAACGTCATCGAGATCTTCGCCCCGTCGAACGTGATCCGCAAGAAGATCATGGGCATCAAGACGGACAGCACGCCCGTCGAGGACCCCAAGAACCCCGACACCTGCAACGTCTTCGCCCTGCTGAAGCTGCTGGCCACGCCCGCGGAGGCCGCGGAGTGGGAACGGCGTTACCGCGCCGGCGGGATGGGCTACGGCGAGGCGAAGCAGCGGTTGTTCGAGCTGCACGAGGAGCGCTTCGGCAGCCGCCGCGAGGTCCGGGCGCAATGGGCGGCGCGGCCGGACGATGTGGAAGACGTTCTCCGCGCCGGCGGCCGGCGCGCGCGGGCGATCGCACAGGAGCTCATGGAAGAAGTGCGCGCGGCCTGCGGCATCGTGCGCGCGCCGGACGTGTAGAAACCGCCCAGACGCCAAGAGCGCCGCGGATACGTAGGGTTCTCTATGGAGCTGAAGGCCGTCGCTGGCCTAACCGACATCCACAAAGTCCAGGTGATCTCGCACCTCAAGCGCAGCGGGCATCGTTTCGGTTTGCTCATCAACTTCAACGTGCGCATCCTGAAGGACGGGATTAAGCGCATTATCGTCAGTGGATATCCTGAATCCTTGGCGCGCTTGGCGCCTTGGCGGTTCGTGTCGTGAGCGACTACTGCGTACAGCTCGACGTCTTCACCGGCCCGCTGGACCTGCTCTGGTACCTGATCCGGCGGGACGAGGTGGACATTCTGGACATCCCCATCGCGCGGATCACGGAGCAGTACGTCGAGCACGTCCACGTGCTGCGCCAGCTTGACCCGGATGCGGTCAGCGCTTTCCTGGTGTTGGCCGCCGCCCTGATCGAGCTGAAATCCCGCTGCCTCCTGCCGACGCCGCCGCTCGAGAGCATGGACGACAGCACGGACCCGCGGGCCCCGCTCGTCCGGCAGCTCCTCGAATACAAGCGCTTCAAGGACGCGGCCCGGACCCTGGGGCACGCGGCCGACGAGCGGGCCAAGCGGTACGCCCGCCGGCCGGCCGACCTGCCAACGGAGCTCGAAGGCGTTGAGTTGGAGGAAGTGCAGGTCTGGGACCTGCTGACCGCGTTCGGCAAGGTCATGGCCGCCGTCGGACGCGGGCCCGGTCTGCACGAGGTCCGGTACGACGACGTGCCGATCGAGCTGCACGCGGCGGAGATCATCGCGATCCTGGAGCGCGAGGGGCCGACGACGTTTCAAGCATTGTTCGACGGCCAGGTGAATCGGCTGCAGGTCGTAGGCCGGTTCCTCGCGCTGTTGGAGCTGATTCGTTCGCACCGTGTCCGGGCGGAACAGGAGAAGGTGTTCGGTACCATCTACCTTTTCCTGCTGGAGGAAGTTGAGGACCCTGAAACGGCCCGCCACGAAGCCACGGAGCCAAGGAGCCACGAAGGGGCGGCCCGCGACGAAGCGACGGAGCGACGAAGCGACGGAGGATCGGAACGCGAATCGCAAGCGAGCGCCGGCTGACGGCTGACAGCTTGAAACGCCATTCGACCGCTGGCACGGAGTATCCACGATGACCAAACCCAGTGAACGACTCAGAGAGCTGGACCTGACATTGCCGCCCGTCGTGAAGCCCGTGGGAGCCTACGTGCCCGCGCTCCGGCATGGTGACACATTGCTCCTGAGCGGGCAGATCCCGATGCGAGCGGGCAAGCTCGCCTACGCCGGCAAGGTCGGCGGCCCTGCCGGGCGCACGTTGGAGGACGCCCAGGCGGCCGCCCGCTTGTGCGCGTTGAACGCCGTCGGCGTCGCCGCGGACGCCGCCGGCGGAATCGACCGCCTGGCCCATGTGCTCAAGGTAGTGGTCTACGTCGCGTCCGAACCCGGGTTCACCGACCAGCACAAGGTCGCCAATGGCGCCAGCGACCTGCTGGCGGAGATCTTCGGCGAAGCGGGCAAGCACGCGCGCGCCGCGGTCGGCGTCGCCGAGCTGCCCCTCAACGCGACCGTCGAGGTCGACGTGATGTTCGCCGTCGGCATGTAGCCGCAAGCGACGGGTATTCGTGCGATGGCCGAACCGACGGACAGCGCGATCGGCATCGACATCGGCGGTACGCAGGTGCGCGCCGCGCTGGTCTCCGGGGACGGAGTGCTGATCGAGCACGTGGAATCCCCGCTGCCACCCGACGGCGACCCGGTGCTGCTGGGCCCGCTGCTGCGCGAGCAGATGCAGCGCGTCCTGGGCAGCCGCGTCGCAGCACCCGCCGCGGTGGGTGTCGCCGTCCCCGGCATCTGGGACCGCCAGACCGGCATCATGCAGCGGGCCCTTAACCTGCCGAAGCTCGAAGGCATCAACGTCGTGCAGCTCTTGGAGCAGGCCCTGGAGCGGCCCGTGTGGGTCGAGATCGACGTGAACGCCGCCGCGTGGGCTCAATGGCATGCGCTGCAACCCACGCCGGCACGGTTCATTTACCTCTCGCTCGGCACCGGCGTCGGTGGTGGCGTGATTCTGGACGGGCAGCTCGTGCGGCACACGCATGGCGGTCCGGGGCACTTCGGGCATCTGATCGTTGACACCTCGGCCGACGCGCCGCAGTGCCGCTGCGGGGCCCGCGGCTGCCTCGAAGCGCTCGTCAGCGGACCAGCCCTGGCCCGCGGTCGTCGTCAGAACCCCGAGCGGCAGCGACGGGCCCATGAACACGGGCCTGCCGCGCAGCACGACATCCACACCGCCGGCCGCGCGCTAGGCATTGGGCTCCTCCAGCTCGCAGTGATCTATGCCCCCGACGTAATCGCCGTGGGCGGCGGCGTCATCGACCACGAACCCGGGCTGCTCGCACGCGCCTGCGGGCTGTTCCGACAACTCGCCGGCACGCTGGTGCCCGCGGGTCTGCGAATCGAGACGGCCCGCCTCTCCACGGATCGGGCCGGCGTCATTGGGGCGGCCTTGCTGGCCTTGGCCTAGTAGTGTTCGCCCCCGACGCCCGCCTGAGCCGTCCGTTGAAAAAAAGGGACTGTCCGCCGCGGCGGACCGAGCTTCAGCCCGTTTCCGACCGCGCGGCGGCAGCGCCGGCGCGGTGCCCGTCCCTTTTTCAACAAAGTCCCAGCGGGCGGTGTTCCCCCCGAGGGGGGAGAAAGTACCCCTCTGGAGGTGATTGCGGGGCGGCGTGCGCGGCGCCATACTCACGCTGAACGGCTTGGGTTCGTCGGTCGGTTCGAGCGTCTGTTTCTTTTGTATTCCGACTGTGATCGCTGTATCCGGGCAGTAGGATGCCCGTGATCGGGCGCATCTCGTGGTGCACTGATGACAAGGCAGTGGAGGAAATCGTTTATGACACGCAGCGAAGGTCGGTGGCGCTGGCATGCGATCGCGATGCTCGCGGCGTCCGTGTGCCTGGTGATGGCGGGTTGTCCGGGTCTCGAGGGGCTGCTTGGTCCGACGGGGCCTACGGGCCCGACCGGACCGACGGGCCCGACCGGTCCGGAAGGCGCGACGGGTCCGTCAGGTCCGACGGGGCCGGCCGGTCGTGACGCCGGCGGCGCGTTGCCCGACACGGTTGTGACGATCACCGACGTCAGCGGGAACAGTCCCGTGGAGGTCGGCGGGCCGATTAATGTCACTTTTGCGATCCAGGACGGCACCTCTAACACGATTGCCATCGGGGAGCTGGACCGCTTCTCGATCTACGTGTCCGGCCCGGCGGAGGACTATCAACGGGTCATCGTCCCCGAAGGCGACCCCAACAACATCGTGACCAACGACGACGGCTCGTACACTTACACGTTCCCCAATCCGTTCCCGAGCACCTACGCCGATCCCGTGAATGCCTCGACCGGCGGTGGCGGGGACGTCGCGGCCGGCACTTATACCGTGGGCATCGAAGCGCGGCGGTCGTTCGAAGTGGAGGGGCAGCAGATCGAGAAGGCCGGCGACGCCACGTTCGACTTCGCGGTCGGCGGCGCGACCCTCGCTCACCGGGAGTTCGTCACCCAGACGAACTGTCAGACCTGCCACGTGTCGTTCTCGATCCACGGTGGCAACCGCCACCTGATCACCGGCTGTGTGCTGTGCCACACGGCGGGCGCTGTGGATCATGAGGCAGGAACTTCGGACCGCCCGGAGGTGTCGATCGAGTTCATCCAGTTGATCCACCGGATCCACATGGGCGCGCAACTGCCCTACGTCGAAGCGACCGCGAGCGGCGACGATCCCTACCTCTACGAGGTGCTCGGACGCGGAGGCAGCGTCAACGACTTCTCGCACGTCGAGTTCCCCTACATGCCGGGCGGCACGGGCTTCGACCAGCAAATGCGCAACTGTCAGGTCTGCCACGGCGACGCGGCGCAGGGCGCCGAAATCTATGCCGAAGAGAACCTGACGCGCGCCCGCTGCACGAGCTGCCACCAGGATCTGAACTTCACCAGCGGCACGAAGCTCGACACAACGAATGAAGCGTATGGCACGCTGACGCAGGCCCAACTCAACAGCTCGACCTATCGGGTCCCGCCGGGCAAGTCGGCCGAGTCGGCGGGCATCACACACAAGTTTGCCGATGGATCGTGCACGCTGTGCCACGGTGCCGGCCAGACGTACGACGTCGCCGTGCTGCACGTCCCGCCGTTGTCCGACCCGGCCAACCTCCTGGGGCTGAAGGTGATCATCGACTCGGTGGAAGGGGCGAGCGGCGACGGTTTCTTCGAGCCCAACGACACGCCGGTGGTCACTTTCCGCGTGCTCGACGCGGACGACAACCCGGTCGATATGGAAGACCTGCGCTCGGTGAACTTCGTCCTGGCGGGTCCGCGCGAAAACTACCAGAAAGTCCTGCCGACCAGCGGCTCGACGGCGCAGATCAAGCGCGTCGATGCCACAACCGGCGAGGTGTTCATGACCGGCGGCGTGCCCGAGACCGGCACGGGACCGTTCGAGTACACCAGCCCGGCGGCGATCCCCGCTACGTATCCCGCGCCGGCGAACGACTCGGGCGACTACACCTACGACGACGGGTGGGGCGAGATGAGCGGCCGGCCGCTGGTCAACGGCAATTACACGGTCGCGGTTTGGGCGTACCGGCAGTTTGAGATCGACGGCACGACCTATCGCGAGACGTCGAATACGGCCGTGTTCCCGATCCGCATCGGTGCCGCCGGCACCGCGCGGGGCTACCTGAATCTCGTGACCGACGCCAAGTGCAACGCCTGCCACGGCGACCTGCGCTTCCACGGCAACGGCCGGAAGGGCGTGGCCGGCTGCGTGCTCTGCCACGTCGCCGGTGCGGAGGACGGGGCCACCCCCGCCGCGGGACAGGAGCAGGACCCCGCGGCGG
Source organism: uncultured Planctomycetales bacterium (assembly GCA_964638325.1). GTDB lineage: Bacteria > Planctomycetota > Phycisphaerae > UBA1845 > Fen-1342 > JALHJL01. The sequence continues at coordinate 21,871 of CAZWYT010000007.1, forward strand.
ACACGATCGACTTCAAAGTGATGATCCACAAGATCCACTCCGCCCGCGAACTGAGCGTGGTCATGGACGGCGGCGCGTATGACCTGATCGGCTTCGGCAGCAACGTAATCGATTTCTCGAACGCGCTTACGCCGGTCATGCCGAACGGGCCGGCGAATTGTGTCGCCTGCCACGCCACGGACGCGTGGATGACGCCGGTCGATACCACCCACGTGAGCATCTGGAAGGTCGCATGCACCTCGTGCCATGATTCGACCGCCACGGCGGTGCACGTCGAGTTGAACACGCTCGGCGTCGGCGAGGAAGGCTGCGCGGTGTGCCACGGCGACGGGAAGGCGTTCTCGGTAGAGACGAGCCACGCGATCCGCTAAGCCGGTGGTTTACAACGAGAGTGCGTTTCACCGGCCTGTAGCGTCGGCCCCCAGTGGCCGACGCGGGACAACGTATGGCCCCCCACGGCCGCCACGGGGGGGCGGCCGTTACGGCTGCGGGTAGAGCGCTCGATCGGTTTTCACAGGCCGGGCACGGCAGTGCAGTTGACCTGAGGTCAAAAAGCCCGCAACGTGTTGGGGCAGGGACTCGTCCCTGCCCCGGCCTTTTCTGCGGATGTTCCGCGGGCCCTGACCTGCAGATGCAAGGAGCACTCATGCCCCTGCGCTGTCGCCCTCCGAGCGCGTTGGTCATCGGCGGCGTAGTCGTCATCGGGCTGCTCGGTGGGTGTCCGCTTTCCCCCTCCGGTGGCGGCGGGAACGGCGGGGGGGACGGCAACGAGCCCGGCAAGACGTTCCACGAGAAGGTCTTCACGGAGTTCGTCCCCGCCGGCTACCAGGGCCCGTCGAGTTGTCAATTCTGCCACATCGACGTCGCTCTGGATCTCAGCGCGACGGGCCACTGGAACTGGTCCGGCCGGTCCGTCAACATTCTCGGTCACGCCGGCGAGCAACACGGCAAGCAGGACTTGCTCGACAGCTTCTTCATCGGGGTGCCGTCCAACGAGGGACGGTGTTCACAGTGCCATATCAGTTATGGTTGGCAGGACCGGTCCTTTGACTTCGACAGCACCGCGAGCATGGACTGCCTGATCTGCCACGACGCGACCGGTACGTACGCCAAGCATCCGACGGCGGACGGCGGCGGGGGGCACGCGGCGCTGGTTAGCGACCACCGGCTTACGCCGGTCGGGCCGGAGGACCTGCAGGCAATCGTCTACCGCGTCGGACTGCCCACGCGGGCGAACTGCGGGGCGTGCCATTTCTACGCCGACGACGGCGACAACGTGAAGCACGGCGACCTGTCGTCGGACCTCGCCGACCCGCCGCGCGAGCTCGACGTCCACATGGGCGGCCCGGACTTCGCCTGTCAGACGTGCCACACACAGCAGCGGCACGGCTTGGCGGGCTTCACCCTGCATTCGGTGGACGAGGGCGGTGAGCCGCCCGCCTGTACGCGCTGCCACGGCGAGACCAACGTGCACCAGGCGAGCCCGCCGGTGGATGATCTGATAAATCCGCACCTCGACCGCGTGGCGTGCGAGACCTGCCACATCCCGCGGTTTGCGCGGAGCAAGCCCACGCGCGTGGCGTGGTACTGGGACACCGCCGGCCAGGACGTCAGCCCGATCCCTACCGACCAGTTCGGTCTGCCGACGTACGACAAAGAGAAGGGCACGTTCGTCTGGGCGAAGGACGTGCGGCCGGAATACCGCTGGCATAATGGCACCTGGCGGCGAATGATCGTGGGCGTCGCCGACACGTATGCCAGCGCGGGGACGGTCGCTGACCCGGTGGTGGTCGCGGAGCCGGCCGCGACGAAGGACGACCCCGGCGCGAAGATCTACCCGTTCAAGAAAATGGTCGGCCGGCAGCCGGCGGACATCGTCCACCAGCGACTGCTTGTGCCGCACCTGTTCGGCGCGCCTGGCGGCCCCGACCCGTTCTGGGAGAAGTTCGACTGGGGCGACGCGCTCCTCGACGGAGCCATCTACAACGGCGTCGATTACAGCGGTGCCTTCGGCTTCCCCGACACCGTCATGTATCTCCAGATCAGCCACGAAGTCGCGCCGCGGGGGATGGCGCTGCAATGCAACGACTGCCACGGCGTGCCGTCGTTCTGGGACGCGGTGGGGCTGCGTGACCCCCTTGCGCGGCCGCGCTAGTGCCTGTTACTCCGCGGCCGCCGCGTGGGCGTGCATGTCCGTGCCGATGGCCGCGCCACCCGCTGGGGACATCATGAACGCGCTGCCGACGCCGCTGTGACAACGCAGGCAGACGAAGTCCGGCGTGATCGTGGCGCGCCCCTGTGCGTCCTTGAGAACCCGGGTGCCGTCCGCGGTGAACATCGCCGCGTAGGTTGTGCGCTCGGTGTCGATGCGGAAGATGTGGCCGCGCACGTCGCCCATCCGGCCGCCGTAGTCTGCGACCACATCGTGCCCGGCGGGCGTGCCCCGCAGGCCGGTGAAGGGCATGTGGCAGCTTTCGCAGTCGAGCGGCTCGACGTACTCCCCGCGCATGAACGTGAATTTGTCGTGGAAGGCGCGGTTCATATCGCCGTGGCAGGCCGCGCATTCGTTACGGATGCCCTGGGTCCGGTCGTGCTTCGCGGAAGCGTGCGGGTCGTGGCAGTAAGTGCAACTAAAACTCGCATGGCCGCCGCTGGCGCGCAGCTCGGCATACTGGGCATTGGGCTTGATGTAGCCGTCGGCGGCGGCGATCACCCTTGGGTCATCACTGCCGGTGTGACAGCGGGCGCAGAGCTTGACCGTCGAATCGACGTAGATATTCCGGACCGACGGGTGCGGCAGGTGGTTCGAGCCCGGCCCGTGGCAGGCCTCGCAGTCGACTCCCGCCGTGGTGTGGTCGTGCGGCTGCGTCCGCTTCGCGATGTCCGGATGACAGGCGCCGCACGCCGCGGCGCCGACGAGTGTCGCTCCGCCGTTCGTCGGGTCTGTCGTATTGTTGAAGGCCGGGCTGGTCTGCACGACGGCGTCCGCACCGCTGTCCCCGTTGCCGGGTGGGGTGGTGGGGCAGCCGGCGAGCAGCAGGGCGGCCAGCGCCGTCGCGCACGCCCACACCAGTCCGTGTACGCCACGGCGCATTACCGTTGATGGCATTCTGAGCACAGGTCGATCCAGTTCGTACGCAATGCGCTGGCGCGGTCCTGGGGATTGCTGGCCAGCGCGCCCAACTCACTGTCCGCCGGGAACAAGCCGGTGTAGTGCGGATTGTGGCACGTATAACACGTCACGACTTCCCGTGCCGCCCGACCGCCGCCGCTCCCCGTGTGGCCCAACGGCAACCGCGCCGGCGACCGTCCCGCCTCTTCGGCCAGCCGCGCGACCTGCGGCAGCTCCAGGTCCGCGTTCAGGCTCAGCTCGCGCATCAGCATCCACTGCCGGATCTTCGGCGGCACCGGCCGATTGACGTGTCCGAGCGGGGACAGGTCCCAGTGGCGTGTGTGGCAGTTCAGGCACAACTCGGAGGACTCGACGCGCAGGTGGGGCTGAAAGCGTCGTCGTCCGTCGGGCGGGACTTCTGGACGTTGCGTGTGGCAGAACAGGCAAGCGTCTTCGCGGACTTTTCCGGCCGCGTCGCGTTGGCGGTGTGGACTGAAACGCCGGCCGATGTCCGTCCGATGGCAGTTTCCGCAATATTCCAACGGCTGTTGTGGATCCCAGTGTCGCAGCAGGACGTAATTCACCGCCGGCCGTCGCGCCGCGGCGTCGCAATGCCGCTGGATGTCGTGGCAGGTCAGGCAGCCAATCGCGCCGTGGACCGTGGGCCAATCGTCCGGTGTCGCGACAATCTCGCTCTGCGCCTGGCGCCCGATGGGATGCGGATCGGCGGGGGCCTTCACGCCGTCGTGACAGGAGAGGCAGAGGTCGTCAGCCGCTTCCGGCGCGATGGGCAGCAAACGGTCGTCGACCGCGGTGTGGCAGCTCGTGCAACGCTCGGGGTTCCAGTGCGGGTTGACGGCGGCCGAGCCCGGAAAGCTGGGCTTCCAGTTGGTGGCCTCGGCCGCTGGCGGTGCCGCGGCCGCGCTGTTGATATCCCCGGCCAGCCAGGCATAAGCGCGGATCCCCGGCCGGTCCAACTGCTCGGCCACGAGCAGGTAGTAGGCCGGTGACGCGCCGGCCGGCAGTGCCTGCGCGGAGCGCGGAGCAGCCGTCGCGACGGCGATTCCGGCCGGCAGCGCCAGGGCACCGGGGCCGGAGCCCGGCTCGCCAATAGCCAGCAGCGGTTGACCGTCCGGTGCGAAGGCGTGCACGCGCTGGGAGAAGGCATCGGTCACGAATACCACGCCGTCGGGGCCGACCGCGACATGCTTGGGTCGCCCGAATGAGCCGACCGAGTCGCCCGGCCTGCCAATGTCACGCTGCCATTGGCCATCCGGGCTGAGCACCTGCACGCGGTTGTTCAGCGTGTCCACCACGCATACGTTTCCCTCGGGTGTGCGGGCGAGGCTGGTGGGCAGCGCGAACTGCGCGGGCCCGCGTCCGGCCTCGCCGATGGATCGCAGGTGCGTGCCGCTGGCGAGGTCGAAGACCTCGATGCAGTGGCGCACGAGGTTGGTGACCCAGACCTGCTCGCCGACGGCCAGCACGCCGCCTGGTTTCAGCTCAACGTCCTCGAGCCGGTAGTCCTGCACGAGGCGCCCATCCGGGGTGGCGCGATGCACGCCCTGGCGGTCGCATACCAGCCGCTCGCCACCCGGGGTTACGTCGATGTCCACCGGGTAGAGCAGCGGCGGCTGAAAAGTCTCGACCGACACCTGGTCGGTCGCCGCCTCCCAGCGCAGGACGGCGCTCAGCGCGGTATCGCAGATCAGCAGCGCGTGGCCGTCGAAGACCAGACCCGTCGGGTTGGCAATCGTCAGCGGCGATGTAGGTTCAGCGCCGAACAGGAAGAGGGCCAGGTTCACTTCGGCCTGCGACGGCGGTGGTGCGCCCCGCAGCGTGCCCAGGGCGACGACCCGCGCCGGCTGGGGTGGCGGGGGATAGAACGGCGACGGTCCGCGCGGGGTCCCGGCCCGGTCTGCGAGGCATCCTGCGCTGAGCAGTCCGACCCACGCGACGCATGCCAGGCAACCGAGCGGAAGTCCGCCCGGCCAAGACGAGCCCCGCGCGCAAGCGAGGGGTGAGCGTGAGAAAAAAACGGGTACAGGCACCGCGGGAGGGCCTTTCGTGCGAGCCTGACGTAGCCGGCGCGGAGCCAGTCCCCGTTTTTTTCTCACGCTCGGTCGGCGCAGCCAGCCACACATGGCAGTCACCCGTCGCTTGCGCTCCGGGCCCGTACGGGCGGCGCCGCGTCGCGCAGGGTTGGCTACAGGCGATGACACGTCAGACACAGGCGGCTGCCTTCATTGGACATTCGCAACATGCGCCCATAGCGATGCGTGTTGTGGGCGTCATGGCAGGTCGTGCACTGAATCCGGCCATCGTCCAGCGGCAGGCCGGCCGCCTCGACCGCTGCCGCTGCCCAGTAGCCCTCCGCCGCCGACGGGTACTTGATGCCCACCGGATGGCTGCGCAGGCCGCGCGTGCCCAGACGCCGGTCGCCCAGCTCGGCGGCGACGGTGATCGCGTGCGGCGACGAGTACACGTCGGGTGCGGTAATACCGTCATGGCAGCCCAGGCAGAGCAACGACCAGCCCGTCAGCTCCACGTGCAGGGTCTGGAAGGGGCGCAACGGCAGCGTCGCGCCCGGCCGGCGATCGAGCCTGGGCGGCGGGGCGGCGACCTGATGCGGCGTGTGACAGGGCAAACACAGGTCCCGCCCGCCTTTGCCCAGTCGGGTGAAATCGTGCTTGCTGCCAATCAGCCCGCTGAGCAGTTGCTCGCGCGCGGGACTTGGGGGGCCGCCTGCCTCGAGCGTGGTCGGCTCGACGGGTTCGGCGGGCTGCGTCGTCGCTTGCGACCCTGGCGCTCCTGGGAGGGGCTGGCTTTCCACGGCCTGCGCCAGCAGCCAGCCGCTGGCCAGTGTTCCGACGGCGACGCCCGCTACCAGCCAGCGCGAAGCTTGTTTCAGCCACCCGCTACGCATCGACTTGCTCCTGGCCGATAAGGACCTGTCTCGGCGCGACACGACTATACCGGTCCACGGGGCGGCCCACAACACGATGGCGACGCGCAGCGGCCTTCGCTCTGGACAGTGGCTGCCGAGCCCGGTAGCTTGCCGGCCGAAGGTCTCGCTTGCGGTCGGCAGCCTCACCTCGGCTGGTGCTATGGCGCGGAACTGCGTTCTTGCCAGCGGCCTCCTCGGACTGACAGCCTGTCTGCCGCTGGCTTTGGCCCAGGAGATCGCGGCGACGCAGCCGGCCAGTTCGCCCGTGGTCGAGGCCGGCCCCGCGCCAACCAGTGCGCCGGCCGAAACCCGGCGCATGACACTGCTCGACCTGCGCAACCTCGCGCTCGAGCTCGGCTTCGAAGCCTCCTACGACCAGCGCGACACCCGCTACGACTACCGCCGCGATCTCTTTCCCCGCAGCGCACACCAGAAGGAGGAAGCCCGCCGCTTCGAGGAGACGCTCGGGGTCTCGGCGGCCGGGGCCCTGTTCGACGAGCGCATCGCGCAGTTCGACCTCATGGCCCGCTATGGGCTGGCCCAGGAGGGCTTCCGCGAAACAAATCCCGGTCCGGACCTGGGCGACCGCCCCCACGGCGATTTGCTCGAGTACGACATCAACCTGAATCTCCTCCCCCGCGGCACGCTGTCCGCAAACGCCTACGCGCAGCGGCTCAATAGCCGCGTGCCACGCTCCTTCCAGCCCAGCCTGGATCGCTCGCTTGAACGCTACGGCGGCGGGCTCTACGTCAACAATCCGACCTTCCCCATGCGGTTCACCTTTGAGCACACCTGGGACACGCTCTCGAGCCGCACGCGGGAATTGGTGGATGACGAGCAGCGGGGGGAGAACACCTTCCGCTACGAAGGGACCTGGCAGATCAGCAAGGACCATGCGGTGCGGCTCGAATACGAGTACGGCGACCGCCGCGAGCAGTACTCGGGCAGCGGGACGCGTTTCGATACGACGCGGAACTACCTGACCCTGAACCACGTGCTGCGCTTCGGCCCGGAGGGCCGGAGCTCGTGGGAGACGATCGCCAGGTTGCAAGACGAGGCGGGCGACCTCGCGCGCGACAATGCGGAGCTCTCGACGCGCTTGCGCCTCCAGCACACGGATTCGCTGGCGACCAATTACGCCGCCCAGTACCTGCGCGACTCCTTCCAGGAGTTGACGACGGAGACGTGGCGTGGCGAAGCCGGCCTGACGCACCAGCTCCACGACTGGCTGACCACCACCGTGCAGCTCTATGCCCTGCAGCAGCAGGCCGACGAGAACGCCGACGTCGGCGAGTGGGGCGGTTTGGCCAATGCGGCGTTTGCCCACGACAACTCGCTGGGCCGCCTGTCCGCCAACCTGTCGTACAACCACACGGCCACCGAGACGCGGAACGGCGACCGCCGCGGCATCGTGCTCGGCGAGTCGGTCACGTTCCGCGATCCGTTGCCCGCCTATCTCGCCCAGACCGACGTCGACCTGTATAGCCTGATCGTCACGGATGCCAACCGCACGCGGACCTACCTGGCCACCCGCGACTACGTCGCGGTGCGGGTGGGGCGCTATACGGCTTTACGGCGTGTTCCCACCGGCGAGATTGCCGACCGGCAGACCGTGCTGGTGAGCTACACCTACCGCGTGTTTGACGACTACAGCGTCCGCCGCGACCGCTTCGACGCCCGCGTCCAGCAGGACTTCAAGTCCGGGTTCTCGGCGTACTACGCCGGCTCGTTCCAGGACGAGAATCATGACCAGATGCGTTACCTTCCGTTCCGCGAGCGCGACGTGACGCGGCATCGGTTGGGGGCGACGTATCGGCGGCGGCTGTGGTCGGTGGGTCTGGAGTACGAATACAACGACGATTCGATTGACCCGTACCAGGCGTTGCATGGCAACGGCGACGCGGTGCTGTGGCAGAAGGCCGGCAATCAGCTCGATGCGAAGGGGACGCTGTCGTATTTCCGCTTCTGGGGGGCGGAGGGGCTTGAGGCCCACCGTACGACCCTGCTTGACCTCGGCGCCGCGTACCGCGGCCTGCTGACCCAGAACCTCGAGGCGACGGCCAGTGCCCTCTATCGGTACGAGGACGATTCACTCAACGGGGTCACGAACGGCGCAGACCTGTCGGCGGCTCTCGATTGGCGCATCGGCTATTTCTCGCTGCGGTTCGAGGCGGAATACGACCTGCTCGAGCTGCCCGATTCGGTCGACAACAGTGCGTCCTTCTGGATCAAGCTGAAACGCGACATTCCGGTGATCACGAAGGAGGCGCGATGAGACGGCCACCCGTTCACGCGCGGCATCCGAACCGGGAGCGGAGCGGCCGCGCAGTTGTAGCGGCCGACGAGCGTGAGAAAAAAACGGGGACTGGCTCCGCGCCACCTGGCTTGCGGATGCACGAAAGGCCTTCTCGCGGTGCCTGTACCCCTTTTTTTCTCACGCTCGACCTCCGTGTCGGCCGTGGAGCGCGGACCGGCCTCCATATTCGCGCGCTTCCGCTCGCGGCTCGGGTCACCGGGCTGTTGTGCGTTGTACTGCTCGCCGGTTGCCAGAGCACACCCGCACCGATCTTCCCCGCCGTTACGCCGCCGATCATTTGGCCGCCGCCCCCGGATCAGCCCCGCATTCGCTACATCGGCGAGCTCCGCGGTGAGGCGAGCCTGAATGTCAAACCGACCGGTTGGGCGGCGCTGCAGGAGCTGGTCGCCGGCCCGCGACCCCAGGCCGCGTTTTCGCGTCCTTCTGCGGTGGCCGTCGTCGGCGAGCGCGTGTTTGTCGCCGACATCGGCCTCGGCGTCGTGCACCTGCTCGACCTGGCCGCACGGCACTATGCCATGATCCCGGGACCGCCGACGGAGCGTTTCCGTGTGCCCGTCGACCTGACGATTGCCGATGGCGGGCAACTGGTCGTCGTCGATCGCGGCCGCGCGGCGGTGGACGTGTTTGACCTGGACGGGGTGTGGCGCAGCACGCATCGCTGCCCTGCCCTGACCGCGCCGGTCGCCGTCGCCTGGGATCTGTCCCAGCGCGTCTTCTGGATTGCCGACGCCGCCGCCCACCACTGCGTCGCCACCGCGGACCTGGAGCATGTGCAGCAACGGATCGGCGAGCGCGGCGAACTGCCTGGGCAGTTCAACTATCCGACCGCGCTGGCCGTGCACCCACAGATCGGCCTCGTGGTCGCCGACGCTATGAACTTTCGTATTCAAGTGTTCGATCACGCCGGCCAATTGGTGACCGTGTTCGGCCACAAAGGGGATGCGGCCGGCGACTTCGCCCGGCCGCGCGACGTCGCCGTGGACTCCGAGGGGCACCTCTACGTGCTCGACAACCAGTTCGAGAACGTGCAGGTCTTCGACCCCGACGGGCGGCTGCTGATGGCGTTCGGCCAGGAAGGCAGCCGTCCGGGCGAGTTCGCCGTGCCATCGGGGATCACGATCGACGCGCAGGATCGCATCTGGATCGCCGACAGTTACAATCGCCGCGTGCAGGTGTTCCAATACGTGCGGGAGACGCCGACATGGGCCGAGTGATCCTGGCATGGGTGTGCGTGTGTGTGACGGCGGGATGGGCTGTGGCCGACGACCGTATCGCGCACTCCAAGCACGACCTTTCGGCTACCGGGCCCGGCCCCGTGCGCGCCGTCGAGGAGAGCCAGATTTGCATCTTCTGCCACGTGCCGCACAACGCCAGCCCCGCCGCGCCGCTCTGGAACCGCTACAACCCGGTCACCTACTACCGCGTCTACCGCAGTCCGACGCTCGAGGCGCGGGTTGACCAGCCCGGTCCGGCCAGCAAGTTGTGTCTGAGCTGTCACGACGGCAGCCTGGCGCTGGGTCTGACGCTGAACCGGCTGCCCACTGAGCCGATCCCCATGACGCACATGTACATGCCGACCGGGCCGTCCAATCTCACTAACGACTTGTCCGACGACCACCCGATCGGCTTCCGCTACGACCGCGTGCTCGCCAACCGCGACCGCCAGATTCGCCCGCCCGAGCTTGTGGATCACCGCATCCAGCTCGGCGAGCGCGGCGAGCTCGAATGCACCGCTTGCCACGACCCCCACAACAATGAGCTGGGCAATTTTTTGCGGATCACCGAGCGTGAGGGGGCGTTGTGCATGACGTGCCACGACCTGGCCGGTTGGCGCCGCAGCGGCCACTCGCGCAGCGCGCGGACGGTGCCTCTGACCGTGACCAATGGCGAGCAGTTGCCTTACCGCTCCATGGCCGACAACGCCTGCCGCAGTTGCCACCTTTCGCACACCGCGCCCTACCGCGAGCATCTCCTGTACGACCGCCCGTCGGAGCTGTGCATCACGTGTCACGACGGCGCCTTCGCTCCGAGCGTGCTGTCCGTGCTCGACCAGCGCTCCGGCCACCGGATTAACCGGCTGCACGCGGTGCGGACCCCGCCGGAACGCCGCCTCCAGGCGGCCCACTACGTCGAGTGCACCGACTGCCACAATCCGCACGCGGCGGCGCGCGACGTGGCGGCCGGGCCGCTATCGGCCATCAACATCGGGCCGCTCGTTCCGCCGCCGATGGAAGAAGTGCCGGGCGTGAGCTTGACGGGCGTGCCGGTGGACCGCGCCACGTTCTACTACGAGGTGTGCTTCCGTTGTCACGGCGACCGCGCCGTGATCCTGCGCGATCGCATCGTCCGGCAGCGCGACGAAGGCGGGAACATCCGCCGGCAATTCCTCCCCACCGTGGCGTCCGCGCACCCGGTTGCGTTCCCGACGCGACGGACGGGCGAGGTGCCCAGCCTGCTGCCCGAGGTGCAAACGCGCCGCTACATCAGTTGCCAGGACTGTCACAACAACCCGGACGCCCGCGGCGCCGGCGGGACCGAGATCAACGGTCCGCACGGCTCGCGCTTCGACCACTTGCTGGTGGCCCGTTACGACACCGCCGATTACACGCTCGAATCGCCGCAGTCGTATGCGCTGTGCTACCAGTGCCACGACCGTAATTCGATCCTCGGCGACGAGAGTTTTCCGCTCCACCGCCGGCACGTCGTGCGCGGCCGGGTACCGTGCAGCGCTTGTCATGGCCCGCACGGCGTCAGCGGCAGCCCCACGCAGCACGACCATCTGATCAACTTCGATCTGGCAATCGTCAGCGGCCAGCGTTTCTACATCGATACGGGCCGCTTCACGGGTTCGTGCACGCTCGTCTGCCACGGCGTGCAGCATGTGAACTTCACGTACGCGCCGTAGCATCGGGCTGTGACCCTTGTCGTGGAATCGTGCGTGCTGATGTAGGATTACCCGCGAAGGAGCAAGTCCGATCAGGAGAAGTTGTCCCATGTCATCCCGTCTTGTTTGCTCAGCCGTCCTGCTCTTTGCCTTTGGCATCCCACTGGTAGGGTGCTCCGAGCCGCAACGCACCGCCGCCGCGCCGTATCAGCCGCCGGCACCCGCGACGCAGCCCGCGTCCGGCGAGGCGTTGATCGCGCCCACCCGAGACCCGTCCGCCGAATCGACGGTCCAGATTGCCGAATCGACGCATACTCTGACCGGCGTGAACTTGCGGCTGGAGGACGTGATCAGTGTCGCGTACCGGACGACGGAGGGGGCGCGAAACTCGATTCCGCTGCTGTCCTCGTTGCGGGTCGTAGCGTCTCAGCCGCTGCCGGCGCAGCGGTACGACGTGCGCATCTTCGTCCCGCGTGGCAAGGCGCCGCACCTCCGCGCCGCGCTGGCCAAGGCTGTGGGGGATTCGTTCGGGCTGACGGTGCGCCGCGAAATGCGGACGACGGCCGTGCTCGTGCTCGTCGCGCCGGCGGGCAAACTCGATCCACACCCCGTCGTGGCTCCGCCGGCCCGGCCCGGCCACAACCGGCTGACGCTGACCGGCGACGATCTGTCGCTGCTGGCCGAGCAGCTCGAGGAGTGTATGCAGCAGCCGGTCGTCAACGAGACGGGTCTGCATAGCGGCTACGACCTGAAGCTGCGCCGGCCGGTGCGCGACGGCCAGCCGCAGCCGGTCGACGTCGACACGGTCCGCACCGCCCTGCGCGAACAACTCGGCCTCGATCTGACGCCAGCGCTGCGCTCGATCGAGTTCCTGGTGGTTGAGAAGCTGGGGGCAGGCGGCGTGAAGTGAGCGGCGCGCGGTGGCTATGGACGACGCCGTACGCGGCGGGCGTCGCATGAAATCCCAGCGCAAAACCGGCCCGCCGCACAATCGCCAGCCGGCGGTTGGGGGGCGCGCGCCGGCCGCGTGGTCGCAGCGCCACTTTGGCGCCGCGCTCGCCGTGATCTGCACGCTGGGCCTGGTCTGTCGCGTGGTGATCCTGTGGGACTACCTGGTGCACAGCCCGCTGGCCGCCGCGCCCATTGTGGATGCGAAGGTATATTGGGAGTGGGCCGGACGAATCGCCGCGGGCCACCTGATCGACGATGTGCCGTTCTTCTCGGCCCCCTTGTACCCGTACCTGCTGGGCCTGGTCCGTGCCGTGGGGGGCGCGCTGACGACCGTCTATGGGCTGCAGGTCCTGGCGGACCTGGCCACCGCGGCGCTGCTCGCGCTGGCCGGACGGGCCCGCTTTGGCGCCCGAGCCGGGCTCCTGGCCGCGGCCCTGTTCCTGCTCCTGGAGGACCCCGCTTCCTTCTCCCTGCGGATTCTGACCTGTTCCCTCCAGGTTGTGTTAGTGGCAACCGTTTACCTCCAGCTCATTAGGATTCAACAGGTTCCCTCGCTCGGGCGCCATCTCGCCCTCGGCGCCGCCATCGGCCTGCTGTGCCTGTCGTACCCGCCCGCGATGGTGTTGGCGATAGCGGTGGTCCCCTGGCTATTCTGGCACTCGCGGCACCGCGCGGCTGACGCGCTGCGCGCGGTCCTGCCGCTCGCCCTGGCGGGGCTCCTCATTACTCCCGCCACGCTGCACAACTGGTACGTCAGTGGGAACCTCTTTTTCATCCAGGCCGTGAGCGGGATCAACCTGCGCGTGGGTAATCAGGCCACTTCAACGGGCGGCTTCACGCCCCTCCCGAACATCACCACCGGGCGCGGCGACATGTTCCGGGAGGCTGCCAAGCAGTACGCGGTGGCCACGGGCAAGACTGGAAGCTGGGCGGACGTCGACCGCCACTATCGGAACCAGGTGGTCGACTTCTGGCGCTCGAATCCACTCGGCGCCCTCGAGCTCTTTGCCCGCAAACTGTACATGTTCCTGTCCTGGCGCAACTACGGCGACATCTATCAACCGGCCACCGAGGTCGCCTTTGGCCTGAACCCCTGGCTGCGACTCGCGCCGGTGCCGGTGCCGTGGCTGATCGGGCCGGCGCTCCTCGGTCTGGTGCTGATGCTGAGGCGCCCCGTTGTCCACGCCCCCGAATGGACCCTGTTCTTGCTCCCGTTGCTCGTCACGCTGCTGTTCTGGTATTCGGCGCGCTACCGCGTGCTCGCCGTCCCGGTCATTGTCGTCAGTGCCGCGTCGTGCATCGCGCCCGCGCTGCGTCGACGCACTGCGTGGCGAAAGGCGGTTCCGGTGGCGCTGTCGCTCGCCGCCGGTATGGCGCTTGGCCCGGTCAACCGGGCGCTCGGCGTCGATTTTGCCGATCCCACTTACGCGCTGTTCAACGTGGGGGCGGCGTTGAAGCAGCAGGGCCAGGCGGATGCCGCAGCGAACCTGTGGCGCCGCGTGCTGCGCGCCAAACCCAACGACGCCGCGGCGCACATCAACTTGGGCGACCTCTTGAGCGGCTTGGGGCGTTTCAGCGAGGCCCTGGCAGAGTATGAGCGGGCGCGGGCGGTGGAGCCGGACAATGTGGGCCTCCCGGGGCGCATCGCCGAGAGCCTGTTTCAGCAGCGCCGGTTCGTCGAGGCCGAGCAGGTCCTCGCCCGCGCGCTTGAGCGTGATTCGGCCGACGGTACGCTGCTCGGGCTGCTGGCGAAGACCAAGCAGGCCCAGGGTCAACTGGGCGAAGCCGCCCAGCTTCTCGATCGAGCGGTGCAGGTGGCCCCGGCGGATGCCGGACTGCACGCCGCCTATGCGGACCTCCTTATGCGAACCGGCCGCTGGCCGGAGGCACGGGCGCAATTCACGCGCGCATTGCAGATCATGCCCGATGACGCGGATGCGTATCACCGTCTCGGCGTGGTCGAAGCCGAGCTGGGCGACGTGGAGCAGGCGCGCGCCAGCCTGCGGCGGTCCCTGGCGCTGAGTCCGGACAATGCGCCCACCTGGCATGACGCCGGCCTGCTGAATCTCAAGTCGGGCCGGCTGGATGAAGCCGCCGAGTGCTTCCGCAAAGCGCTGGCCTTGAGTCCGGGCCGCGAAGACACGCGCCAGGTGCTGCGCGAGGTCGACCAGCTCAGGGCGACCCAGTCGCGACCAGCGCCGTAGCCACCCGTCGCATCCGGCCCGTTGGCGATCAAGTCGGTCATTGTCGCAATCGCGCGGTCCCGGCTGCCATTGTGGCAGACGCGCCCGCAGCTGGAAATGCGCGCAACGATTTATTCGACAGTCAGTTACAGACTGTGACGCAATGGTACACCGCGTGCACGATCATGTGCGGCCGGGCTGAACCCGGCCCGAGGTCAATACGCATGAACCTGGACAAATTCACAATCAAGGCCGCCGAGGCGGTCCAGCGAGCCCAGCAGTCGGCCCAGAGTGCCGGCCACCCCGAGCTGGCCCCGCTGCACCTGCTCGCGGCCCTTGTTTCGTCCGAAGCGGATAGCAACGGTGGGATCATCACGCCGATCCTCGAGAAGGCCGGCGCTCACGTTGGCCAGATCCGCTCCATGGTTGAGTCCGAGCTCCAGCGCCTCCCGAAGCAGGCCGGCGGCTCACTGACTGCCCATCGGACGTTCGTGGACGTGCTCGGCGCGGCGGAGAAGGAAGCCCGCCGGATGCAGGACCAGTACACCTCCGTCGAGCACCTGCTCCTGGCCCTCACGGACGTGGACAGCGACGCCAAGGAGATTCTGCGTCTAAACGCCGCGCGGAAAGACGACATCCTCGCCGCCCTCAAGGAAGTTCGCGGCAGCGCCAGCGTGACCACACCCAGCCCCGAGAGCACGTACCAGCCGCTCGAGCGCTACGGCCGCGACCTGGTCGAGATGGCTCGTCAGGGCAAGCTCGACCCCGTCATCGGCCGCGACGAGGAAATCCGCCGCGTCATGCAGGTCCTCGCCCGCCGGACCAAGAACAACCCGGTGCTCATCGGCGAGGCCGGCGTGGGCAAGACGGCCATCGTCGAGGGGCTCGCGCAGCGGATTCTGGCCGGCGACGTACCCCAGACGTTGAAGGACAAGAAGGTCGTCGCGCTCGACATGGGCACGCTGATCGCCGGCGCGAAGTACCGCGGCGAGTTCGAGGAGCGGCTCAAGGCGGTCGTGCAGGCCGTCGTGCAGTCCGCCGGCCAGGTCATCCTGTTCATCGACGAGCTGCACACTGTTGTCGGGGCGGGCCGGGCCGAGGGTGCGGTCGATGCCGGCAACCTGCTCAAGCCCGCGCTCGCCCGCGGCGAGCTGCGCTGCATCGGCGCGACCACGCTCGACGAGTACCGCAAGAACGTCGAGAAGGACAAGGCGCTCGAGCGGCGGTTCCAGCCAATCTACGTCGGCGAGCCGACGGTCGAGGATACGATCGCGATTCTCCGCGGTCTCAAGCCCCGCTATGACGCGCACCACGGCGTACGCATCCAGGACGCGGCGCTGGTCGCCGCCGCCACGCTCTCGCACCGCTACATCAGCGACCGCCACCTGCCCGACAAGGCGATCGACCTGATCGACGAGGCGGCGTCGCGGCTGCGCATCGAGAACGACTCGCTGCCGGGCGAGCTGGACGAGCTGCGCCGGCGGATCATGCAGCTCGAGATCGAGCGCGAGGCGCTGAAGAAGGAGCGCGACGCGGGCAGCAAGCGGCAGCTCGAGCTGAACCAGAAGGAGCTCGCCGAGCTACAGGAGCGCAACCGCCTCCTGACCGCGCAGTGGGAGAACGAGAAGGCTGCCATCGAGGCCATCAAGTCGCTCAAGCAGCAGCTTACCGCCAAGCAGGCCGAGCTCGATGAGGCGCAGCGCCGTGGGAACCTCGAAGCGGCGGCGCGCATCCGCTACGGCGAGTTGCCGGCGCTCGAGAAAGACCTCGGCGCACGCGAGTCGCGGCTGACCGCGCTGCACCAGAGCGGCGGCGGGCTATTGCGCGAGGAGGTCACCGCCGAGGAGGTCGCCGAAGTCGTCAGCAAATGGACCGGCGTCCCGGTGTCGCGGATGCTCGAGGGCGAGAAAGAAAAGCTCATGAAGATGGAGGAGCGGCTGCACGCCCGTGTCGTCGGTCAGGACGAGGCCGTGCGGGCCGTCTCCGACGCGGTGCGCCGCTCGCGGGCCGGCCTCGGCGACCCGCATCGCCCAATCGGCTCGTTCCTCTTTCTTGGCCCGACCGGCGTCGGCAAGACCGAGCTGTGCAAGGCGCTGGCCCAGTTCCTGTTCGACGACGAGTCCGCCTTCGTCCGCATCGACATGAGCGAGTTCATGGAGCAGCATAGCGTCGCCCGGCTGATTGGTGCGCCGCCGGGCTATGTCGGCTATGAGGAAGGCGGCCGGCTGACCGAGGCCGTGCATCGCCGCCCGTACAGCGTGATCTTGCTCGACGAGATCGAGAAGGCCCACCGTGACGTGTTCAATGTGCTGCTTCAGGTGCTGGACGATGGCCGGCTGACCGACGGCCACGGCCGCACGGTCGACTTCAAAAACACGATCATCGCCATGACGAGCAACATCGGCAGCGAGCTGATCGCCGCTATGTCCGGCGCCGATGCAGCGGCCGGGCTCCGTACCGGCCGTCCGGATGTAGCCTCGGCCCCCCGTGGCCGACGTGGGAATGTAGCGGCCGACGCCCCTGTTGGCCGTAGCGGCGTACCGGCCGACGCCTCGTCGGCCATAGACCTCGAAATCGAGCTGAAAGTCAAGG
Source organism: uncultured Planctomycetales bacterium (assembly GCA_964638325.1). Lineage (GTDB taxonomy): Bacteria > Planctomycetota > Phycisphaerae > UBA1845 > Fen-1342 > JALHJL01. Next base: position 38,857 of record CAZWYT010000007.1, read on the forward strand.
AAGAGCTCAAGCGCCACTTCCGTCCCGAGTTCCTCAACCGCATCGACGAGGTCGTGGTCTTCCACCGCCTGTCGCGCGCGGACCTGCGCGGCATCGTGGACCGGCAGGTGGCGATCCTCCAGCAGCGCCTCGCCGGCGGAACGGAGTGTGGCACCGGCTCTCAGCCGGTGGGCCTGAAACTGCTCGTCACCAACCAGGCCAAGGACCAGCTCGCGACCGACGGCTACGACCCCGTCTACGGCGCCCGCCCGCTGAAGCGCCTGATCCAGCAGCAACTCGAGAACCCGCTCGCCCGTCGCATCCTCCACGGCGATTTCGCCCCCGGCGACACTGTCACGATCGACGCGGACGGCGAGGTATACACCTTCGACAAGCGCCCGGGTAGAATAGAAGTGTGAGGGGCCTGCGGCGCGTCGGGAGAAGAACGATGGTCAGCGCAAAGGGCGAGATCATGGGGCGCTTTTCGGTGGATGTGGAGTTGGCGAATTACGATGATCTGGCCGACGTCCGGCGCGGACGCCTGCCAATCGACCGAGTCCGGCGTATGAACGTGCGGGCCGTCGTGGATACGGGGGCGGCACGGCTGGTCATCCCCGAGTTCGCCGCCCAGCAGTTGGGGTTGCCGACGACCGGTCAAGCCGGCGTGCGGTATGCTGACGGACGCACCGCCCAGCGGCCAATGGTGGGCGGCGTGAGCCTGAGCTGGGGTGGCCGGAGCGGTGTTTTCAACGCCATCGTGGAGCCCGACCGCGATTCGGCGCTCCTCGGCGCGATCGTCCTCGCAGACCTAGACCTCGTCATGGATTGCACCCGCCAAACCCTCGCCCCACGGGACCCGAAGCAGATCATCTCGGAGGTGGAGTAGCGGCGGACACGAGTGCCGCACGCGACAGCGTCCCACGAATCGACACGGGACCGAGTCTAGCCGCTTACTCCACGGCGAGCGGGTTTTGGCCGGCCGCGAGAACGCGACCGACTGTAAGTTGATCGCACAAAACGACTTGCGAAACCGGGCACGATCGGGCTCGTTTTTCTCATCCGATTTCCCTACCCTGGTCTGCCATTCCGATGTATTATTAAGAGAGAATACGCCCTGGCGTTCTGCGGGATGCCAGGTCACAATTGCTGAGCGATCGACGACAACATTCGCCGGTCGCTCTTCTCATTCTGCGGTCGGGAGGTCGGCATGGACCGAGTGGCGATTTTTTTGGATGGGGCGTACCTGGACTACGGCCTGCGTGATGAATTTGGGGCGGCACGCCTCGACTTTCATCGGCTGGCTCAGGTTCTTGCAGGCGGTCGCGAAATCCTGCGAACCTACTACTACCACTGCTTGCCCTACCAGTCAGACCCGCCGACGCAGCAGGAGGCGGAGCGGTTCGGTCGGATGCAGTCGTTTGTCAGCCAGCTCAAGCGTTTGCCGCGCTTCGAGGTCCGTCTCGGAAAGCTCGCCTTCCGCGGCACCGGCGACGACGGACGGCCGATCTTCGTGCAGAAGCGCGTCGATATCATGCTCGGCGTGGACCTCGTGCAACTCAGCACGAAACGACTGATATCCACCGCCGTGTTGGTGGCCGGCGATAGTGATTTCCTGCCAGCCGTGCAGATTGCCCGCGAGGAAGGCGTACTCGTGCACCTGTATCACTTCACCGTTCACCAACCGCACCGCGAGCTTTGGGACGCGTGTGACGAGCGGACGACTGTCAATCAGCAACTGATCGACTCGGTCCGACGCCCGTGAGTTTCCTGCTTCGGCGACGCCGTGATTAGCGCCGGACGACGCCCTTCCCTGGCTCATCCCAGCGCCGAAGGCCCCACGCGTCGCCGCCACGCGCTGACCCAAGTAGTCCGGTTCCCGGACCCGACTAATCTCGATATGCGCTCTTCCCCGCCAGGTTTCGCTTATTCCCGCCCGCCACCGCCAACTCCCGCCCCACGCCTTGCCTCCGATCGATCCTTGTGCAATCCTTCTCCCGAGACCCCGCGCACGCACGGCGGCGCCACCCTGCCCGGCGACGTCGCCGTCCGACGAACCCGGAACGTAGGGCAGGCCAATGGCCTGCCGCTCTGCATGAACTGTGAACCCAGAACCCCGAACCCTCCTTTCAGGCATCCGTCCCATAACCAACATCGCCAAAAGGGGGGTGCATACAACTGGCGATCTTGGCAGCCTTTGCCCGCCGCTCGCCGGCGGCCTGTATTATCCGACCCTTGGGTCCCTGTCTGGCAACCTGTCTTCGCACCCAAGCTCGCCGGAGAACCGGGACCGTGCTATGCTCCCTCCGGGCCAAATGTGGCCGCGCAGGAGGAGGCTCTTATGGCGGTCGAGATCGACATCGCCTACACCGGCGACTTGCGCTGCCAAGCGACGCACGGACCCTCGAGAAGCACGTTGACCACCGATGCTCCGGTTGACAATGGCGGCAAGGGCGCTGCCTTCTCCCCCACCGACCTCGTCGCGACCGCCCTGGGCACCTGCCTGGTGACCATCATGGGCAAGGTCGCCGAGCGCCACGGTTGGGATATCCGCGGCACCCGCGTCCACGTCGTCAAGGAGATGATCGCTGTCCCGGTCCGCCGGATCGGGGCGCTGAAAGTCACGATCACGCTGCCGCCCGGGCGACACTGGCCCGCCGACGACCGCGCGCGGCTGGAACGGGCGGCCGAGACTTGCCCCGTCAAGCAAAGCCTGCACCCGGACGTGCAGATGCCGATGCACTTTGTTTACCCGGAGTGATGCGCGTAATTCGGGCACGTGCCGCCGTTGTCGCGGGCCGGGTCCTGTTTAAGAAGGATCTCGCTGGGCACTGAGGTCGCAGCCCGAGTTGCGGACTCACGGCCGTACGCCGGATAATCCGACGCCATGACCCACGGCCGCACACACCGGACCAGTCCGACGGAGCGCGCGGGCAGCGCCGCGGAAGTGTCGGCGCCGCGCCCCAGCACCAGTGCCGGCTTCTGGATCGCGGCCACGTGCGTCGGGCTGGTGCTACGCCTGGCGTTGCTGCCGCTCAGCCCGCGCTACGGCGACCCATACGACCATGACGACCTGGTGCGGTGGGGCATCCAGGCGACCGATCGCGGCGTGCTTACGCTCTACGACCGTCCGCCGCCGCCCTGGAACCTGCGCCTCTGGTCCGGCGATCGCTGGATCACGCAGCAGCGCGACTTCGACCGCCTGTGCGTGTATCCGCCGTTGACGGTCTATCTCACCGCCACGGCGGGGGCGGTATTCAAGCTCGTCAGCGCGGACCGATTGATCAATACCCTCACGTCACGGGCGGTGTTTGCGAGCTGGAGCATCGTGGCGGACCTGCTGCTGGCGGCCGGCTGCGCCGCGATCGTCCACCGGTACAAGCCGGGCCGGCCCGCCCGGATCGCTTACGTCGTGGCGCTCCTCGCCCCGCCGTTCTGGTGGGTGACCGCCGTGTGGGGACAGACGGACACCGCTCTGCTCGCCGCCGGCGTATGGATGGTCTGGGCCATGCTCGGGTCGCGCTGGCTTCTCGCGGGCGTACTGTTTGGCGTCGCGGCGATGCTGAAGCCCCACGCGGTGCTCTTCCTGCCGGTGTGGGTGTTGGCGTTGGCCATGCGGCGGCCGCTGTGGAAACCGCTGGTTGCCTTAGGCGTTTCCGCGGCGACCGCGCTGCTCATCGCGCTGCCATTCACGCTCAGCAGCGGGTTGGCGTGGTGGCGACAGAGCTACGTGCAGAACCTGGCCACGGAGTTCCCGCAGACCACGCTGATGGCGTTCAACCTGTGGTACGCCGATCTGTTAAGCGGCGGCAGCGACGACGTGACGGGGACGTGGCTCGGCGTCGCGAAGGACGTATGGGGCCGCGGGCTCCTCGCGGCCGCGCTCCTTGCGGGGTTTGTCTGGGCGTGCTACCGCTGGCGCAGAGACACGCGCGGGCTGCTGCTCTGGACGCTGTGGGTCTTGCTGGCCGCGGTCATGCTGCCGACGCGCGTCCATGAGCGTTACATCCTGCTCGGGCTGCCGTTCCTCATCGCCGCCACGTTGATGTGGCGCCGCTTCTGGCCGATCCTGATCGTGCTCGTTGTCGTCGCCACCGCGCAGGTGAGCTGGCAGAGCTGGATGCGCACGACGCCCACCGCCTTTACGCGGTACGAACGGCTGGTCGCGCCGCAATACGAATCCTGGCGCGCGTCGCTGGCGCCGGCGCAGCGCGCCAGCGCCCCGTCGCTCCACGAGCGTCTGGCCGGGCAGCACGCTGCGTTTCTCAAAGACCGGGCCTTGACCGAACCCTTGGAGTGGCTGCTCGTCGTGCTGGCCCTGGCGGCGACCGGTGCTACGGCCGGTGTGATTCTGTCGGTGAGACCGGCGGCCCCGTCGGTGGCCGCACCGGCCGCGGCGTGAAGTCGACCGCCCCGTCCGCCCGGTCGACGCCCACACTGAAGTTGCGGTCCGCCCAGTTCGGCGAGTCCGGCGGATCGAGCGAGTGCGAGTCGTTCTGGAGGTCGCCCCAGTACGTATCGTTGCCGCCCACGTCGAGGAACAGCGCCAGCGAGGTCGTGTCGGCGAAATAGCTCGTCACGCCACGCGCGCGGAACCCGGGATCATTGATGGCACTGCCCGGGCGGGGCGGCTGCTTCTTCTCTTCGTGCTGCTTGAGGTCGGTCTTGTACACGTCGTCGCCGCCGAGGTCCATCAGCAGGGCGATGCTGCGGTTGATCGAGAACGCCAGGCCGCTGCTGTCCACGCTGTACAGATCGTTGCCGGCCACGTCGAGCAGAATGCCGATGGTGAAATCGTGGGCGGCAGCCAAGCTGAGGTGGGAGTTCGCCTCAGAAAGATGCTGGTCGTCGCCGGCCTCGTCGACGAGCACGCCGATGCAGAAATGCGCGCCTGCGCCCTGCGACCAGGCCACACCGTGATACTGGTCATTCCCGGCGCGGTCGTGCAGGATGCCGACGCCGAACCAGTAGCCGCTGCCCATGCTCCAGTTGCCGGCGGTGTAGACATCGTCGCCCGCGCCGTCGAGCAGCGCGCCGAGGCCGCCGGCCCACGAGTGCCCGTCGGCCCCGTCGCCGCGGCGACCCATCCCGCAGCCCTGTGCGTTGGAGACGCCCACGTCGAGATTGGGGGAGTGGTAAGAAGGCCGGCTGGTGACGGAGTGTTCGCGGACCGCGGTGTAGCGGTCGTTGCCGGTGCGGTCGGCGAGCACGCCCACCCCGGCGACGCCGCCCAGCCCTTGCCCGTCGGCGTAGATCGTATACCGATCATTGCCGGCGACGTCGAACAGCAGCCCGATGCCGAAGTACCCGCAGCCCTGGCCGCTATACCGGTCGAAGTAGGTGTCGTTGCCATCGAGGTCGGCCAGCACCCCCAAGCCGAATTGGCCGACGCCCTGCGCGTAATGCCGGGCTTCGTACCGATCGTTGCCCGCCGCATCGATCAGAACGCCGACGCCGCATAACCCGGCGCCCTGCGCGGGCACGTCCGACGTGTACACGTCGTCGCCGGCCAGGTCGAGTAGCAGACCGATCGGGCGTTCGGCGGTCGAGGCGGCCACGCCGCCAGTGTAGGCGTCATCGCCGCCCAGGTCGACGATGAGCAGCGCATCGGTACCGTCCACGACGTCGTTTGCGCCGCCGCGGATGCGAATCCAGCCCCAGGGTGAATCCCAGTCGAACGCGAAGTCCGGTACGTCCCGCAGCTCGAGTTTCTTGAGTGCGATGCGGGCGAGGTCCAGGGCATCGACGCACTTCTGCGCCGCGTACCACATAGACGCCTCGTCCCAGCTCCGGGCCACGTCGTCGATCGGCGGGCAGTAGTCCCACGCGTCGATCATCTCCTCGCCAACGCTGAGCCGCGTTGCGACCACCCGGCGGTCATTCCCGTCCACCTTGTGGAACGCCAGCTCGGCCCAATAGTGCGCGTCGGCGATGTTCAGCACGAGCTGCCCGAGGATCGGGCTGACACCCTCCGGAAGCAGCTTCACGCGCTCCGCCAGTTGCTCCTCGATCCGCGGATAGGGGAGCTCCATGCCGAACGTGTCCGGCCGCGTCGTGCGGTGGGAGGCGCGATAGAGCTCCACGATGGCTTTGTCGAGCGGCATCTCCGGCGCGAGCACGTTCGCCGTGTAGCCGCGGAAACCCCCGAACTTCGGGTCGATGCCCAGCCGCTGCACCGCTTCGAACAGGGCCCGCGCGCCACGTCCGTTCTCCTTGTCCAGCGCCGCCGGATCAAGCTTGTCCCACGCGGCCCCGGCGAGCGCGCGGGCGTAGGCGATGCTGTCGAGCGGCTCGGCGAAGAGCGCGTCGAAGGCGCGGAGCTTATAGGGCACGTCGGGCCAGCGCGGCCACCAGTCCTTCGGCTGCCAACCCAGATCGGCGCGCCGCAGTCCGACGAGACCGAGCGCTTCATCCAGGGCGTCACCGGTCTGGGCACTCCCAAACGAGGTGATGCTCATGACCAGCAGGCACACAATGGACCAGTTACGTTTCATGGGAGAGGCTCTCCAGGTGTATCACCGCGCGCCGGTATAGCACACACGGACGGTCCTTTTCCCGGCTGCGCCTGAGTCTGTCAACAGTGCGAGCCGTGACCGCCGTCGTAGCGGCCACGGCTCGCCGAGTTACGCGCACCGGCTCCCGCGCCGTGACGTGCGGGGGCCAGTCGGCCGCTTATGCGGCACCGCTCCGTGCGTTATCGGTCTTTCACCGGAATGCCCATGCCACTGCGATCGGGATACGGTGGCCGCTTCGGCGGCACAAACGGGTGCTTCTCAATCTCGCTTTGCATCAGCTCAACCGCCTGGTCGAGTTGCGGGTCGCCGCCGTCGACCATCAAAGCCGGATCGTCGATGACCTCGATGTCGGGGTCGACGCCGTGGCCTTCGACGGCCCAGGTGCCGTCGAGCTTGTAGAACGCGAACCGGGGCACGGTGACGACCGCGCCGTCGATGAGGCTGGGGTTGCCGCTGATGCCAACCAAGCCGCCCCACGTTCGCATGCCGATGAGCTTGCCGAGCTTCGCCTGCCGGAAGTACCACGGGAACGCGTCGCCGCCCGACCCGGCGCAGCCGTTGATCAACATGCACTTCGGCCCCTGCTGCGCGTCCTCCGGGCTGGGCCAGTCGCGGCCGTCACGCAGGGCCCAGTAGTTGGTGACGGGGCGATTGAGCAGCTCGATGAAGCGGTGCGGAATTTGCCCGCCGCCGTTCCAGCGCTCGTCGATGATCAGAGCCGCCTTGGTGCGCTGGCCGTAGAACTGCCGGAAGAGCTCGTTCTGGCCATCGGTGCCGGTGTCGGGCACGTAGATGTAACCCACCTGGCCGCTGGTCTTCTCTTCAACGTAGGCGCGGTTCCGCTCGACCCACGCGCGGTACCGAAGGTCCCTTTCGGCGGAGGGGCTAACGAGAGTGACGAGAACGTCGCGCTGGCCGGTCCCGGAGCTTTCCTGGTCGCCACTCGGATCATCCGCTTTGTCCTCACCCGCAGGCTTCTCCTTCTTTTCGCCCTGGGCCTCCTTCTTCGTCTCGCCGGTGGGCGGCGGACCGGTCGGCATTTCCAACGTGGGCTTGTCGCTGACGGTCAGCGTGACGGTGCGGCCGGGCGGCAGGCCCTGGAACGCCGCCCAGGGATCCTGCGTCGTGTCCAGTGGCACGCCGTTCACCGCCAGCAGGTAGTCGCCCTCCTTGATGTCGATCCCGGGCCGGGCGAGCGGGCCGCGTGCGTCGAGGTCCCACGGGCCGCCACCGATGATCTTCTTGATCCGGTAGGCGCCGTCGGCCACCTCGAAATCAGTGCCGAGCATGCCGCACGGCACGGAGGGCTCGCTGCCCGACTCGCCGCCGAAGTAATACGCATGCCCGACGTTGAGCTCGGCAATCAGCTCGCGGAGGACGTAGCTGACGTCGGCCCGCGACACGCAGTCGTCGAGCATCTTGATGTAATGATCGCGCATCGCCGGCCAGTCCACGCCGTGCATGTTGGGATCGTAGAAAAAGTCCCGCTGAATCCGCCAGGCTTCGAGGAAGAGCTGCCGCCATTCCTCGCGCGGGTTGATCGCGGCCACCAGGCCGTCCAGGGGCAGCGGCTTGTCGAGCTTCTGGTCCGGGCCGCTGTCGACAATCGCATAGATGTTGTCCTTGATGACGAGCAGCTTCTTGCCGTCCGCCGAGATGCCGAAGGCGCCCGCCCCGTCGATGACGGTCTTCTCTTCCTTCTTCTCGTCAGTCAGGTCGAAGAGCTTGATCGCCGGCGATCCGTGCGTGCCGCGCGCCGCCCCGCGCACATAGAGCAGCTTGCCGTCCGCGTTGACCGCGAGATGAGTGAACGAACCCGACTTGACCGGCAGCGTGATCGCACGCTGCTCGAAGCCGTCCAACGCGATCTCGACCGGCTTCTTTTCCTCCGCTTTCTTCTCGTCGGCCTTTTTCTCAGCGTTCTCGGCCGGCTTGGTCGTCCCGGCCTCAACGTCCGCAGCCCCCGCCTGCGCTTCGGGCTCGGACTCCGGCGTCAGCGATTCCGAAGCGGGCTTGTTGGATTCGTCCTTCTCCTTGCCCGGCTCTTTGTCCTTCTCCTTGTCCTTGGCCTGGTCCTTGTCTTTCTTCTCGTCCTTCCAGGACTCCTCATCACTCTTGGGTGCCCACGGCGAGCCGACCTTGTCGCGCAGCGGCACGACGACGAGCGTATCGGTGTCCGTGTAGACAAACGCGTGTCCGATGTCGTCGTAAATGGGCTGTCGGAAGTCCCGGTTGCTCGCGAAGAACAGGTACTCGCCCTTGCGGTCGAATGTCGGCCAGGTGTCGTTGAAGGTGCCGGTCGTCACCTGGTGCTTCTCGCCCGTGGGCAGCGAGTACAGCCAGATGGCGGTCTGCTGGGCGTCGTTGTTACGTGCGTACACGATCCAGTTTGAGTCGCGCGCCCAACTCGCTTGCGGCGGCGTGGCCCAGGGGTCGACGTCAATGAGCTTCAGCTCACCCTCTTTCTTGGCCCCCTCCGTGCTCTCCTCATTCCCGGCCTGCTCCTCTTCCTTCGTCGCTTCGGCCTCCGCCGCGGGCGAGACGCTCGCGCTACCCTCAGCGAGCGTGTACAGCCACAGCGCACCGGTCTTGTCGGTGAACAAAATGTGCTTCGAGTCGGGCGACCAATTCGGGTTGTAGCGGAACATGTGCCCATCGTGCGTCAGTTGCTGCGGTTCGCCCCGGCCGTCGGAGCGCGTCAGGTACAGCTCGTACTCACCGGTCTGATCGGAGAGGTAGACGATCCACTTCCCGTCCGGGCTCCACGCCGGGTAGCGCTCGGCCACGCCGCTCGTGCGGGTCAGGTTCCGCGGCGAGCCCTTCTGGGCCGGGACGGTCCAGATGTCCCCGCGGGCCTCGAACACGGCGCGCTTGCCGCTGGGCGAGATGTCGCCGCTTGCGATGTTGTCGCGCACGTTAACGCGCTGCGGACGGATCGTCGGGAGATCTCCAGGCACGGTGACCTCGACCACCCGGCTCTTGCGCGTCGCCAGGTCGAGCAGGCGCAGCTCGGCGCCGTTCTGGAAGACGATCTCGCCCTCACCCTTCGGACCCGGCCCGATCGCCGGCCACTTGACGTCGAAGTCAGTGAACTCCGTGACCTGCGCGCGCTTCCCGGTCTTGGTGTCATAAACCCAGATGTTCAGGCGGTGGCTCGCGCCCTCGTCGCTCAGGTAGTAGAGCCGGTCGCCATGCCACATCGGTTGCGTGTCCGTTCCTTCCCAGTCCGTCACCCGCTTCGACGTGTGGTCGCGCAGGTTGAACAGCCAGATGTCCGCCGCCATGCCGCCCCGGTAACGCTTCCAGGTGGCGAAATCCCGCGTGTTCGGCGTGTAAGCCAGCCACACCCCGTCCGGGCTGATGGCCCCCATGCAGCCATATGGCACCGGGAGCTTCTCCGGCAAACCGCCGCCGGCCGGGGCAGTCAGGAGCTGATCCTGCCGGGCGAGGCCGGCGTAGCCGCTGGCGAAGAACAACAGGCGCTGTCCGTCCGGCGTCCAGTCGCACAGGAACTCACCGCCGGGGTGGTGCGTCACCCGAAACGGCACGCCGCCCTCGACTGGAATCGTATAAAGATCGGGACTGCCGTCGTAGCTGCCCACGAACGCGACGGTCTTGCCGTCCGGGCTGAAGCGCGGGAACGACTCGCCGCCCGGCGGGCCGGCCAGCGGGACCGCCTCGCCCCCGTCACGCGGCACGAGCCACAGGTCGTTGCGGTACGCGAACACGATCTGCGTGGTGCTCACGTCGGGGTAGCGCATCATGCCGGCGTGGGGTCGCCGGTCGGCGCGGGCCGGGAGTGCCAGTACGCCGGCTGCCAGAATCAGGGTCGCAGACAACCACAGCCATCGACGGTCGCCAGTCGCGCGCATGCAAAACTCCTTTCGAGCCAAACGGCCGATATCGCGAATCGCCCTGATCGTAGGCGACGATTCGTCATCAGTAACCTCAATCATGTTGCAGCGGCTGTCCACCGGCCCGACAACTTCCGACGTTTTGAGCGCGCCGCGTCACCCGGCGCCGGCGACCCCGGCCCGGCTCCGTTTCGCCCGCCGCGGACGACCTGCTACCATGTCTGCATGGGCTCGGTTCGCCTACAGAACGTGTCGAAGCAGTTCGGCCCACAGGTCGTACTGGAAGACGTTTCGCTCGAGCTGCACACGGGCCAGGTCGCGGCGCTGGTCGGGGCTAACGGCGTCGGAAAGACCACGCTCTTTCGCCTGATCGCGGGCGAGCTTGCCCCCGATAGCGGCACCGTCACGCGTTCGAAGGGACTGGAGGTGGCCTACCTGCCCCAGGAACCCGACATTGCTGCCGGTACGACCTTGCACGCCGCGGTCATCGCCGCGTTTGCCGACCTGACCGCACTCGAACGTAAGCTGGAGGCCCATTCTGAGGCGATCGCGGCCGAGCACGATACGGCCCACGTCCACGGCCTGATGGCACAGTACGACCGGCTGCGCGCCCGTTTCGAGGCGGCCGGCGGGTACCAGCTCGAACAGCGCTTGAACGAGGTCCTCGGCGGGCTCGGTTTCCTGCCTGCGGACTACGAGCTACCCGTCGCCGCCCTGTCCGGCGGCCAGAAATGCCGCGCCGCGCTGGCGAAGCTGCTCTTCCGTGCGGCGGCCGGTGCTCCCGACAGTCAGCCCTTCCTGCTCCTGGACGAACCGACGAACCATCTGGACATCGATGCCGTCCGGTGGCTCGAGAAGTTCCTTGTCGGCCACCATGGCGGCGCCGTGATCATCTCGCACGACCGGTACCTGCTCGACCGCCTGGCGGAGCGCACGATCGAGGTCGTCGCGGGCAGCATGGGCGGCCAGGTGCATTCGTACCCGGGCAACTACTCGGCATTCGTGGAGGCCCGCGAGATACGCCGGCTGACGGCTCTCCGGCAGTACCAGCAGGACCAGGCGTTCCTCGCGAAGGAACAGGCCTTTATTGCCAAGCACATCGCCTCGCAGCGCACGAACGTCGCCAAGGGGCGGCGCACGCGGATGGAGCGCCGTCTGGCGGCCGGCGAGTTCACGCACGAGAAACCTGCTGAGCAGCGGGCGCTGCGGGTACGCTTCACCGACCCGGGCCGCAAGACGCAACGCGGCAAAGAGCTGGTCCGGGTTGAGGGGCTCCGCAAGCACTATGGCGAGAAGGTCTTGTTCTCTGATCTAGACCTGACTATGTACGCTGGCGAGCGGCTGGGCATCACGGGCCCGAACGGCACCGGCAAGACGACGCTGCTGCGGATTCTGCTCGGCCAGGTTCGCCCGGATGCGGGCAGCGTTTACGTCGTGCCGGCGGTGCGCAGCGGGTATTTCGAGCAGGAACCCGCGGCCCTTGACCCGGACCGCACCGTCGTGCAGGAGATCTGCGCGCTGCGGTCGGACTTCCTCGAGCGCGATGGGCGGAACTACGCGGCCCGTTTCCTGTTCACCGGCGACGACGCGTTCAAGAAGCTCGGGCAGCTCTCGGGCGGCGAGCAGTCGCGGGTGCGCTTCATGAAGCTGATCCTGAGCGCGCCCGAGGTGCTCATCCTCGACGAGCCCACGAACCACCTGGACATTCCCGCGCGCGAGGCCCTGGAGGAGGCGCTGCTCGACTTCGGCGGCACCGTCGTCACGGTCAGCCACGACCGCTATTTCCTCGACCAGATCGTGGACAAGCTGCTCGTCATGCGGCCGGAGAGCGTCCAGCTCTATCACGGTAACTACTCGTACTACATCGCGCAGGTGGAGCAGGCCCGGGCGGCGGAAGAGGCCGCCCGTGCCGCGTCCCGCGGTTCCAGGGGTGCCACGGCCGTGCCGGCCGTGCGCGGCAAACGGAAAGCAGCAAAGCCCGCCGTGCAGCGTTCGCCGCTGGTCAAGCTGACGCTGGACGAGTTGGAAGCCTACATCGCCGAGCGCGAAGGGCGGCTGACCAAGGTCCTCGAGCGTTTCGGCGATCCGCGGGTATACCGCGACGCCGCCGCGGTCACCGAGCTACGGGCGGAGTACGAGGTTTTGAAGAACGAGCTCGAAGCCGCGGAGGGAATCTGGCTGGAGCGCGCGGCGGATTCATAGCACAAAAAAACGGGGACTGTCCGCCGCGGCGGACCGCGCCGGCCACGTCTGGTTCGCACGAAAGGCCTTCCCGCGGTGCCTGTGCCCGTTTTTTTTCTACGGCACGATGATCGAATCCGTCTCGGTCAACGGCCCCGCGCGGTCGCGCGGCGCGCGGCCGAGCAGAATCTGTTCGAGCGTAAAGCCGCTTTGCTGGGTGTAGATGTTGTCGTTGTCCACTCCCACGATCGGCTTCTTCACGAACGCAACATGCCCGTCCTTGAAGAGCACGTTCTGACCTTCGCCGCCGTGGTTTGGGCTATTGTAGCGCTGCCAGTCCTTGTCTTTGAGTCGCGCCACAGCCTGGGCGTCGGCGGCGCCGGGGAGGACGACCATCGAGCCGGGCGGAAATGAGGCCTTCGCGGCGTCAGGTACCGCGCCGGTCGCGGTCGGCGCGCCGGCGTCAAAGAACGGCCCCTTGTCCGCCATGATGGCGGTTCGCGGGTCGAGGTTTTCGTTCGGCCGCGCATGCGGGCCAAATGGTAGCTGATAGCCGTAGCTGAGGAACGGATAGCCGCGGAAATCGAAGCGATTCGCGCCCGGCTGAGCAGCCGTCGCGATTCCGCCGCTTTGGTTCCGCAGGTCGTCTTCGGCATCGCCGGAGCTCGGGCAGGTGAATTGCTTGGGTGTGCAACTGCCGTCGCTGACGAGCAGGAAGAGCGATCGGCTGGGATGTACGGCCGCGTAATGCTCTGGTGCCGGCGGCTCGGTCAGATGAGCGCCCATTTGGCCGATGAAGTCCACTTCCATCGCGCTGCCCAGTGCGGTCGCCGGCTCGCTGAACGGCGTTACCGGATACCAGTCAAGATTGTCGTTGGCGTAGACCTTCAGTCCCTGCCCGATCCCGCGCAGGTTCGACGCGCACACGGCCCGCTTCGTGATCTCTCTCGCGCGCGACAACGATGGCAGCATGATCGCCAGCATGATCGGGAAGAGCAGCAGGCTCGCACCCGAGCAGCAAACCCCGGCAATCGACATTCCGCGTCCCGGGTGCGTCGGCAGCGCGTTGGCCCGTACGAGCGCGATGATCCCCAGGATCAACCCGATCAATCCGAGGACGGGGAAACACGTTACAACGCCGAGGATGCCGAGTACGAGCGCGGCGATGGCCATGCCGTTGCGGACATCCGGCGGGCGCGCGGCGTACTCGGCCGGGAAGGGTTCCGCGGGCGGAAGCGTGGACATGCCCGTCTCCCATACAGGTGCAGTCGGTAGCCCAGAGATTACTGCCCGAACGACAGCGTAGTCCGACGGGCGCGAACCGGAACATAGCTGGCCTGGTTGAGGCCGTCAACGGGGCGCCCCGCCGCACCGCCGCGCCCTCACCCCGATCCTCTCCCTGCCAGGAAGAGGGGGTGCTACTTGGCGGACTAGCGCAGGGCGACATTGACCAGCAGCGGCGCCAGCACGTTTACCTTCCGCTGCCGCAGCGTGGTGAAGCCGGCCGCCTGGATCATGTCCCGCAATTCCGACCAGCTTGCGTGATGCACGTGACCTTCCACGGCGGCCACGCCGACGTCGAAAACGACCCAGCCCACCACGTTGTCCCGGAACCCGTCCACCAGCACGAGCACACCGTCGGGTCGCAGCACGTGGCGAAAGCCGCGGATGACCTCCGCCTGATGCGCGTAATGATGAAACGAGTTGCAGCAGGTTACCACGTCAAAAGACTCGTCCGCGAACGGGAGCCGCCCCGCGTCGCCGATCACGGCGTGGAGCTTCATCGCATCCGGCGAGGCAGCGATCTTGGCCGCGGCGTGCCCGATCATGGCCGGGGAGTAGTCCAGACCGACCAGGAGCTCCGCCTCCGGCACCGCCGCGAGCAGGCTGATCAGCGTGCCGGTCCCGCAGCCGACATCGAGCAGCCGGAATGGCCTGCTGCCGCGCAGCATCTGCCAGCGCGCGATCTCCTCGCGACACAGGCGCAACGTCGGATAGAAGACCAGCTCGTTGAGCCACGACGCGTCGTATCGCCGGGCCCACCGGTCGAACCAGTCGCGCGTCGCGCGCCGGATCGCGGCGTGGTGGGCAGCACCGGCGACTTCTGCTTTTGGCTCGCCTACCATCAGTCGTTTCCCGGCAGTCGCCGCGGGCCCGCGGCCGGCCGCCGCGCTCGAACCCGCGTGTGCTGGACGCGTGGATGTTCGGCTATCCTGCCCCAGGCCGCAAGATGATTCGGGCCGCGGCCGGAGGTATTCCGCGTGCAGTGGCAAGGCTGGTTCACGCTGGGCGTCGTCGCGCTGGTCTTCGTCGTCATGGTGCGCAGTCTGCGCAGCCCCGACGTAACGCTGCTGGCGGGCGCGGTCGTACTGGCTGTAGCGGGCGTCATTTCACCGGGCGAGTTGCTGCAAGGGTTCTGCAACGAGGGCATGGTGACCATCGGTGCGCTGTACGTCGTTGCGGCCGGCCTGCGCGAGACCGGTGCGCTCGACTTCGTCGGCCGCCTGATGCTCCCACGCACCCAGAACCAGCGCTCGATCCTGCTGCGTCTCTGCCCACCGGTCGCAGCGCTGTCGGCGCTGCTGAACAACACCGCGATCGTGGCCATGTTCATGCCCATCGTGACGGACTGGTGCCGTCGGCGGCGGGTCTCCCCGTCGCGCGTGCTCTTGCCCCTCTCCTATGCCACGGTCCTGGGCGGCGGCAAAACAGCCTGCCGGCTCCTTTGCCGACGCACTTCACGGCATCGGGTTCTTCGAGACCGGTGCGTTCGGCGCTGCGGCGGTGCTTCTCGGCCTGGTGTACCTGATCTTCGTGGCGGGACGGTTGCTGCCCGACCGAAAGGAGTTGCTCGAGGACATCGGCGCGGCGGCCCGGGAGTACATGGTCAACATGCGGGTGCAGGCCGTCTCGCCGCTCGTCGGCCGATCCGTGGAGGAAGCCGGCCTGCGCCACCTCGCGGGGCTCTTCCTGGTGGAGGTCGCCCGCGAGGACCGCGTCATCGCCCCGGTTACGCCGAATGAGATCCTGCACGCCGGCGACCGCCTCACGTTCACCGGCTTGCGCAGCACGATCGTCGACCTGGAACGGATTCGCGGCCTCGTGGCGGACGATCCCCACGTCGACGACCCACCGGCCACGACCCCGGTTGAACGCTATTACACCGAGGCCGTGGTCTCTGCCACTTCTCCGCTCATCCGCGTGAGCATCCGGGAATCGAACTTCCGCGCCCGCTACAACGCGGCGGTGGTCGCCGTTCATCGCGGCGGCGAGCGGCTCACCGGCCGCGTCGGCGACATCGTGCTCCAGGCCAGCGACACCCTGCTGCTGCAGACCGGGCCGCATTTCGTGCAGGCGCATGCCAACAACCCGGACTTCTACCTCGTCAGCGGCGTGCGCGATGCCCGCCCGGTTCGCCGCGAACGGGCCTGGCTTTCGCTCGGCTTCCTCGGGCTGCTCGTCGTCCTCATGTCCACTGAGATTGTACCCGGCGTCGTCGCCGCGCTGGCCGTCGCCGGCCTCATGGTCGTGACTCATTGCATCTCCGGCGCCCAGGCCCGCCGCGGCGTGCGCTGGGGCGTATTGCTGGCCATCGCGGCGGCCCTCGCCATCGGCGAGGCCTTATGGAAGTCAGGCGCGGCTCATGTGCTGGCGGAGTTGGTCGTCGGCGCGCTGGGGCGTTACGGCCCCTTGGCTACGCTGGGCGGGGTCTACTTCGTAACGGTGCTCTTCACGGAGATGCTGACGAACAGCGCGGCGGCCGCACTTGTGTTTCCCCTGGCCATCTCCATCGCCGCTGAGCTCGGCGTCAGTCCGCGCCCCTTTGCGATGGCGGTCCTCTTTGCTGCATCCTACGGCTTCGCGACGCCGATCGGATACCAGACACACTTGATGGTGTTTGGCCCCGGCGGGTACCGCTTTAGCGACTTTGTGAAGCTGGGCCTGCCGCTAGACGTGCTGCTGGGGATCGCCGCAGTTCTGCTCATCCCGCAAGTCTGGCCGCTGACGCCGCTGGGTTGATCCACTTTGTCAGGTCTTCCGACGCGCGGCCCGCCGAGCTCGCCGGGGCTCAATCGGCGGCCTCAAATCACATAACACTTTGTCATGAAATTACTTACGGCCGATGACGTTCCCGAGGCGGCCGAGCACACCGCCCTCGTCGGTCTGTTTCCCGCGCGGTCCGCCCGTGGCGTGGATGCGGTCGGCCAGCCGCACGAACGGCAGGGATTGCAGCCAGACGTCGCCCGGGCCGGTCAGCGTCGCGAAGAACACCCCCTCGCCGCCGAACAGCGTGTTCTTGAGCCCCCCGACGAACTGAATGTCGTATTCGACGGCCGGCTGAAAGGCGACGATGCAGCCCGTGTCCACGCGCAGCGTCTCGCCAGGCTGGAGGCGGCGCTGGTAGAACGTGCCGCCGGCGTGAACGAACGTCAGGCCATCGCCGGTCAGTCTCTCAAGAATGAAGCCCTCGCCGCCAAACAGCCCCGCTCCAATGCGCTTGGCGAACGCAATCCCGATGCTCACGCCGCGCGCCGCGCACAGAAACGAGTTCTTCTGGCACAAGAGCTCCCCGCCAAGCTGGGTCAGGTCCATCGCGACGATCTTGCCGGGATAGGGGGCGGCGAAGGCCACCTGCTGCTTGCCAGGCCCCTGGCTGACGAACGTCGTCATGAACAGGGACTCGCCGGTCAGCACGCGCTTTCCGGCGGCGAAGACCTTGTCGAGCAGGCCCTGACTCTGGGCGCTGGGATCGCCGAACACCGCCTCCATCCGGATGCCGGGCGTCATGTACATCATTGCCCCGGCATCCGCGATCACCATCTCGCCCGGGTCGAGCTCGATCTCGACGAACTGCATGTCGTCGCCGGTGATCTTGTAGTCGACCTCATCGCTGCGCCGCGCCTTGGGCGCCGGCGGCCGAACTGCGACCAGATTGTTCACGTCGCTTCGGAGGCTGGCGATGTGGCGCGCGGCCGTCCAGGAGCTCATCCCCGGCCCATAGACGAGCGTGTCCCCGCCCTGGAAACCGGGCAGCTTCGCCAGCAGATCGTCGCGCGTCAGCGGTCCGACCGCCTGGCCGTCTTCGGCGTAGTACCACTCCGCCTGGCTCATGAGTCACGTCCGGCGGCAGAGCCTATTTCTCGTCGACTGGGGGCTCGTTTTCCATCACGTCGGCCTCAGGCGGCAGCCCCGTGTCAGCCGGCTGCCCCGCGGGTTGGGCCCGGGGCGGCGTGGTCGGCGCCGGTTCAATCGGCGGCGTGTAAGGCAGTGCTGGTTCATACCGCGGCATCGGGGTGGCGACGTGCGGCCGGCGAATGATCTGGTTCGCGCCGATGCTGTTGCTTCGGATGGAGAGGTTCTCGGGGATGCTGATGGTGTTCCCCTTGCCCCAGAACTCGACCTTCCAGACGGTCACGTCGTCCTGCACCGTGATCGTGTTGTTGTCCCCCTGGATCGACAGCTTGTTGACTCTGGATCCGGCCAGGATTGTGGCGTTGTTGCCGTTGCCGACAAAGCCGGCATCACCGAAATACTGTTGGGCCATCACCATGCCATTCCCCACCGTGGCATTCGGCGCGCACCCCACGTTGGCCAGCACCAGCCCCGCCGCCAACGCACTCAACACCATCGCTCGCATCATGTTATGTCCTCGCTTCCATGCCTGCAGTTCCCGCGTTCAGCCGCGCCAGTCAATGCGGTCCACGACGGGGGCACAGTGTACCCGCTGCCTACGGGTCAAGCCAGTCCGCGCCGCCTTCTACTTCGCCGACGCGCCGGGGACCGACGCCTCCTGGGCGGCCTGCAAATGGCGTAGCGTCCGGCGGCGGAAATGCGTGAGCGGCCGGGCAATCCACCGGTGCAGGCGAATCCACGGGCTCAGCCGTGACACGGCGCATTGCTCGCCGGCTGTTAGCTGGTCCGGCCGCAGCCGGCGTTTGTGTTTCAGGCAATGGTAGTAATCCGCCTGCTGGAACCGCGCGAGCAACCAGCGGGCCAGTCGCCAGCGTCGCCAGCCGGCCGGGAGCAGGAGCAGCGAAATCTGGAAATCGATCAGGTACGGCCGGCCGTCGTCGCCGACGAGGATGTTCTGTCGCTTGTTGAGGTCGACATAAGCGATGTGCCGGGCGTGCAGGGCACGCACCAGCGCGAAAAGCTCGTCAAAAAAAGCATCCCCGACGCTCTCACGCCGGCCCAGCGGATGACCAGGAACGAACGCATGCATGAAGCCCGTTTCGCCGACAGCTCCGAGCAGGGGCGGCACTCCGGGCACGCCTTGGGCGGCCGTATATAGCTTGATCTCGCGTCGCGCCAGGAGCCGGCCCGCCCAAAGCATGGGGATGCCGAAGAACTCGCCGGTGCGATTGATCTTGAGCACCGCCAGGCCCGCTGGGCCGCGATAGAGCCCCGTGGCCGCAAAGAAGTCGTGCTTGAACGTTTCGACCAGTTCACAGTCTGCACGGCCGCACGTCACGCGCTCGGGTAACCGGCCGTCCGAAAGCGCAAAAAGCCACGGATGCGGCAAGCGGGGCGGCGGCCGTGGCGTGAATCGGGTGTTCACGCGTGGCATTATAGTGCCGTGCCCAGCCGCGCGGGCGCCATCGGCCTGCAGGACGCGCCGCGCAGTAGGAGCGCGTCTGAGGTAGGTTTAAGTTAGGTCTGCTTTTCCGCCCCGCAATAAGGCGTGCGGCACCCTGTGGGTATTGGCGCGGTCTGAGGGTGCCGCAGCGAGTGGAAGCAAAGTTCACATGTTAAAGAACTTACGCGGTGAACGCCGCAGCATTCGCTCCGGCGCCCTCCACACACTTTAAGTATACCGCGACACGCTGGAGTTTCAACGCCAATCTCGCATAAAATCTCGCTAACCCCCGTCTATCCGCCAAGTTAGGGCTGGGCGCTGGTCCGATAGCTATGCGACCGAGCGCGATTCCGCGGCGTGGGTTGTCGCGGCCTACCTTCCGCCGCGGCGGATCGGCCGGTTGGCGGCGTTTGACGGCCGAGCAGGAGTTCGGCCGCTACGGCGCGCGGGGTACCACGGCCGTGTCGGCTGTGGGGCACGAAACCCTTGCGCGGCGCGCGGTGGCATGTCGCGTCCGGTCGCGGGCGGCACGCCGCGTCTCCGCGGGCCGCCGGCAATAGAGGACTTACACATTATTAAGCTTGCTCCCTCAGTTGAGCACCGCCTACAATTGGCAGGCGGTACGATGAAAACCTCAACCGGTAGGAGTTTGTGAGGGGCGCTGAATGATCGCCGCCGAGTCGCCGCTGTCCGCTAGCGTACTGCTGCTCAACCGCCTGTACATGGCGGTCCGCGTGGTGAGTGCGCGCCGGGCGTTGACGCTCCTCTATCGCGAGTTGGTGGAGGTCGTCTCGGTGGACGACGGCCAGTACCTCGCCTACGACTTCGACGACTGGGTGGAGGTCAGCCAGGCCAAACGCCGCTTTCAGCCCGAGCAGTACGACTGGGTTCGGACGGTCCGCTTTCAGATCGCCGTCCCCAAGATCATCCGGCTCCTCGGGTACGACAAGCTGCCCAGCGCCGGCGTAAAGCTCAATCGGCGGAACCTGTTCGCCCGGGACCAGAACCGCTGCCAATACTGTGGCCGGCGTTGTCCCACCAGCGAGTTGAGCCTCGACCACGTCATCCCGCGTACGCAGGGCGGGGACAACTCGTGGGAGAACATCGTCTGCGCCTGCATCCGCTGCAACGTGAAGAAGGGCGGCCGTACGCCGCACCAGGCCCACATGAAGCTCGTCGGCCACCCGGCCCGGCCGAAGCGTTCGCCCGTGCTCACGATCAAGCTGTCGGACTCGAAGTACGCGAGCTGGAAGCAGTTCCTCGATTTCGCCTACTGGAATGTCGAGCTGAAGTAGGGCGGGTTGACGCTGCGGCCCGGCCGGCGTATCGTGCCTCCCCGGCAGCGGAAATCACGTACCAGCAAGGGACGTACTTGGGGCCGTGCGTATGTCGGTTCAACAATGGTCCGAAACGGTAATTCTTGCGGAACTGGCCGATGATCCGCAGTTCACGGACGACCTCAGCGCCATCATCGACCAGTGTACGAAGGACACACGCCAGGACGCGCTGCTGAGCCTCAACGGCCTTAATTACCTGAACTCGTCCAACATCGCCCAACTGCTCAAGCTGCGCAAGCTGGTGATGATCACCAATCACCGGCGGTTGAAGCTCGCGGGCGTCAGCACGCAGGTGTGGGGGGTGTTCCTGGTCACGGGCCTCGACCGGATCTTCGATTTCGCCGACGACGTTCCCAGCGGTCTGGCCAGCATGCAAATGGGCGAATAGCTGCACCCCCGGGACTAAACCGCAGAGACGCGAAGAGTCGAGCCAGCCCGTCCCGGGCCGAGGACGGCCCGGCTCCGTTTTCCCGTGGTTAGGCGCGGACTACGCCGGCAGGGCCTCGGCAAACCCGCGGATCAGCAGCGTCTGATGCTGGTGATAGCCGAGGCACACCAGTGGGTAGAGCGTCTTGCCCACGCGGCGAACGGCGTGGCAGGCGGCTCGCTTCCAGCGGCTCGATTCCTCGGCCAGGCGGCGCTCGACGTTCTTCTGCAGCACCACCCACACGTCCTCACGAAGCTTCTCGGGCGCGCCGAAGGCTCCGCAGCACGCGGCGTGACCGGCGCGGATGCTCCGCAGCAGCTCGGCCTTCGTTGTGCCGGTACTCACGGTGTAGGTCGTCCCGACGCGGTTGGTGTGCGAGTCGCTGCCTGCCACGAGCACTTTGCCGTGCTCACGCGTCGCCTGCCACGCAAACGCGTTGTGCGGGTAGCTGCGCGTGCCGTTCAGCCCCTCAAACACGTCGAACAGCTCTAGCATGGCGTCGACCTGCCAGGGCGTCAGCACGCGGTGCTGCGCGGTCCACGTCATGTGGTTGAGCACGTACAGCTTGTCGATCTGCCGCAAGTACACCACCAGCTCGTAAATATCGTCCCGCCGGCGCTGGATCTCCCGATGCTGCGGCTCATTGTGGTCGAAGACGTTGATGTGGATGACCGTGCCGTCCTGGGGGAAGCGGGCCGAGACCTCTTCGCCGAAAATAAAGTCCGGCCGCACGCCGCGCCGCTCGACGAAGGCCAGGCAGCCCGCAATGGTGTTATGGTCCGTCAATGTGACGAAGTCCATGCCGCGGGCCTTGGCCCGGTCGTACACCTCTTCCGGCTCACACAGCGGGTGGTACACGAGGCCCGGCAGCCAGCGGAGCGTCTCGTCGGAGAACGTGCTGTGACAATGCAGGTCGATGCGTGTGCCCGGGCAGGGCTGCCACACGGCGCCGCCGCGGTCGGCCCCGCGCCGCTCGTACTCAAGAACAGGTTCCAGCAATTCGTTCATGCTTCCTCGCCCGCACAACCGCATGGGCACGATAGCACGTTATTGTACGCTTCTCGCGAGCCGTATGTTAAGGAATTCGCAAACCGGGCCAACTTCCTTCCCAACCAACGCCGGTTGCTTGCACGGCCGCCGCTCCCTTGCGGTCGCGGTTCTGATTCCTTTCCCACGCTACGCCCTCACGAGCGCGAGCACGACCTCGTGGCCTTCGATCCTTGCCGTGTGTGTCTCGGCGGCCGGCGGCGGGGCCGTATGGTGGATTGTAGCCGCCAGGCACTCCGTTTCGATCGTGCCGGCGAAGTGCCGGACGACGTCGCGTACGCGGTCGGGCCCGTGTACGTACAGCGTGATGCGGGCCTCGTAAGGGAGCTTCTGGTTCTTGCGCAGCTCCTGCACGTGGTGGATCAGCTCCCGGCACAGGCCTTCGTCGCGCAGCTCGTCGGTGAGCTCGGTCTTGACCACCACGACACCGGCCCGCCCCTGCGCCGCCGACCAGCCGGGTTTGGCTTCCAGCCGCACCTCGACCTCGCGTTCGCCCAGCCGTGTCGGCTGGCCGTCTAGGTGCACCACCAGCTCGCCGCTCTCGGCCAGCGCTTTGCGGGCGGCGGCTGGGTCGAGCGTGCCCAGGGCGGCGGCTACTCGCGGGGCGAGCTTGCCGAACTTCGGCCCGATGGCCCTGAAGTCGGGCTTGAGCTGATAGGTGACGTAGTGCTCCGCCTCGGTCGTGAATTCGACCCGCTTGATGTTCAGCTCCTCCGCGACCAGGGCGCTGTGGGACTCGAGCCACGCCGTGTGCTCCCGCCGCGCGAGGATGATCTCCGCGGACGCCAGAGGCTGGCGGACTTTGAGCTTTGCCGCGGTACGGGCGGCGCGGCCGAGCGAGACGATGTCGCGGACGAGGTCCATCTCCTGGGCGAGTGACTCGTCGATGAGCGCCTCGTCGGCGATAGGGTAGTCGCAGAGGTGCACGCTGGCGGGCAGCGCTGTAGCGGCCGGCGCCGCGCCGGCCGTAGAAGTGCCGTCGCCTTGCCCCGTCAGATTGCGGTACATGACCTCGGCAAAGAATGGCGTGAAGGGCGCGATGAGCCCGCTGAGCGTCAGCAGGACCTCGTAGAGCGTGTTGTAGGCGTCCCACTTGTCCTGGTCACCCGGAGCCGCGACATTCATGTCGCGCGGGCTCTCCGCGCGGGATGAATCCCGCGGCTCCGCGAGCGGGCGCCAGAAGCGGTCGCGGGAGCGGCGGACGTACCAGTTCGACAGGGCATCGACGAACGCGTTGAGCCGGCCGGCAGCCGGGTAGTTCTCGAACCGGTCCATGTCCGCCCGCACGTCGCGAACCGTCCGGTGCAGCTCGCTCGTAACCCAGCGGTCGAGCTCGCTGCGCTGCCCGACCGGCCGCCAGCCGGTCCCTTGATCCCTCGATCCCGCCACGGCGGGCAGGCCCTTGGTCCATCGATCCCTTCCGGGCTCATAGCCGTCGATGTTCGCATAGATGTTGAAGAAGCTGAACACGTTATACAGCCGCACGAGGAACTCGCGCTGCGCGTCGCGGATGTTGGCCTCGACGAACCGCGTGGAGGTCCAGGGGGCCTGGGCGCTGAAGAAGTACCAGCGCATGGCGTCGGCGCCGTAGGTGTCGAAGATGTAGCTCGGCTCCTTGTAGTTCTTGGTGCGCTTGGACATCTTAAGTCCGTCCTCGCCCATCACGTGGCCGAGGACGATGCAGGTCTTGTAGGGCATCGGGTACTTGCCGGTGATCACAGCCGTTTCGAACGAGCATTGCACGCCCGAGGGTGGTGTGGCGAGCTTCCCCGCGCGCATCTGGTTGATTGACCGCGTGATCTCGGCGTACATCTCCTGCGCGTGCTCGCCCTGGGGTAGCGGCACAGAGCCAGGCGGCTGGAATGCCCGCTGGACTGAACTGGAGGCCATGTACTCCGTGACCTTCGCCACCTTCTCGGCTGTTAGGTCGCCCGAATCCAGGTCAAGCGATGCTCGCAGGCGCTTCATCGCTTCATACTCATCCTTCATCGCCGCGTCGCTGAACAGCAACGTGCTGATTGCCAGCAGGCCGTAGAACCACCCGCGGGTCTGATCGATTGCTTCGCTGATAAAATCAGCCGGAAAGCGATCGCCGAACGTCTTGAAGCTGCCTTCAGCATGCGGGAAACCCCACTGCGCAAACGGCATGCTGCCCGCATCCCACCAGCAGTCGATCACTTCTGGCACGCGCCGCATTCTGGCGGGCGGGACGCCCACCCCACCCGGCGCAAACGGGCTGTCGTAGGTCCAGGCGTCGATGTACGGCTTGTGGACCCGCAGGTGGTCGGGCAGGCTCGGGTCGGCGGCCTTGGCCCGCTCCCACACTCCGCCATCCGTCGCCCCCGGCTTGGCCAGCAGCTCGGCGTACGAGCCGACCGCTTCCATCTGGCCGCTTTGCTCGCACACCCAGATCGGCAGCGGCGTGCCCCAGTACCGTTCGCGCGACAACGCCCAATCCACGTTGTTTCTCAGGAAATCGCCGAAGCGGCCCTCCAGGATGTGCTCCGGCAGCCAGTAGATGGCGGCGTTGTTCTTGAGGAACTCCTCCTTGAACTGGCTGGTGCGGACGAACCAGCTCTTGCGCGCGTACTGGATCAGCGGGTCGTCCTCGGACCGCGGGCAGAAGGGGTATTCGTGCTCGATCGTCTCCTGGTGATATAAGATGCCGCGGGCCTTTAGCTCATGCATGATCTCGTTGTCGCAGTCCTTGACCCACCGGCCGCGATAGTTCAGCGGAGCGTCGTCGTTGAAGGTGCCATCCGGTTTGACGGCGTTGAGGAGCGGAATGGCCTCATACCCGACGAACCGCTGGCGTTCTTCCTGGAGCAAGTTGAAGTCCACCTCGCCGTACGCGGGCGCCTCGTGCACCAGCCCCGTGCCGGCGTCGAGCGTGACGAACTCCGCCGCCGTCACCCGCCACCCGACGTAGTCCTCACCGCCGTCCTTCACCGGTGCCGTTTGATTGGCCATTGTCTGGTAGTAGCAGTCGAATGGCGGGACATAGCGCCGGCCGATCAGGTCGCTGCCCTTGCACGTGGCGACCGCTTCGAGCTTGTGCTTGACGGCCGCCGCCGTCGTGTTGACCAAGGCGGTCGCGACGTAGAGGTACTCGTCGGTCGTCGTATCATGCACGAGCGAATAGTCCATGTCTGGCCCGACGGCGGCAAAGTGGTTGCTGATGAGCGTCCAGGGCGTCGTGGTCCAGACCAGAAGCGACACCTTGGAGCCGGCCGGGAGTTCATCGTGCGGACAACGTCGGCCACGGGGGGCCGACGCTACATCGCCGGCCGCTACGAGCGGGAAGCGGATGTAGACCGCCGGGTCCTGGACCGTGCGGTAGCCCTCCCCGACCTCGCCCGCCGAGAGGGCTGTGCCGCCCTGCGCCCACCACCAGACGATCTTGTGCCCCTGATACAGCAGCCCGCGGTCGAAGAGCGTCTTCAGGCTCCACCACACGCTTTCGACGTAGCTCTGGTGGAACGTGACGTACGCCTCCTCGAGGTTCACCCAGAACCCGAGACGCCGGGTCATCTGCTCCCATTCGCGGGTGTAGCGAAACACGCTCTCGATGCAGCGCTGCACGAACTTTTCGACGCCGTAGGACTCGATCTCCTCCTTGGTGTGAATGCCGAGTTCCTTGCAGACCTCGACCTCGACCGGCAGGCCGTGGGTGTCCCAGCCGGCCTTGCGCTCGACGAGCTTTCCGCACATGGTCTGGTAGCGCGGGAAGATGTCCTTGATTGCGCGGGTCAGGCAATGGCCGGGGTGCGGCAGGCCGTTGGCGGTCGGCGGGCCCTCATAGAACACGAACCGCGGCGCCCCGCGGCGCTGGTCGAGCGACCGCTGAAAGATGTCGTGCTTCTCCCAGAACTCGAGCACGTGCTCCTCGGCCTCGGGGAAGCTGAATTGGGCGGGCAGCGGCTCGAACATTGGCACCTCCGCGGTCGGTCGCGGTCAAACTCCGCAAAACAGCACAGAATACTAGTCGCACGCGATTTCTGCTACTCGGTCGCGGCCGCGGCGACACGCTCCTCTTCGGCGGTGATGGGGGCCGATCCGGCGTCGCCAAACACGCGAATGCGGCGCCAGGCCCCCGAGCGGTACCGCCACCACAGCAGCAATCCCAGCACCGTGAGGTACACGACTGCCATGAGCCACGGGCCGTTTACGCCCCACGTCGGGCACGACCGAGCGACCAGGTACCCGCCGCCGATGAAAACGAGCCAGCAGCACAGCGCGTTCAGCACGGCCGGCGTACGCGTGTCGCCGGCGCCGCGCAACGAGAAGATGAACGTAATGCTCATGGCGTCGAACACCTGGTAGATCGCCACCCAGCACATGATCCACGTGCCGGCCGCGATCACCGCCGCATCGAAGGCAATCGCCGACATCAGCGGCCCGCGCAGCAGGAACAGCAGCAGCCCGATGCCGCCCATGTACGCCATCGTCACGCGCAGGGCGGTGCGCGTGCGGGCGGCGGCCTCATCCGGCCGGCCGGCCCCGAGCGCGAAACCGACTTGGCTGCACAGCGCCATGCCGACGCCGATGGCCGGCATAAACGCCGCGTGCGTGTATTGCAGGGCGATCGCGGTCGCGGCCATCGCCGCCGTGCCGAAGGGCGGCACGATCAGGTTCAGGAAGACGACCCACGAGCTGATGTCGATCAGCCAGGCCACACTGGTCGGTCCGCCGATGCGGAGGATGTCCAGGCACCGGTGCCAGCTCGGGGCAAACGCGCGGCGCGTCCGATACTCCCGGTTGTACTCCGGCGAGCAGAACACGAGGAACAGCACGGCGACACGGGTCCACCAGGCGATGACCGTGGCGAGCGCCGAACCGGCGATGCCCAGGCGTGGAAAGCCGAAGTGGCCCCAGATCAGCAGGTAGTTGCCGATCACGAGGGTCGTCAGCGACACCAGCACGGCCAGCAGCGTTATCCGCGGGCGCTGGATGCCGTTGAAGAATCCCTCCAGTCCGGCCGCCATGACCGAGGGAATCATGGACCACACGGCGATCTGCGTGTACTCGGTTTCCAGGATCCGGACAGCGGGCGCATGCTTAGCGACCGCACCGATCCACTCGTACAGCCCGGGGATCAAGTGCGTGGCCGGCCACGTCACGAGGCTGATCGCCAGGCCCAGGTACACGCATTGCCACGCGTACGCCGGTCCGCGTTCCGGCTCGCCGCGGCCGTAGGCCTGGGAGGCGAAGGTCTGCACGCTGGTGGCCATGCCCATGCCGAGGGCGATAAACGCCCAGACCAGCAGGGTGGCCGGCGACATGGCCGCCTGGGCATCGGTGCCGAGCTTTGCGACCATCACGAAGTCGATGAAGCCCATCAGCATGCGCGAGGCGGTCGCGGCGATCAGCGGCAGCGCAAGCCGCAGCAGTTCCAGCGTCAGGCTGGGGCGGCGCGATTCAAGGATGTTCTGTTCCGGCAGCACGTGTGGTTCCCGAAAGGCCGTCCTCACGGCGGCGGCAACAAAAAACCCTGGCAGCCGCTGCGGTGGCCAGGGTCGGTCGTCCAATGGGTTCGTTCGCCATCCTATGGCGGCGCACCCAACCCCGGCCCGACGGCCGTATCGACCGGACTAATAATGGGCAGGGTCATTGGGGCACTCCCGGGCTTTCGCCACACGGTCGCAGACAGCACCCGCTGTGCTGCTGTTCGACGACACGGCAGTTTGCCCGTAATGCGTGCGGTTGTCAAGCGGCGGGGCTTAGAATGACGTCCGTTCGAGCGTACAATACCTTGTGGGTGTCCATTCTGTTTGCGCCGCGCGTCGCGTGTGGAACCGTGAAGATGAAGGGTCGTTGCGCCGCACTCGTGCTGGCCGTCGGCTTTTGCCTGCCGGCCGTGTCGGCCCAGATCGTGCAAGGCCAGGTCGACACACTGGGCTTCCAGGCGTCGACCTGTAGCGTGCTGCGCGCGGGACAGTGGTTTCCGGTGCGCGTGTCCCTGAGCTCGCAGGGCGGCCAGGTCTTCACGGGCGAGGTACGTTTTGAAAGCATCGATCTCGACGGCGACCGGGTCGCGTTCACGCTGCCGAACATCACGCTCGCGGGCGAGGCGGGGCCGCCCAAGCGCTTCTGGTGCTATGCCGTCACCGACACGAGCAACGAGCTGCCGGCCAACGTGGAGGTCGTCAGTCAGGACGGCGCCCTCGTCGCCGAGCTCCCGTTGCCTGCGCAGCCCCCGGTGGTGATCGCCAACGATGACGTCCTGGTGCTCGACATCAGCCACCCGCCGTTGACGGCCTTGCGTGGCCTCGAGGGGCCGGGGCCCGGCGGGCAAGCGGAAAGCGTGCCGCGTTTCTATCGCAACGTGGTCGTGGCCCGCATGCCGGCCGGTGATCTGCCAGACCGCTGGTGGGGCCTGGAGGCCGTGAACGTAATTATCTGGGACCAGCCCGACCCGGCGGTGCTGAGCCTCGCGCAGCGGGATGCGCTGACCCAGTGGGTGCAGAACGGGGGGCAACTGGTGCTCGGCATCGGCGCGAAATGGTCTGGGCTGCGCAAGAGCGAGTTCGCGCCGCTTCTGCCGCTGCAAGGGGAGGGGCCGACGGTCGAGGTGGAAAAGCTCGCGGTGTTCTTTGATCGCATGGCGTTGCGGGCGTGGAAGACGCGCGAGTTTCGCAACCCGATTGCCGTCACCACGGCCCAGCCCGCGGACGGTGCCCTCCCGGTGCTCGGCGACTACGGCCCGACGGGCGCGACGATCTGGCTGGTCACGATGCGGCTGGTGGGCTCGGGGCGTGTGGTGGCGACCGCGGCCAGCCTCGCGGATCTGACGACCGACGTTCCGGTCGACGAGCTGAAGCTGTTCGGCGAGTTGTTCGACTTGAACGCGTACACGAAGGAACACGCCGAGAGGCAGTTGGAGGGAGTCCGAGCTACCGGCCTGTTGGACCGGACCTGGTTGTACGAGGGAGTTACGCAGCCGATCGGCTTTGGTGCGGCCACGGCCCTGCGAGGGTTCCTGGCGTTCCTGTTCGTCGCGGCGTACGTGCTGGTCGCGACCCTGGCGAGCTGGTCGTGGCTGCGCCGCCGCGGGCTGACCCACTGGAGCTGGACGGCCTTTGCCGGGTTTGCGGCGGCCGCCAGCGTGCTGAGCCTGGGCACGGTGGGGGCGCTGCGCAGTCTGTCCGGCGGCGTGCGGTCGGTCTGCATTCTGGATCTGGAAGCGGGTTCGTCCGCGGTGCGGGGGCGGTGCCTGTTCGGGTATCGCAGTCCCATCCGTCAGCGGGCCGATCTGGAACTGCTGGGAGAGGGGAACTTCCTGCGACCCCTGCCGCGCAGTCCGCGCGGGGCCGGCAAATATGTCACCCCCGCGCGGTACGTCGGTCTCCCGACGAAAGCGGCGCTGAATGACGTATTGATGCGGGCTACGCTCAAGCAGGTGGAGGGGGCCTGGCACGGGGAACTGGACGGGACGATTCGCGGCGATCTCGTCGTGGATCGGCACACGGGACGGCTGACGGCCGGCAGTTGGGTCGCCAACGATTTGAACGTCGACCTGGCCGGGGGCTATCTGCTCTTCATCGACCCACGGCAGGACGAGACAGGCGTGCCCTGGCGCGCCGCCGGCCTGACTACGCTTTACGAGCTGGGCGAGGAGGAGGGCGGCGCGCCTGACGTGACGGTCGCACCGCCGGCGATCAACATCCTGGCCGTGTACCTCCCGAAGATTCCCGCCGGTAGCCAGGCGAATGGGCTCGGCCAGGCCGCATACCAGCGGGTTGACGAGAACTGGGTCGCGTGGGCCCGCAATCGCAACCGCAAGCGCAGCGAGATGCTCAAGGGCGGGCGCGATTTGCCCACGCTGTGGCACGAACAGCAGGGGTGGGCGGGGGGCCAGACTTTCGCCGGCCTGCTGACCGGGCTGAGCGCCCCAGAGCGTCTGTTGCTGCTGGCGTCGACGCGGAATTACTACCTGCACAACCGCGGAGATGATTTCAACGCGGTCGGCACGCCGATCAGCACGGACGGGCTGCCCGAGCTGGACATTACGCATTGGCTTGTGCGGGGCCAAGCGGTCCTGATTGCATGGGCCGACGCGCCCGGTCCGCCGCGCCTCGTTCGCAGCGGCAAGCCGCTCGAGTCGCTCGCCGGCCTCACCGTTTACCGCGTAAGGATCCCCATTTACTATACGGGTCAGCCGCCGCGCGCCGGCGGAGTTGCGGCCCCGCCGGTGCCCGCGGGGCAGGGCTCATGATCATCCAGACGATCAACCTGACGAAGCGCTACGGCAAGCTGGTGGCGCTGAGCAACCTGCACCTGAACATCGAAGAGGGGGAGTGCTTCGGGTACATCGGGCCGAATGGGGCCGGCAAGACGACCACGATCCGCATCCTGTCGACGCTGCTCCAGCCCACATGGGGCGAGGCGCGGGTGTGCGGGCACGTCGTCGGGTACGAGTCGCGGAAGATCCGGCCGCTGATCGGGTACGTCCCGGATTTCTTCGGCGCCTACGAGGACATGGTGGTCCAGGAGTACCTCGAGTTCTTCGCCGCCGCCTACGACCTCGCCGGCAAGAAGCGGACGCAGATCGTCGGCGACGTGCTGGAGCTGGCGGACCTGACGTACAAGCGTGACGCGCTGGTGGACGCGCTGTCGCGCGGCATGAAGCAGCGCCTGAGCATCGCCCGCGTCTTGCTCCACGATCCGAAGCTATTGCTGCTCGACGAGCCCGCCAGCGGCCTCGATCCGCGGGCACGGATCGAGATCCGCGAGCTGCTCAAAGAGCTGCACCGCATGGGCAAGACGATCCTCATCAGCTCCCACATTCTGCCGGAGCTCGCCGACCTGTGCACTAGCATCGGCATCCTCGAACAGGGGGAGCTGGTCTTCCAGGGGTCGGTGCGGGAGGCGGTGCGCCGCGCGACCGGCGGCACCACTGTGCAGGTGCTCACGCCGGACGACCAGGAGCGCGCGCGGCAGGTGTTGTCCGCCTTGCCAAACGTCGTCGACGTGCAGCTCAACAATGGGGCTTTGATCGTCAGCCTGAGCCAGGAGACGACCGACTTTAGCTTCATCGCCGAAGCGCTGTTGGCGCACAAGCTGCGGATTCACGAGATCAAGCCGGAGGAGGTGAACCTCGAGACGGCGTTCATGCGGCTCACGAAAGGGATCGTGCAGTGATGCGTGCCCCTGCCACACCCAGGTCGCGCTCTGCGATCGACCGTCCCGCGGAGGGGGGAATGCTTACCAGGGTCCGTTGGGCGAACGGGCGCGGCTCAGATGACCCGGGCTTCGATCTGGTTTCCGCCGGCCTGCTTCGCTCTGTACATGAGCTTGTCGGCCGCGCTGACGAGGGTTCGCAGGTCATACCGGTTGTTGGACCCCTTCACGCAGAGCAACCCGGCACTCAGCGTGATCTGCGTGGACCGCCCGCCCTCGCGGATGGGCGCCGCCGCTACGTTGCCCAGCAGCCGTTCCACGGTCGCGCGCGCTTCGTACGACCCGCAGGGGTTGAGCAGGATCACGAATTCGTCCCCGCCCAGACGCCCGGCCACGGCATCGGCGGGTAGCACGGTCCGCATCTCGTTCGCGATCGTCTTCAGCACGACGTCGCCCAACGCGTGGCCGAAGTTGTCGTTGACGGGCTTGAACTTGTCGACGTCCAGGTAAACGACCGCAAACGCGATTCCATAGCGTGCGGCCTTGGCGAGCAAGCGCTGGGCGGCGGCGGTGAGACCTTCGCGGTTGAGCACGCCGGTCAGCGCGTCGCAGTTGGCCCTGTCCTGGAGCTTCTTGACCTGCTCGTGCACCTGCACGCGCATCGTGGCGGCCTCCTTCAAGAGCTCGTTTACGGTCCCCACCAGCTCGGTGGTGGTGTCCGCCACCTCGCGCGCCGTGCTGGCGAGCAGTTGGGTCAGCTCGGCCTGCGGCGTCTTGCCCTCGTTAAAGTACCCGTACAATTGGGTGAACTCGGCCTGCACGTCCGCGATGAACTGCTTCATCTCGGCCTTGGGGGCGTGCTCCGACAAGAAGCTTGCCAGCGCGTCGGCGTTCTCCTGGTTCCAGTCGTTCAGCAGGTGGGGCAGGAGGGCCGCGGCATAGGTGGCGTCGCGGAGCGCCGGCGGTTCGACGAGCTCGGTGAGTCGCTCGTGGTTGTGATGGAAGGCCACGGTGTCGACGAACACCTCGGGCAGCTCGAGTTTCTGAGCCAGCGCCCGTCCGACCTCGGTGTGGTCGGTGCCGAACAGCTCGCGCTCGCGCTGGAGCTGCACCTGGACGTTCGCCGTCGGGTCCTGCAACAGCGTCAGGTACCGCTTTTCCACCGAGTACATGACCGCCAACGCAAAGTCCTGGAACAGGCCGGCGACAAACGCTTCGTCGCCCAGCTTCGTGTTGAACAAGTTGGCATAGCGCTTGGCTGCGACCGCCTTGGAGAGCGACGACTCCCAGAAGGCCTCCGACTCCTGCGGCGAAAGGTGCAGCTCGTTGTGCAGGCCGGCCATGCAATAGCTGATCGCCAGCGTCCGCACGGTGCCGAGGCCCAGCAGGTTTACGGCCATGCGGACGTTGGTGACCTTCGTGCGCACGCCCGCCCAGGAGGAGTTGGACAGTGACAGGAGTTTGCTGCTGAGCGAGCTGTCGGCGCTGATTACCTTCGCGTAGTCGGCCGGTTCCGCCTCGGAGTTCTTGCCCAGCTCGACGAACTTGATTGCGACGGCGGCGGTTGTGGGGAGGTACGATAACGATTCGATCCGGGCCCGGATTTGGCGCTCCAGTTGCCCCGTCGACTTCTTCGGTTCCGCTGCCGTGGCTGGTGAAGACGGCATTGCATTGCCCCTTTTCAGGATCTCGTAAATGCGGACATCGACGCTTGTCCGCTACCGAAGCGTACGCTCTTGGCGGCCCTCCGTGACGGCGCCCGGAGCCCGGCAGCACCCGGCTGGCACAGCCGGGGGTGGTCTTGCCCAGGTTCCTATGGGGAAGATCGTCCTGGGCCGCTGGGTGCTTGAAAACAACCGGTACTAATCGCCAACCAGCCGGGCGACGATAATCCCCTTGTGGTGGGATACGCGTGCACGGTGCACGACGGCCGCCGCGCTATAATGTGTGGTTATTTGGGGGAGGCACATCGGTGACTCTGGCACCGGAAGTCTCAGGCCGCGTCTTGCTGGTCGGCGAGGGAGCAGCGGCCGGAGAGCTGGAAGCCGTGATCAGCGTGGAAGGCTGGGCGTGCGCCCCCTCGGAGACGCCCGTCGGAGTGCTGCATCGCCTGCATCTCGAACCGGATGTCGACGTGGTGTTGCTGGCCCCCGACACGACGCTGCGTGCGTACAGCGAGCTGTGCCGGCAGATTAAGTACGATTCTCGGACCGCGCTCTTGTCGGTGGTCTTCGCGCTGCGCGCCGACCAGGCCGGTTGGCGCGCCGAAGTCTACTCGGCTGGAGCCGACGACTGTATTCAGCTCCCGGCGCCGCCGCCGGAGATCTTGCAGCGCTTGACGAACGCCTGCCGGGTCAAGCGTGTGACCGACTCGCTCGAAGACGCGACGGCGGTGATCTCGTCGCTGGCCAACGCCATCGAGGGCCGGGACACCTACACGCGCGGCCATGTTGAACGGGTCGGCACCTACGCGATGGAGATTGGTCGCCGGGCGGGGGTCAGCCCGCGTGAGCTCTCGGTTTTGCGCTTGGGTGGGATCGTCCACGACATCGGCAAGGTGGCCGTGCCGGACCAAATCCTGAACAAGCCCGGGAAGCTCACGGACGAGGAGTTCGGTATCGTCCAGCGCCACCCGGTCATTGGCTACGACATCCTACGGCCCTCGCGCACATTTCGGGACGTGCTGCCCATTGTGCGCTGGCACCACGAGCGGCCCAATGGCACGGGCTATCCCGACGGCCTCCGCGGCGACCAGCTCCCGCTGCTGGCACGGATCATTGCCGTCGCCGACGTTTTCGACGCCCTCAGTACCACCCGCTCCTACCGGCCGGCGTTCTCACCAGCCGAGTACACCCCGATCCTGCGTCGCGCGGCAGACAACGAGGAGCTGGACCCGGCGCTGGTCCAGGCACTGCTGGAGATCCTCGACCAGAGCACCCGGGCGCTCACCGGATCCTTGCCGGTCGAGCAGGAGGCCCCCCCCGTCGCCTGCTGAGCGCGCTGAGCGGCCTGTACTCACGCCCCAAGACGATTGCCGTCCCTGTCTGACCCTCTGCATCGAGACGTGCTCACCGCGCGGCGCGACCTGTGCCGCCGTCCGGTTGCGATCAAGTTGGTTGCAGGTCAGACTACGCGACGCCGGCGGGCTCAGGTTGGCGGCGCTGGAGCTCCACGGAAAGCTCATGGGTGTTCTGCGCGATCTCGGCGTCTGGCTGTGGCGGCTCCTGCCTGCCAATCCGATTCTGGTGCGCGTGGTGGCCACGGGCGGAAAGCGCTCGCGCCACCTTTGGGCCCGGCTGATCTACCTTGTCGTGCTCGTGGCCGTATTCGTGCTCGGCGGCGGCCTGCTGCTCCAGGCTCGCGAGCGCTCGCTGGCCGACTTGGCCAAACAGGCCACGCAGACGTTCATGGCCGTCAGCATGGTGCAGCTCTTCCTGATGAGCTTCATCGCGCCGATTTTCTGCGCCGGGGCCATCACGCAGGAAAAGGACGCCAACACCTACCACATTCTGCTCACCACCCCGCTCAGCAACGCCCAGATCGTCCTGGGCTCCCTCTTCAGCCGCCTCTACTTCGTCTGGGCCCTCCTGCTCTCCGGCTTGCCCATCTTCTGCATCACCATGATCTACGGCGGCGTGACCACGACCGAGATCTTCGAGAGCTTTGGACTGGCGGCGTGCACCGGCCTCGTCACCGGCTCACTGGCGATCCTGATCAGCTTTCTCAAGGTCGGGACGCGCCGCACCATCTTCGCGTTCTTCGTCGGCATTGGGGCCTACCTGCTCGGCGTCGGCGTGTTGGGGCTTTCGCCTTTCGGTCAGCTCGCCCAGGCGCCGCCGGCAACCACGTTCTTTGATTCCACCCGGCTGTATCAGATGAGTTGGCTGGCCGCGGTCCACCCCTTCCTCGCGCTGCTGGTGGTCACCGGGCAAACGCCCGCACCCGACCCCGTGGCTGTGCACGCGTACGGCTGGCCGGCCGGCTGGCTCCTCGCTTACCCCCAGTACGGGTACATGGCTGTGACCACGCTGGCCTCAGCCGTGATGGTGCTGATCAGCCTGATCTACGTGCGCCGCGGTGCGAAGGAAGGTGAAGTCACGCTGCTGGCGCGGCTGCTCCAAGCCGTCCTGCCGCGCGGCGCCCGCAGCGAACGCCGCAAGCCGCGCCGTGTCTGGCGCAACCCGATCGCCTGGCGCGAAGCGACAACGCGCGCTTCGGCCGGCGGTCGCTCCCTGCTGCGGCTGCTCTTCAACGCGGCTGGCCTTGCGTGCGGCCTCGCGCTGCTGATTGCCTACCATGGCGGCACGTGGGGTTCGGGTCCCGCCGCCGCAGCGGGCGTGCGCGCTTGGCTTACGCCGCTGGTGTGGATGGAGCTGGCGGTCATTCTGCTCGTCGTCACGAGCACCGCGGCCACTACGCTGACGCGCGAGAAAGAGTCGCTGACCATCGAGCTACTGCTCAGCACGCCGCTTACCAGCCGCTACATTATCGCGGGCATGCTACAGGGGCTGGTTCGTCTGGTCGTTCCCTTGATCGGCGTGCCGACGATCACGGTGGCCCTGTTTGCGCTGCTGGATCTGTTGCCGCTGGGGCGTGGGGCCGCGGTGACGACGCTCGAGGCCGTTTTCCTCGTTCCCCTGCAGATGGTCGCCTTCGCCGCGCTGGCCGCAATGGTGGGTCTGCATTTCTCACTGCTGTCGAAGAAGACGGTCCAGGCGGTCATGATCAGCACGACGATTGTGCTGGGCGCCACCGGCCTGCTCACGGCCTGCGGCCTGGCACTGCGGGGGACGAACCCCACCATCGCCGCGATCGTCCTGCCCTTCACGCCCGTCTGGGGTGTCCAGGCGCTCCTCGACCCGTGGGCGGTGGCCCATGCGGCGACCGCGTCGAGTAGTTGGGCCGGCTCCGGCGGCGGGGTGTCCCCGGGCGAGCTCGTCGTCTTCCGGGCGGTACGGGCCGTTTCCACACTTGTTGCGGCTGCGCTGTACCTGACGGTGACGTTCGCCCTTTACAACAGCATGGTGGTCGGTTTTGACATGACGGTGCGTCGCCAGACGAGCTGACCGTCCGCGGGGCTGTTACCTGCCTGCGGGGACAAAACGCGAGTAGGTTCGGTTTTGGGTCGCGGCTGGGACGCCTGCGACCGTCGTCTCCGCCGGGACGTCGCGGATCACCACGGCGCCGGGTTCGACGCGGGCGCCGCGCCCGACCCGCCGCCCGGGTATGACCGAGGCCCCGATGCCCACGGCGGCGAAGTCCTCGATGGTCACTCCTCCGGCCAGGCGGACCGCCGGTTCCAGGAACGCTCCCTTGCCGATCACGTTGTCGTGGTCGGCGATTGCCCCGGCGGACAGGACCGAGTGCGGCCCAATCCGCGTGTGCACGCAGACCGTGGCCCGGGGACCGATGATGACATGTTCGGCGATGATGGCCGATGGCGACAAGCTGGCCAGTGGGTGGATGGCCGAGACAAGCTGCATGTGGCGCGCTTGCAGTGCCTCGGCCAGCGCGACGCGCGCCCGGTTGTCCCCCACGGCGACGATCACGCGGTTGATGCCGGCGCGGAGGAGGTGATCGACTTCGCTGAGGCCACCGCGCACGGGCAGGTCGGCGACGACGTGTCCCCGCAGCGCCGGATTGGAGTCGAGAAAGGCCACCGGGCGCCACCGGCCGCCCTGCTGCAGGATGTCTTGAACGAGACAGCCGAGCCCGCCCGCCCCGTAAATGACGACGTCGTCCATGCCACAACTCCGGCCGTCTGGTTCCATTCAATCCATCGGTTCGGCCCGACCCTGGATATACGCGCGGCGTGAATCTGGTAGGATGTGCGCCCGGCGGGTGCGCGTTCGGTCGACATACTCCGCCGGCGTCGAGAGTCGGAGTGCAGCCATGTTCGCGTGGATTCTGACGGCCTTGTGTTCGCTGACGCTCCTGGGGCAGGTCGAGGGGCAGGGACAACCGGCGTCCCGGCCCGCCGACAGCCAGCCGAGCACGCGCCCGGCGGATGCGGCGGGTACGCTGCGAAAACCGGCACAGGCGAACATCCTAAAGGGGCTTTTGCGGCAGACCGAACGGCCGGAGCCGATACGGCCAGTGGAACCGTCGGCCTCGCAACCCGGCGGCGCGGCGCGCGACGCGGACGGGCAACCGTTGCTCCTGGAAGGCACGGTGCTTGTGGAGCGCCGCGGGCGCCTGATTCACGAGGAAGGGCATGCGAAGTTCGTGCTCTACGCCGATGCGGTCAGTCAGACGCCGCGAACTCTCGAGGTCATCCCCAGCCAACTTCTCGAGGCGATGGAACGTGAGGCGCAGGCAGGGTTCTCGGAGTTCATAATCACGGCCGAGGTCACGCGCTATAAGGATCGTAACTACTTGATGCTGCGTAAGATACTGCGTCGAGTAGGTCATGGAAACGTGAGTCCGTGACTCGTCAAGTCGCCGTCGCGCAAGAAGTTTGTGAAAATGGGGAAGATCAAGTCAAAGAAGACTTCAGCGCGCTGGCCCAGGCGTTGCGCCCATCCGCATCATTTGGCCTAGATGTAGCGGCCAACACTCGCCGCGCATGGCTTGGCGAAGCGTCCGCGCAGTGTTGCTGTTAATTTCGGCAGACACGCAAGGCCTTGGGGCTATAATCTGTGTTATTATTTAGGCGGCCAGCGCGTTAAGGCACACTCGGTCGTGACCGCCGGCCCATGTTAATATACAAGATCATTGACAACTCAAGACAGGCGGATCCCGGTCGGCACGGGGGCTCACGGACGGGCTCCATACGACCGAAACGCATCGGCGCGGTAAGGATGCCTCGTCGATGCATCGTTACCGAGGCCGGCAAGCAACCCGGCCTGCATGATTGGGCGGCACAGAGTCGACGTCTTCAGGCCATCAACAGGATTGGCATCAAAAGATTAATCCGCGCTTGATGGCCCCCTCGCTCGAAACCCAACCCCCCTCCTGTGGACGTCACTCTGAAGCCGCCCCTTCTTTGCGCCTGCTTTGCGACACGGTCGTACATGTTGTTTCGTTTACGGGCTAACGCGGCGACGCAGGTCCTTGCGCAAATCCTGCAAACGGCGTTCGTAGGTGTGGTGTTGAAGGACGTGGAGGCGCGCTTTCTCGGCTCGCGCCCGCCAGACCTCGGGCCTCGTGCGGAGTGATTCCAGGCAGCGGCGCAGGCCACTCCTGTCCGCGAACGGCTCGAGATGCTGCTGCGGCCGCAGAACGCTCCCCAAGGCCGCGGTGAGGGACCGTCCGCCTGGAGCGTGGATCAGCAGGGGCCAGCCGCAGGCGGCGGCGTGAAGCAGTGCGGGGTGCAGTAGGTCATGCCACCCCCCCCAGATGCAGGCGGACGGGCACGAGTCGCCACTCCCGTGCGGCAACTCGAACAAGCTGGCGGCGAGCGGTCGGACGTGAGCCTCGAGGGCTCGTTCCCAGCCGCGGCCCACGGACAGGACCTCGAAGTCTGCGGCTGCGACCACGTAAATGATGTGCTCAAGGGCGACGGCCGGGATGAGCACACGCTCGATGAGGCGGAGGAGCGACTCGCGCATCGCCGGGTCACGAATCTCGACTTGGCATCGGTGCTCGGCATGCACGAGCAACTTGGCGGGCTCGAGAATGCGCGGCGTTTCCCAGGCCTGGGCAACAACCGTACCTAGCTGCGCCCAGAGCTTCTGGTGGGTCGACCGTTGGATGCCACACGTTTCTGGCCGTGGGTCAGGCAGGTCGGCGACGACGAGGATAGCCGCCGCCGGTGCGGACGGAGCGGAGACGGCCGGAGCGGCTTCGCAGCCCCAATACCAGTCCAGCAGGTTCTCCTCGCGGACGCCCGAGCGGCGGGCGCCGGCCGCGATCGTCGGAGACGCAGCCAGGTACAATGTGCTGTCGTCGGGCAGCTCAGCGCGGCTGTCGAGTTCGTCGAGCAACCAGACACAGTTCGGTCCCGGAACAGTCAGCGGCAAGCGCGGCGTGGGGCCACCCGCGTAGATGGTCACGTCGGGGCGGAATTCGGCCAGGGCCCGGCAGTGCGCGAGCGGATGCACGCTGTGGGGCGCAGTCGTCGCGCGATGCAGGGCCGGCCAACCCAGGCGGTCGGCAGCGCGTGCCAGGCACTCCGCGGCCCGGATTGCCAGCGGTTGCGGTCGAAGAGCCAGCAGGGCGAGGCGGGGTGTCGCAGTCGGCGACAGCGCCGCCGTGGTGGATGGCGATGCGAGCAGCCCGCGGGGACCACCCAGTTCGGCAAGGGCCATGTTGCGGCGCTCGCTGGTCTCGCGGTGCAGTCGCTCTCCCAGCGCGCGCAGCTCGGCGATTCTGGTCGCGGGGGCGAGGTCCGGCAGCAGAATCTCCCCTGGAGGCAGCAGGCCTGGGCACGTGGCCATCAGTGTGGTGAGGAAGCTGTATTCGTGATCGGGGGGCACGAAGATGCACCGGCCCGCGCCGATCGCGGCCGACCAGTCATGGGTGTGGAGCACCGCAGCCACCACGCGCAGATCAGCTTCGAACACGAAGACCGCGACGTGGGCTGGGAGCCGGGTCAGGAGGTAGTCCAGCTCGGCCCCGGCGCCGCACGTCGGCAGGGCGGGGTTCTTGCCGGCCGGATCGAAGGCGCCCAGGCGGCTCCGCGCCCGGGTGAGCGGGGCGGCCGTCTGGCCGAGCCAGGCAGCCGGTGCGCCGGGTTCTTCAATGCGGAAGGTGGTGAAGCCGTCCACTGCAATAGCCGGGCGCCAATGGTCCGGCAATACGGCCGCGCGGAGTTCCTCGGCCAGCGCGGGCTCCTGCACGGCGAGCGCGGCGAGGTTGGCCGACCACGCGGCCGGATCGAGCGTGGCGAGTTGCAGTTCATCGAACTCGGCGAGTGACGGCGTGGTTGGGAGTGTGCTCATGGGCGGCTTGCGGACGGTCGCTGCGGGGCCTTGGTGCTACGTCATCGGACGTCGCCGGCCGTGACCTCGGGTTACCGGGCGGGGTAGTACACCGCCAGCCAGACGAGGAAACCGAACCACGCCGCGAAGATGACGATGAGCGCGAGCAACGGTCCGGATGAGCGGCGCAGATGCGTGCCGAATGGTACGTTGGGCGGCGTGTCGTGCTTGCGCTCGGCCACGATGGATGCTCCGAAATTCCTGGCTGCCGGTAGGTGCGGCGAGTCTGGGACGCTACGCCGGCGAGCTTGGCCCGCCGGCGTCGAACTCCCCTGGGTGGCCCGCAAGGCGGCGCAGCTCGGGCAGCACCCACTGGGCGGCCAACGTCCTCAGGGTACTGGCGACCGGGATGGCGAGCAACAGGCCCAGCAGGCCGGCGAGCTGCCCGCCGATGAGCAGCGCCACGACAATCACGAGCGGGTGCAGCCCGGAGGTCCGGCCCGCGATCGCCGGGTTCAGCAGGAACGCCTCGAGCGCCTGCACCGCCATGTACACGGCCATCGTGAGCAGCACCGGGCCCAGCCACGGCGTGCCCGCCTGATTGGCGGCCAGAAACGCAAACAGAAGCGCCGGCGGCAGGCCCAGCAGCGACAGGTACGGCACGAGGTTCAAGATCGCCGTCAGCATGCCGAGCAGCAGACCATACGGTACGCCCACCAGGGACCATCCGATGGCCAGCAATACCCCGACCAGCAGGCACACGATGAGCCGGCCGCGAAAAAAACTGGCGGTGGCCGCATCGATCGTCGTGGCCACGCGGACAATCTCGGGCCGGTAAGCCTGCGGCAGGTGGTCGTGGACGATCCGGACGAGATCGTTGAAACGCCAGAGGAAGTAGAACGTGAAAACCGGGATCAGGACCAGCACGGAGATCAGATTGGCGAGGTTGGCGAAGGTCGTGCCCAGGGAGTTGAGCGCGGCGCGCGCCAGGGCGACGCCGTGCTGTTCGAGCAGCGGCGCTATCCACTTTGGCCAGGACTGTTCCTCCGCGGGGGCGGTGGAGGCGGGGGTGAGCGTCGCCGGTGATCGATGAAGGCGCGCCTGCATGTTGGCGCCCCAGTCGCTGATGGTCTGAACGTACGTCGGAACGCGCTCCTCGAACTCGGCTACCTGGGTCACCGTCCGGCTGCCCACGTAAAGCCCGCCGCCGAGCGCCAGCGCCCCGAGCAGCGCGAAGGTGACCACGACTGTCGCCAGTCTCGGGACCCGGCGGCGCTGCTCAAACCAGGTGACCACCGGGTTGAGGACATAGGCGATTGCCGCCGCGGCGAGGAGTGGTGTAAGAACGCTGCGTACCCCGTACGCCACCCAGCAGAGCAGTCCTAGTGCGACGACCAGAACGCCGAAGCGCACCCACCGCCGCGCACCCTCCGAGAGTCTTGGGATGTAGTCCGGCATCAGGCGGGCGGCTCCCCGCGGCGTGCGGCGTCGAGCGAAATCTGGTACGCGCCGAACGCGCTCCGAAAATCGTACACGTCGTCGAAATCGCTGAGGTCGTCCGAGTCCTGTTTGCCCATGATGTCGAGCCCGATCATCAGGTACACCATCTCGCCGAAATCGCGGGTGCGATGGATGTTCCAGCGGCGCAGGACCTCGCGCGCCAACATGCCCCACGTCTGGAGCGCGAGGACGCGCAGCGCCTCGCAGAGCTCCGGCCCGCTGACGTGCCGCGGCTTCTTCGCGGCGCGCGGGCCGTGTTTCAGCCGGGTGGCGAGCTCGAGGCCGCGATGGAGGAAGTCGAAGGCCTCGGGGGCATAGCGGCCATCATCGCGAATAGCGCGCGCGATCCGCTCGAGCAACTCGGTGTCCACAACGTGCGCTGATTCCTGGCTCATGTGCTGCTGGTGTCCTCTCCGGGAGGTGGCGTTGGCTCGCCGCGCCGACCTCGCCGCCGCCGCCGCCGCCGTCGTCGCTGTGTGGGGGCGTCGGCCGCCGCCGACGCGGGCGCGCCCGCGGTCACGTCCGGCTCGACCGGTTTGGCTGCGTCCTCCGGCGGCGGCGCTGGCTCTGCGGCGGCGCTCGCCGGTTCCTCGACAAAGCGGGATTCTTCCGCGGTTGGTGCTGGGGCATCCGGCGCCGCCGCCCGCTCCGGGCCGCCGGGGGGCATGCGTTGGCTGCGGCCGCGCTGCCGCCCGCCACGCGGCTTTTCGACCACGCCCGTTGGGGCGGCCGGCGCGCCAGCGGGCGCGGGCGGCGGTTCGGGGCGCGGCGGCGGCGGCGGCAGATCGAACGCCTTGATCTCCTCGACTGGGATCGTAAACGTCCGGTCGTCGTCCGTGCGCACCAGAACAAGCTGGGTCAGCACCTGCCGGTCCTGCACGGTGCCTTCACCGAGCTCGGTACCGACGCGGCTGCCAACCCGCGGCAGCCGGCGAGCCAGCTCCTCGTAGCCGTAGTGCTCGTAACGCAGGCAGCAGCGCAGCCGGCCGCACCGCCCGGACACCTTGCTCGGGTCGAGCGTGGACTTCTGCAGCTTGGCCATCTTCATGTTTACCGGCCGCAGCTTCTTCAGGAAGTTCTTGCAGCAACACTCGCGGCCGCACACCTCGTAGTCGGCCACCAGCCGGGCCTCGTCGCGCGCCCCGACCTGCCGCATCTCGATGCGCGTGCGGTAGCGCTGGGCGAGCTCCTTCACGAGTTGCCGGAAATCCACGCGCGTCGGCGCCGCGAAGTAGAACACGATCCGTTCGCCGCCCAGCAGGTGTTCGGCGGTGACGATCTTGACGTCGAGTCCCAGCCCGAAGGCGAGCGCGGCGCAGTGGTCCACGTCCTCGCGCAGGTGCGCGTTGAGGCGGCCGTGCTCCTTGGCATCCTGCTCGCTGGCGATCCGCAAGATCCGTCCGGCGCGCGGCCGGCAGAACTCCGCCCCGCTGCTCCTGATGTAAGCAAGGAGTTGCGGCTGCGGCACGGTCAGATCGCAGCCGCAGCCTTCGTAGGGTACGCCCACCGGCTCGCCCAGCTCGATGCCGCGCTCCGTCTGGACGACGACGCGGGCACCACAACCAAAAGCCAGGCCCGGTTTGCAGAAGAACTCGCCTACATAGCCCATGGCGCCGTAACGGACGACCCGCGCACGCCGCGGAGCTTCGGACGGGCTTGCCGGCGCGGCGCCAGCGGGGATGCCGCCCGACGGCTCCAGGTCCGGGCTGTTGGACGCCAACTCGGTCACCGCTGCACCACAACCGCCGGCCGGCCGCCCGATGCCGGCGGTAAGTCCTTGCGCTTATTCTACGTACGGGGGTATTCTGACGTTAAGGGGGGACGGCGACAAGTTGGTCGAGCGACCGGTGCCCCCCAATCTCCTCGATTCCGAGCCAGAGCTGGGTACCGACGAGCTCGCGTGCGCGGGCCAGTAGGTAGGTGTGCACCGCCGCTTCGCCCGGCGGGACATTCAGGAAAACGCCCTCGAGTTGGGCCCGCTGCTGCGGTTGACAGAA
This sequence comes from uncultured Planctomycetales bacterium, assembly GCA_964638325.1. GTDB lineage: Bacteria > Planctomycetota > Phycisphaerae > UBA1845 > Fen-1342 > JALHJL01. Next base: position 82,249 of record CAZWYT010000007.1, read on the forward strand.
TGCGTTGAAGCTAACCGCCTGGTCCGACAGGTTGCGGAGGGACTGCTGGACCACCAGATCGTCGCCGTCCCACCACGGCGTGGCCTCCGTGGTGATATCGCGCAATCCAACGCGTAGGGGGATTGCGAATTGGAGCTCGACCGGAACCGGGCGTTGCACATGCACCAGCGCTGTCAGCGTTATGTCGGACCGGACCTGGCGCGAGGGAATGTCGAAAAACAGAGTTTCACTGAGAGACTCCCCCGGGGCCAGTTGGAGACGGATTGGGTTCGGCGTGACCTGCCAGGTGGCTGGCGCAGTCAGCTCGATCGTGCCGGACAGCTCGTTTGCGTATGGGTTGGCAATTGTCAGGACTGGCCCCGGCTTCGGGTCGTGCGACTCGAGGAAGGCTGGATCGACATGGAAGCTGCCCTGTAGTTGGAGCAGCGCCCCGTCGACGTTTTGCAGCAGGACGGGGGTAGGGCCAAGTGCGAGGCGCGCGCGGGGACCGTCCGTTTCCAACGGCCGCACCGCCCCCGTCAGATCGAACGCCGTAGCCGACGGACCGGTGTACAGCTCCGTCATGATGCCGTCTCGTTCATCCCGCCACGTCCAAACGACCAGGGTGTGTTGCTGGCCGTGCTCAAAAAGGACGGCCACCGTGTCGTCCAGGCCGGTCAGCGCCGTTACCGCGTGAGCTCCGGACAGCGCCTTAAACAGTGTCCGCAATGGTATGTAGTCCTCGGTCGGTTGCCAGCTTCGACCGTCGCCCACGCCCGAGAAGGCGAACGGTGCCGGGACGTACACGCGCGCGGGGTTTACCGCTTTGGCCAGGACCACCCGCCGCGCCAGATCGGCAAGGTGATCGGGCACGGAGGGGCGCTCGGCGCGGTGCAGCCCGAGGGTCACCCAGTCGGCTGAGCCTCCGCGCGGGCTTGGTGCGCCCTTGCCGCCGAGTGCCGAATCCGATCCGCCGTGTCCGTTTAGCCAGAACGCGAGTTGCCACGGAATGCTCTGCGCGGGCAGGTCCGCCGGCACCCAGAACGAGTAGCCGCCGAAGCCCTGCGCCGCGATCGTGGACGACTGCATGCTGTCCGCGGCCTCGTTTGCCAGGGTGACTCCGGTCGGATCGAGCAAGGCGGGCGTCGCGACCGCATCGAAGACGGCGCGCGGCAGAACAATGGGCGGCACCGCCGCGTAGCGCTCGAGCTTGCCGTGCACGCGGTCGAGTGCGGCCGCGTTCCAGGAGAACGGCGGTTGCGCCTCGGTTGCTTCAGCGCCAAGCTGCAACGAGGACAGATGCCCGCCGAAGCACGCGAGCATGGGGCCGAGCCGTTCTTCCCAGCCGTCATCGGCGGTCACGAGCTGGTACGTTGTAAGCGGACGCGCTGACGCGGTGGTGGCCGGAGGAAGCGCCACGCCCGTCGTCTCAATCCCGAGCAAGGCCATGCGCTGTGCCAAGTCGCGCGCATGCCGCAGGCGCTCCGCGTCCGCCGCGCTGGCGGCGACGTCGACCAGCGGCAGGCCGACCTTGACGGCGCCGCAACCCAGGCTCGCGACGAGCTCCGCGGCGCCCGCCGCATTGGCGCGCGGCCACACGCCCAGGTCGACACCAAAGTCCGGGCCGGGCATGGAGCTCCCGGCGACTTCAGGCAATACCGCAAAGCGGACTGTGCGGCTGGTCAGCGGGCTGCGGTCCGCGTGGGTGGAGGCCTCGCCGAGCGCGAAGACGTGCACCACGGCGCGATAGGTCCCGGGGAGTAACGACGGAACCGGGACGCGCAGCTCCTTCGCAGCACCGGCCTCGACTTCGAGCGTGGAGCGCAGGCACGCCGCGTCAGATGGGTCCAGCACGGTCAGTTCTGCCACCAGCGTGGCGGGCGTGGTGTTCTGGACGCTGACGTGCACCGCTTCCTGGGCTCCGGGCTTGATCAGCCCGCCGGGGTTGGAGAGCGACAGGTCGACGCGTGGTAGCCGGAGGATCGCGAGGTCGTCGAACCACACGCGGGCGTTGACGTCCTGTGGAGTGATGGGGTCGGTGCCCTCGTGCAGACGTTCGTCGAAGACGTAGGTCTGGAGTACCCAGAGCTGCAGCCGCAATGCGACGGCTTGCGGCTCGTCGACGTGCAACGCGGTTTGCACGCGCTGCCAGGGCGGGTTGTCGATCGTGGCTGGAAAGAGCTCAGACTGGACGAGCTGGCTCACGCGCTCGCTGCCGGCGATCCGCTGGCCTTCAGCGTCAACCAGGTGCAGCGCGACGAATGCCCTGGCGTGCTGCAGACCCTTGGCCCGCACGTAGGCCTCGATCAGGTAATCGGAATCCGGCAGGACGGGCAGATCGTTGCGCTGGTATTCGTAGCCGATGTTCCCGCCGCGGAGCGTAAAGCGGAACGAGGGCGGTGCCGCATGCCCGACCTGCTCGTCGAGCTGTCCGCCGGAGTACGCCGGCAAGCCGTCCCCCGTCATACGCTGCCAGTACATCGGCGTGTCTTCGAAGTTGCCGAGCGGACGCTCGTTGAAGTCGAAGATCTTCACGACCTGGGTGGAACTCGTCAGGTCAACCGACGGCGGTTGTTGCGCGGCGGCATCCCTCAGGGCTCCGGCGGCGATGGCGCAAAGGGCCACGGCCGCGAGCCAGGTATGCAGGACAGCGGGCGCGCGGAGCGATCGTGTCATTCTTCAATCTTTCACATCGGACGTGCGCACGGCCCATTTGAACGGTCCGCGCCGAAAGAAATCGGAGCCGCGACCGTGGGCGAAAAAAGGTGTCAGGAACCTTTTGCCGCGGAGCGGCCCTTTGGGTGCTGGGCACAAAAGGTTCCTGACACCTTTTTTCGCCTGGCGGTGCTTCAATGCCGGCGCGCGAGTGCCGCTTGTCGCTCAAGTGACGGCCGCAGACGGTGATGAAGCCGCGCCGCGGCGATGGCCGAAATGCCCCTCGCGCCGTCCCTGAGGTCCGTCAAGACGTTGCCAAACCGCAACGTCGAGGCACAGGCGGTATGCCGGGAGCGTTTGCGGGAGCCGTCAAACTGCCGGATTGCAGCGCGCTGTTCAGCGCCACACCCACGCCCTCTTCCCAGCGGGGAGAAAACCTCTGACAGAGGCTCTAATACATCGCCCCCTTGCCCAGCTTCCGCCGGATCGGCACAAACTGCCCGGCATGCATCAGCCAGTGCGTGCCGAGCAGGGTGAGGACGGCCGCGTTGGTCGGGGCGTACTCGCGCATCGCCTCCGGTGCCGGCTGGTCGAGCGCCTGCTCCGGCGTCGCCTCGATTGCCGCGAGCGACGCGGCCTTCATCTTGTCCATGAGCCCCAGATAGTCGGCCTTCTTGAAGAACTTGGCCGGATCGTCGGACGTGGCAGCTTCCTTGTTGTGCGCTTCGGCAAAGCCGCGCGGCAGGGGCGGCGGGGTCTGACCGAGGCTCTTCAGCATCTCGTGCTCGCTGACGAGCAGATGGCCAAGCTGCCAGGCGATGTGGTTGGCGCCGGGCACAGCGCGGACCAGCAAGTCCTTGTCGGTCAAGTCGTCCACATACCCCCGGGTCACGGTGTGGCAGAATCCCACGATATAGCGGATAACTTCCTTGGCGGTCATGTGCCTTCCTTCCCTATTTAGTGGTCCAATGCTCCCTGTCCGGGCCATCGAGCCCGGGACGTGCTACCATGATGTCCGCCGGCGCCGCGAATGCAAGGCAAAAATCGCGGCCGGCGGTGGGCGCGATGGAAATCGTCGGGATCGTCAACATCACGCGTGACTCCTTCTCCGACGGTGGCCAGTTTTTCGCGTCGGAGCGGGCCGTGGCGCACGCGCGCCGACTCGTCGCGGACGGAGCCGCGCTTGTGGACCTCGGGGCCGAATCGACTCATCCGGACGCCGAGGACGTACCCGCCGATGAGGAGATTGCCCGCCTGGCGCCAGTGCTTCAGGCCCTGCGCCAAGACGGCATCCGCGTCTCGGTGGACACCTACAAGCCCGCGGTGATGCGAGCTGTGCTGAATCTCGGCGCCGAGATTATCAACGACGTGACGGCACTCCGCGATCCCGAAGCGCTGGCGGTCGTGCGCGATTCGCCAGCGCGGGTCATTCTCATGCACTCGACGGCCGCTAGCGCGCGGGCGGAGCGTCTCGACGTCGACCCCGCCACGATTGTCAGCCGCATCGTGGCCTTCTTCGAGCGCCGCATTGCCGAGCTGGAGGCGACTGGCATCCCGCGCCAGCGGCTGATTCTCGACCCGGGCATGGGATTCTTCCTCGGCCGCGATCCCGCCGTGAGCCTGAGCGTACTGCGGAATCTCGACCGAGTCGCGGCGCTCGGATTGCCGCTGTGCGTCTCGACCTCGCGGAAGTCGTTCATCGCCAGCGTGCTGGGCACGGCGGCGGCTCCGCGGCCGGTGGAGCAGCGCGGTGCGGGGACGCTCGCCACGGAGTTGTGGGCGGCGCAGCAGGGCGTGCACTACATTCGGACCCATGACGTGCGTGCGCTGCGCGATGCGCTCACCATATGGACGGCGATTGTTGACGCCGATGAGGGAACGTAGCGGCCGGTCCGCCACGGCGGACTGTCCCGGTTGTGCGGAGGAGCGACAACAATGAAGGCCCTGCAAGGCACGCTAACGGCGCTGCTCACCCCGTTTCGCGACGGCCGCCTCGATCGGCCCGCGCTCGAACGTCTGGTTCAGCGCCAGCTCGAGGCGGGCGTCGATGGCTTGGTTCCGTGTGGCACGACGGGCGAGTCGCCGACGCTGTCGGAGGCCGAGCACCGCGAGATCGTGTCGTGCGTCGTGCGGCTGGCCCGCGGACGCACGCCGGTCATTGCCGGCTCGGGCACGAACTGCACGGCCCGGACCATCGAGCTGGCCCGGCTGAACGCCGACTGCGGGGCCGACGCCTTGCTCGTTGTGGCGCCGTATTACAATCGGCCGTCGCAGGAGGGTCTGTTTCGCCACTTCTCCGCGGTCGCCGCCGCGACCGACCGGCCCATCGTCCTCTACAACATCCCGGGTCGATGCGGCGTGGAGGTGTCGATCGAGACGATCAAGCGGCTGTTCGACGCGCACAAGAACATCGTCGCAGTGAAGCACGCGACGGGCAGCGTCACCGGTGCCGCCGACCTGATGGCGGCGTGCGAGATTCCAGTTCTATCCGGCGATGATCCGCTCACGTGGCCGCTGATGAGCATGGGGGCCGTGGGGGTCATCAGTGTGCTCTCGAACCTGGTGCCGCGGGCGGTGAAGCGCCTGACCGATGCGGCCCTCCACGGCGACCAGGCCGCGGCGCAGGCAGCGCACCGCCAGCTTTATCCGCTGGCCAAGGCGCTGCTGTCGCTGGACACGAACCCGATTCCCATCAAGACGGCCCTGGCGCTCAAGGGCTGGTGCACCGACGAGTTGCGGCTGCCCCTCTGTGGCCTCTCGGAGGACCACCGGCGAAAGCTGGCCCAACTGATCGAACGTTTGCCCCTCGACTGAGCCAGGGCGTTTAGCCCGGCGTTTCTTCGTCCGGCAACTCCGCGAAGCGCGGATCGCCGAGGGCCGCCGGCCGGGCGACCACGGCCGCGTAGATCCGTTTGGCCCCGGCCCGGCGGACTACCTTGGATACTTCGGTGATCGTCGCCCCGGTTGACAGCAGATTGTCGACGATGCACACCGTTTTCCGGGCGAAATCGGGCTTCCGCCAGGGGGGCGCATACCACGCCGGCGGAGCGAAACAACCCTTCACATTCTCAAACCGGGCCGTCTTGCTGACGAGCCCGGTCTGACTTGGCGCATGCCTGACCCGGCGCACCAGTCGCATCACCGGCACGTGCATCCGCTGCCCCAAGCTCTCGGCGAGCACCTGCGCATGGTCGCAGGGCCGTTGCATCCGGCGCAACCAGTGCATCGGAACCGGAACCAGGGCGTCGATCGACGCGGACCACCCCTGCGCCCGCAGGGCCGCGCTCAGGCACTCGGTCAGGTAGCCGGCGTTCCGCTCGCGGCCGCGATACTTGAGCCCGACCAGCAGCGCCCGCAGGACCGGCGTGTACAGCCCCACTCGCGCCACGCCGGCGACGTTCCAGAAGCGTTCATCCTTACAGCGCGCGCAGCAATCCGCGTGGATCGCCGGCCGCGGCAGTGTCCGGCCGCAGCGGGGACAATACGGACTTGCCATTACGGCCGTCACTTCGTCGTCACACGCAGCACACACGGGCCCCGTCGAAGCCGGCGTCCACTCGCCGCACGCGGCGCAGGTCTGCGGTAGCGCCGCGTCGACGAGGCCGCGCGCCAAGCGGCCCAATAGGGTCGCGGCGTCGGCGACGAGGCTGTGACTGCTGCTGGTCATCGCGTGGTACCCGCGCGGTTCAACGCTCGTCCGCCGCCGCCTGGTTGCCTTCGTCCCCCTCGTCGCCCGCCGCCGCGGGCGGCTCGAACGGCGAAAGCTGCGGTTTGCCGGCCGCGTCGAGCTGGATTCTCTGAATCCGCTGCTCGGCCTGATCGAGGATCTGGCGGCAATGCGCGGCCAGGCGCATGGCCTCCTCGTACTTGGCAATCGACTCTTCTACGCCGATCTCGCCCGACTCCATGGCCTCGACGATGGCGTCGAGCCGTTGCATGGCTTCCTCGAACTTGAGCGGCTTGGCGGACTTGCTCATGCTGGCCTCGCTTGTGCCCCGCGGGACGGCCCCATGATGTCGGTGCCCCCGGCCCGCGGTCAAGCGCGCTGTCCCGCGCGTGTGCCGCCCGGACCGTTTTTTTGCCTTTTGACAAGCGACGATGGTTGTTTCATACTCCGACGACCGAGAGCGCGCTCGCGGATGGGACAACCGCCGGACAAGCTGCCGGCGGCGGGCGCGCCGAGTGGGACCGGTAAAGGATCAGTAGGAGTCGGCCATGGCCGGTCGTCCCTTCGCGTCGCGCGGTGGTTCCGTCGGATTGCTGTACGGGCTGGTCGCGTTCGCCGTCGTCAGTGTCGCGTCGCTGGGGCTGTTCATCTTCCAGCTCACCAAGAACAAGAAGTACGCCAGCGACTATCAGGCAGCGCAGTCGAAGATCGACCGCTACGGGAATCCGCCCGCGTACTACAACGACGAGGCCAACGCCCGCAAGTCGAAGGTGTTCGCCGTCATGACGGACGACCTGCGGCGGTTGGCCAAGCGGGTGACGGGGGCGGAGGAGGACGTCGGCGCGGGGGTGCTGGCGAAGACGGACCAGGTGGTGTACGACATCGCCGCCCGCCAGCCGGACGCGGTTCATAAGGAAGATGCCCTGCTGGCTGCGCTGGTGAACCTGAGCGACCTCTACACGCAGGAGAAAGCCACGCGCGACGGGCTGAGTCGGCAGGTGCAAGACTTGCAGGAGGAGAAGGGCGCACTGATCGCGCAGCTCAAGTCGGTCCAGGACCAGTTCAGCGCGCAGGTAGCGAGTCTCGGCGAGCAACTCCGACAGGCCGAGCAGGACAAGGTCGGGGCGCTGCAGCAGAAGGACGCCCAGTTCCGCGACGTGCAGACCGCGCTGGATGCCAGCGAGGGGCAGCTCCAGACGCTCAAGCGCGAGGGCAGCACCCTGGCCCGCGACAAGGACATCGAGATCGGCCAGCTCAAGACGATGACCAACGATCTCCAGAAGCAGATTCAAGCGCTGAAGCCGGGCGGCTTCGACCCGAACGCCATTCTGACCAAGGCGGACGGACGCGTGCTGCGCGCCATCCCCGGCAGCGACGTCGTCTACGTCAACCTGGGGGCCGCGGACAAGATCAAGCCGGGCATGGGCTTCGAGGTTTACTCGCCCGCCCGCGAAGCCTCCAGCGATCTGCGCGGCAAGGCGTCCCTCGAGGTCGTGACCGTCATGGAGGAGACCTCGGAATGCCGCGTTACGCGGCGCGTCCCGCTCCAGCCGCTCCTCGAAGGCGACATCGTCGTTAACATCGCGTTTGAGCGGAGCCGCCAGCCGAAGTTCGTCGTCCGCGGCGACTTCGATCTGAACTACGATGGGATCATCGACTACAACGGGGTCGAAGAGGTGACCGCGCTGATTCGGCAGTGGGGAGGGCAGGTGGCGGACGATCTCGATGAGTCGGTTGATTACGTCGTCATCGGGCTGCCGCCCGGCGGGCCAGCGCCGGGTGCTGCGGGAAGGGCCAGCGAAGTGGTTAAGGACCAGGCGCAACAAAAGGAGCTGGAACGGAGCCGCTTCCGCGCGCTGGTCGAGCGGGCGCAGAAGATGTTCATCCCGGTTATCACGCAGAACCAGTTCCTGTACCTGACGGGTTACGCGGGCGACACGACCGTCGTCCAGCATCAGTAGCGCCGACTCCGGGCGCGCTTCATGCCGATCAGACCGAGCACCGTGAGCGGCAGCATCTCGACCAGGCCGCAGCCGCAACCGCAGCACGGCGCCGGGGTCGGCTCCTCCGACGTGCACGCGTCGCCTGTACCGTCACCGTCGGCGTCCGCCTGACCGGGGTTCGCGACGTTGGGGCAGTTGTCGCAGGCATCGCCGATACTGTCGCCGTCGGCATCCTTCTGGCCGGGGTTCGGCGTGTTCGTGCAGTTATCGCAGGCGTCGCCAAAGCCGTCGCCGTCGCGGTCCGCCTGGTCCGGGTTGGCCAGGGTGCGGCAGTTGTCGCAGGCGTCGCCGATGCCATCGCCGTCGGTGTCCGGTTGCTGGGGATTGGGGACGTCGGGGCAGTTGTCGCAAGCGTCGCCGATGCGGTCCTCGTCCTGGTCGGCCTGGTCCTTGTTGGGAACCTCGGGGCAGTTGTCCTGGCTGTTGGCAATGCCGTCCCCGTCGTCGTCGGCGCTGTTGTCGCCGGAGAATGTGTCACACGCATCGCCGAGGCCGTCACCGTCGGCGTCGGCCTGGTCGGAGTTTCGGACGTCCGGACAGTTGTCGTCTTCGTCGGGGATCCCGTCCGCGTCGCGATCGTCCGTCGCGGGCGGCGGTTCGGGCGACGCCGACTGACTGACGAAGTTAATGAACACGATCTCAAGCTGGCCGTCGCGGTTGGGCCTGGCGCCCGAACCGTTGGCGAAATACATGCTGAGGGTGGCGGTCGCGTGGCTGGGCAGCGCGCCGGTCAGGCCCTGGTCCTGGTGGTATTGCTCGTACTGCGGATTGGGCCACTCCCAGGCCGGGTTGTTTCCCGCGGGTGTGCCCGTTCCGGTGCCGAATCTGGAGGAGAACCGCACCGAGTCGCTATGCCAGGTGATGTGATGGCTGCTCTCCGAGTGGGTCAGGTCCCAACCGAAGCGGTAGCGGTCCACCGAGTCCACGTACACTTTGGGGGCATTCGGATCATTCGGGTCGTTCTCGGGCTGCACCACATACTGCGCGTCGTATGGGTAGTCCGGGTCGCCCCAGTGTGAGAACTCGATGTCGAGCTCGTGGTCGTCATCCTGCTGGAGAAAGGCGGCTCCGACGGCGCTGGAGTCCAGGCCGTGCTCCGCTCGCGCGAGCGAGAATACATAGTCCTCGCCGGCCTCGTCATGCCCTGTGGTGTACTGGCCCGCACTCGCATCCCACTCCACGCGCTGGAGCTCCGCACCGTACCATGTGTCGTCCGCGTGCGGCGCGATCGCCAGATGCAGGTGGTCTTCCTCGTCGACCCACACATTCGGGTAATCGCCCGACCACTCGTTCCCGGCCGCCGGCGGAGCCCCGTGGCCGTAGCGGGCCTGCCACATTTCGTCGGCAAACGCGATCAGCCCGTCGTACCGCAGCGTGATGTGCGCGCTGGCCGTCGCGCCGTCAGCATCCCATGCCGTGACGGTGATGACGTTGTCGCCCTGGGAGAGCGACACACGGCCGGCCCAGTCGTTGGTGCCCGAGCAGCTCCCCTGGGTCTCGTTCCGCGCGTTCGACCACCGTACGCTCGTGGCATCGACCGCCGTCCCTTGGACGTCGATGAACGTGTTGAAAACGTCCAGCGGCGTGTCGGGGTCGCTGGTCGGGCTCGTGATGCTGACGGTCAGCAGCCCCCCTCCACCGAACCGATCCGGTTTGATGTCAGCACGCCCGTTCAAGACGCGCTGCTGGCCGTCCCGGTTTGTTTGGCCGGAATACGTGCCGCTTGGGTCACGGCTATGAGCGGTGGCGTCGATGATCGTCGCCGCAGCGCCCGCGGAGCCGCGCAGGACAAACAGGATCACGGCTGCCAGCAGGCCCGTGCCGATCCGGCCCTTCATGAGCTACCCTCCGCAAGCGCCGCGCGTCGAACCGCGGCGCACACACAAGCCTTCCCGTGCGAGCACGTTCCGCTCGCCCATACGACTCTTCGGCGACGCAGGGGTAGCGCCTTAACCCCTGGGATAGGTGCATCTTATCCGCGTTGCTGACGTACGGACAAGCCCAGCGCTGCAGAGCGCCGCTGGCGTGAACCCGCCGCGTGCTGTCCGGCAGGCCATTCGGTTCACAGATCATCCTGGCGGCAGCTTCACCTGGCACGTGGCCTGGGCCGAGACGACCCGCTTGGTGAGATAATCCACGAACATGGCGCGGATGGTGATCTCGGTGTGCTCTGGCGGACCTTTCGGCCACGGGCACTTGATGGTGTAGTGGTCGGTCAGCAGCTTGCCGTGCCAGAGCTTGCCGACCTGGTCGACCGGGACGAAATACTCGCCGACGAGATTCTGCGCGGGCGCGGCCGCCAGATCGTAGAGTTGGATGCGGATGTCGCCGGCGACCTTGATGACATCGCCGTCCTTGTCTACCGGCTTGAGATACACGGTGACGCCGTCGTCGCCCGGCTGCCCGTCGTAGTCCGCACCGCCGGACAGCTTGTCGATGACCAGTTGCTCGGGGTAAAAGACGCGTTTCAGGTCTTCCTCACTGATGGAGCGGGCGACGCGGAGCTGGCCGTTCAGCTCGTCGATCGTGGCCTTCTGGGCCACAAGCTGGTTGTCCTTCTGCTTGATCGTCGCACGCAGGTCGCCCACCTCGCGGCGGAGGCTGATTTCGGTGGGCGACTGGCAGCCGGTGGCGAGGAGTACCGCCGCGAGCGTTGCGGCCGAGCAGACAAGGCGCATCCCACTCAGAAACGGTGCGGCGCGGAGTGTAGCGGCCGACGAGCGTGAGAAAAAAACGGGGACTGGCTCCGCGCCACCTGGCTTGCGGATGCACGAAAGGCCTTCTCGCGGTGCCTGTACCCCTTTTTTTCTCACGCTCGACCTCCGGGTCGGCCGTAGGAGGCCGACGAGCCTGCCACGGCCGGGACAGAGCCCGGCCGCTACAGCGCGCGAAGCGCCGCCTTCTAAACGGACCCGTGCGAAACCGACTTGCCGACGAGCCGAGTCTGTCATTCGCCTTCTACGGCCGACACGGGGTCGGCCGCTACGTTGGGCGCTATCACTCCGTTGAAAAAGGGACTAGCTCCGAGCTTCAACCCGTATTCAACCGCGCGCCGGCACCCTCAGCGAGGGGCCGGTCCCTTTTTCAACGGACTCCTATGGCTCCACCGGTCGCAGTGCGGGGGCACTGGCTTCCGGCATCCGCGCGAGCACCTTGTCCGCCAGGCCGTACGCCACGGCCTCCTCGGCGTCCATCCAGTTGTTCCGATCGCAGTCGGCGGTGATCTGCTCGAGGTTCCTGCCCGTATGCTTGGCCAGCATCTCGTAAAGCTGCTTCTGGGTCCGGAGCATCTCGTCGAGCTCGATGCGGATGTCCGTCGCTGGCCCCTTCGCCCCGCCGAGCGGCTGATGGATCATGAGGCGCGAGTGGGGCAGCACGAAGCGTTTTCCGGCCGCACCGGCGGCGGACAGCAGGGCGGCCATGCTGGCGGCGGCCCCGAGCACGTAGGTGGCGACCGGGCAGGGCACGAACTGCATCGTGTCGTAGATGCCCATGCCGCTATAGACCGAGCCGCCGGGCGAGTTGATGTACAGGTGGATGTCCGCCTTGCGGTCTTCGTTGGCCAGGAACAGCATCTGGGCGATGACCACATTGGACAAGGTGGCCTCGACCTCGTCGCCGAGGAAGATGATCCGGTCTCTCAGGAGTCGCGAGTAGATGTCGTACGCGCGTTCGGCGCGGCCTTCCTTCTCGACGACGATGGGGACGAGCGTTTCCATTCTGGTCATGCCTTGGCTGCCTTCTTACTTCTTCTTCTTGTCGACCTTCGCCTCTTCGAGGATCTCGTCGATCAGCCCGTAGTCCAGGGCCTCCGCAGCGCTCATGTAGCGGTCACGCTCGATGTCCAGGGCGATCTGCTCGGCCGCCTTGCGCGTGTGCTGGGCCAGGATGTCGATCATGGTCTGCTTGACCCGCAGGATTTCGTTGGCCTGGATGCGCATGTCGGTCGCCTGGCCCGCAACATAGCCCCAGGGCTGGTGGATCATGATCTTCGCGTGCGGCAGGGCGTAGCGTTTGCCCTTCGTGCCGGCCGCGAGGATCAGCGCGGCGCCGCTGGCCGCCCCACCAACGCAGTACGTCGCGACCTCGCAGTTCAGAAACCGCATGGTGTCGTAGATCGCCAGCGTGTCGTCGATGTCGCCGCCCGGGCAGTTAATGTACAGGTGGATGTCCTGGTCGCGCTTGATCGACTGCAGGTACAGCATGCTCTTGATCACGTGCGAGCACACCGTGCTGCTGTTGATGGTGATCCGTGGATCGAGCGGCAGGTCCAGGAAGATGATGCGGTTCTCCAGCAGCAACTCGTTGAGCCCCATCTGGCGCCACGCCTGCAGCGTGCCGCTCTGCGCCTTGAAACGGGGCTGATCCGGCCAGTACGTCATGATTTCTCCTCGGGTGCACGGGGAAGGCGTCGCTCGGACGCTGGCGGCTGCGACTCGGCCGGGCTGGCGGACGCATCCTCCAGCTTCGCCTGGGCCAGCAGCCAGTCGACGCACTTGTTCTGGCGAATCTGCTCGACCAGTTGCGTCAGCAGGCCGCGGGCCTGGAGCTCGTCGCGGATCCGGTCGAACCGCCGGTTGTACAGCCGGGCCATCCGCGCGATCTCCGTGTTGACCTCCTCGTCGGTGACCTCCACCTCGAGCTGCTCGGCGACCTTCTCGAAAACGAACCCGAGCTTGAGGTCGTCGCCGACCTGCTCTTTGGCCGACGTCCGCAGCGCGTCGATCCGCGCTTCAATATCGGTCAGCGGCACGCCACGCTGTTGCAGCTCGATCACCCGCCGCATCACGGCGCGCTCGGTCTGCCGCGCGGAGAAATCCTGGGGCAGGTCCAGGGTCGTGTGCTGGAGCAAATATTGCTCGACCTGCGTCTTCTTGGCCTGCTCCACGCGCTGATCGCGCTCGGCCTCCAGCTCCTGGCGGAAGTGCCGGCGCCCCTCGGCCTCCTGGTCGAAGCCCCACGCCTGGAGGAACTCCGGCAGCGGCTCCGGCACCAGCCGCTTCAGCTCGTGCACCTTGAACTCGAACTGCCCGGCCTTGCCGCGCAGATCGGAGCGCTCGAAATCGTCCGGGATGGTGCATTCGGCGATGCGCGTCGCACCGGGCGTGACGCCCGCCAGCACCTCGTCGAGCGTATGCAGCGCAATGCCCTCCAGGCGCGTTGGGCGCACGCCCACGGTCACGTTCTCCTCGTGCTTGACCTCTTGGCCGTCGACCGTCAGGACGATGTCGGCGATCACCAGATCGTCCCGCTCGGCCGCCCCGTCCGTCACGGGCTCGAGTCGGCCGCGCATCTTGCGACGTTGGAGGATTTGCTCGGCGACCATCGCATCGGTCACCTCGACCGGGGGCGTCTTGACCGGGATGCCCTTCAGCTCGGGGAGCTCGAACTTGGGTTTCAGCTCGATCTCGCAGACGTAGCTGAAATCGCCCGTCTCGGGCAGCTTGAGGTGCTGCAGGGCCTCGTCGACGTCCATCAGCTTGGTGCCCGCGTCGGTCGTGATGCTGAGGAGTGGGTCGCCGAGCACGTCGAGGCTTTCCTTGTCCACGGCGGCGAAGAACGACTGTGCGACCATGGAGGACGTGAGCGACTGGCGGACTTCGGCCCCGTAGCGCTTTTCGATCAGGCGCCGGGGGGCACGTCCCTTGCGGAAGCCCGGCACAAAGGCGTCATGCACCAGCTCGGCATAGTTGTGCTCCATGTGGTCCGCGATGATCTTGGCCGGAACCGTGATACGGAGTTCCTTGCGCAAGACGCCGGTGTCGCGCGCCTCGGCCCGGACCTCTTTCTTCAGCTCGTCGAGCAGGCGCTCCGACTCTTCCTCGGCTTTCTGCAACGCTTCGCGGTCTGGGACGCCGGTGGCACCGGGGATATCCATCTTGAGCTCCCGTATGGACTAGCGGCCGGCGGACGGCCGTCATGCGCTCCGGCTGGGCCGACCTGCCGAGAGGTGCGCGACCCCGCGATGAGTGTGATCAGTAGCTGCCCAAGCCGGTCCCGGTACCTCCGGACGTCAAATTGGTCTGGCCGCCGAACAACAGTGTCACGAGGACCGCCAGCCATTGGATCAGGAAGCTGGTCAACAGGCTGGCCCAGTTGACCGTATTGAAGCCCTGAAGAATACCCGGGGTTATCCCGCCGCTGGCCAGGATCACGCACCACTTCTTGTATCGGATCCAGTTCGGACGCATCCGTCAGTCTCCTCGCGCCCCGTCGTCGGTCGCCATTCTTGCCCGTACGTTAAACCCTCCACCTGCCCTGTCAAGGCTGCCGGCCGCTGAGTCATCCCCACTTTGGCGCGACCTCGACGGTGGCGGCGAGCGCGGCGGCGA
>CAZWYT010000008.1:0-96240 GCA_964638325.1 uncultured Planctomycetales bacterium
CCAGAGCGAATCCTAGCGCGGGCGGCGCGCCGCCGGCCGGGACAGAGCCCGGCCGTCCTTTTCCCTTGACAGCCAGGAGGCGGAACGTTCTATTCACGCGCATGAGAGTTGCGCTGAGTTGCTATCGTCGCTTGTCACGACTTGTCCAGGGATCTGGATACGCATGCCGCGTGATGGTCGCGTGCGTCGTCGCCGCTTTGCCCGTTCTGCACGGGCACTTTCACGCGACCGGGCTCTCCGGCTCGAAAGCCGGCCACCATTGGGTTACGTCCGTCGCGCAGCGCGTCGCGCCGGTTGCTCATCAATCAAACGACTGCCCCATCTGTTGCCTGCTTCACAGCGGTGTCGCTTCCCCGCAAACCCCTACGTCGATCGAGCGTGACGCGGATACCAAGGGGACCGTGCTGCTCGAGCAGTGCTGCGGCGTCCCAGTCCTCCCCCTCGCTTCGTTCCCGCCGCGGGGCCCGCCCGCCTAAGTTCCATTGCGTCCGGAATTGAGTTCGTTGCTCATCGAGCTGGAAGAGAAGATCCAGACTTCATCCCATGCTCGGGCTCGTACATCTTCAACGACGCGAGGAACAGGCAATGCGACCCATACTTGCTGCATGGCTGCTTGTCGGAGGCGCGCTGGCTATAGCGGAGGAAAACGCTCGGGCACAGGCTCCACCGGCAAGCCAGCCAACGTCCACGTTGCCGGTGGTCACGTCGCCGCCGGGTGCGACGGACGATTTGCGACAGCAACTGGCTGAGCTGCAGGCGCGGCTGGCGGCGCTGGAAGCCAGGCACGCCAACGAGCGGGAACGGGACCAGAAGCGTATAGCGGAGCTGGAAGCGCGCGTCGCCGAGCTCCAGGATACTTCGCTGACGGAAGCGCGCCGACAGGCATACGCGCAGCAGATTGCCGAGGTCCGCGCCGAGATGGCCAGAGAGAGCGGGCAGGCGCCGACGTCCCGCCCTCGCCAGGCAACCCAGGGCGGCGCGGAAAGCGAGCTCGACGCGTTGCTGGCGGGCGCCGCTACGGCGCCGCAGGCGGAAAACAAGCCGGCCGGCGTGCTCGGGTCCATTCAAAGCGCCATTCAATCCTTCAACCCGGATATCAGCCTGAACGGCGATTTCCTCGCCATGTACCGCAACCACGAGGGCCACAAGCCCACCGCGAAGTTCGACTTCCGGGAGCTCGAGCTGGGCTTCTCTGGCGCCGTCGATCCCTATACGCGCGCCGACGTGATCGCGACGATCGGCCACGAGGACAATGAGTACAAGGCCGACTTGGAGGAGGCGTACCTCACATTCCTGCAACTTCCCTACAACCTCCAAGCGCGGGTGGGGAAATATCGGGCGGAATTCGGCCGGGCGAATCCGATCCACCTGCATGCCCTGCCGTGGATGGACTATCCGCTCGTCATTCAGCGCTACTTCGGCGAAGAGGGACTTTCCGGCACCGGCGGCGAGCTGAGCTGGCTGGTCCCCAATCCATGGAAGCAGTTCATCTCGCTGACGTACGAGATCATGAATAACGACAACGACAAGCTGTTCGCCGGGGATCAGGCCGACGACATCACGCACCTGCTGCGCCTCAAGATTTTCCGCGACCTTTCGCCCGCTTCGACTCTGGAGCTCGGCGCGAGCTTTGCCACGGGGCCCAACGACCACGGCCACGGCTCGCACCGCTCGACGGTCGAGGGCTTCGACCTGACCTACCGCTGGAAACCCAAGGACGCGGGCCTGTACCGCTCGTTCCTCTGGCAAACCGAGGTGTTGGCGGCGCAGGCCGACATCCGCGGCGGGCAGGAGTCGACCTGGGGTATGTACTCCGCCGCGGAATACCAGTTCGCGCGCCAGTGGAAGCTCGGCCTGCGCTACGATCAGACGCAGTTGCCCTTCAATTCGTCGCTCCGTGAGCAGGCCTATTCCGCGTACATGACTTTCCTGCAATCGGAGTTCATCTTCTGGCGACTGGCGTATATGTACATGGATCGGAACTTCAGGGATGAGGATGTATCCGACGAACAACGGCTCATGCTGCAACTGAATTTCACGTTGGGAACCCACCCGGCCCACAAGTACTAGAGGATCACTACGAATGCGCCTCATACATCACACGATTGCTGTAGTGGCGTTCGCCGCCGTCCTGCTGTCCTCCGCCTTGGTCGCGGCTGGCACGAAGCTGAAGGTTGTTACGACCACGTCCGACCTGCGCTCGATCGTCGAAGCCGTCGGCGGCGACCGGGTCGAGGCGTCCTCGATGGGCACTGGCCGCGAGGATCCGCACTTCATCGACGCCAAACCGAGCTGCATGGTGCTCGCCCGGGATGCCGACCTGTGGGTCCGCATCGGCCTCGAGCTGGAGATCGGTTACGAGAACCTGGTGATCGACGGGTCGCGGAACCCGAAGATCCGCGTTGGCACGCCCGGCCATCTCGACGCGTCCGAGGGCGTGCCCAGGCTGGAGGTGCCGACCGGCAAGATCGACCGCTCCATGGGCGACATCCACCCGCAGGGCAACCCACACTACTGGCTGGATCCGCTGAGCATGCGGATCGTGGCCAAGAATGTCGCCGCACGACTTTCGAAGCTCGATCCCGCCAGCGCCGACTACTTTGCCGAGCGCCTCAAGGCTTTTCAGGCGCGCCTCGACGAGGCCATGTTCGGGCCGAAGCTGATCGAATCGGCTGGCACCGCGGCCGGCTCACCGGACCAGGGCGGCGCCAAGGCCTGGGCGCTGTTGCTCAAGGGCGAGCTGGATACGTTCGTGAAAGACCACAACGGCGATGCGCTCGTCGGCGGCTGGTGGGGCACGCTGCGGCCGCTCAAGGGCACAAAGATCATCACGTATCACCGCAGTTGGACCTACTTCGCCAGCCGCTTCGGCCTGGAGGTGGTGGCCGAGCTGGAGCCCAAGCCGGGCATCGAGCCGACCCCGTCGCATCTCAATGATGTCCTGAACATCATCGCGGAGCAAAAGGTCAAGTTCCTGCTCATGGAGCCCTTCTACAGCCGGCAGGCGCCGGACTGGCTGGAGAAGAAAACTGGAATCAAGATCGTGCAGGTGGCCGACTCGGTTGGCGGACAGCCCGAGGCCACGGATTACATCACGATGATCGACCAGATTGTCAGGCGCTGCGGGGAAGCGTCGCAGGCTACGCCGCCCTTATCACCATAGGAGTCGAGACGTGCACCACGCCTACGGACTGCTAACGCTGCTCATCTGGCCATTCGCGGCCTGTGTGTCGATGGGGTTATTGCACGGCTACGCCGGGCTGCACGTGCTGCGCCGCGGCGTCATCTTCGTCGATCTGGCTTTGGCTCAGATGGCGGCCCTCGGCGCCGTCGTCGCGTTGTTCTTTGCCACTCATCCGGGTCATGGCGAAGGTCACGCCGACCCCGCTCCGGCCGAGCAGGTCAATCCGGCGCGTCTCGCGTCGAGCCAGGCGTCCGCGGGCGACGAACTCGAACAGGCTATCCAGCAGAGTGGGCAGACCGTTCTGAAGGCGACCGCGGATGCGGACGAGCACCACGGGCAAGGCTTCCTCGATTTCTGGCCGACCGCCTTCGCGCTGGGCGGCGCGGTGCTGCTCGCCTTCAGCCGCCTGGGTGGGCAGCGCGTTCCGCATGAGGCGATCATCGGCGTGATTTACGTCGTCGCCGCGGCTACGACCGTGCTGTTGCTGAGCAAATCGCCCCACGGTCACGAGCAGATGGAGGAGATGTTGACCGGCAGGCTGCTCTTCATCGATCGGAACGAGGTGCTGACTACCGGGGCGCTGTACGCCGGACTTGGCCTGTTACATGCGATCTTCTTCCGGCCGTTCCTCGCGATTTCAAGTTCCCCGGAGGCCGCCGAAAAGGCCGGCATGCACGTGCGTCTGTGGGATACGCTTTTCTATGCGATGTTTGCGATCATGGTCACGCGCTCGGTCGCGGTCGCCGGCGTGCTCGTCGTCTTCAGCTTCCTGATTATCCCCGGGGCTTGCGCGGCGATGTTCGTGGACAACTTCAAGTGGCGCATCGTGATCGCCTGGGTGGTCGCGAGCGTCGTGAGCGTCCTGGGAATGGCCATTTCCGCCGTCTGGGACCTGCCGAGCGGCTCGACGGTGGTGGCGACGTTCGGCGCCGCGCTCGCCATATGTGTGCCCCTCGGCGCGCTCCTGCGGCGTGCCCGGTGGGCTACCGACAAGATCGTGCCCGCATCAGAAGGAGCTTCAAATGTCGTTGCATCGTCCACGTAAGCTGTTGGTCGCGTGGCTGGCCGTCGCGCTCGCCTTTGCCCCGGTCGGGTGCACGAGCGCGGACGCCGTCTCATCGCTGGTTGACCTGGCCGCCTCCACTTCGGGCGGTTTGGTGCAGATTCTCGTTTCAGCCTGGCTCACGGACGTGGCGAGCCAGCACCAGGACCCGGACCTCGCAGCCCCCATCGCGGAACAGCAGCAGTAGGCGAAAAAAGGGGTCAGGACCCGTTTGCCGCGGAGCGGCCCTTTGGGTGCTGGGCACAAAAGGGTCCTGACCCCTTTTTTCGCCCCACCGCCGTACGGCAGCCGATTCGGCCTCGGCCGGCGCGGCGGCGCTGGTTCCGCGGGCCGCTACGGACAGACAATCGGCGGCGGATTCGTGCTCAAAAGCGTGACGAACGGGTTGATGTCGCCGAAGCCGACGCTACCGTCGCCGTTGATGTCGCCGTTGCGCGCGGCCGGCACGGGCGCCGGCTAGGAGACCCCTCGCTTCCGCTCGGGGTTCTGATGCGTCGACGTGGACTCCGCACCGTCGTTAGGCACGCAACGCCACTACGTCGACACGCACGCCGCACTCGGTTCCGACGGCGAGCGCGAAACGCGCCGCGGCCTGGGCATGGTCGAATAGGCGAAACAGCGCTGCCCCGGAGCCCGTCAGGAGCATCCGCTGACCGCTGACGGCGCCTATACGCTCGGCCAGCTCGGCCAGGCTCGGTGACGCTCTGAAAGCGGCCGCCTCGAGATCGTTGAAAAGAAGCTCCATCAGTTGGCTGGCCGATCCGCGTGCGTCGAGGACCTGTGCCAGCGTCGGGCGCGACGGTTCGGACGGCAACTGGTCCCAGGCCGCATAAACCGCCACGGTCGAACAGTGCAACTGTGGCAGCACCAACGCGGCCCAAAGCGGGGGCGGTGTACCGAGCTCCTCGACCTGCTCGCCACGACCGCGGATAACGCACAGCGGGCTGGCGAGAAAAAGCGGGACGTCTGAGCCCAATTCGGCGCCGAGTGCTGCCAGCTCGGTCTGGCGCAGCCCCGTGCCCCAGACATCGTTGAGCAGGGCCAACGTGGTCGCGGCATTGGAGCTTCCGCCGCCGAGGCCGGCGCCCGCGGGGATGCGTTTCCGCAGCTCGATATGAACGCCGTGGTTCCGGCCGGCGGCGCGGTTGAGGGCCTTCGCGGCCTGCAGCACCAGGTTCGAGCCGTCGCGCGGCAGCGCGGGATCATCGCAGTCGAGGGCGTAACAGCCGTCCTCGAGCCGGGAAACAGCTACGGTGTCGCACAGGTTGATCTGTGCTACGAGCGATTCCAGCTCATGAAACCCGTCTGGCCGCTTCCCCGTGACGCGGAGGGTGAGATTGATCTTGGCCGGCGACTCGCGACGGAGCTGGTCCATGCCGCGAAGCTTGCGGCGTTGGCAGTTCAGCGTCAAGCGCCGCGCAAAACCGGCTGGTGCGTCGTGGCTCGCCGCGGACGGAATCCGATTGAGCCCTTGCCCACGAGTACATATCATTACAGGGGCAGGCGTGTAACCTGCCTACGAGGGTCGGCCGGTGTCCATGCTTGACAAGCAGGTGAGCCACGCGCGGCGACGGCTTACGGACAACGTCTTCCTGCACCGGCTCAGCGTGGGCGTGCTGGTGGCGGGGGCGTTGTGGACGCTGTTGATCCTGGTTGTCCGGCTGTTTGCGCTGCCGGTGCCGCTGGGACACGGGGCCTGGGCGGCTCCGGCGGTCGCGGTGCTGTTCGGCCTGGTGGGGACCGTTCTGTCGCGCCCGAACGCACTTCACGCGGCAGTGGCCTTGGATGCCGCCGCCGGCCTCAAGGAGCGGCTGAGCACGGCCTGGCTCGTACGCGGGCAGGCGGACCCGTTTGCCCGTGCGACCGTGGATGATGCCGAGAAGGCGGCCGGCCGTGTGCACGTGCCGGCGCACATCCGCCATCGCGTGCCTTCGCTTTGGCCGTGGTCGGCCGCGGCGGTCCTCGTCGCGCTGCTGCTCTTCTGGTTGATGCCCGCAGTGAACTTGCTGGCCCGGGGGGACGAAGACGCAAACGTCGTGCCGCGCGCGGTGGTGGAGGCCGAGCAGCAGACCATCAAGGCCGAGTTCGATGACAAGCTGAACCAGCTCAAGGAGCTGGCCAAAGACAATCCGGATTTGAAAGGGCTCACCGAAGATCTTCAGCCGCTGGAGATGCCCGACTCGCCGGGCGTGACGCCCGAGGACATCCGCCGCGAGGCCGTCAAGCGCATCGACGCGGTCGGCGACAAGCTGAAACGCGAGCTCGCGGCGACCGCGGCCAACCCGCTCAACGAGATGAAGCGGATGCTCAGCAAGTTGCAGCCGCAGGGGGGCGATAAGGCGACGGCCGAGCTTTCACAAGCGCTGGCCTCCGGGGACTTCGAGGGGGCCAAGCAGGCGTTGCAGAAGATCACCGAGCAAGTCCAGGACGCGGCCCGGAGCGCGACCGATGCCGAGACGCAGCGCAAGCTCGCCGAGCTGCAGGAGCAGCTCACACGTCTGGCGGATCAGGTCGCCAAGCTGAACGACACCGTCCAGTTGCAGAAGGAGCTGGCGAGCAAGGCTGGGCTGTCGGAGGAGCAGGCCCGGCAACTGCTTGAGCAGCTCGCGAAGTGTGACCCCAAGCAGCTTGAAAAGGAGCTGCAGAAGCAGCTTGGCGACAAGGGCCTTTCGCAGCAGCAGATCCAGCAACTCGCCCAGAAGATCCAGCAGAATCAGCAGGCTAGGCAGGCCGGTCAGAAGCTGGCCCAGTCGTTGGCGAAGGCCGCCCAGGCGGCGCAGCAGTGCAACAGCCCCGGCGGTGCGGATGCGGGTGCATCGAGCGCGGCCAATGCACTCGCCAACGCCGCGGGCCAGCTCTCCGAGCTGGAGATGTCGGAACAACTGGCGGGCGAGCTGGAAGCGCAGCTCTCCGACCTCGAAAACCTGCGTGATGATGTGTGCCAGGGCAACTGTCAGGGTGACCGACCGGGACGTCGGCGCGGCAACCGGCTGGGAGCACAGGGGCCTCAGGCCGGCCTTGGAATCGGCTCCCGGATCGGCAAGGAGAAGGCGGCCTACCAGGCTGACCCCACGAAGGCTAAGACCCGCTTCCAAGGGGGCACGATCACCGGCCAGATGCTCATCGACGGACCGCAGGTGCGCGGTGCCGCCTCGGCGGAGGCGCTCACTGCTGCGGCGGCTCAAGTCCGGGATGCGCTCGATGCCATCGAGCGCGAGGAGGTGCCGCGGCAATACCGGAAGTTGCTGCAGGAGTACTTCGAGCGGCTGGCCGGTCTGGTACGCGCCAAACAGGAAGCCGAGGCACCCGCACTTCCGAAGTAATGCGCACGAAAAAAGGTGTCAGGAACCTTTTGCCGCGGAGCGGCCCTTTGGGTGCTCGGCACAAAAGGTTCCTGACACCTTTTTTCGCCCTAACCGGCCGGCGGACGGGCCGGCTCTGTGGTCACCCCTGTGGGGGCAGCATAGCTACGCAGATTCAGGATTAGTTCGACTTCGCCGATGGGCATGGCCAGTGCATCGGCGATCGCGAGAGCCGAGGTCCCCTTGTCGGCCAGCTCGCAGACGCGCTGCGACTTCGGCGCGCTGGCCTCAGCGGGAGGCGGGGGCGTGGTGGGCAGGGCGCCAAAGCGCTGGCCGCGCACCGGGTCGTCCAGGCGCCCGACGCGTTCGTCCGCAGCGCGGATCGCCGCTTCGAGTCTGGTAAGGCGGGCATCGATCTGCGCATTGATCCGCGCGGCGGTTTCCTCGAGCTGGACGAGTAGTTCTTCCAGTGACCCTTGCAGTTCCTGCTGGTCGCGCAGTCGGGCCCGTTGCTCACGCGTCAGGTCGCGGGCCGTGACCCGGCGGTGCTGGAGTTGCCGCAGCAGTGAGACGGAAAGAATCACGAGACACAGCACCCCCAGCAGGACCAGCAGGCTGTTATCGATCGCTCCGCTCGCGGCGAGGCTCATGTTGCTGTGCCCATGCAAGTAAGGTTGCGTCCTGCACTGTCCGCAACGGCACGCCGTGTTCGCGGGCGGCGGCCGCACAATCGTCGAACTCTGGCCAGGCCTGGCAGGCCCGGTCGTCGCGCCACCCGACCTTGACCCGAATCGGTCCGAAACGCGTGGGCACGGTTTCGTGGCCGCGGGCCAGCTTGTGGCGGAGGCATTCGTACTGCCGCACGCCGAGCGTGGTCGTCTCGGCGAAGAGGATGGCCTCCAACGTCGCGGCGTCTTGGGGCCGGGCGAGCACAGACAGCAGTTGGCCCGGCCGACCCTTCTTCATCATTATCGGCACGACGTACGCGTCCAGCGCACCGGCCTGGAGGAGTCGCTCGACGGCAAAAGCGACGACCTGGCCGGTGGCGTCGTCCACGTGGGTTTCGAGGACAATTACCCGCTCCTCCTCGTCGCGCGCGGCGGCCGCGAGCTCACCCACCAGCAACCGCAGAATGTTGGGGCGGGAGCGGTTTTCACGCGTGCCGGCACCATAGCCGATGGAGGCGATGCGCATGGCCGGCGGAGGTCCGAACGAAGCGGCCAGTGTGGTGAGGATTGCGGCACCGGTGGGGGTGGTCAGCTCGGCGGGTTCGTCGCAGGCGGCCAGCGGCACGCCGCGGAGCAGTTCCGCCGTCGCGGGCGCGGGCACCGGCAGCAGCCCGTGTTCGCAGTGCACCGTTCCCGAGCCGGTCGGAATGGGCGAGCAAAGCACCTGGTCGATGCCGAGGGTCTCGAGTCCGGCGCAGGCCCCCACGATATCCACGATCGCGTCGGCCGCCCCCACCTCGTGAAAGTGCACCTTCTCAACCGGGATGCCGTGGACCGCGGCCTCGGCTTCGGCCAGGCGCGTGAACACACGGCCGGCCTGCTCGGTGACACGCGGCGTGAGACCCGCCTGAGCGATCTTCTGCAGTATGTCCGGGAGGTGGCGATGCCCGCGGCGAGCTTCCTCACCGATTGCGACCGTGACGTGAGTGGCCGCAAAGCCGCCGCGCTGGACCGGCTCGGCGGTCAGTTCCACGCCAGGGAGCCGCAGGCGGGCGACTACCTCGCGCAGCGTGTCGAGCGATAGGCCGGCGTGCAGCAGGGCGCCCAGGATCATGTCCCCGGCGGCGCCGCTGAAACAGTCAAAGTAGGCGCACCGCATGTCGTGTCCTTGCGCACGCGGTCATTGGGCGCGCCAGCCACTTTGGTGTCCGTGCGCCGGCGCCCTACGTAACCGCCACCGGCGGCGGGCTCGGCGCTTGGGCCGCGACCGGCACAGGCTGCTGCGGTGACGGTGCGACATTCTCAGCCGGCTCAGCCGGCCGCGCGGGTTTGGCGGGCGCGGCGACGAGCGCCTTCTTCTCGCTGCCCTCGGGGGCCGTGGGGAAAGCGTCCTTCAACGCGGACATCACCATGACCATGTGGCGGCCATCCATGCTGGGCGGACGCTCGACCTTCACACGCGTCCCCAGCTCGTCGAGGATCGACTTGAAGACCTCCAGGGCGACCTCCCGCCGGAGCCGTTCGCGCCCGCGGAAGACCATCGTGAACTGGACCTTGTCGCCCCGCTGGAAGAACTTGATCGCCTGCCGGAGCTTGACCTCGCGGTCGTGCGTGTCGGTCTTGGGCCGCAGGCGCACCTCTTTGGTTTGCTGCTCGTGGTGCTTCTTGAGGTTCTTCTTCTGGCTGTACTTCCATTTGCCGTAGTCGATCAGGCGGCAAACGGGCGGCCGTACGTTCGGCGCCACTTCGACCAGGTCCAACCCGGCCTCGCGCGCCAGACGCAAAGCTTCGTAGTTTGGCAGAATCCCGAGCTGCTCGTTGTCTGCGCCGATCAGCCGTACCGGCGAGACGCGGATTTGCTCGTTGCAGCGAAGGTTCAGATTGATGCGGTCACCGTCCTTTCTGTCTCGGCGCGGCCGTCCGGCGACGGCCCGCCGCTATGCCGGAGTCTGGCCCGCTCCGGCCAGGGGCTGTTGGCCCCGTTGAGCGATCTCCCGCGCACAGGCGGCCAGAAACTCGGGCAGCGAGAAGTCTCCATACTGCTTGCCCTCGCGCGTGCGCACGTTGACCGTGTTGTTGGCGGCCTCCATTTCGCCGACGACCAGGATGTACGGGATCTTGGCCAGCGCCGCCAGGCGCACCTTGGCGCCGATCCGTTCGCCCCCGTTGTCGAGCTCGACGCGCAGCGTGGCGGCCCGGCACACCTCGTAGACCTTCTGCGCGTAGGCGTTGGACTTCTCGCTGATCGAGCAGACGCGGATCTGCACCGGGGCCAGCCACAGCGGAAACGCCCCGGCAAAGTGCTCGATCAGAATCCCCACGAACCGCTCCATGCTGCCGAACAGCGTGCGGTGCACCATCACCGGGCGATGCTCCGCGTTGTCGTGGCCGATGTACGTGAGCCCGAAGCGCTCCGGCAGGTTGTAGTCCACCTGCACGGTGCCGAGCTGCCATTCGCGGCCGATGCAGTCGCGGGCGACGAAGTCGATCTTCGGGCCGTAGAACGCGGCTTCCCCGACCTCTTCCGAGTACTTGAGCCCCGAGCTCCGCACCGTGCTCCGCAGCGCCGCTTCCGCCAGGCGCCAGTTCTCGCTCGAGCCGATGTACTTGTCGCTGTTGGGGTCCCGCAGCGCCACCCGCACGCGGTAGTCGTTGAGCCCGATCAGCTCCAGCACGTACTTCGACAGAGCCATGCACTCCAGGATCTCCCCCGGAAGCTGCTCCGGCGTGCAGAAGATGTGGGCATCATCCTGACAGAAGCCGCGGACGCGCGTCATGCCGCCCACTTCGCCGGACTGCTCGTAGCGGTACACCTGCCCGAATTCGGCGAGCTTGACGGGCAAGTCGCGATAGCTGTGGGCGTCGGAGCAGAAGATCTGGATGTGGTGCGGGCAGTTCATCGGCTTGAGCAGGTAGCCGTCCTCGTGCTCCAGCCACGTCCGAATCCGCCGTTGCCGCTCCTCGGCCGGGGCGCTCTGTGGGTAGCCGGAGCGCCGCACGTCGTCATAGCGCTGGGCCAGGCTATGAAACAGGTCAAGCTCTTCGGGCGTGGCCGGTCCCTGGGCGCTGGTCCGGGCGAGCTCCCACAGCCGGTTCAGCTCGCGGGCCCGGTCCGACTCGAAGAGCGGCGGATACTGGCTGTC
This sequence comes from uncultured Planctomycetales bacterium, assembly GCA_964638325.1. Taxonomy (GTDB): domain Bacteria; phylum Planctomycetota; class Phycisphaerae; order UBA1845; family Fen-1342; genus JALHJL01. Next base: position 11,361 of record CAZWYT010000008.1, read on the forward strand.
CTTATAGTACGGGAAGTGCCCGCTCATCCGGTACAAATCCAGGCGGCCGATGTGCGGCGTGTACACGAGCTGGTAGCCGTGCGCGACGAGCTCCTTGCGCAGCTCCTCTTCCAGAAGGCAGCGCACGATCGCGCCCTTGGGCTTCCACAGCACCAGCCCGGTCCCCACCAGCGAACTGATCGTGAACAGGCCCAGCTCCTGGCCGATGCGGCGGTGGTCGCGCTTCTTGGCCTCCTCGAGCCGCTGCAGATGCTCCGCCAGCGCCTGCTTGTCGGGGAACGTCGTTCCATAGACACGCTGGAGCATCTGCTTGGTGGCGTCGCCGTGCCAGTACGCCCCGGCGACCTGCATGACCTTGAACACGCCGATTCGCCCCGTGCTGGGGACGTGCGGCCCGCGGCAGAGGTCTTCAAAGCGGCTTGTGTCCGGCTGCCCGGTTACGTAGAAGCTGAGCGTGTCGCCGTCGGCTCGCTCCGCGTTGTCGATCTTGTACGGGTTGCCCTCGGCGTGCAGCTTGCGGAGCGCCTCGGCGCGCGGCATTTCATACCGCGTGAACGGGCGGTCGGCGCGCACGATTTCCGTCATCTTCTTTTCGATGCGCGCGAAATCGTCCGGTGTGAGATTGTGATCCAGCTCGACGTCGTAGTAGAAGCCATTTTCGACGGGCGGCCCGTACGCCAGCCGAGTCTGCGGCCAGAGCGTACAGAGCGCCTCGGCCATGACGTGGGCGCAACTGTGCCGCGCGACCTCGAGCCCTTCAGGGTCGTTGATCGTTAGCGGTCTCAGTTCCACGTCCGGGCCGGTCAGCCGCGTGTTGAGGTCGGCGACACTGCGGTTGACTTGAACGGCGACAGCGCGCCGCGCCAGTTCCGGGGAGGCGGCGCGGAGCACTTCCAGCGCCGAAACACCGTCCGTGTGCTCGACGACCTGGCCGTCGGGTAGGTGCACTTTCAGCATGTGCAGAGGATCCTCATAAGCGTGAAATGGACCCGCTTACGGACACACCCCGGACGCCTCTTGCCCCGCCCCTGAAACGCACGGATGAACGCATGTCGCTCCGGCCGGTGCGGCCCACACACCCGCCGATTGGCTCACACGACACGTCTAAACCCCATGTCCATCCTCGCGTACGTGTTCGGCTCGGGTGTCGGGCACCCGGCTAGTCTCACTTCCAGCACTTTATCGGCTGGCACGGCGTTGTCAACTAAATTCGCGGCTTGGTCTTGGTGGGGGCACGGCCCGTAGCCGCGGTGTGCTCGCTTTGAAGCTGTCCGACACGCATGTCGCCCTTCATGGCGTTCGCCTGGCACGAGTAGCCGGTGGCCAGCAGCATGGCCAGAAGAACGGGGACGACGAGCGACTGGTCGTCGGCCCAGGCACGAAATGTGACGCCGACGACGGGCATGACCGTCATGGCCACGCCGACGAAACCCACGATCAGCCACGCCGCACCGTGCAGGCTGGTTAGCAAAATGGTCATTGTCGGACGCGAGACCAGCGCGAGCACGATCGCGACGCTCCCCGACAACGCCAGGACCGCCCAGGTTGCCAGGCCGGGCGCCCCCAGTTGCGCCGCCAGGTACGCCCCCAGAAGCCCCCATGTTATCCCGGTAGCGGCCACAGCCGCGACGCGGGGTCGTGTGAACGCGGTGAGGGCTCCGAGTGCCACCGCCCCGCACGGCACCAGCGGGCCCGACCAGCCTGTCCACGCCCCAACCGCGGCACCAAGCGCATATCCGAGCTCACCGCCGATCAGGACCAGCAGGAACCGCCGGAACCGGTGCCCGTAGAACGTCGCAAACAGGCCGGCGGCAAAGATCACGGCGCCGGTGAGCCCGGCTTCGGTGGCGACCCAATTGAAGATGGCGTGCTGGTAGTTTGGCACGCGCGTACTCCGTGCGGCGCGGTCGGCGCGCTCTGTCCTCCACTATCGTTGAAAGAAGGGGCCGAGCCCTAGGGATCAGGTCGTCGTCTTCTGCGGCTCAATGGCGGCCGGTTTTTTCAGACGTACGTTGTGGACATCGGCCCAATTGTACGCCAGCGAAAGCACCCACAGCCCGGCCGCGACGAGCAGCCCCTCACGTTGGAGCCAGGGCAGGTGCGCGGGCCAGCGCAGTTGCATGGCGGTACCCACGGCCAGGAACAGCAGGGCCGTGCCCAGCGAGGCCGCCCAGAAAGCGCGGGCCACCTTGGGAAGCAGAAGCCCGAAGATCAGTCCGGCCAGCGCGGTGGAGGCCACAATCGCCCCGACGCTGGTTTGGAAGTTGGGCACGTTCGTGCCCAGGTAGGACCACAGGCTGGAGACCTCTTTCTGCCAGTCGGCCGCTGGAGTGACGGTGTTCGTGGCGTCGGGCAGCGTGACAAGCTGTTTCTCCCGGTCCAGACCGGCCGAGAGCCAGCTATTCAACGGCTCGCGCAAGACTTGCCCGCCGTACACGGCCAGCGCGGCCGCCGACAGGCACGCACCGACCAGTAGCGCCAACCAGACGCGGAACAGCACGATCCCGAGCACGAGCCCGACCGCGCCGCTGCCGGCGACCGACGGCCAGAACGGTGTGCCGAAAACCCTGGCGAGCACCGAGCCCGCGCCGCCGCCCACGGCCGCGAACACGAGGGCCGCGAGCACGGGTGCCAGACGCGCGCCCTTGACCATGAACAACAGGCCGATGACCGCGGTCAGACCCGCGACGGCGAGGGGCAGCCACTCGGCGCCCGGGGGAATATGCTCTTTCACGGTGTCCAGGAACATCCGTGGCAAGTCGCTTGTCGGCATGGCACGCACTCCCTATGCGCCCCGCGCGGTCCAGCTAACCGCGGCGTGGCTTCCCAACCCGAATCCCTTTGGACGGACGGACGTCTAAAACCAGCTCCGGCAATTGCCCCTGATCGGCGTACAGGGCCCGCAACATCTCCAGCTTACGGTGCGCACTCGCCTCAACCTCGTACTCTTCACCCGGCGCCAGGCCCCAATTGATGTAGCAGCCGGGATAAATCGTGTGGATGCGCAGCTCACCATCCAGGCCGCTTTCGCGCAGCTTGTAATTCGCGACGTCGACCGCGCGCAAGGAAGACCGAAACGGAACCTCGCCGCGCGCGGCGGCTTCCTTGAGAAATTCGACCAGCCGCAGACCGGCGGCCAGATCGTCGCCCATCCAGGTTGTGCCCTCCCGGGGGATCGAGCTGGACACGCCCACGATGCGGAACCAGTCGTTCCAGTAGCGGTCCTCGACCTGGTTGACGGCGTAGCGGACCGGTAGACGGACAGCCGCGCGGTCGACGAGGTAGGCGCTGCCGCCGACTTCCACCAGGGCAAACGGCTCACGGTACGTCGCCTGGATGCGAATCCGCCCGTCGGCCTGCTTGGCGACCCGCCGGACCTCGGCCACCCAGGGCGAGCCTTGCAAGCCTTCGCCGATGTGCCGGCAAAGGCTGGGGTCGCGGATGTCAACGCTGGGTGGCAGGTTGGTTGTGGCCGCGATGTCCCGCAAAATGGGCTGGCTCCCCGGAGCGGTCACCCAGCCGGGCAGGTCGATCCACTCCAGCTCGCAATTCATGCCGGGCTGGGGCCCGGCTGCAAGCCGGTCGAGCTGCGGGAATCCCCAGGCCAAGGCCACGAAAGTCGCGCTCCAGCCCAGCAGTCGCGCCAATCGCCACCACATGGGCGACGAGGCCTCCGTACCACCGCTCAGCGGACGTCTGGGTTTCGCGCCTGTCACGCCGACCCCTCGAGGGCCATCCAGACCAGCCGCTCGACCAGCGCCTCGAACGAGATACCCGCCCGCCGGGCCGCTTTCGGCACTAGCGAGTGGCTGGTAAAGCCGGGCAACGTATTGATTTCGAGGAACCACAGCCGTTCCTCACGATCCAGCATCCAGTCGACGCGGGCCAGATGACGGCAGCCAAGGGCCTCGAAGACGCGTCGGCTGAGCACCTGGGCGCGCTCGAAAACGCCCGCCGGATACCCGGCGTCAAAGTCAAAGAGGTATTCGGTGGCGTTGTCCTGGTATTTCGCCGCATAATCATAGAACTCGCGCCGCGGACGGACACAGATGGGCGGCAGCGGCGTGGTCCCGACGATCCCCACCGTGACCTCGGTGCCGTCGATGAATTGCTCCACGAGCGCGCGCCCGAAGGGCGCCACCGTCAGCCGTACGGCGGGCAAAAAGGCGTCCGGCTCGCGGACGATCGTCGTGGCCACGCTGCTCCCCTGGTCCACCGGCTTGACGATCACCGGCAACGGGATCTGCGGCAGCGCGCCCGCGGCCAGCGTCTGTTTGTCCCACACCTCGAATGCGGGCGTGTCGATGCCGCTGGCGCGCACCGCGTTCTTGGCCGCAACCTTGTCCATCGCGAGCGCCGAGGACCGGGCGTCGGCGCCGACGAAGCGTATGCCGCGCGCGGCCATGATGCGCTGGATTGTGCCGTCCTCGCCGAACGGGCCGTGCAAGGCGGGGAACACCACGTCCGCCGGCCGGTCAAGGGCCGCTAAGTCATTCGGGCCGACGTCGGCGACGTACACGTCGTGTCCGCGGCGGCGCAGGGCGTCGGCGACCGCGCGGCCCGAGTCGAGACTGACCTCACGCTCCGCGCTGGGCCCGCCGCAAAGGACGGTGACACGCAGCACGCGTGTCCTTGTCGGCGGCGATTCTACGGATTGGTGCGCGCCGCGGCGCATGACGTGGCTCCCTTCACCAGATCTCGATCTCAAGTTCGAGCTCGATGCCCGTCGCGCTGCGCACACGCGCCTGGGCGAGCGCAATCAAGTCCAGCACGTTCTGGGCGGTGGCGCCCGGGTGCGCCAGGATGAAGTTGGCATGTTGCGGGCTGATCTCGGCCGCGCCCCGCCGGCAGCCCTTCAGGCCGGCCTCGTCGATGAGCTTTCCCGCGGCGTGGCCGGGCGGGTTCTTAAACACGCAGCCGGCGCTCTTCGCCGACACGGGCGGCTGGGTGCTGTACTTTTCGTTCCAAATCTCGCGAAAGCGGGCCATGGCGGCCTCGTGGTTGCCAGGCTGCAACTGGAGCGTCACACCGGTGACCACGTAACCGTTGACGTTGCTCGTCCGGTAGCCGAAGCCCATCTCGCCGGCCGAGCGTGTCACGGCCTGGCCGTCGCGCCCCATGAGGCGCACCGCGCGGACGTACTGGCCGATGCAGCCATGACGTCCGCCGGCGTTCATGCGAATAGCCCCCCCGACCGTGCCGGGTATCCCCGCGAGGTTCTCGAGCCCGACCAGGCCCTGTTCAAGCGACTGCCGCACGAGACGCGGGAAATCGACGCCTGCCGCGGCGTGCACGAGTACGTCGTCAAACGACAGGCGGTCCCAGAACGGCTCTGACAGCTTGATCACGACCCCAGGGAATCCTGTGTCGCGCACCAGCACATTCGCGCCGCGCCCGAGGATCCGCCACGCGATGTCGCCGGCAGCACAACGCCGCAGGACTTCGCCCAGCTCCGTCTCGTCGCGTGGGATCAACAGCCAGCGCGCCGGCCCGCCCAGCCCGTACCAGGTGTGCTCGGCGAGCGGAACGTCAGTCCGGCAAATGGCCTCCAAGCCGCTGTACCAACTCATCGGCGACCTTCCAGATGTTCCCCGCCCCCATGGTCAAGACCACGTCCCCGGGCTGTGTTTCACGCGCCAGCAGGTCGACGATGGTGGCGAATTGGGGGACGAATGTCGCAGCGCCGCCGCCGCCGCGAATCTCACGCACCAGGTCCTCGGCGCAGACGAGCTCACGCTCGCGCTGGCTGTCGCGCACGAAGTAGATGTCGGGCACGATGACCCGGTCGGCGTGCACGAAGCTCTGCGCGAAATCCTTGAGCAGGAAACGGGTTCGCGAGTGCTGATGGGGCTGAAAGACGCACCACAGTTGACGTGGGTTGAAGCGCTCGCGCGCCGCGCGGAGCGTGGCGCGGACCTCGGTGGGATGGTGAGCGTAGTCGTCCAGCACGCGCACGCCGTTGACTTCACCCCGCAGCTCCAGCCGCCGGTGGGCCCCGCGAAACGCCGCCAGCCCCGTCTCGATCACCGCCCACGACACGCCGCAGTCGCGCGCGAGGGCGATCACCGCGAGTGCGTTGTCCACATTGTGGCGACCGGCGAGGCCCAGCCGGACGCGTCCCAGGACGGTCCCCTCGTGAACGACGTTGAACGAGTAGTGGCCGTCCTCGAGCGTGATCTCGGTCGCCTGCCAGGTGACACCGTCCGCAGCCCCGAAGGTCTGCACGTGGGCTGCGATCTGGCCCATGAGCGTCGCACACTGCGGATCCTGCCGGTTGAGCACGATCAAACCGTCCGCCGCCACGTTGCCGGCGAAGGCCGCAAAGGCCGCGCGAATCGCCGCCAGGTCATTGTAACAGTCGAGGTGGTCTTCCTCGATGTTGAGGATGGCCGCCCGGCGGGGTCGCAGATTCAGAAACGAGCGGTCGTACTCGCAGGCCTCGACGATGAAATGCGGACCGTTGCCCACGCCGCTGCCGCCGCCAAGCTGCGCCACCGTGGCTCCGACAACGAAGCTCGGATCGAGCCCCGCGCGGCGCAGCATGAATGTGAGCCAAGCGGTGGTGGTGCTCTTGCCGTGGGTGCCGCTGATGGCGATGCCGTCGTACTGGGCCACCAAGGCGCCGAGAAGTTGGGCGTACTTGAGGACCGGGATTCCCCGGCGACGAGCTTCGAGCAGCTCGGGATGATCGGGGGGGATTGCCGCCGAGGCCACGATCAGGTCGGTCTCGGGCGGCACGGCCTCGGCCCGTTGCTGGGTCGTGACGCGCGCGCCGCCTTCGACCAGCCGCGCGACTTCCGCGGAGGGCCGCATGTCCGAGCCGCTGACCTGGACGCCGCGTCGCAACAGCAGCGCCGCCAGGGCGGACATGCCGCAGCCGCCGATGCCGACCATGTGAATCCGCGATTTTTCGAGCTCGCTGGGCGGCCCGTGGGTGTCACAGCGAGACAGGTCGGTGGAGAGAACTACAGGGGTCATGTTCGCCGCCCGAAACGTCACATCCTTGCTGGGTCCATGGTGGTGCGTCGCTTGTCGCACCGGAGTTATACTGCCCGCGTTTGGGGCGTCGTTCGTCGCCGTCCGTGGCACACACAGAGGTCACGACCGCGCGCCGCATTGTATCAGGTACGGGTTGATGTCAACACGGAAAACCGGATGAATCTGGAAGGTCCCGGCCCGATCGCCGCAACCCCACCGCTGCGCCACAGCGCTGCCGTCTCGCGCCTGATGTTGATCCTCGCCTGGCTTCTGCTCGGCGCCGCGTTCTTCCTCATCAGTCCACCGCCGGGCAAGACTTATCCCGGCGCCATTCCGTGGCGCGCGGGATCAGTCCTGCGGCGCGTGACGGAGTGGATGTCGCTGAACGGTTGGCTGGCCAGCGTGCGCGGCGTCGAGGTCAAAGATCTAGCGCTGCACCTTGCGGCGGCGGTGGGGCTGGTGCTGGTGGGCGTGAGCGCGGTCGGTCTACGATCCGCCCCGAGCCACCGACGGCTCGGAGCGGCCGGCGCGGCGCAAGTGCTGCTGGCGGGCTGGGTGCTGTTGTCGCTGGCCAGCAGCCTGTGGGCCGGGGATGGCGCCATGGCGCGCTCGCAGGCGCTGGTCTACGGCCTCAACCTGGCTTGGGCCGTCTCGGTTGCGGCCCTTCTCCGGCAGCGCCACGTGCCCGGCCTCTTGTACGGGCTGGTCGGCGTCTCGGCCGGCGGCGCGCTACTCTGCATCTGGTACTACTACGAACGCAACCCCTTCCACCGACCGGGCTTTCCGATCGGGAACCCCTCCCCGCTGGCAATCGCGATCGTGCCTGCCGTTTTGGTCAGCGGCGCCCTGCTTGCAGACACCATCGCAGAGTCATGGCGGGCAGGCCGACCGAGGGTGCGTTGGGCGGCGATAGGGGGTGGCGCAGCCCTTGTGCCGCTCGGGTGGTGCCTGTACCTGACGCAGGCGCGCGGCGCGCTCGTGGGGCTCTGCGCGGGCCTCGCGACGATGGTGCTGTTTCGTGTCGGGCGACGGCTACGCTGGATTCTTGCGGCCAGTTGCGCCGTCATGCTCCTTGCCGCCGGCATCTGGTGGCTATCCACCTCCCAACTGGACGTGGCCATGGCGCGCGGCGCCACCACACGTTTCCGGCTGTATGCCTGGCGCTATGCGGCCGAGCTATGGAGCGAGACCTCCTGGACCCGCGTCGGCGGGCAGGGGGCTGGTGCATACCCGCGACTGGCGGGGGCGCTGGCGGTCCGGGACCGGGCGCTCGACCCCGCCGCCTTCTTCTCGGCCGACATCGTCGAGCACGCCCACAACGAGCTGCTCGAGGTACTCACCGAAATCGGCCTCGTGGGCGGCGTGACCTACGTCGGCGGCTTCGTGGCGACCTTCTTCGCTGCCGCGGCTATGCTCGCGCGCCAGCCGCGCGGTCGCGAGCGCTGGCTGCTGCTCGCACTAATCGGCGGTGTGGCCGCGGTGCTCGTGGATGCCCTCACCGGCGTAGCCCTGCGGCTACCGGGTGTGCCGGCGATCGCTTTTACGCTCCTCGGGGCCCTGTGGGCTGCGTGCCAGCGAGCCCCCGACGCCACTGCGGCGGATCGGCCGCCGGCCCAGGCGCGTTGGGAGCCCGCCTCCGCAGTCGTCTTAGGGCTGGTGTGCGTGGCCGCGGCCATCGCCGCCGGTTGGCTAGCGCTGCGCAACTGGAGCGGGGTACGGCTTGAACAGGAGGGTCACGCAGCGTACGCCCAGGGACGCTACGAAACCGCGCTGCCCGACATCCTCCTGGCAGAGACCCGTCTGCTTGACCCGGTGCGCGTGCTTGTCGCCCGCGACACCGCCCTGGAGTGCCGGTACGCGCTCGCCCAAAAGGCGAGCCTGGCGTGCGTGACGCAAACGACCACGGCTCCCCGCGCGGCCGACTGGGACCAGGCCATCCGTTTGGCCCACAAGGCCTACGAGGAGGCCGTGGAGTTGAGTGTCACTGCTCCCGGCCTCATCAACACCGACAAGATCGCCGCCCGTTCAGCCGGTTGGCTCGCGGAGTTGTACCGTCGGCTGGCTCCGGAGTGGGCAGTTCGTTGGTCCGCCGAAGCGGGTAGGGCGTACCTTCGTCAGCGGGGCCGCACGCCTTTCGACGTGGACACCCTGTTGGGGTTGATCCGCTATACCTGGTCGGCCGAGGACCGCATCGGCTTGCTCCGCGACGCCTTGCGGTCGCTCGACACGTTGCCCTTTGAGGAGGAAGGGCGGCGCCCGGCCCATCGCTTCTGGCTTGGCGTGTTGACGTGGCTGGCCCAGGAGCCGGGCTTTGAGCCGACGCTGTCCCGATATGTGAACGAGGCCGCACCGATCACGCCCGAAACCGATGTCGACGCCATCGTCGCCTCCCGGGCGCCGGAGACGTACCGTCTGGCCGCCGCCTGGAACGCGCTCTGTGGGGACTACCAGGCGGCGATCGAGCAATCCGCCCGCGCCGCCACGCTTTACAGCCCGGTGCGGGTGCGCTTCCCGAACCTCCAATCCACCGCGCTGGCGGAACAGGCGGACTACGTGCTGCGCGACTCACCGAGCGATCCGACCCGTGCGGCCGTGCTCCTGCGGCAAGCCCTGGCAGCGTTGCCGGTGATTCAGACGCAGCAGTACGAAGACCTGGCGACGCCCTTCCGGCGGCAGCTCAGCTTCTGCCTGCTCGCGAGTGGCCAGATTGAGCAGGCCCTCGACGTGCTGGGGCTGACGCTGGGTGAGGCGGCCGGCGATCCACAGGCGCTGGAGCAGGCCCTGGACAGGCTGCTACAGGCCGCGATAGCGGCGGGCATTGCACCGGACCAGGTCGCGGACGTCCGCGGGAAGCTCTGTGCGCGGTTTCCGAGATTGTGCGCGGGCGCGCCAAGCTCGGGCCGCAGCGCATGATCTGCCAACCGCACCAGCAGCTCGGCTGCGACGCGGGGCGGGGGTGCGTCGTCACCGTTATCGGGCAGTGCGCGATGCCGCTCTTGGTCATGGTCAACGCGCCGCCGGGCTCGCCCCGCGCTCCTGTGATTCCTTCTTCAAGTGGCCTTCTCGGACCACCGATGCGCCCAGGGAACAACACAAAGTCACTGGGAGGCAGCGGTCGCGATGTCCGCAGAAAAGGGCAATGCTGCGCCCGCCAGCGCGGGCTTGGGCCGACGGAGCTTCCGGCGCAACGGCCTCCTCCCCGAAGCGCTCGGTCTGGGATTCGTGGGCGTGGTATTCGCCGGCCTGGCAGCAGCTTTCCTGGTTTGCGACCGCTATTGGCGGGTCGAGGCGACTGCAATCCAGCGGGCTGAAACGGAAGCGCTGGGGCAGGTCTGGGCCGCGCTGCTGGGCAGTGCCGGCGAGGCGGACGAGCGGGCGACCAACTGGCTCGACCAAAGCCTGGGTGGCTTGCCGCGGCTGCGCCACGTGCGCTGGACGGCGCCCGATGGCACGGCCTGTTTTGAGTGGCGGCGCAACCTAGCGCCGGTGCCGGGCATGCCGGCACTCTGCCCGACGGCGTCCGCTGCGGCGGGAACATCGGCCATCACGATTGCGGTTCCGGTCCGCGCGCCGGGGGGCGAAAACCTGGGCGTGCTCGAAGTTGAGCGTGACCCCGGCGCGCTAGGGTCGGCCGGGCCACGGACGTTCCTGCTGCTGAGCTGGGGTGGGGCGGCGGGCGTGACGCTGCTCGCGTTCGCCGCCTTCCACCAGCGCCTGCGCCGACATCTCCGTCCGGTTGCGGCGATCGAGCGCAGCTTGACGAGCTACGGCGAGGGCGTCGAGAAAGAGCTGCTGACGCTGACGCTGAGCGACTCGCTCGGGGCGGTGGCCCGGGGGTGGAACCAACTCATCGAGCAACTGGCCGAAATGCAGCGCCAGCAGCAGAGCGGGCACGTGAGCGGCGCTTCGGGCGACGTTCTCGCACGCTTCGAAAACGCCGTTTTTCGCCGGGTGCTGGACCGGCTGCCGTTCGGCGTGATCTGCGTGACGCCGGAGAACCGCGTCAGCTATGCGAATGGGGCGGCCGCCGCATTCCTGGGGCGGACGTCGAACGACATGCTCAACCGGCCCGTGGGGCAGGTGATCAGCAATCCCGCGGTGCAGCAGGCGATTGCGGGCGTGCAGGCGCGCTCGGGCGCGGGGCTGTCGATCGATCAGACCTCGGGGGCGGGCGAGCAGGAGACGACGCTGCGGTTCCGCGTGCTGCCCATGCCGGCCCCGCCGGCGGGCGGCGACGCGGTCGTGACGGTGGAAGACATTAGTCAGCTCCGCGAGAGTCAGCGGGCCCGCGACAACTTCCTTTACCACGTCACGCATGAGCTGCGCACGCCGCTGACCAACATCCACGCCTACGCCGAGACGCTCACCCAACCCGGCTTCGACGACGAGCAGACGCGGAAGGAGTGCTACAACGTGCTCATCAGCGAGACGCGGCGGTTGTCGCGGCTGGTCGAGGACATCCTCAGTATCTCGCAGCTTGAAGTAGGCACGGCGCGGCTGGACATCGGCGAGGTGGAGCTGGCCCGCCTGGTGCGCCAGGTGGTTCAGGACAATCTCGGCGCGGCGGACGAGAAGAAGATCGACCTGACGCTAGCGCTGCCCCCGAAGGTGCCCAAGCTCAAAGGCGACAAACCGCGCCTCTCCGTGCTGCTCAACAACCTGATCGGGAACGCAGTGAAGTACACACCCGAGAACGGCAAGGTGCACGTCAGCGTGGAGGTTGCCAGAGCCCAGGTGCGCATCGCCGTGCGGGACACCGGCATCGGCATCGCGCCGGAGGATCAGGCGCATGTCTTTGAGAAGTTCTATCGGGCCGCCGATGACGCCGTCCAGATGCTGCCGGGCACCGGGCTGGGGCTGGCGCTGGCGCGTGAGGTGGCGCGTTTGCACGGCGGCGACATTCTGCTCGAGAGCGAACAGGGGAAGGGGTCCACGTTCACCGTGGAGCTGCCGATCTCGGCGACGGACCCCGCGGAGGTGCCCGAGCGATGAGCCGAATCCTCGTGGTCGAGGACGATCCGCACATTCTGCGGCTGATCAGTATGTGGCTGCAGCGCCAGGGCCACGTCGTGCTGGAGGCGCGCAACGGCCTGGCGGCCCGCGACCTGATCCGCAGCGATCCCGTCGACATCCTCGTCTCGGACATCAACATGCCCGGCATGGACGGCCTGGCGCTGATCGAGTCGGTCATGGGCGAGGGCTGTGTCCGGCGCGGCGTGGTCGTCCTGACCAATCGCTGGGATCACGCCGAAATCCGCGACCGGCTGGCGGACTGGGGCGTCCAGGTGTTGCCGAAACCATTCAGCCCGAGCCGGCTCTCCGACCTGGTCGAGTCGCTGATGGTAAACCGCCGCGCCGGTCCCGCCGTCGCCCGTGAGATCCCTTCGGAAGGAGGTACGCGCTCGTGATTGCCCCCGAACCCGCGGTCGCCGACAACTTGCTGCTTCGCGATCTGGTCGAGGGGCTCTCGATCTCCGAGCGGGACCAGACGCTGTCTGTGGGGGTGGTAGGCAGTGCGGCGCACGCGCCGCGACCGCCGGCCCATTGCGTGGTGCACTGTCTAGGCGGGGATGCCAGCGCTCTGGGGTTGCGCGGCTGTGCCTTCCTGCGAAATGCGACGCGAAATGAGGCGGACGCGTCCGGACCGGACGGGGGCCACTGCCCGAAGGGGTTCCGCGTGGCCGCGCAGGCGGCGAGCATCGGGGGACGCGTGGCGACCGTCATGACGGTGGAGGGGAACGTGACCGCTGGCGCCGCGGCATCCGTTTCGGTGGGCCTAATGGAGCGGCTGGACGGTGCGGCGCGCCTGGTGCAGCGCATCGGGCAGATGCTCGAGGAGAACGCCGGCTTCGCCAACGAGGTGCTGCAGAACTACGAACAGCTCAACTTGATCTTCGACTTGACCCAACAGATCGCGCACGTCACGGACGCGGGCGAGATCGAGAAGCTGCTGTTGCAGCGCGTCGCCTGCCTGCTGGCGTCCGAGACGGTTTGTGTTGTCGGATCAGAGGGGCAGTTCCGTATGTATGGGAGCGGCTGCGGCACGGGCCGCAAGGCCCGGCTCGGCTCGTCACTGAACCCGGCCGAGCTGGCCCAGGCGGTCGATTTCGTGCGCCGCACGCGGCACGTCCGGGTGGCCGTCATCGGCGGGCGACAGGTCATCGCGGCCCCCCTGGTGCGCCTCGATGACAACGTGGAGGTGGTCGTCGCCGACCGGGGTGCCGCGCGCGGGGCTTTCAGCGCCGGCGACATGATGCTGATCGAGTCCGTGCTCGCCTTCGGCGGCCAGATCATCAGCAACACCGAGCTCCATGAGCGGATGCATCGGATGCTGCTGGAGGTGACGCGGGCGCTGGTGGCGGCGATCGACAAGAAGGACCACTACACCAGCGGGCACTCCGAGCGCGGCGGTTTCCTGACGGGGCTGACCGCGAAGGAACTGGGGGTGCCTCCGGCCCAGGAGCAGTTCATGGAGTGGGCCGGCCTGTTGCACGACGTCGGGAAGATCGGAATCCCCGAGGAGATCCTCTGCAAGGAAGGCAAGCTGACCCCGGAAGAGTGGGAGATCGTCAAGCAGCACCCGCGGATGGGCTACGAAATCCTCCAACCGATCGCCAGCCTGCGGGTCATTCTCGATGGGGTGCTCTATCACCACGAGTATCCAGACGGGAGCGGCTACCCCGAGGGACTGGTCGGCGACCAGATCCCGCTCGTGGCGCGCATCGTCCACGTGGTTGACACCTTCGACGCCCTGACCTCGACACGCTCCTATCGCCAGGCCTACAGCATCGATAAAGCCCTCGAGATCATCCGCGCGGGCCAGGGTACGCGGATGGACACCGAAGTGGCCGAGGCGTTCTTCCGGGCCTTCGAAACCTACCGACGTGAGCACCCCCAGGATTTTGCCGCGCGGTTCGGCGCGCCCGTCCCGGCGCGCCGGGAGGAGTGCCGGAATGCTAACGCCTGACGCCCTCTTCCTGCTGGCGGTGGCGTTCGTCTTGGCCCTCGGCCTGGGCGCCCTGCGGCTCAGCGGCCGGCGTCCGCCGCCGCGGACGGACGCCGGACCCGCGCTGGCAGAGCCGCCGCGGCCGCAAAAAAGGTGTCAGGAACCTTTTACCGCGCAGCGGCCCGGTGGGTGCTCGGCACAAAAGGTTCCTGACACCTTTTTCGGCCCCGCGCGAACGGAGGACCCCTGGAGCCGGATCTGGCCAGTGCGGGAGTCCCGCCGCGCCGGGACGACGATCGGCCTCATCGCCGTCGGCCGGCTCGCCGACGCGGCGGTCCTCACGTCCGAGCTGCGCCACACCATCGGGCCGCTGCTCTCGTTATGTTGGCAACACGTGGCGGCGCGGGAGCAGTTGAACCTCGTGCGGCGCACGGATCAGGCCTCGGGCGTCCTCACCCGCAGTGACTTCTTTGTGCTCGCACACGAAGCGCTGTGCGAGTCGTACAGTGCGAATGAGCCCGTCGTGCTGGCCGTGCTCGTCCTGCGAAGGCCTGCGCCGCCTGGACGACGCACGCTGCTGGCGTGAACGGGATGCATTGATCGAGCGACTGGGACAACTCATCGCACGCCGCACGCGCAGCGACGACGTCGTCGGCCGCTTCACCGACGATCGGTTCGTGATCCTGCTGCGCCGTCTGGATAGTGGATTGGGCCGGCTCATCGCCGAGAAGATGCTCAGCGCCGCCAACGACTGCCTCGGCCAACTGATGGGGAGTGCGGGCATCTTGCCCGCACCTCGACTTTGGCCCGTTTTCTATCCGGCTTGTGTGTAGCAAACGCTGTGGAGCGCGGGGGCCGCGGGTTGTTGGCACTTCTCGCCGGCCGGGGCGGTGGACGAGCGGGGCAAAAAGGTGTCAGGAACCTTTTGCCGCCGAGTGGCCCCGCGGGTGCTCCGCACAAGAGGTTCCTGACACCTTTTTGCCCACGGAGGACCCCCAGCCGTGAAGATCAACTCCCAACCACACGGCAACGTCAGCGTGGTGGTGGCGCATGGTCCGCTGATTGCCGAAGAGCTGATCGACCTGCGGCGCGCCGTGCAGACCGCGGCGGCGGCCTGGGAACACCCACTGCCCAGAATCACGCTGCTGCCGCAGGCCGCAACCGCACTCGGCGGGGCCATCCTTGACCTGGAGTCGCCATGACCTACTCGGTTAACCTCGTACCGGCCATTCGGCTGCACGCGCGGCGTCGCACGCGGCGTATGCGGGCGTGGCTCGGGGCCTGCGCCGGCATCAGCGTGCTGCTAGCTACCGGTTGGGGGGCGGAACGCACCGCCGGGGTCACCCTGAGAAGGCTTGCCGAGACGGTTGGCGGGCTCGAGGGGCAGCGGACGGAGGCGCAACGCCGCCTGCTGGTGGCCAATGGACAGCGCGCGCGGCTCGTCGAGCAATTGCAGACGGTGGTGGGGGCGCGGCGGCCGCAACTGTGGCCGCGGCGGTCTGGGCCTTCGACCGGCTGGCGGGCGACCGTCAGCCGCGGGCGGCCCAGGCGGCGCAGTCGGCGGCGGCACCATCACCACCGGCGGCGCTCGCCGGCTGGCAGCCCGTCGCAGACCTCGTTGGCCAACTGACTGGAAGCGACTACGTCCCGGTAGTGGAAGAGCTGAACCGGCTCGAACGCGACTTGTTTCTCCCATCCGCCGCGATCAAAGAGGCCGTGGCTCCGCGCGCACCGGCCCCCGTGGACGCTGTGGCGGCCACGGCCGGCAACGAAGCGGCCGCCGTCTCGGATTTCCGGACGCGCCACAAGCTCAACGGGGTGCTGGTCGGGGGCACCCCGCTGGCCGTGATCGACAATCGCGTCCTGGCCATCCATTCGGACCTGGACGGCTATACGCTGATTGACGTGCAGCGCGACTACGTCGTGTTTCGGAACGCGTCGACCGGCGCGCGCCTCACGCTGGAATTGGAGCCGGGTCCGAGAACACCGTAGCGGATCGGCCTGGGCTGCGGCCGGCGGGCTTTTGGGCCGCGTCGCCTGCTAAAGGAATTCTCGATTCACGACGATTCCTCAAGGTGACGAAGCGGGGAGGCGAGCCAAGCCGCGCGGCACTTGGTAGCTCTTGTGGACCTGGCCAAGGCTGTGAGCGCACAACACGGAGTACTGGACATGACGCGATGCAGAGGCAGCAAGCCGGGCTTCTCGCTGGTCGAGCTGGTAGTGGTCATCGTCATCATCGGGATTCTGGCGGCGATCGCAATCCCGCGTCTGAGCCGGGGGTCGCAGGGCGCCAGTCAATCGGCGTTAGCGGTGAACCTGGCCACGGTGCGCAATTCCATCTCGCTGTATGCCGCCGAGCACAATTCGAGCTTCCCGGGGCCGGACGCCGCGGGCTTCGCTGACAAGCTGACCAAGCAGACGAACAGCAGCGGCAGCACTGCGCCCGGTGCGAACGAGCGGAAGTACGGTCCGTACCTGCTGGCGATCCCGCCGTGCCCCGTTGGGGAGAACGCGGGTAAGGCGACGGCGAACCAGGTGCTGATCGACAACACGAACAGCCCGCCCACCCCGAACCCCGCGGGCGGGCAGGGCTGGGTCTATAAACCAAGCACGGGCGAGTTCCTGCCGAATACGGCGGCGACGGACGACGCGAGAAAAGCATACAACACGTACTAACCGAGCCCAACGAGACGGCCGAAACCGTGCCTCTGCATTAAACGCGGGACAACATCGGTCAGTACGTGACGGCGTGACCAGCCAAGCCGACCACCCGCGGGTCGGCTTTGCTCGTTTCGGGGATCGGGGCGCTAATGGTCGGGTCGCAGCACGTACTGGGCCACCGGGTTCTCGGGCTCCAGGGTGAGCAAGCGTGCGGCGGCCGAAGTGGCCAGGTCGCACTCACCGGCGCGCCAGGCTAGGCCGGCGACCAGCTCGAGCGTGCGGGGGTCCTGCCCGTCGACGGCGGTGGCCGGTTGGGCGATACGCAGCGCCGCAGCCCAGTCGCCGCCCTCGGCGAAGCTGCGCGCCAGCATTCGCAACGCCGACACCTGCTCCGCGTCGCGCCGCAGAACCGCCTGAAGGTGCGCGCGGGCCGCGGTGGGGCGTCCCACGGCGAAATAGCATTCGGCCAGCATCAGGTGGGGCGGTCCAGAGGTCTCGGGCGGCGCTTCCTGCACGAGTTCCAGCAGCAGCGGGATGGCGTCCTCATAACGCCCGGCACGGTACAAGGCCTCGGCCGCCCGCTCACGGCCTTCGGAGGCCGCCTTCGGCGACGAGGCGACGCGTTGCCAGGCCGAGGCTGCCGCCGACCAGTCGCCAAGCTGCTCATGGCACTCGGCCAGCGTGGCCTGGAAGCTGACGCCGTGCTGGTTGATCTGGTCGCCAGCCAACAACTAACGGTCGTGCCGGGTACGTGGCGGCGGGAAGTACTGCCCTGACATGACCATACTGCCCTGATTGGCCATAATGAGCGCACAGGGAGTCAAGGATGGGTGCCAGCCCGGATGACTCGCGTGCGGAACCTCTCCCGGTAGGTACGGCCTGCCCGGACTGTGGTTATGACCTGCGCGGGTCGACCAGCGCGCGGTGCTCCGAATGCGGCTTTACGCTGGACGGCCTGCGCAGTCGGGAGACGCAGGTTCCCTGGTCGCATCGACGGGAGCTGGGCTGGTTCAAGGCGTATTGGAAGACGGTCTGGCTGGTGTTGCGTCAGCCGAAGCGGTTTTGCATCGAGATGGTTCGCCCGGTGAGTTACGCGGATTCGCAGAGCTTTCGGTGGGTGACAACGGGGCTGGCGTACTTGCCGATTCTGCTCGGCTCGCTCGCTTGGTGGGCGTTCGACCGGAGCCGCGGGCTGGGCGGGGGTGAGGCGGAATGGTGGTTTCGCGGTTTCTTGCTGATCGGATCGCCTCTCCTGTTGGTGCTGCTACCGGGGCTGGCCAGTTGCTTCTTTCATCCTCGTACGCTGTCGATCGAGCAGCAGAACCGGGCCGTCGCGCTGAGCTATTACGCGTGGGCGCCGCTGGCCTTTACGCCGCTCGTGTTGCCGGCAGTCCTCGGGGCGATGTTGGTGTGGTCGCAGTGGGGCAGCACGACGGAGGACATCCTGCTCATCGTAAGTCGAGGTACACACGTGTTCGCTATGTTCGCGGGCTACGGCGTCGTGGCCGATTTCGCCAAGCAGATACTGCGGGGGAGTCTATGGACGCGGTTCGTACGGATGGGCGCGCTGCTGCTGGTGTCCGCCGGCGTGTCGATTCTACCGGTCCTCATCGCCGCCTGGGTGTTCTACCTGCTCGTCATCTACCACAGCCTGGGTTGAGGTGGGCTGCGAGGCCGGCGGCGACGTAGTCTCGTCCGGCGGCGACGTAGTCTCGTCCGGCGGAAGCGGAGGCAACGGCCGGTCGCCGTTGAGGTAGAAGGGGCAGTCGCGGGCGGCGCGATCGATGAATCCGTCGGACTTGAACACGACGGTCCCTGCGTCGTCGACGCCGTTGCTGCCGATGCTGTAGAGGAGAGGCGAAGGGGCGTCGCGAAGATAGCGAATTGGCCCATCATTCGGATCGAACGGGTCCAGCGGGACAGCGGGCAGGTAATCGGGCACAAGCTCGGCCAGCGCGGCCGGCCGCTGGCCGTGGTCGAGCTCGTAAAGCCGCATGGCCAGCGCGACCGCGGCCATCCGACGGTCGGCGTACAGCCAGAAATGCATGAGCACAACGCGGTCAACGGCGGGCATCATGTACTTGGTGAGGAACCGGCTTAGTTGTTCCGCGGCCGATGCAAGCGTCGGATCGGGCGGCAGTTGTTGTTGCGCCGTGGGCCAGTTGGGCGCGGTCCCAGCGCGCGCGACGATATCCAGGCGTTCCATCAGACGCAGGGCATCGAGCTTCCACGCCGGCCCGACGAACAGTGCGAAGGTCCGTTCGGCGAGGGACGGCAAAAGTGTCGGGCCGGATGCGACAAGCCCGGCCACGGAGAAGCGCCCTTCGCACAAAGCCGTGACCGTGTCCAAAGGCTGCATCCGCTCGTGGCGCAGAGCGCGCCGGAAGCTCTCGCGCAGCTCCGTCTCGTCTAACAGGTCGCGGATCAGGGCGCGAACCTGTTCGCGCGTGCCGGGTTGCGCGCCAGGGCTTTCCGAGCCGGGCGAGTCGGTGACAGCAATCTCGTGAGCGATCGCTTCCGCCGCCGTCGTACCGAGGTCTTCGATCGCGGTGCCGACCAGGTCGGCAATCAGGCCGACCTCCATGCGCCCGACATGCCGGCTGATGGCGAGATCGTCGCGGATGGCCTCGAGGGCGGCTGCATCGTCACCCAATGCGTGCTCGTAGAGGGCTGCCGCGCAGGTCATCTTGGCCAACGCTCGCTGGGACGACACACCCGGAAAAGTGAAAGTGGCAATGACCGGGGACCGCAAGGGTATTTGCCAGTCCGTCGCCGATCTGGACCGTGCCTCGCGGACAAGGCGGAGCGCTTCCGCGTTATCCTCGAGGTACTTCCGGGCGGCGGCGAGGACGACTTTTCCAGTCCGCAAGTCCCGGATGACGTCGGATAGCTCGACCGGCTGCCCCAGTTGCGCGGCGGCCTGTTCGAGGAAATATGCGCCATTTTGCTCATCCGGGATTGGCTCCCTCGCAAAGTCCGCCAGGAGGATCGGCTCGCCGGCGGCGTGATAGGCGGCGATTTTCGCTTGCAGGCGGCTTTCGCCGACATGGCCCCACCAGAGGCGGATTCCTACGAGCCCGAGCAGAAATACGGCCCCCGCAAGGGCGATGCGCTTGAGCCACCGAAACCGCGGCGGAATTGGCCGCGCGCCCTGGTCGGCGTCCTGGGAGAGGCAACCTGTGGCACCGTGGTCATCCATCGGGCGCAGTGTCCCGGTTGGCGGCCGTAGTTTCAAGGATGGGTGGCACACCCAGACTTCGTTGTGCGTGCGGTCCGACGCGGCGCATTCGCCCGGTGGAGGCCCCGCGCTGGCGCTTGGGGCTCGTACTCCGCGCTGGCGCATAGGGCGCGTAAATCCTGCGGGGCGGTTTACTGGTGGGGTTCGCGGGCCAGGTTGCGGTTCCAGGCTGGGATTTCGACGACGATCGGTTTCGTGCCGTCGGGGACGCACTGACAGGCCAGACGCGACTGAGGAGTCAGCCCGTACGCCTCGTCGAGTTGATCTTCTTCCTCGTCGCCCGCCTCACTGCACGTGTCCAGGCCCTCCCGTACGATCACGTGGCAGGTGGAACACGCGCATACGCCGCCACAGGCGTGATCGAGCTCGACTCCGTGGGCCAGGGCGAGATCGAGGATGGAGCCGGCGCGGCCAATGGTGTCGGGCGGCAGCTTGGCCGGATCGACCTGGATGACGTGCTCGTGCTTGTCGGCGTCGATGACGCGCAAGGTGTAAGGCTGGGTGGGGAGCTGCGTTTCGGCTTCCTGAATGTACGGGTTGCGGTTGGCCACGTTGTTGGTCCGTTTGCCTTCTACGGCCGGCGAGGCGCCGGCCGCTACAGTACGGCGGAGGCCGGTTGCGACACCACGGCCGGCGAGGCGCCGGCCGCTACAGTACGGCGGAGCCCGGCCGCTACATTACGGCCGGCGAGCCGCCGGCCGCTACGTGCTGCGCACGAGGGCCTCGCGAATGCCGAGCTCGGCCAGGTGCAGCGTGCTCTGCCCGAAGGCCGTCAGGGCGCGGTGCAACTCGTCCAGGTCGCTTGTGTCCTGGGCCAGCTTGCGCAGGGCAGCCACGTCGCGCACGATACGTTCGCGCTCCTGCGGGTCCAGCAGATGGCCGACCTTGGCCAGCATCTGCTCGGTCTTATGCACGTCGAACTCGACCTGGTTGCGCAGGTCGATCCGGCGATGCGCGTCGATGTCGGTCTGGGCAAACGCGATGCTGTCGCGCGTGATCCGCTGTACCTCGTCGTGCGTCAGGCCGTGATTCGGGATGATCTGAATGCCAGCCTGCTTGCCGCTGCGCAGCTCCTTGGCCGACACGTTCAGGATGCCGTTCGCGTCGATCAGGAACTCGACCTCGATCTTGGGCATGCCGGCCGGCATCGGCGGGAGGCCGTCGAGGATGAACTCGCCGAGCGAGCGACAGTCGGCGGCGAGCTCGCGCTCGCCTTGCAGGACGTTGAACTTGATGGCGGTCTGGCCGTCGACGAAGGTGGTGAACTTCTCGGTCGCGCGGCAGGGGACGGTCGTGTTGCGCACGATGAGCTTGCCCATCGCGCCGCCCATCGTCTCAATGCCCAGCGATAAGGGGGTTACGTCCAGTAGCAGCATCTCCGGCTGCTGACCGCTCAGAATGGAGGCCTGGATCGCCGCTCCGATCGCCACGACCTCGTCCGGATTCAGGGCGGTATATGGCGGTCGGGCGAAGAACTCACCCACGCGCCGCCGCACGAGCGGGATGCGCGTCGATCCGCCGACCAGGATGGCCTGCTCCAGGTCCGCGGGCGTGAGGCGGGCGTCGCGGAGCGCGTGCTCACAGAAGCTGAGCGTGCGGCCGACCAGCGGGCCGATGAGCTGCTCGAACTCGTCGCGTGTGATCGTGCGGCGATAGAGCCGGTCACGACCGAGGTCGAGCTCGATGTCGGCCTGCGGCTGCTCGCTGAGGCGGATTTTGACGGCCTCAGCCAGCGACCGCAGGACCTGCTTCGTGGCCGGCGCTGAGATCGAGACGCCGAACTGGTCGTGCACTTCCTGCGTAACAAGCCGGATGATCGCGTAGTCGAAGTCGTCGCCACCCAGGTGCGTATCGCCGGCGGTGCTGAGCACCTGGAACACGCCCTCTTCGAGCCGGAGGATCGAGATGTCGAAGGTCCCGCCGCCGAGGTCGTAGACGGCGACGGTCTCGCCGGGCGCGGCGTGTGCATCAGTAACCTCACCGCTGGTGGCGCAGGTCGGTGTAGGCAGGGACACGTGCCCGGGTTCAGTCTTCAGCCGCTGTCCGCCCGCCGACCGATTGCGGAGACCGATGCCATAAGCCAGGGCGGCGGCGGTCGGCTCGTTGACGATGCGCACGACCTCGAGGCCGGCGGCGGCGCCGGCGGCGCGCGTCGCCTGGCGCTGCGCGTCGTCAAAATACGCCGGCACGGTGATCACGGCCTTGTGCACCGGGTGTCCCAGGTGTTGCTCGGCGCGGTCCCGCAGGGCACGGAGAATGGTCGCCGAAATCTCCTCGGGCGTGTAGCGCCGGCCGTCGATCTCGACCTGCAAGGTGTCGCGCGGCCCCTGCGTGACGGCGTACGTAAGGAAGGGTAGATCGCGGCGGATATCGTCCCACCCCTTGCCGATCAACCGTTTCACGGAGTACACGGTCGCGCGGGGATTCTCCACCGCCTGCGCCCGCGCCGGCCAGCCGATGCTCACGTGCGGCTTGCCGCCGTCGGCGGCCGGCGTGATGCCGATCACGGAAGGCAACCGGCCGTCGCCGCGCTCGTCCCGGATCACGTGCGGGCCGGCCCCGTCCACGTACGCCACCAGCGAGAACGTGGTGCCAAGGTCAATGCCGACGATGATCTCATCCGCCATGGCAGTCTAGATTTCGGCCAGGAGCTTTTGGTAGTACTTGATCGAGTTCAGCGTCGCACGGAGTTGCGGGCGCACGCTCGGGTCGGCCGGCAAGCGGCGGGCGAGGTCGCCGATGCGATCGAGGGCGGCGTCGTAAAGCTGCCGCACGCGCGACTCGCACTCGCTTAAGGTGGCGCGGTCACCGGTCGCCTTCGCTTCCCCAATCTCCTCACGGAGCAGCAAGGTGTTGGCGAGGACGCCGTCGAGCACGCTCTTGTCGCTGCTGGCGGCCGGACCGCCGCACAGCTCGAGCAGGTACTCCGCCCGCAGCACCGGGTCGGCCAGGACGCGGTGCGCCTCGTTGAGTTGCGCGCTCAGCCGCAGACTTACGGCCGGCTCGGCACTGTCCCCGTGATGATCCGGGTGCACGCCGCGCGAGACCTGGAGATACTTCTGCCGCAGCGCCGCCGGATCCAGGTCGAACGTCGGCGGGAAACCGAGCAGGTCAAAATGGCTCAGCCCTTCCGCCGGATAGAGGCTGCGGCAATGGTCACAGAACAGCGGCGAGTCCATGGGCCGGTGGCAAGAGCGGCACTTGGCCGGAGCCGTGCTGGGCGCAGCGTTCATCCCTGTGATCCACCGGCCGCGGTCATGCCGAGTAGCTTGAGCCGCAGCCGCAGGTATGCCGGGCGTTGGGGTTCTTGAAGGTGAAGCCCTTGCCCATCAGGCCGTCCTCGAAGTCGATCGTGGTCCCGCCGAGATTGCCGACCATGTAGCTCTTGAGATCGCACACAATCACGATGTCGTGCGACAGGAATGCCTCGTCAGTGTCGGCGACGGGGGCCAGCCGCTCGTCGCGCAGATCCAGCACGTAGGTGAGCCCGCTGCATCCGCCGCCCTTGACGCCGACGTAGAGATACTGCGTCTCCGGGCTCTCGGTCTTGGCCATGTACGTTCGCACGTTCTCCGCGGCCAGGTCGCTTAGGCGAATGCCGTCGCCGTCCGTGGCTGGTTTGGCCCGCGCGCGCGCCCGCAAGGGGGACGCGGCCGGCGCGGCACCCGCGTTATCCGGATTAGCTTCTGCCGCTGTACTCATCACGTCCTGTTCTCCGTCGCGGGGTCTCCCTTCGGGCGTCACTTCGCCGCCGCAGCCGGCACCAGCCCCTGCTCGCGGGCGGCGCGCTTGGCCTTGAGATCGGCCACCGCGGCGCGAATGGCGTCTTCCGCGAGCACGCTACAGTGGATCTTCACCGGCGGGAGGGCCAGCTCCTGCACGATGTCAGTGTTCTTGATCTCCAGGGCCTCGTCAAGCGTGCGGCCCTTGACCCACTCGGTGGCGAGCGAGCTGGACGCGATGGCCGAGCCGCAGCCGAAGGTCTTGAACTTGGCGTCCACGATGTTCTCGTTGTCGTCCACGAGAATCTGGAGCTTCAGGACATCGCCGCACTCCGGCGCCCCGACCATGCCGGTGCCGACGTTGTCGGCGTTGCGGTCGAAGGCCCCGACGTTACGGGGGTTCTGGTAGTGGTCGAGGATCTTGTTTCCGTATGCCATAAATCGAACTCCTCAATGCTATCCTTGTCCGCCGGCCGGAGCCGGCAGGGACGGTCTAACGGTGGGCCCACTCGACTTTGCTGGGGTCCACACCTTCCTGGGCCATTTCGTAGAGCGGGCTGATCGCCCGCAGCTTGCGGATCGCCGCCACGACGTGGTCGATCGTGTAGTCGATTTCCTGCTCGGTGTTGAAGCGTCCCACGGAGAAGCGGATGCTGCTGTGGGCGAGGTCGTCCCCGACGCCGAGCGCCTTGAGCACGTAGCTGGGCTCCAACGAGGCACTGGTGCACGCCGACCCGCTGGACACCGCGATCTCGCTGATGCCCATCATCAGGCTCTCGCCTTCTACGTACGCGAACGATACGTTCAGATTGCTCGGCGTGCGGTCCGTGGGGTGGCCGTTCAGCGTGAGGTAATCGAGCTGCGCGCTCAGGCCGCGCCACAAGTGGTCCCGCAGCCCCGCCAGCCGCACCGGCTCGGTGTCCATGTGCAGCCGGCACAGCTCGGCCGCCTGGCCGAAACCGGCAATCCCCGGCACGTTCAGCGTGCCGGAGCGCATGCCGCGCTCGTGCCCGCCGCCGTGCAGGACCGGCTCGCAGCGCACGCGGGGGCGTTTACGCCGCACGTACAGCGCGCCGATGCCCTTCGGCCCGTGAATCTTGTGCGCGCTGCAGCTCAGCAGGTCGATCCCCATTTCCTGGACATTGATCGGCACCTTGCCGAACGTCTGGCAGCAGTCCGTGTGAAACAGCACGCCGCGCGCCTTGCACAGCTTGCCGATCTCGGCGATCGGCTGGAGCGTGCCAATCTCGTTGTTGCCGTGCATGAGCGACACGAGGATCGTATCGTCCTTGATCGCGTCCGCGAGCTGCTGTAAGTCGATGCGCCCGTAGTGATCGACCGGCAGGAACGTCACGCGGAAGCCGTGCTGCTCGAGGTACTTGCAGGGATCGATGACCGCCTTGTGTTCCGTGTCCTGGGTGATGATGTGCCGGCCCTTGTCGGCGTACATCGCGGCCACGCCCTTGATCGCGATGTTGTTGCCCTCGGTCGCCCCGCTCGTGAACACGATCTCCTTGGCTTCGGCACCGATTACGTCGGCCACCTGCTGCCGGCCCTTCTCGACCGCCTCCTCGCCTTCCCAGCCAAAGCTGTGACTGCGCGAGGCGGCGTTGCCGAACTTCTCGCAGAAGTACGGCAGCATCGCCTCCAGGACGAGCGGGTCGACGCGGGTGGTGGCGTTGTTGTCGAGGTAAACTCTCATTGCGCAGCTATCCTTCCAGCGTCGCCGGGCGGCGCATTGCGGTTGCCCAGCGCGAGATCGGCGATGGTCACTGTTCCCAGGAACTTCCGCAGGCCGTCATGGACCTTTGCCACCGAGGGCCGGATGAGGCACCGCGCGATGCGCGTGCACTTACGGCCCTCGGCGCTCGGGTTCACACAGCGGACCAGGTGCACCGGCCCCTCGACGGCCTCAATCAAATCTGCGAGCGTGAGCTGTTCGGGGGACGCCGCCAGCACGTACCCGCCGTGCGCCCCGCGCACCGACGTCACATAGCCGACGCGGTTGAGGCGCTTCAGAACGTTCATGAGCAACGGCAGCGGCACGGCGTGCTTCTCGGCGATGTCCCGCGCACTGACGACCTTCTGCCCGACTTGGGCCAGGTGGCAGATTGCAATCAGGCCGTACTCCGTCTTGCGTGTCAGCGTCAGCATGCTCGACCTCAGCTCCGTGCGTCTACCCTAATATAGCATCGGCGAGGTACGGTTTCAATTGAAGTAACCCCGGACAGCCGATAATCCCACCCCGACCTGAAAAAAGGGCAGGACCGTTCCCCCTGCGCGGACCTCAAAAAGGTCCGGGACTTTTTTTGCCCCCTTTTTCTCGTTTGCGCGGGCGGGCCGCACGTCTACACTGCGGCGCCGGCCGTACGAGGTCCGACACGCATGCTGTCCGCGTCCAAGTTCCGCTTCTGGGTTCTGGTTCGCTGCCGCGGTGCTCAACTGCGGAACACGCTGGACCAGCAGTTGCGCGAGGCACCGTTGCGCGCCTTCATCGTGCTGCTGCTCCTGGTGCTGATCTGGGCGGGGCTCTACTGGGTGCTCCGCGAGGTGCTCCGCCAGGTGGGGCGGTTCGAGCTGATCGCACTCGTCGCCAAGCAGCAGATTTTCATCCACTTTTTCCTTGTCCTGGCAGTCATGCTGGCTTTCTCGAACGCCATCCTGGCATTCGGCAGCCTCTTTGGCCGAGGCGAGCCGGGGCATCTCCTGAGCCTGCCCGCACCGGCCCGCCACGTCGTCTGCGTCAAGTGGCTCGAGGGCCTGCTGCTGTCGAGCTGGTCGTTCCTGCTGCTGGGCGTACCGCTCATGTTGGCGGTGGCGTGGAACTCCGACGTGAACTGGTACTTCTACCCGCTGTTCGTCGCGCATTTCCTCGGCTTCGTCGTGCTCCCCTCGACTCTCGGACTGCTGGTCGCCTGGGCCGTCGCCATGTGGGCCCCACGCCGGCCGCTCACGGTGGCGCTCTGGGGCGGCGGACTACTGCTCGGTGCGGCCGGCCTCTGGCTGTGGAGCGTGCTCCACAATGCCGCCATCTCCGACCAGTGGTTGCGCAACTTCTACCGCCAGCTCAGCCTCGTGCAGCAGCCGCTGCTGCCGAGCACGTGGAGCGCCAAGGGGATCTTCGCGGCGATCGAGCGCCGGACCGACATCAGCCTGTTTTATCTGGCCGCGGTGGTCGCCAACGGTGCCTTCCTTACCTGGCTGACGGTCAACATGCTCGGCTGGACCTGGTCGACCGCGTACAGCCGTGCGCAAGAAGGGCGTATGCACGGCCGCGTCGGCGAGGGGTGGTTTACATCGACGCTGTGCTGCGTGCTGTTCCCGTATCTGCCGGCCCGCATGAAAACGATGATGCTCAAGGACCTGCGCAGCTTCACGCGCGACCCGACGCAGTGGACGCAGATGGTCATCATGATGGGCTTGCTCGTGATCTATGCGCTGAACCTCCGGCGCCTGCCGACCGATCTGGGCAGCCCCGGCATGCGCGCCCTGGTGGCCTTTCTGAACCTGACCACGGTCGGCCTGATCCTGGCCACGTTCACCGGCCGGTTTATCTTCCCGCTCTTGTCGCTGGAGACGCAGCAACTGTGGCTGTTGGGACTGTTGCCCACGCGACGCTGGAACGTCCTGCTCGTGAAGTTCGCCTTCTCGCTTACCGTGACCGGGCTGTCGGCCCTGATCGTCATGGGCCTGGCGATTCGGGCCCTGGAGCTGCCGTCCGAGTGGGCCCGGCTGCAGCTCGCGGTCTGTCTGGCGATTTGTGTGGGCCTTTCCGGCCTCTCCGTGGGACTCGGCGCCCGCTTCCCAGTCCGCGGGCAACGCAATCCGGCCCGGATCGCCGCCGGCTTCGGCGGCACGCTCAACCTGATCGCCAGCATGTTGTTCGTCGCGATCGAGGTCGTCGGCGTGGCCTACGCAGGTCTAATCCGGTTCGGGGAGCACTGGCGCGAGTTGGAGGAAACGCACGTCTCGGCCTGGCTAATGCCGGGCCTGATCCTCCTAGGCGTCGCGGTGGCGGTGCTGAGTCTGTGGGTCGGGGCGCGGCATTTCGAGCGGCTCGAGTACTGAATGGGCTTGCGCAAATGAGACAGAGGGGCGACACGGGTGGTCGCCCCCCGTCTCGTCGGGTGCCGCCCGGCCCGGGCCGGACTAGCTCTCGCTACAGGCGGCACGTCCCCCCCGTGGGGGCCGTGCCGCCGTGGTTGACCGAGTCGCAAAGATGCTGGAGCTGCGTCATGTCTCCGGAGACTGTCATGCCTCTTGCCCTTCGTACTCTCGTGGGCCTGATCGCACGGCCCGCCGCATCAAGTCCTAGCGGCGGCCTGGCGTAGTCTGACAGAATCCGGTGCAATTCCGGGCGGCGAGCGAACCCCCCAAGAGAACGACGGCGGCAACGACCCTCGTAAGTCTCGCATCCGCCGTCGATTACGATTGCCCCGGCTAGGACTCGAACCTAGGACCCGCTGGTTAAGAGCCAGCTGCTCTACCAAACTGAGCTACCGAGGCGCCGCCCGTCCTGTCACCCGGGCGTTCGACCACCTATGATACCCGCTCACGCCGCGCGTTCAAGCCCTACCTGAACGTGCTTGGCGAGGGAAACAGGACACCCCATGGCGACCGTGCGCGTCCTCATCCTTCGTGCTGCCGGAACCAACTGCGATCTCGAAACGCAGCATGCCTGGGAACTGGCGGGCGCCGCGGCCACGCGCGTCCACGTCCGGCGATTGATCGAGGAGCCGGGCAGTCTCGCGCCGTATCAGGTGCTCACACTCCCCGGGGGCTTCAGCTACGGCGACGACATCGCGGCGGGGCGTATTCTGGCCGCGCAGGTACGACGGCACCTGCTCGATCCGGTCCAGGCGTTCATCGACGCCGGCAAGCTTGTGCTGGGCATCTGCAACGGGTTCCAGGTGCTCGTGCAGGTTGGGATTCTGCCGTTTCGCCAGCCCGGCGAGCGACGGGTTTGCTCAGTCACGAACAACGAGCCGCCGGGCTTTCAGGACCGCTGGGTGTACCTGCACGCGCGCACTGACCGGTGTGCGTTCCTGGAGCGTGGGTGCATCTACGAGCTGCCGATTGCCCACGGCGAAGGGCGTGTCGTCTTTGCGGACAAGGAAGACCTTGAGCACGTCGCAGCCGGAGGGCACGCGGCGCTGGCGTACGGGCCGCCACCGGCGGGTGCCCCGAACTTGCATGGCGAGCCGCACAACCCCAATGGAAGCCAGGCCGATATCGCGGGCTTGTGCGACGAGACCGGCCGCGTACTGGGCCTGATGCCGCACCCGGAGCGCTTCGTCACCTGGACCCAGCATCCGTGCTGGACTTCGCAGCCGGCGCGCGCTGCGGGCGACGGGCTAGCGCTCTTCCGTCGCGCGGTGGAATACTTCGCATAATACGCAGCCCCGTCCAGACCTGGGCGGGGCGTTGCGTGCGCACAACAACTGGGCGTGGGGCTCGCTGCCACGCCACGTCGCTCCCCCACCCCGATCCGCCTCCGGCGGATACGGGATGGGGCCCCCACACAACGAATTACAGACCCGTCAGCAGCGCAACGAACGGATTGATGTCCCCGAAGTTGACGCCGCAGTCCTCGTTGATGTCACCGGTCATGATGTCGCAATCCGGGAACACCGTCGCGTACGCCGCCGGATCGGTGAGCGCCAGAACGAACGGATTGATGTCGCCGAAATCCACCACTTGGCTGCAATCCAGGTCGCCCAGCACGTATGGCGGCGGTAGGTCGGCCCAGATCTCCACGTCGTCGAGGTTCCAGCCGGGGTAGGTCACCGACGCGTCCGTGGGTCCCATGACCCAGCGCACGTACACGGTCGCCTGGTGATCCGCGACTGCCGAAATGTTGTACGTCCGCGGCACCCAGCTCGTATCGATGATCGTGCCCAGGTTGCTCCATACGCTCGTCCACATCGTCCCGTCCCTGGAGACCTCGATCCCGGCGAAATCGCTCGCCTCTACGCCCAGCCAGCGCCAGAACCGCAGTTGCACCATCGCGTATTCCGAGCAGTCGATGGCGGTCGTCGTCAGGTACTTCGCCGTCAAGTTGTTCGGATAGTCGCCGTTCAGGTTGTACCCGTACACGTTCGTGCCCGTGTGCCCATTGTTCGGGTCCTTGTTGTGGCTGCCCAGCCCAGCCGGGTGCCCGAACGCCCAGGCGCCCGTCGTCGCCCAGCCCGGATTGCTGTCCAGGGCAAAGGCGTACGCCTGTTCCGGCACGCCAATCACCGTCACCGAGATCATCGCGATGTTGGAATCTCCGCCGTCGGGCGCCATCCCGCCGTCGTTCGCCTTGAATTGGAAGCTGTCGCTGCCCACGTAGTGGCCGGCCGGCGTGTAGCGCACGATCTTGCCGTGATTCACCAGCGTGTACGGCACAGTCGTGATCACATCCGCGTTCGGATCGGCCAAGCTGCCATGCGCGGGCAGGGACGTGAGGATGTAGCTCAGCGCGCACGGCGGATTCGGCAGACCGTCGTCCGTCGCCTGCAAGGTGATGTCCGTCGGCGTGTTCTCATTCACGTTCACGCTGCTGTCATGGGCGGTCGGCGGGTAGGTCTGGCAGGGCCCGAGGGTCGTCAGGTCGGACATATAGAAGTCCGGATCAACACCCGTGCCGTCCGACAGCCCCGCGAGGCCGTCCGTCGCCGCGATCGGGAGGTAGTTGATCGTGATCTCGCCATTGAAGAACATCTCGATTTGGAAGGTGTTCTGGTTGCCGCCCGAGGCCTCCGACACGTTCAGCCACGTGACCACGGCCCGATCGGAAAGCTGTTTCCAGCTCACTTGTCCACTGGTCGGGTAGAGATCATCGAACAGACCCGAGATGCGCGGTCGGTTGAAGTGCGCCGCAAGCGACTCCTCCCACGCGTTGTCGCCGCTGTTGAAAGTGATATACCCGTTGGAACCCACGTAGAAGCGGTTGTACGTAACGCCGTACAGGGCGACGGTCGCGCCGCCGGTCAGATTGACCGTGGCGTAATTGTCGTCCCCAAGGCTGAGCGTCGTGCCGCCCGCGGGGTCTGTGGGGAGTTGCGTGATCGGCTGAGCGCAGGCCCAGTAAAAGTCGGACGAGGCGTTCGGAACAAACGTGAAGCCGCGGTAATCCAGATCGTTGTTGGAGCCGAAGAGCTCGGTGAAGAAATCCGGCACGTCGGGCGTGGCGAAGGTCCGGCAAGTGGGATCGGTGGCGGTATTGCCGGCTTCATCCGTGGCGTCGACCGTGTAGTAGTACGTGGTATTGTCGGTCAGGCCCGCGAGGCCGACGGTCGGGCTCGCGGCATAGCCGCCGGTCGCCGTCCAGATCAGCGCGTCGCAGGCGAGGCCGTAGTGCACCGTGCCGCGCGCGGTCTCGTTGGAGTCAAAAGCGACCGTCGCACTGCGCGGCTGGACGCTGGACACGTGTACGTTGGTGATGGTCGGCGGCGTGCAGTCGACCAGCGCGGTCGCCGTCACCGTCACCTGCTGGCCCTGGCCGTTGTCGGCGTCGATGTAGGTCACCGTGACCGTGTCGCCCGGCGCCACCAGCACGACCCCGGGGCCCTGGGTCGTGCTCACGTAGAGCACGCCGATGAACATGGCGGACTTCGGATGGGTCTCCATCATCAGGACGGATTCACCGACCGGATCCGATGTGGATGTGACCGTAACCGTGGCCGTGTCGATGGCCCCGTCGTCCAGGTTTAGTCCGCAATCGAGCAGCCGAATATCGGCGCTGCCCTCGCATGAGACCTTGGACGCGTTCAGCTCCAAGGCGCCCGCATCGGTGCACGCTCCGGGCAGGGCAATGGTCGGATCGCCGAACAGGTTGATCTCGTAATAGCACCAGCGCATGATGTCTTCGTTGATGCGGTACAGGTTGTCTTCCTTGGAATCGGCATTGACGGCGCCGAGCTCGCTGATGGCCTCGTCCGGGTTGTAGACCGCGTCCCAGAATTCGCGGTTGTACCGCTGAGAGGGGCCGTCCGTGCTCTCCCACGCGCCGTAGCCTTCACGCGCGTTCATGACCACCGCGAACCCCGCGTGGTCCAGCTTGATGTGGGCCGTCTCGGCCCAGCATTCGTAGCCGTCGAAGTGTCCCGCCAAGCACGTCTGCGAGTAAAAGAAGCACAGATCGTCGTTGGTCAACTGGCTCAGGTCGGAGTTATAGAGCTTCATCGCGTAATCGATGTTGCCGTGCCCGAGGTGGTTGACGATGTGCACGCTGTTATTGATGCGGGTGACGAGCTCGGACGGGGGCCAGTCATACCCCGGCGCGTCGTACAGCGTGTCGATGTCCAACAGGTCCGAAGGAAAGCCGACCGTCGTGTAGCCGTGGGCGTCTGAGCCGTCGATGAGCTCGTTCAGGTAGCTGCTGGCATACTCGGCGATGCCGCCAAAGCCCAGGTACTCCCCGACGAGCAGGACGCGCTCGGGGTGCGAGTGCTGGCCGTTGAGGTACCAGATGGTCTTGTTCACGAACCGGGTGGCCTCGGTGGCATTGTCGACTGCCGCCCGGCCGACGTAGACCTCGGCCACGAGGTCGACGTCGCCGCCGCCCTCGCCGTCCGTCGGCTCGCCCCATTTGTTATCGCCGTCATGGTTCCAGGTGCCGTCGAGGCAACCGAAGTAGAGGTCGCCGGGCATGTCGTTTATCCCGTCGACGTACAGGTCCCTGGCTGGGATGGCGTCGTCGTCGCGGCCCACCAGCAAGAAGTCGATGCCATCCGTGAGGTAGTGCGCCTGCATGTACGCGCGGATATTGTCCGGGTTCGTGCTGGTTTCCTCCGTGGTGTGAATCTCGGTCGGCATCCCGTGGGTGTCATGGTACGCCTCCAACGGGGCGAACGCCGAGACAAGGTCGGGCGTGGTCAGGATCATCAGCTTGTAGCTGCGCGCGCCGCGCTCCCCGGCCGGGTAGGTCGCCAGCGTGGCCGGGTTGTCGACCTTCTTGCGGGCCCGTGCCTGATCCTCCGGCAACCCGCGGTACATCTCCGAAGCGCGGCCGGTTTCTACCGTCCGCACAGTTACGGTCAGCCGCGGGTAATAGTACAGCTCGCCGGTCGCTGGCACGTACTCCACCGGCTGGAGCCGCAGAATCACGAGGCGATAGCCACGGAAAAGCTGCGTACCGATCTCAACGTAACGCGCCGCCGGGAACGGCTGATCCGAGGCGTAGATGGCCGGGTCGGGCTTTGGCAGAGGCCTCTCCGCCGGATCGACCGATAACGGCACCGGTTGGGCGACCGGCTCGACCAGGAATCCGCTGCCGAGGGAGACGCGCTCGCTCGCCTTAACCTCGATGGTCGCCAGCTCAGTGCCGGACGGCAACAGAATCGTGGCCCCGCGGGCGGGCAGGGCCGGTTGCCCCACGTTTCCGCCGCTCGGGCTCCCCGGCATCACGATGCGGTCATAGCTCTGACCGCCGATGGTGACCGGGACGATCTCCGGCCGTGTGAAAGAGTACTCGACCGTGACTGGCTGCGCGGCCGCTCCAGCGGCGGCAGCCAGCATCCAGCAAACAACCAACCCAAGACTTGTGGCTCGCCTCATCGAAGACCTCCTTCGCGTATGAATGACGCCAACCTCTCTGGCACATCCTAGTGCACAGATAGATTTCAACATTAGTATACCCGAAACGCCGGCGCGCTGGCCAGCCCGAAACAGCGGTGCCTGTGAATGACATGCAGACGCAATTTCCTCTCGCGTGCGCTGCCCAGGCCGCCGGCGTGGGCACGTGCTTCCCGACACACTGGCGCTGCTACTGACCCGTTAGCAGCGCCACAAACGGGTTGATGTCGCCGAAGTTGACCTGGCCGTCATCATTGCAGTCCGCCAGGGCAAGATCGCAGAGCGGAAAGGTGGCGGCGTACGCGTTGGGGTCGCTCAACACCAGCACGAACGGATTGATGTCGCCGAAGTCGATCAGGCCGTCGCAATTCACGTCGCCGGCTGTCGGCGGCGCGAGGTTGACGATGGTGAAAGGTGCCGGCGTGGTCGCCGTCGCGGGCGGCTGCGTGCCGAGCGTCAGCCGCAGGCTGCAGTTGGCCGACGTGGGCACGTGAACCGGCACAACCCACTGGAGGCGGCCATTGTCCGGCAGCCCCGCGGCGATCGCTTGGTAAGGCCCCGCCGGACCATGAATAGAGAGCTCGACGAGCATCGTCGGCTGCCCCACGCCGGCCGGTATCGCCGCGTCCCAGTCGGCAAACCGCGCCGACCCGGCGATGAGCTTCTCGCCACCGCGCGGGTACTTCGGCCACACCCACGGCGTCGCGGGTATCGACGCCTCGGCAAACGCATGCAGGTGATTGACGCCACCCACGAACGGCTGGCAGTTCTCCTCGGCGACAAAGGCGAAATCGGGGTAGCCGTTGTGATCGAAGTCGGTGCCGGCCCGGAAGGCGGCGAAGTCGCAGGCGGCGGGCGTGTTGATCGTGGCTACCGCTTGCCAGGTGCCTTGGCCGTTGCCGGCATAAATCGTCGTGTGTCCGAGGAAGAAAGCGACCACGTCGCCGTGGCCGTCGAGGTTCATGTCGGCGATCTGCGTGAGTTGCACGGCGCCGACGTTGGCGAGCGTGCCGGAGAGATTCTGCCACTGTCCGGGTGCGACCCACTTGTAGACGCCGATGCCGGCGGCGGTGGCAAAGGCCAGCTCGTCGCGGCCGTCGTCGGTGACGTCGCCGAGCGAGATTCCGGGTCGTCCGCCACTCCCTGGCGCCGGGAGGTTGCCGTCGGTCAGGGTGTATCCCCCGGCCCCGTTGCCCAGGTACACGGTGCCGTTGCTGAGGCCACAGGCAAAGTCGGGATTGCCATCGCCGTTCACGTCACCGAATTGAAAGAGGCTCTGGGAGTTGCCGCCGGTGAAACCGAACGACTGCGTCCAGGTGCCGTTCTCGTTGTTGCGGTAGATGTGTACGCCGGCGCAGCACCCGAAGCTGACCGAGCCGAGGTCGAGATCGCCGTCGTTGTCGACGTCGGCGAAGTCGCTGCCGAACATGCCCCAGGTCTCGCCGTTGGTGGCCAGGCCGTCGTCCCAGGCGGTCCAGTACTGGCCGGTGCCGTTGCCGAGGGCGACCTCGAGGATCTGGTCGCCGAGATCGACCCCGGAGTAGTTGTGGTGGACGCCGTAGCCCACGTCCATGAGGCCGTCGCTGTTGACATCGCCCAGCGCGATGCCCCCGTACCCGAATTCGCCGTACTGAAAGACCGACCAGCTCCCGGCTCCGTTGCCGAACCAGACCATGACGCCGTGCTCGGTCGTGTTGACGTAGGGCGAGCCGTGGTCCCCGACGGAGGCCAGGTCGGGGTGGCCGTCGCCGTTCACGTCGCCGAACTCGAGCTCGGTATTGCCGCCCTCGAGGCCCGGCTGGTTTAGGCCGGTGGAACGTTCAACGTAGGTGAGCTGCGCGCTGGCGAAGCGCGGGCCATATAAGAGGGCGAGAGCAGCGAGTAGTAGGGCGGTAGTGTAACGGAGCATGCGGCACTCCTCCTCCGGCCGTAGGCCGCGAATAGCGAGGGAAGCGCCCCTGGAGGGGCGTCCGCTTTCACACCGGCAGTATACCTCAGGCGGTACCGGCGAGAAAGGATTTCGCTTTGCGGGGGTATGGCGGCCCCGGGTGGGAAAAGGTGTCTGAAAAGGTTCCTGACACCTTTTTCGTGCACGTGACCCTGGCACCTCCCACACGCAGGAGTAGGGGTGGGGGGCTTTGGTCTACGAGGTCAGCAGCGTCACGAACGGGTTGATGTCGCCGAAGTCGACGCCGCCATCGCCGTTAATATCGCCGCGGGCGTCCGGGCAGTTCGGGTATGCGTTGTGGTACGCCGCCGGATCGCTCAGCCGCAGCACGAACGGGTTGATGTCGTCGAAGCCGACCACGCCGTTGCAGCTCAGGTCGCCGAGCCCTTCGCATTCGTCGAGCACGCCGTTGGCGTTCAGATCGGTGCTTGTCCCGGCAGCGACATCTTCGGTATCCACAACGCCGTTGCCGTTGCAGTCGTAGCCTCGAATCCACTCACCGACATAGACCATGCTGGCGAGGAACTCCTCACAGATTTCCGGCATGTCGTCATCAACGACCTCGATGCCGAAGGCCCACCGGTCGAGCACGCCGTAACTGTAATTGGTCGAGGACCCGGAGACCGGATAAGCGACCTCGTAAATGGTCCCGATGTCGTAGGTTCCGCCGCCCGCGGCGATAATCAGGTCGCGAAACACCGTGCCGATCGCCAGAAAGGTGTCGTGGTCCGGGCAATGATCGGGGATGTGCCCCCAGGGCCACATGATCCAGGGGACGTACCCGTGCAGGTCGATGTGCGTCCGCACGGTGGGATGGGCAAAGAGGAAGTCGCGCATGTGCTGAGTTTCGGGCTCCGAGAACGGGTAGGGGCCACCCCAAGGATCCTGGCCGCTACCAGGCCCGCCCCAATTGCGATTGAGGTCGACCCCGTGCGCATTCCAGCGCTCGTACGCCACATAGCCGTCGGGGTTGGTAACCGGCAGCAGGTACCACTCGACGTTGTTCACCAGGGCGGCCACGTCCGGATCGGTGGTGTAATTGTCGAGCAGGTAGGTGGCGACGTAGGCGATGACCGAGGAGGGGGCCTGCTCATTGCCGTGCTCGGCGCCGTGGTAGAAGACGCCGGGCTTGGCATAGCCGGGCCCCGAGATGCGTAGGGCCCACATTGGCCGGCCCTGTACGGAGGAGCCCAGATTGACCATTTGGGCGAGGTCCAGGTGGGCCGCCGCTAGGTCCCACATGTACTGAACGTGTTCCTGGTAGGTGCGCAGAGAGTCGAAGAAGTCGCGCTCGCCGCCGCCGGCGTATTTCCCGTTCAGATACTGCTGGAGGTCCGTGACGATCACTTCGTAGCGCAGCCCGCTGGCGGCCAGCAAGGGCTGCACCGACGGGGCCACACGGACCTCAACCGGGCCGATCTTCACTATCTCCGACCAGACCTGGAAGTCGCGGCCGAGGGCCTGCAGGCTGCGCAGCGCTTGCAGCTCTGCTTCGTTCTGCACTGTGATCCGAACGACCTGATACCCCTCGTAACCCGCGGGCTGAGCACTTGCCCGCCACGTTGTGCCCATACAAACCGTCGCCATAGCGAGAACGAACCCAACGAGCCTGACACGGTGCATCGCCGTCTCCTCCAAGGGTTCGCGTGTGCCGAGCACGCCTGTGTCGACCACGCTCCAAGACCATGATACCGGAAAAGGCGCGATTCTTGTTGCCCAAATGAGAGGTGCCGATCGAGACAATCCGGGTATCCGTGTTTCATGTCGCACGCTTTGCCGGGGAGACCGGCCGCAGCCGGTGCGAAGTCGGGGCGCACGGGTCTCGGGGTTCTGCCCGTAACGCCGGGAGGTTGGGCTTGGTTTCGTCGATGCGGGTGGCGTGGCGGTCTTCGACCAGCTTCATGGCGAGCTCGGGTATGGTTGGAATCGGCAGTTATCACCGCCGGAAACGTCCTCCAAAACTTCGGGGTCGGAGCGTCAACGCGGACAGGCGTGTCCGTCACACGCGCCTCGCGCGGGGCGTGAGCCGGAATGTCGTCGGTGCCCATGGTGCGCGCTGGCGACCCGATTGCGAAGGTGGGGCGGCCTTAGGGGAGAGACGCCGGGACGGGCAGGGCGGGTTGGCGACTCCAATTGGCTGGTGCCGGACGATTCATAAGACCTTTATGTGCAAAGGATTATAGCTCTGTGAGGATTCTGCGCCAGCGATAACCATTTTCGATTTTTTCTATTGACATGTTTGGTTGGAGGGTGCATAGTAATACTTCGCAGGGCGGAGAGGTTCTGTCCATCCATGTCTGTCGGGAGAAGGAGGAAGGGTATGAAACGATTAATGCTATTGGCTGTGTGTCTGTCGTTCTGCGCGGCGGCGCGCGCAGACTTTTGTACAGGCTTCGAACCCCCCATCTACGTCGGCTCGCCAGCCGGCACGGTGCTGACCGGTCAGGACGGCTGGTATAACCCGGTGGCGGGAAGCGCCGACTACAAGGTCTACACGTACGCCGGGAATACCTACGGTGTCGTCCAGAATCCCTATGGGGCGGCGCAGTTCGTCGCCGGCCGGCATGAGGGGCTGCTTGCATTCGCGCGTGCTCAACATGATTATGCGTGGAGTTCCGAGGACGTGTGGAGGGTGACCTACGACGTTTGCACGACGTATACGGCTTTCCCTCCCGCCGTTGACAACATTGGGAGTTTCTCCCTTCAGCCGTCCACGACGGCGGCCTATTTGCAGAGCCTCTACGTGTGGATGGATGTGACCAACCCGACGCTATGGCAGTCAGGCTATTTGACCAATGAGAACCCCCTTGCCCCACCGGTGATTCCGGGACCCGCTTGGCAAAACCTCCTGATTAATCACTGGTACCGGGAGAGCACGGTGTTCCGGCTGAGTGACGGCCTGATCCTCGAGGTTTCGATCGAGGATTTGACGACCGGCGAGCTCACGGTGGTCAGCGACCCAGGCTGGCACTTGATCAACCCGGCCAACCCGCTCGCGACGGCGTTCCGCTTCTTCACGGGCGGCGGTGCCGGGTCGAGTCCGGCGGGCAACTTCGTCGGCTATGACAACCTGCACATTAGTCCGCCGTACGTGGTGGGCGACCTGAACTGCGACACCTTCGTGAACTTCGGTGACATCAATCCGTTCGTTCTGGCGCTCACCGATCCGGCGGCGTACGCGACGGTGTTCCCGGATTGCGACATCATGACCGGTGACATCAACGAGGACTGCGGCGTCAACTTCGGGGACATCAATCCGTTCGTTGCGCTGCTGACGGGTCTGTAATTCGTTGTGTGGGGGCCCCATCCCGTATCCGCCGGAGGCGGATCGGGGTGGGGGAGCGACGTGGCGTGGCAGCGAGCCCCACGCCCAGTTGTTGTGCGCACGCAACGCCCCGCCCAGGTCTGGACGGGGCTGCGTATTATGCGAAGTATTCCACAGCCCGGTTCGCTCGTGTTGATCGTGGGCTTGGCCGGGCTCATGACCCGGCGATCACGCTGACTTCGTTGGGCGCAGCTCGGATTCGCGTAGTGACCGACGCCACCTGGTCGAGAGACCAGGTGGCTCTGTTTGGGCCCAGGGATGCGGCACGGGATGAAACCGGCGCCCGAGACAGCGTCTGCATGCGATACGCAGGTGCGCACTCCGCTGGCGCCGGCACCGCCGCCTGACTATAGCTCCAATATCCACAACTGAGGTGCGAATCCCAAGCGGCGGCGATAGCCACGGCTCGGGTGGGCGTCTCGAAACGTGATGGCGTACCTACCCTGACCCTCCGCGCTCCCTGGAAGGGAGAGAGGCGCGCTACTGTCGGTCGCTTGGCAGGAACGCGTCCGCGAAGTGCTCGATCTCCGGCTCGCCGTCTGCGGGCAGAATCACCGACAGGACGTCGAAGCGGCAGGGCTTTTCCTCCCAGTGCTTCTCGTGGACGAACCACCGCGCGGCGCGTGTCATCCTCCGGCGTTTGTCGCGCCGGATGGCGTCTTCGGGGTCAGCGTACTTGCGGTCGCGGCGGGTCTTCACCTCGACGAACACGACGGTGTCGCCGTCGCGCATGACGAGGTCCAGCTCGCCGACGGGGGTGTTGAAGTGGCGGGAAACGGTCTTCAGACCGCGCTGCTTGAGGTACTGCTCGGCGACGCGCTCGCCTGTGCGGCCGAGTTCGTGACGGGGATCGCTCGCACCTGACATGGAGAGTCACGGTCTGCACAGCCGGGGGCGGCTGGGCCACATTCACGGACGGCAGGCCACTGCCCGGTCGCCGTCAGAGACGCTCCTACGTCGGCGACAACGGGCTGACGCTACGAGGGACTGGCGGCCAGCGCGCTGTGCGCGGTCTCGCGGGCCCCCTTGGCCGCATCCACGGCTTCCTGCGCTTCCCGCAGCGCGCGGGCCTTCTCGGCGCGGGCCTGTGCCGCCGCTGCGCGGGCCGCGGCGGAGATCCGCCGCTCACGCAGCCGGCGGGCCTTGCCCACCCGGTCGCGCAGGAAGTAGAGCTTGCAGCGGCGCACCTTGCCGCTGCGGACGGTCTTGATCGCGGCGATGCGCGGCGAGTGGAGCGGGAACGCCCGTTCGACGCCCTCGTTGGCGACGATGCGGCGCACCGTGAACATCTGGTCGAGCCCGCGGCCCCTGCGGGCAATCACGGTGCCCTCGAAATCCTGGAGGCGCTCCTTACCACCCTCGATGATGCGAATCGTGACGACGACCGTGTCGCCAATCTCAAAGTCGATGGCGTTCGTGCGCTTGTATTTCTTGTCCACCACGTCGTAAAGTGCGTTTCGCATCGAGCGCCTCACTTTCCTGTCAACATTCCTGGGCTGAAGCGCTCGAGGCCGAAACCGCGCACGAGCCGCCAGAGGGGGTCACACAGCATGTATTTACGAAGGCGGCGGCGTGGTCTTGCAGAAGATCCGGACGCCGCCGACGGGTGCGCTCCTCGGATTGGGCTCGCCGCCACGCTTCAATCTCGGCATGATTGCCGGAGAGCAGCACGTCGGGCACCGCCAGGCCGCCGAACACGCGTGGGCGCGTGTACTGCGGGTACTCGAGACGCTGGCCCTGAAACGATTCGTCGCCGGTGGCGGCCTCGTTGCCGAGCGCTCCCGGCAACAGGCGCACCACTGCGTCGATGATCGCGAGCGTCGCCGGCTCACCGCCGCTCATGACAAAATCGCCGAGGCTCAACTCCTCCGGTTGGAGCAGCTCGACGATGCGTTCGTCGAAGCCCTCGTAGTGACCGGAGATCAATAGCAGGCGCTCGTGCCGGG
This sequence comes from uncultured Planctomycetales bacterium, assembly GCA_964638325.1. Lineage (GTDB taxonomy): Bacteria > Planctomycetota > Phycisphaerae > UBA1845 > Fen-1342 > JALHJL01. The sequence goes on from CAZWYT010000008.1 coordinate 51,686, forward strand.
CCAGGCGCTCGGCCATCGCCTGCGTAAACGGCCGGCCCTGCGGGCTCAGGAGAAGCCGCAGGGCCGGACGCGGGTCGAGGGCCTCGACCACGTTGACGGCGTCCACCACAGGCTGACACATGAGTACCATGCCCGGGCCGCCGCCGAACGGGCGATCATCCACTTTGTGGTGCGGATCTTGCGAGTAGTCGCGGAGCTGGTGAACGTGGCAGTCGACGAGGCGGGCCGCCTGTGCGCGGCCGAGGATGCTAGCCGTCAGGTATGGCTGGATAACCTCCGGAAACAGCGTTATGACATCGATCCGCATTGCCAATGCCAGTCATGAACCGAGTCGTGGGCTTCACCGGGCGGTGATTCCCTGCTTCTTGAGCAACGTGGCGACGGTCTCCGTCGGCACGGCGCCAAGGTCGAGCCAGTGTTTGATCCGGTCCGCGTTCAGCCTGACCTGCTCCTTCACGTCCTTGTGCTGCGGGTCGTACGTGCCCAGCTCCTCGAGAATCCGCCCATCGCGCGGACAACGCGCGTCCATCGCGGTGAGCCGGTAGAAGGAGCGGTGCCGGCGCCCCAGGCGTTTGAGTCGCAGCTTGACAGCCATGCCGTTCTCCGGTGCCAATACCGACACCCAGGCCCGAACCGCTACGCTGGCCGGGCCACCGAGCCGCGGTATTGTGCAGAGCCCTTCAGTATAGCCCCCCTGTCAAGGCGTGCCAAGGCCCAAAACTCGTCGGCCCGGGGCGCCGGGGCCTCGGACTTGGCCGGCGACCGGCGACTACCCGCGCCGGGCGCTACGACGGCACGGCGGCGGTCGCCGCGCGGCAGCTCTCGACGAGCTGGCGGACCGCGTCCCGCACCGAATGGGCTGGCTCCCAGTGGAGTTCCGACCGCAGTTTTGAGTTGTCCCCGCGCAGCACCGGCACCCGATCCGGGCGGTCGGCCGCGGAATCCTCGGTGAGCTCGACCTCCACCCCCAGCTCCGCCGCTATCAGTTCCGCAACTTCCCGGCAGGTCACGTCCTGGCCCGAGCAGATGTTGTACGTTTCGTTCGGACGGGCATCTTCGAGCAACCGCCGGTACGCAGTCGCAACGTCGCGTACGTGCAACAGGTCGCGGCGACACGCGAGGTCCGGCAGATTGAGGCAGAGCCTGCCCGCGGACGAAGACCACTCGGCCAGGCGCCGCGCAACCGCCGCAAAGAAGAACCGTTCGGGCTGTCCGGCACCAAGATAGTGGAATGGACGCGCAATCGTCACATTCAGGTGGTAGTCGCGGTAGAAAGTGTGCGCGATGGTCTCAGCGGTGCGCTTAAGCGACCCGAATGTGCTCGCAGGCTGCACCGGGATGGTCTCGCTGAGCGGTTGTCCGGCCTGGCCGGCGTTGCCGTAAACGTCGCAGGCACTGGCCATTACGACTCTGGCGCGTGGCACGGTACGGCGGACCGCGTCAAGCACGTTGGCCCAGGCGGTAACGATGGATTGATACGCGAGCAGGGGGTCGCTGGCGGCTTCCTCCGGATGAGCTAGGCCAGCCAAGTGAATGACGGCGTCGGGACGTACGCTGGCGATGGCGCGGCCGACATTGATCGCGTCGGCAACATCGCAGACGAGCGCCTTGTAGTCCTTCCGTTCATAGGCCAGTTTTCGTGCGCGGTTACGGACTCCGGCCACGACCCCGTACCCGCTTCGGTTCAGGTGGTCGAGAACGTAGGTTCCGGCGAAGCCTTCCGCACCCGTGATGAACACCGTGTGCACTGCAGTCCTCCTCAGCCGGTCCGAGAATGTGCGCGCGGGAGGCAGCGCGTACGCTTCCGGTCACCGCGTGTCCTTGGCTAATATCGGCAGGGCGAAGACGGCAGTTCTGGGGAAGGCTGAGATTTCCGGACACCTCCGGCCAACTCTACGCCATTCGGGGCCAGCGCTTGGAGTCGATCGGAGCGACGCTTGAGCGCCGGCAGGGCCGTCTGTATCCTTAGCGGGCGTGCTTTCCGCGCTCGCGGGGCAGGCTGTGGGGTTGTTTCGCCCGTGTCCCCGTGGGTCGGACTGCGGCGTAGGTCGGAATCCGCGTGTGAGTCCGGGGGGCGGCAGGAGTCGCACCGATGGCGCTCGATGACATACTGCTCGAGGCCGAAGATCAGATGGAGCAAGCCACCGATTTTCTCAAGCAGGAGTTTCGGGCCGTGCGGACGGGCCGCGCCACCACCGGCCTGGTGGACAGCCTGAAGGTCGATGTCGAGTCTTACGGCACGACGATGAGCCTGAAGGAGCTGGCCACGCTGGCCGTGGCCGAAGGAAACATGATTGTCATCAAGCCGTTTGATCCCGGCACGCTGAAGGACATTCAGCGGGCCATCGAGAAGAGCGAGATCGGCATCAACCCGCAGAATGACGGGAAGATGATCCGCCTGCCAGTCCCGCCGCTGTCCACCGAACGGCGCAAGCAGCTTGTCGCGCGCGTCCGGGAGTTGGCGGAGCAGCAGAAGGTCACGGTGCGGAACGCCCGGCGGGATGCCAACAAGACGCTGGAGGCGGAGAAGAAGGCCAAGACCCTGACCGAGGACGACGTGGAGAGCGGGCAGGAGCAGATACAGAAGCTGACCGACGACTGCTGCAAGAAGATCGACGCGCTCCTCGAGGAGAAGTCGAAGGAAATCATGCAGGTCTAGTCGGCCAACGGGGGTTCTCGCGAGCCGGCCAGGCGGCCGGCTATATGGCAGGCGACTCGATGCGACGGGGGACATCCCGGCCCCGGTTGCAAGACGGGCGCTTCTTGCCGGCAGACGGGCTCGGCGATGGGGCAGCGCGGGTGAAAGGCACAACCTGCGGGCGGGTCGAGCGGGCTGGGCGGCTCTCCGGAGAGCACGGGAAGCAGGTGCTGAACCGGCGTCTTTGATTCGCGCGCGGGGCGCAGGTCTGGATCGGGGGCGGCCGCAAGCAGCGCCCGCGTGTACGGGTGGAGCGGGTTCTGGAAGAGGTCCTCCGTGGCGGCGTGCTCGACGATTCGCCCGAAGTACATGACCGCGACCTCATGGCTGACGTGTCGGACCACGCCTAGGTTGTGCGCGATGAAAAGGTAGCTCAGGCCGAGATCACGTTGGAGGTCGGCGAGCAAGTTCAGAATCTGCCCCTGGATCGACACGTCGAGGGCGGACACGGGCTCGTCGCAGATGATGAGGCTGGGCTCGAGGGCGAGCGCGCGGGCGATGCCGATGCGCTGCCGCTGGCCGCCGGAGAACTCGTGGGGATAGCGATCCGCATCCGCCGGCGACAGGCCGACGTGCGCCAGGACGCGGACAACGTGGTCGCGCCGCTGGCTGGCGGTCCGCACCAGACCATGGACGCTGGGGGCCTCGCCGACAAGGGTCTCCACTCGGAGCCGTGGATTCAGGCTGCCGTAGGGGTCCTGGAAAACAAGCTGCATGCGCCGGCGGAGCCCGCGCAGCGCCCGCGGCGACAAGGCCGCGACATCGCGGCCTTCGAAGACGACCCGTCCAGCGGTAGGGGGGATGAGGCGGAGAATCGCGCGCGCCAGCGTCGATTTGCCACAGCCGCTTTCGCCGACGAGCCCAAGCGTGCGTGAGCCCCCAAGCTCCAGAGACACGCCGTCCACCGCTTTGACGGTCCCCCGGCCGCGCCGGTTGAGGAAGCCACGAGCGAAAAACGACACCGCCAGGTTCTCGACCCGCAGCAGCGGCTCGGCCATAGCAGGTGAAGCTGTCATCGGGGCGGTCATCCTACACGAGCATGGGCAGACCCGCAGCGCCGGCATCAGAGCCTTGGTCACAAGGCCGGGGCCAGGCCCCGCACTGGCGCGCGGGGTTCCGTTCGCCGCGCTCATATAGTCGTCGTGGGAGGTGCGCCTTCCAGGCCGCGATGCCGGCGGAGGGCGTCGTGCAGCGCCCGCTCAAAGGCGCTGACCTCCGCTGGACTAGCGAAGATGTCGTCCAGCGGAACCAGGGTCGTCCATCCGCAACAGCGCAGCTTCGGTACGCCACGCTGTTCGGTGAGCTGCTCGAAGACGCCCCACGATACGAGTAGGGGCGTGCGGCGCGTGCCGACGAGAATGCCCCGGGCGGTGAGCGCGACGAAGCGGCCGGTGATGCGGCCGCCGATCAGCCGCCGGAGGAAGAGCCCGAGTGCGGGGGCAATTAAGCCTAGCACGAGGGGCAAAGCGGGGTAGGGGGCGTTTGCGAAGCTCAGGCGGTACAGCAGACTCACGACTGCACCCGCGACCAGCCCGACCGTGGCGTAGACGGTGGCCAGGCGTCCCCACGACTCGTCCGAGCGCCAGACCCGCGTGTGCTCGTCGTACTCGAAGCTGCAATCGGGGCACCGGTTCGGCGGCGGCCGGGTCGTAAGGTCGCCTCCGCAGTTAGGACAGCGCGCCAGTGGGTCCGGGCTCATCACGGCGTCCATCGTACGAAACCGGCCGACGGTACGACAGATGCACCAGTGAGGTCCGTCGGGCTGGAGAGAGGGCAGGGTGAGGGGCGAATCCCGCGTAGTTCGACCCTTCCCCTGCCCCCTCCCTGAGACGGAGGGGGATTCTGATCGGGACTCTCACAGGAGGCACGTTACCGCGAGCTTCCAGCGGTTGCTGCCCTTCGTGCACGGATAGTAGTTCGTCAGCAGATTCCCAAACTGATCCACGATCGTGATGCGGCCGTAGACGACCGTGCCCGGCGCGAAGCTCCCCGTGCTCGTTAGCACCATGCTCGGGCAGGCCGTGCCGACGAAGAGCGGCGTGATGCCGTCGAGCCCGGCAATGGGATTGCCCGCGTCGTAGTCCGCGCAGCTTGCATAGACCTCGGCGTGCGCCAGGAACTCCGCCGTCACGGTCAGCTTGATCCGCCGGTTGGTCGTGAAGGTCTGCGTGATCTGGAACCAGTCGGGGTCGTAGTATCCGACGCCGTTAAGCGGTGCGGCGTACGCGCGGCCGCAATAGGTCGCGCCGCAGTTGAACGTCATGAAATGCGGCGGCGGACCCTCGGGATTGTCGCAGCCGGCATTGGTGTCATAGTCGGTCACGTCGTCGCAGGGGTCGTCCAGATCCGTGCCCGTGCACGAGAAGTTGCACGTCGAGCAAGAACCCGCCTCCGTCAGGGCCAGGTAGTAGTACTTGCCGCAATCCCAATAGGAGGTCGGGAATACGCGCAGCCAGTACGTCCCCGCCGTATAGCAGCGCACCGCGAAGGCACCCGCGTCGTAACAGGGCGGAACCTCGAGACCCTCGATGGGACCGTACGCACAGTCATCCTGCTTCCAGATTTCCCACGTGGCCGCGAAGCTGGAGTAGAGATAGACCTTGAAGCGTCGATTGGCCGTCAGCGTGAATGAGTACCAGTCGTAGTCCTTAGCCACGACGGTTGGATTGTCCACACGGGGTTGCCACGTGCCGGACCGGCTGACCCAGGCGTTAGTGGCGCCGAATAGCAGGGGTAGAGTCGGCCCCGTCGGCGTGTGATCGCACCCGCTGTTGTACGTGTCATCGTAAGCGCCCGGGGGGCACGGCGGGTCGTTCGGCTGCTCCGTGTAGGCATGCGGCTTGTTAAGGATCTGGCCCTCACAGCAGCCGCCCCAGGTGACGGTCATGGCGATCTGGTAGTCGTTGCCCAGGTCGGCGTTGCCGAGCGGGCATGGATACCCGTAGAAGACTGGGCCGCTGTCGTCTTCGGGCTTCACGACGAACCAGTAGAAGCCCGGTTGGTAGAACATCGTGCCGTTCCACGTTTCCGCCACGCACAAAGCACAAAGGGTGTCGGTCCAGTAGAAGTAGTTTGAGCAATCGACTGGCGGACCGAACTCGCCTCCGCCGAAGTCCCAGAACAGTAGTGTGGCCCGGCAGGGCACCTCACTGACCACGCTCCACCTAACCTGGGCCCAGGTCGGCAGGTCGAGTCCATACCAGTCCAGATCCCGGTCCCCGTCATTGGCCCACAGCTTGCCACAAAACGTGAAGGGTACGTCATAGGTGTATGGCAGGTTCTCGAACACCGGCGGCATGTTGTTGCAGCCACCGTTTTCCGGATCGAGCGTTGGATCGTTGGGGTCCGCCACGCAGTAACCAGGCGGCGGATCGCCTGCCGGAATGCCTTCCACATAGGCTCCACTTGGGCAGGGCTGAATCTGGCATGGCTCGCATGCGGCGCATCCTAGCGTCACCTGATAGTCCGAGTAGCACGCGACACCATCGGACGCCGCCGGCGCTACCACGAACCAATACGTGCCCGGCGGCAGACACCGGGTCGCCATCACGACCGGCGTGCATTTGTTGTGACCGGTGGGCGGCGGACCGACCGGCGCGGCAACATCGCGGTACCCGGTGCACGGATCGTTCGGGTCCGGGCCCTGGCGGAACGCCAGGATCTGCACGTCAAACTCCGCCTCGACGGTGACGGTGAAACTCGTCGGCTGATTCACCGTCGTCCGGTACCAATCCATGTCGCGATTGCCATCGAACGTGCCCGACTCCCCGTAGATCGTCTGACCACACTGGATGGACGAGAAGTGGGCGGGCGTATAGTTGCACCCGCCGTTGAACGTGTCATACGCACAGTCTTCGGGTTCGTTTTCGCGGACCGCGCCGCCTGGGACGACGACCGTGCAGCAGCCGCCGGTGGGCCAGGGGTCGCACGTGGTACCCGGTCCGGCCCAGTAAAGACCCTGTGCCCGCGGTCCACCGCAGCCAATGGGGCCCGGACAGGGGCAGCCGGCGCCGCACTGCGTCATGAGTGCTACGAACGGGTTGATGTCGCCAAACGAACCCTGGCCGTACGTGCCGTCGCAGTTGATGTCACCCTCGATTGGATTGCAGCCCGGGTACGCGTTCTGCCACGCGCCGAAGTTAGACAGATACAAGACGAACGGGTTGATGTCGCCGAAGTTGATGATTCCGTCGCAGTTGAGGTCACCCCAGCAACAGCACGGCCAGCACCCGTGACACGTCGCGACCACGCAGGTGCCATCGTCGTAGCAGCACGCACCCAGCCCTTGGCCGCACGGGGGCGTCATCTGGGCACACGTGCCGTTTGCGACGAACCGCCCGCCGATGGCAGCGCAGGCGATATCGGTCAAGTTGTCATAGCAGTCGTATTCGCAGTCCAGGCAACAGGCACCGTTGACCACGGGCAGGAAACAGTAGTTCAGGTCGCAAACGGTCGTCACGGCCGGACCGGGCACCGTGCCGCCTTGCTCGTACCACTGGTAAATCTTGTTGTCGCCTTCGTTGGACCCTTCCCATAGGTGGTAGCACCCCGGCGTGCCGTCACCGGCAATCGAGAACCAGCCGGCCGTCAGGTTGACCGGGGTGGTCAGAACAGCCGTGAATTTCAGCAGCGGTGTCGGGGTGCAGGCCGTGCAGAAAGAAACGGGTACGCCCAGGTCTTGGGCTGTCGCGATGAGATACTCACTGTAGTACGGCGAACCTGGATTCTTGGGGGCCCCGCCCTCATCCTCGTAGAACTGGATACGAAACAGGTGCTGCGATTTGGCACAGAAGTTCCAACTGTCGTCAATATAGACGCCGCGCCAGGTGATCGCGCCGATGGGCCCATCGATCGTCACGCCGGGCGGCGGGAAGTTCTCGCAGCGCACGCGCTGGCAGGTGGTCGGTGGCGGATTACAAAACTGCAAGTCCGAGTAGAAGTACCACTGGTTGCTGCCGCACGAACCAGCATCCTGCCCGCACAACGAGCCGGCCGGGCAGTCCTCACCGGCGCGCAGGCCGGCGGCGCGGCCAAACGCGGGAACACCGAGCGCGTTGTCATCCAACGATTGCTGAACCGTACCGTCGCGTGCCGCGGGCGGGCGTTGGAGCCCAGTACCTGCGGTGCCGGCGAGACCAGCCTCGGCCACGTCCTGACCTGGCGATTGGGCCAGGGCACACGCTGCTGTCAACAGCAGGCTGCACAACAGCCCGGTTCCCGTCATCGTTGGCATGGCGCTTCCTCCTGGTTGTCGATATCCGCCTCGTGAAATGGTCGCAGTGCCCGGCGCCCGGATGTGTGTCGCCCGCGGCGCGGGCCGCGCGGACACTCTCACCGCATTATTAGTCGCCGACATGGGCCGCGGGGAGCCCCAATTCCGAAAAAATCTTTCCAGGCGGGGTCGAAGTGACGCTTAACAGGCGCGCCGGAACCGAACCAAAGTCGTGTGTTGCAGAAGTGCGACAGCGGCCGTTGAGTCCAGCGCATCACGAACGGTGGCCGCAGGAGACAAACAAAGGCGGCCCGTCCTCGGGCCGGTGGGAACCGGGCGGCGGACCCCCCGGCTCGGATAACCTCCCGCTGAGGGCGCCCCACTCTGCAATCACGCACGCGGCGGCGAGACGACGGACTCGACCCGTCCAAAGAGCGTCAGCGGGGACGCCGACTCGACCCGCACGTTGACGAGCGCGCCGATGTGCGACTCATCGCCGTCGAAGACCGTGATGAGGTCGTGTGTCGTGCGTCCGACAAGTTGTCGGGTGTGCCGGGCGCGCACGGACTGGATTTCCGGGCTGGCGCGGTCGGAAACATGGCAGGCGCTCCCGGCCGCCGCGTGATCCGCTATACGTTCCTTGCGGGCGGTCTTGCTGTAGCCCTCGACAAGCACCTCGACCGTCCGGCCGATAAGGGCTCGTTTCTGGCGCAGGCCGATCTCGCTTTGCACCGCCAGCAACTCGTTGTTCCGGCGGGCTTTGACGTCATCCGGCACGTCATCCGCCCGGCTGCGCTCGGCGGTTGTCCCGGGGCGCGGCGAATACTTGAACACGAACAGGCTTTTGTACTCGACGCGGCGTACGAGGCTGACGGTCGCGCGGAAGTCGTCGTCAGTCTCGCCGCAGAAGCCAACGATAAAGTCGCCGGCCAGGGCAATGTCCGGGAGGTACTTGCGGGCCAGGTCCATCAGGTCGAGGTACTGGGCGACGGAGTAGCCGCGTTTCATGGCCTGGAGGATGCGGTCGGAACCGCTTTGGGCGGGGATGTGCAGATAGGGACAGATGCGCGGCTGGTCGCGCATCGCCCGAAAAATGTCCTCGTCCCAGTCCGCCGGGAAGCTCGTTACGAAGCGGATGCGGTCCAGGCCTGCGATGCGGTGCACACGTTCGAGCAACTGGGCAAAGCGGACGGGGCGCCCATGCTCCTGGTGGACGTACGAATTCACCGTCTGTCCGAGCAGCGTGATCTCGCGGCTGCCGCGGTCGACGAGCCGCCGGACCTCCTCCAGAACATGCTCCGGCGGTCGGCTGCGCTCGGGGCCGCGGGTGAAGGGCACCACGCAGTACGTGCAGAACTTATCGCACCCGCGCTGCACACGTACGTAGGCCTGAAGCCGGCGGCCATGGGGCCCTGGGTTGCGCGACAGGTCCAGGGCTTCGAGCTCGTCATTCTGAAGGGCCCGCTGAAGCACGTCGGTCCGCCGGGACTGCGAGCCGGACAGCGCGGCGACCGGTTCGCGGCGCTGCCGCACCTGCTCCAGCAGGGCGGGCAGACGGTGAAGCTCCCCGGGGCCGCAAATGAGGTCGAGATGGGGCACCTGAGCGAACAGATCGTCGCGCTGCCGCTCCGCCATGCAGCCGATGACTCCGATAATCGTGCCTGGCCGACGGCGTTTCAGCGCGCGGAGCCGTCCGAGCCGCGAGAGCACCTTGTCCTCGGCGTGTTGGCGGACGCTGCAGGTATTGAACAGAATGACGTCGGCGTCGGTCACGGTCGCGGCGGGGCGCAGGCCCAGGCCGTCCAGTTGCCCGGCCACCAGCTCGCTGTCCAGCGCGTTCATCTGGCAGCCGAAGGTTTCGAGAAAATAGGTGCCCGAACTCACGGGTAGTCCTCGCGAAAAGCGCTGCCGGGCCCCATGGCCCGGTCGGCCGTGGGGCACAAGGCCCTTTCACGACCGATACGGCGTTGGCACCTGTGGGGCGGCCGAAGTGCCGTGGCCTGGTTGGGGCTCAGCGGACCCGCGCGAAAATCCGCGCCTGCGGCGTTGCGGAGCCCCGTTTTGTTTGTATGCTTCAAGTGGCAGTGGGTCGCATGGCGCGCGAGGACCCGCGGCCGATGTTCCAGGTTTGGTATCCGGTGTGGAGCGTTCATGCCGATAGTATATTCGGGCGACGCGGTCTGTCCGCGCCGGCGAGAATGGTGGTGGTGAAGCTGTTGCGGCGAAGCGCTCCGCGGGGTACAAGTGTGGGTTGGCACGGAAGCCGCTGCGTGCGAGCGAGGGAAGGCTCATGACTGCCGGGACACGGAACACGTCTGTGGTGGTGGCCCTTATCACTTCGATGACTCTGGGAGCGGTCGGATTGCGCGGACTCGAGCTGCGTCTCGTGCCCGGCAAACCAAGCTTCAAGGGCAGCACGCTGCTGATGGCCGAGCGCGGGATGCGCGTGGAAGAGGTTGAGGTCCAGTACGTGTCGTCGTGGGACGAGGTGGCCGGGCTGGGGATCGATCCGGAAGGAGGCGATAGCGTGTGCCTGATCGATGCCGATGGCCGCGCCCAATGGGCGCAGCGCGGGCCGCGCGTTCAACTGGTGGTGATCGGTGCGGCTGGCGACACGCTGCGGGATGCCCAGAAGCGGGGTCTGCTCGGGGCCCTGGGAACGTTGAACCACGCCAGCGGCCGAGACCTGCTGCCCGTTCGTTTGTCCGCAGGATCAGACGAGCAGATCACGCCGGGTTTGCCGCCGCAGGCCAAAGACCTGCGCGCGCTCCTGGAACGGAAGGGGATTCTCCAATAAATCCGCCGGACGCGACGGCCGTGCGACCTGGCGCGGGGGCCGCCCGCTGTGCGACTCGTGTGACCCCTCCGGCTAACCCCGGCGTCGGGAGCCGGTGCTCCGGGCCGACGGCCGGGTGACAAGTGCCCGTTTTTTTTCGGATAGTCTAGGGATGCCAACGCGTGCGATCCCCATCCTGCGCCGCTACGAAGTTATCAGCCGTATCGGTCGGGGTGCCGGTGCGGTCATCAGTCTCGCACGCGACATGGACGTGGGCCGGCACGTCGCGGTCAAGCACATCGTGCGTCGATCCCCCAAGGACGACCGCTTCCTCGCCCAGGCCGAAAACGAGTACGCCGTCGCGCGGCAGGTCAATCACCCCTATCTGCGGAAGTGCTACGACCTCGTGCGGGTGCGGCGGTGGCTGAAGACGCGCGAGCTGGTGTTAGTGATGGAGTACGTGGACGGCGAGCGCCTCGAGGATGAGTGTCCGCAGGATCTGCCCGCCATCCTGGCGATCTTCAAGCGGGTGGCCGAGGGGCTCCAGGCTCTCCACCAGCTCGGTTACGCCCATGCGGACATCAAGCCCAACAACATCCTGCTCACGCGGGGCGGGGGCCTGAAGATCATCGACTTTGGTCAGAGCTGCCCGTTGGGTTTCGCCAAGGAGCGCATCCAGGGTACGCCGGACTTCATTGCCCCCGAGCAGGTCCACCGGGCCGAGATCGACCAGCGGACCGACGTCTACAATCTAGGTGCGACGATGTACTGGGTCGTGACGCGGAAGTGGTTCCGGACCCTGATCACGATCGCGCCCCCAACCGCGACACGCATCGCCCTGGAGTCGCAACGTGAGAATGCGCCGCCGCACGAGCTGAACCCGCGGATCCCGCTGCCGCTCTCGCGGCTGATTCTGGAGTGCTGCGAGACGGCCAAGGACCGGCGACCCCGCGAGATGCGCGAGGTGCTCTCGCGGCTGGAGATGGTGGAGCACTTGCTGCTCCGCGGCGCCGGCGACGGGGTCTCTGAAGCCGGGCCGGAGGGCGGCGTGAGTTGACCGGCTGTGTAGCGCGGTGTTCGAGGAACGCGTGAACGCGACGATGGACGCACGGACCACCTGTCAGAGCCTGCACGAGGCGGCCCGGCTGAACCGCGAGGACCCGAACCGCAGCGGGTCGCTGTTGACCTTCGGAGCCGCCGGGCAGCTCGTGATGACCGGCGACCTGCACGGGCACCTGCGCAATTTCGACAAGCTGCAACGTTTCTGCGTGCTCCAGCGCAGCCCCGGCCGGGTCGTGGTCCTGCACGAGCTGATCCACATGGAGTCCGAGTTGCCCGGCGTGCCAGACACGTCCATCGATCTGCTCGTGCGGGCCGCCGCCTGGAAGTGCGACTTCCCCGACAACGTGTTCTTCCTGCAGTCGAACCACGAGCTCTCGCAGCTCTGTGGGCACGAGATCAGCAAAGGCGGGCGGTACGTCCTCGCGGACTTCGAGCGCGGCGTCGAGTTGCGGTACGGCACCCAGGCGCCGGAGGTAATGGCCGGCGTCCACGACTACATCGCGTCCTTGCCTTTGGCGGCGCGGCTCGCGAACCGGATCTTCCTGTCCCACAGCCTGCCGGACGGATTCTACGTGGACTATTTTGACCTGTCGGTCTTTGAGCGCCAGCCGACGGCCGCGGACATGTCGCCCGGCGGCCCGGCCTATGCGCTGGTCTGGGGACGGTTCCAGTCGCCGGAGGTCGTCGAGCTCTTCGCGCGCCGCCTCGGCGTTGAGTTGTTCGCCGTCGGCCACACGCCGCAGGACATGGGCTACACACGCGTGGGACGGATGTTCGTCCTCGCCAGCGACCATGCGCACGGCGTGTTCCTGCCGATCGATCTCAGTCGCAGGTACACGGCGGACGAGCTCGAGCGCAACATCCGGAAGTTCGTCAGCGTTGAGTGAATCTGGGGGTGGGGGACCTATAATGGGCCAGGGACCTGCGGGCGGAGCGCGCCGGCGTACCGGGGGCTTGGCGCGACGACGCAGGGAGGGTCGCTATGCTGGCGATCTTGGCGAAACCGCGTGGCTTCTGTGCCGGCGTCGAACGGGCGATCCGGGCCGTGGAGCTGGCGCTCGAGCAGTATGGGCCCCCCGTCTACGTGCGCAAGGAGATCGTGCACAACTCGCACGTGGTGCAGCGGCTCCGCGCGCTGGGGGCCACGTTCGTCGATGAGCTGGACGAAGTCCCCACCGGCGCCGTCGCCATTCTGTCGGCACACGGGTCGCCGCCGGAGGTCTACGCGGAGGCCGAGCGCCGAAAGTTGCGGCTGATGGATGCCACGTGCCCGCTGGTGCGGAAAGTGCACACGGAAGTGCGCCGGTACGTGAAGCGCGGCTACCGCGTCGTGCTGATCGGGCACGCGGGGCATGACGAGGTGATCGGTACAATGGGGCAGGCGCCGGAGGCGACCGTGCTGGTGGAGCAGGTCGCCGACGTGGCCCGGCTGCAGCTTCGGCCGGACGAGGCGGCGGTCATTCTCACGCAGACCACGTTAAGTCAGGACGACGCGCGCGCGGTGGTCGAGGCACTGCACGCCCGCTGGCCGCACCTGGAATTGCCGCCGGCCGACGACATTTGCTACGCGACCCAGAACCGCCAAACCGCCGTAAAGCAGATTTGCGACCGGACCGACTTGTTGCTCGTGGTGGGCTCGCAGAACTCGTCGAACTCGCGCCGCCTGACGGAGGTTGCCCGCGCTCGCGGCGTGCGGGCCTATCTCATCGACGGACTCGAGCAGATCGACCCGGCCTGGCTGGAGGGGGCCGCACGAATCGGAGTGACGTCGGGGGCCAGCGCGCCGGAAGACGTCGTCCAGGGCGTCCTGGCTTACTTGCGGCAGCGGGGTGTGCAACGGATCGAAGAGGTGCAGGCCCCCGATGAGGGCGTTACGTTCACGCTCCCGAGGCTCCCCGCGCTCCACACGATGGATGCGCAGGACTCGGACTCGGACCGAGGAGGTCTTTCACCAGCGTGAGCATCTCGTCCGGCTTGAATGGCTTCGCGAGCACTCCGGCGGCACCCAGGCCGGTCGCGCTCAACAGGAAAGGCGCGTCCGTCGCGCCGCTGATCGCGATGACCTTCGTGCCCGGGGCCTGCTTGCGCATCAGTATGATGACTTCCAGGCCGTCCCGGTCGGGCATCAGAATGTCCGTAATCACTAGGTCAAAGTGAGCTGCGCAGAGCGCACGGAAGGCCTCGGCGCCATTGGTCGCCTCGCGAACGTCGTAGCCGGCCTGCTCCAGGCTCCGCCGGATGACGTGCCGCACCGTTGCATCGTCGTCTACCACCAGAATCGTGTGGCTCATGGTCCGATTGTCTCACGTCGACGCCCCAACAAGAACGTCATCGGCACACTTGCCCCCGCGGCGCTGCAAATCTGCGCCACGGCGCGCAACGGCCGGCGAACGTCCGATTACTCGAAAAGCTCTGGTTGGCGCGGATCATCTGTGGTAGCCCGGAATTGGCCGTCCACAACCTGCGTGATGATGCGTAACCTCCCCCGCACCTGACGGATAGAGCGAATCAGCTCCCGGGTGCGCGCATCGCGGGTAAGGCTGTAGCCACGCCGCAGGACGTGTTGCGGGTCGCACGCGGCGATCGCCTCCATACGGAGTACCAGCAGGCTGCGCCGATGCGCCAACGTGCCCCGCGCCGCCGTGCGCACGCGCGTGTCAGCCTGCCATAAGTGCTCGGCCCAGTGGGCTAGCCGCGGCATGGGGCTGGCCTTCTCCATGCGACTCAGAGCCAGCGTCCAGCGGCGTTCGCGGACCCGGGCTTGCGAGTTCACCGCCTGCCAGAAGCGATGAAGCCGCTGCTCCAGGGCGCGCCCGGCTTGGGTAAAGTAGGCCCCGGTCCCCAAACGCAGCAGCCGCAGCCCGAGGCCATGGAATTCCTCGCGCGTCCGGCGAATCCGCTCGGACAGCCCCAGTCGCAGCCGATGCTGGAGCTCATCCAGAGTTTGGGCGCGCGACCGCAACCGAGCGAGCGGCCGCGCCAGGCCGTCGTACGCCAGCAAGCCGTTAAGGCGTACCACTGCCAACTCGAGTTGCTGGCGTGCGGCACGTGCGGCGCGGGAGGCATCCTGACCTAGAGCCTCGGTGAGCTCGCTCAGTACCGGCGTGGTCAGCTCAGCGGCGGCGGTGGGCGTCGGTGCGCGAACGTCGGCGACCAGGTCGCTGATAGTCACGTCAACCTCGTGGCCTACGGCGCTGACGACCGGAATCCGGCTGGCCGCAATGGCCCGCGCGACAATCTCCTCGTTGAACGCCCACAGATCCTCCAGCGAGCCGCCACCGCGCCCGGCAATGAGGACGTCGATCCCGCCCAATTCCGCGGCGTGCTCGTTGAGCGCGCCGATCGCGGCGGCGATCTCCTGAGCCGCGCCTTCCCCTTGCACCCGCACGGGAAAGACCAGCACTTCCACCGGCGGGTAGCGCCGCGCCAGCGTTTGGAGGATGTCGCGGATCGCCGCACCCGTGGGGCTGGTCACGACGGCGATCCGCTCGGGAATCCGCGGTAGGGGCCTCTTGCGCCGCGGGTCGAAGAGCCCCTCGCGCGCCAGGCGCTCCTTGAGCTGCCGAAACGCGACCTCCAGGGCGCCGACGCCGCGCGGCTCGAGCCGCCGCACGACGAGCTGGTAGAAGCCGCGCTGGGCGTAGACCTCGACGCCGCCGGTCGCGATGACCGCCAGGCCGTCTTCCGGGGCGAACTTCAGGTGCAGCGCGGTACTGCGCCACATGACACAGCGCAGCTCGCTGTAATCATCCTTGAGGGTGAAGTAAACGTGCCCGCTGGCCGGGCGGGAGAGGTTGCTGATCTCGCCGAGGACGTGCAGCGTGGGCGGCAGATACCGCACCAGCGCGCCGCGGACCAGCTCGTTCACCTGGCGGACACTGAGCGTCGTCGGCCCGGCCCGGCTCGGTTCCGGCGGCGTCACCTGGCGCGGCAGGCGGGTCGGATCGAAAGGCAGTCGCTCTGCCAAGTGGCTCCTGCTTAACGCTTGGAGAACTGGAAGCGCCGGCGCGCCTTGCGCTGCCCGTACTTCTTGCGCTCCACGCGCCGGGCGTCACGCGTGAGGAAGCCGGCGTCGCGGAGCGTGGCTTCAAACTGGTTGTAGGCTTTGAGCAGGGCGCGCGCCACCCCCAGACGGATCGCGCCGGCTTGTCCCGAATGGCCGCCCCCGTGGACATTGACTTTGACGTCCCAGTGGCGGCGAATCCCGGTGAGCTCCAGGGGTGCGAAAATGTCCAGCCGGTCCTGCGGCTCGGTGAAGAAGCTCTCGGCCATGCGGCCGTTGACCAGCATTTGACCGCTGCCGGACGCCATGCGGACTCGGGCGACGGAGGCCTTCCGGCGGCCGGTGCCCCAGTACACACCCGGGGGGGCGGCTGGTGCCGCGTCGGTTGGCTCCGGGGCAGGAGGCGGTTCCACGGCGGGGTCTGGCGGTGCCACGGTCGTCGTCTCGCTCGCCGGAACCTCGGGCGCCGCGCTGCTCGGGGTCGCTTCGGTCGGTTGGGGTTCGAAGTCCGTCACGGTCATCGCTCCTGCAGATTAGCGGGGCAGCGGCACCGGCTGCTGCGCCTGGTGGATGTGCTGGTCGCCGGTATACAGCTTGAGCTTGGTGAGCATGTGGCGCGCCAGGGCATTCTTGGGGAGCATCCGGCGGACCGCTTCCCGCAGAACCCGCTCCGGATGCCGCTCGAGCATCGCCTTCATGGTGAGCTCTTTGAGCCCGCTGGGGTGGCCGCTGTAGCGGTGGTACACCACCTGCTCCTTCTTGCGGGTCCCGGTCACCCGCACCTTACCAGCGTTAAGCACGATGACGAAATCCCCGGTGTCCACGTGCGGCGTGTACGTGGGCTTGTGCTTGCCCATGAGCACGGTTGCGATACGGGTAGCGAGCCGGCCCAGCACCTGGCCGGTGGCATCGACGACGTACCAGCGGCGCTCGACCGCGCCGGGCTTAGCCTGATAGCAGTTATTGGCGATCTTCATGATACGGTCCGTAGCCGGGTCAAAACCTCGGTCGAAGCAAGAACCCTTCAGTATATGATTCGAGGCCTCGCCGTCAAGCGCTGGTCCCCTCTCTTTCGCGTGGGGCGTCCCCACGCCGGGCAAAAGCCACGGGCGCGCGGCTCCCACCCGGCGAGATGGCGAACAAAGCAAATCAGAGCCGCGACCGTAAGTGAGCGGTTTGCGTGTGGTCGTGGGCGACCGCTCGCTCACGCTCGCGGCTCTGAATGCGGCGATGCGTGCGACCCTGCCCTAGCCGCCGCTGAGCAGGGCAACAAACGGGTTAATGTCACCGAACGAGCCCTGGCCGTACACCCCGTCGCCGTTGATGTCCCCGTTCGTGGCCGGGCAGCCCGGGAACGCAGCCTGCCAGGCAGCGAAGTTGGACAGGTAGAGGACGAACGGATTGATGTCGCCGAAGTTAACGAAGCCGTCGCAGTTCATGTCGCCGACCCAGCGCGCGATGCGCAACACGACGCCCGTAGTGCCGAAGGGCGTCCCGGTGTCGTTGGCGAGGGCGTAGATCTCGCCGGCGGCATCCTGCCCGAACCCGAGCAACGAGTGCCCGAAGCTGGGGGTTCCGGCGAGCTGGAACTCCTTGATCTGGTTGCTGGCGTCCAGGTAGAAGAGCCGGCCGTCGTTGCTGAAGGTCCGCGCGAAGTCGCCGAATACGTAGCGTCCCGCGAGCTGTGCGAACTGGCTGCCGCGATAGACGAACCCGCCGATGATCGCGAGACCCTCGTCGTGGTCGTACTCAGCGATGGGATCGGTCAATCCCGCCGGAACAGCGAGGGGCACGTCGGTCACGTAGCCGCTCTGGTCGCCGTTGAACACGAAGAAGAACGAGCCTTCCTTGGCTCTCCAGCCGTAGTTGCCGCCGCCCGTAATGACGTTGATTTCTTCGACGTCGTTCTGGCCGACATCGGCGCAGTAGAGGATACCGGTGCCGGAGTCGAAGGAGAAGCGCCACGGATTTCGCAGGCCGTAGGCCCAAATCTCATCCAGACCCGCCACACCGACAAACGGATTAGTGGCCGGAATCCCGTACTGGCCATTGGCCGAGTTGTTGCCCAAGGGGTCAATCCGACTGATCTTACCGAGAATCGCGTCCTTGTTCTGACCGTTGCCGCCGCAACCGTGGCCGATGATCGGGTTGCCGATGAAGCTCTGCCCGTCGCGATCGTCGGCGCCCCCGCCGTCGCCCGTCGAGACGTACAGGTAGCCGTCCGGCCCGAATTCCAGCCCGCCCCCGTTGTGATTGAACTGGGGCTTGTCGATCCGCAGCAACTCCCGCCGGCTGTTCACGTCGACCACCGAGTTCGGGTCGGTCGGGTTGGGAACGTGCCACTCGGCCAGCACGCTCTGGCAATTGGCCGTCGTGTTGGGCGGCATGGTGCTGAAGTCGGCGAGCCCGCTGACCGGCTCCGAGGTGAACGTGTATAGCAGGCCGTTGGCGGCGTAGCTCGGATGGAAGGCGACGCCCAGGAGGCCACGCTCGTCAAAAGAGTTCGGCCCGAAGATGCCGAGGGACACGAGGCGCGCGCTGACGTCGAGGAAAACCGACTTGGCGCCTGTCGTGGTGTTAATGGACCACAGCGTGCCGTTCTGGTCCGTCACGAACATGCGGCCGGCCAGGCCCGGCGCGGGCACGCCCCAGTTGGGGGCCGTCAGACCGGTGGCGAGAGGCACCAGCCGCACGTAGATGTCGCCCAGGGGAATCGCGGCCGGAATCGGATCAGCCAGCAACGTGGGCATGACCTGCCCGCGGATCTCGCCACCTGGCTGAGCCGCCGTGTGGAGATTGACGTACCAGCGACCCGCCAGGAGGTCCGCCGCCTGCCCGGCCGTCAACGACGCCGAGCCGGTGATCGGGTTGGTGGCCGGGTTCAGCGTGATTTGGATGCCCGCGTTCACGCAGGCGAGGGCCGGACCATGGAAGTGCGCCAGCGTCGGCGTCAGGCCGCTGTAACTGATGTTCCAGGTGAGCAGATTGGTGACCAGATCCAAGGTCGCCGTGCCGGTCCCGGTGGCCGCCGTGCTTACGGGCGGGTTCTCCTGGTTGCCGTCGAGCGTCATCATGAAGCTCTGCGTGACGCCTGACTGCACGGTGATGAGTCCGGTCATGCCGAAGGCGCAGTGCGGCGTGCAGTAGTACGGCACGAGCCCCACACCCATGGGCACGACCCAGTCGAACGTCAGGTGCGTGGCGTCGAGAGGGGCGTTGAAGTACGGCGTGTTGTGGACGCAACCGCTGCCCGAAGTGACGGTGTGTGTGCCGTCGATCCGGACCCAGTGAACGGTATCCCCGGGTGCGACCGTGATATTCGCCGGCGAGAATGTCATGCCCGACGCATTGACCGTCCAGGTAGTGGCGGTCGCCGCGACGGCGGTCATGCCGACGATGAGGCTCCCCAGAGCAACGAGTCCGTTCCGCGCAATGCGATTTCCCATGCCTGTTCCTTTCCTGACTGCGAGGCCTTTGATGTACGTTGAACAGCTTCGGCCCGCTGCCGGCTGCAAAGCGATCATAGCGCTGTACCCGGGACGCCGCAGCGAATTTCTCGACGCATGCGCCGCATTGGGGCTGCGAGCGCGCCCTGGGTCCGATTGCGTATTACCATGTGCTAGGAAGGAGGAGGCATTGCGAAAAAGCGCGTCATCGCGGCCAGCGCTTCTTCGGTGCCGGGGCAGGCGACACTTCGAACTAGACTACGTGCACGCGCCCGCGCCAAGGACGAGCGCGGGCTACTCCGCGTACCAGCTCGCCGGCTGCTGCGGATCGTAGAACAGCTCGAGCAGATGGGGATGATCCAGCGGCGACAGCTCGAACAGAATGAGCCGGCCGAGTTCCTGGCGGTAGAGATGCAGGCCGCTCGCCGGGGAAACCCCCTCTTCCTGGTACTTGCTGGGCCGATCAACAAAGACGATGACCTTCTCGCCGTGAACCAGCGCGAGCAGGGTCACCGTTTTCTTCGAAAGCGTGTTGCAGTAGGACAAGCCGAGGCTTTGGACCCCCTGCGGCAGTTGCGCCAGGAGCAGGCCCTGGCCAAACCGCTTCCAGAAGGTGCCGGCGAACTCCTTCTCGCTCTTGCACTCCCAGTCGGCCCGGAAGCCCGCCTGGACCTCGTCGCGGTAGACCATCTCAAAGGTTCGCCAGGGCTGGTCGGCGTATTGCCGCTCGTGAAGCGTGCTCTCTACGTGCTGCGTCCACCACACCAAGCCGCCGGTGCCACCGAGGGCGAGCACAACTGCGGCCGCCATGGCCAGGCGCGCCGCTCTTCGCCGCCGTTGGAGCTGCAGCAGGGCGGTGACGCGTCCGGCGCGCTGCGCCGCCTCGACCCGGGCCCAGGCCGCGTGTGCGTCGCCCGGACTGGCCAGCCGCCGCAATGCCTCATCGATGCGCTGTTGGTGCTGGATCGCGGCCTGCGCAGCCGGATCTTGGGCGAGCCGGTCCTGGAACGCGGCGTGCTGGGACGCATCCAGCAGCCCATCTAGGTGGGCCTCGAGCATCGGGTCCGGGTTGTCCACGCGCTCGTAACTCATGTCGGCGCCTGTCCTTCAGATGCGCGAAGCGGCCCGAGGTCCGCCAGGGCTTCGCGCAGAAACTGACGCGTGCGATGCACGTGGCTCATCGCCGTTCCCGCGGGAATGCGCAGCACCCGCGCGATCTCCGAGTACTCGAGACCTTCGAGCGTACGCAACAGGAGGCACGCCCGCGGCAGGTCCGGCACCTGCCGCAATGCGGCCATCACGCGATCGTCGAAGTGCTGCTGATCAGCCGACAGCCACCCGACCGCGACCGCGACCGCGACCGGGCTGCGGCCTGCGGCACCTGGTTCCGTCGCCGGGTTTGCCGCGGCGGCCGCAGCGTCGAGGTTGACGGTGCGTCGGCGGCGCCGCGACCGGGCCTGGTTGCGGGCTACAAACTGAACGATCTTGGCCATCCAGGCGGAGAAATTGCTGCCGGGGCGAAACTCCTTGAATTTGCTCAAGGCGATCAGGGCCGCCTCCTGTACGACGTCCTCCGCGAGGGCTGCGTCCTGCACGACACCGAATGCGATCAGCCACAGAGAGCGGAAGGAGGACTTGAACAGCGCAGCGAAGTCGGCGGGCGCAGCGTCCGTCGTGCTCCCCGCGACGGTCTGTGGCTCATTCGCGTTTGGTCCACGCGCCATGTCGCGTCATTATATGATGTTTCTCGCCCTCGCGTCCCTTGCAAACCGCGCACGTTTCGGTCGGTGATCACCCAACAAGAAAGCCGCGGCCCAGTCGGACCGTGGCTCGCTTGTTGTTACAGCGCTGCTTCGTCTGCGTCCCGCGCTCTTTCCAGAGCGGGGCGTGCCGTGCGGGCGACTATCCCCCGGCCAGCAACGTCACAAACGGGTTAATGTCGCCGAAGTTCACCGCGCCGTCGCCGTTGATGTCGCCGTTGCTGTCGGCGCACGCCGGGAACGTGGTCCAGTACCCCGCCGGGCTGCTCAACCGGAGAATAAACGGGTTGATGTCCCCGAAGTTGACGACGCCGTCGCAGTTCAGGTCGCCGACCACCCACTCGGGCGTGAGCAGGCCCCAGATCTCCACGTCGTCGACGTTCCAGCCCGGGTACGTGACCGAATGGTCGGTCGGTCCCATGCCCCAGCGGATGTACACGGTGTCGTGCCCATCGGCCGGGGCGGCGATGTTGCACGTCTGGTAGGCCCAGGCCGAGTCACCATACGTGATCCCGTTGCTCAGCCAGACGTTGTTCCAGGTCGTCCCGTCGTTGGACACCTCAATGGTCGCCTGGTCGAACGCCTCCACGCCCAGCCACCGATAGAAGCGGAGCAGCGCGCCGCCCACCCGGCTGCAATCAATCGCGGTGGTAGTCAGGCAGTACTGCGGCATGAAGTCGGTGTAGTCGCCCTGAAGGTTGTAACCATAGACATTGTTGCCTGTGTGGCCACTGGTCGGATCGTGGGCGTGGCTGCCGCCGCCGGTCGGTTGACCATAGGCCCATTGCCCCTCGGTCGTCCAGCCTGGGTCGGTGTCCAGTGGGAAGCTATACACCAGTTCCGGCACACCGGCCACCACGATGGAGATGGTCGCCGTGTTCGAGTCGCCACCCTCCGGCGGCGTGCCGCCGTCGTTGGCCACGAAGGTGAAGCTGTCGCTGCCGGCGTAGTAAGCATTGGGCTGGTAGATCACCTGGGCGCCGAACCCGGCCAGCGTGTACGGCGTGCCCAGCACCGGCCCGCTGTTCGGATCGAGCAGGTGTCCGTGCTGGGGTAACGACTTGATTATGTAGCTGAGCATGCCCGGCGGATTGGGCTTGTTATCGTCGTCGGCGGTCAGCGTAATCGTCACCCCAGTGTTGACGGTTGTGTTGGCGATGCCGTTAAAGGCCGTGGGCGGATGGGGGACGCACTGATCGAGGGCCATGAGGACCGCCTCGTAGGCATCGATCATGCCCCAGCCGTAAGAGTTGTCGTCGCCCGGCGGTCCAAGGTCATGGGCCGTGTCGTAGATGATCTGCTTGATTTGGTCGACGGTGAGCTCGGGGCATGCCTGGCGCATCAAGATCACCGTGCCATTCACGTGCGGCGAGGCCATCGAGGTGCCGCTCCAGCCCCACTGCTCGTAGCCGCCGCCGGGCACCGACGAGCGCACGTCGACGCCGGGCGCGGCGATTTCCGGCTTAATGGCTGCGGAGCCGCCTGGCGTGCAGTGGCTTGGGCCGCGCGACGAGAAGTCCGCGATCGGCCAAGTGGAGTTGTTCGCGTTCACGGCACCGACGGCGAGGCTATTGTACGTCGTTGTGGCGCGATCGGCGGGCCGACGCAAGGTCTCGGCGCCGGGCCCCTCGTTGCCGGCCGAGAAGAGCTGCACGATTCCGGCCGCTTCGTCGGCGTCAATGAAGCTCCAGAACGTCTGATCGCACGGAGGGTAACCGTGGTAAGTGGTTACACCCCAGGAATTGGAGCACACTTGAGGTACGTCCCACGCGGTCGATGGGTTGCCGTCCGGATCGATCAGCCACTGGAAGGCTAAAATCGCGTCCGCCACCGTTTGCGGGATGCTGACGCGGTCGATGACGGCGGCGTGAATCCACTGCGCGCCGGGCGCCACGCCGATCTGGTCGCCCGGGGCTCCGCCGAGGACCGTTCCCATCGTGTGCGTGCCGTGGGCCCCGAAGGCTTGTGGATACGTGGTGTTCGTGACCGGATCAAACCAGGCCCACTGCGGATGGCCCTGATACAGCGGGTCCAGCCCGCGCCAGCGATTGTGCAGCGCCGGGTGGTTCCCATCCACGCCCGTATCGAGCGTCGATGTCAGCACCCCCTCGCCGGTGTAGCCCAGCGCCCACACCTCGGGAGCGCGGATCGCCACCAGGCCGATCTCCGGGGTGCGTGGGCTCCCGTTCGGATTGTCCGCGTGGCCCGGTTGGGTCGGGGCGGGCTCGACGGTCTCGATCTCGCAGTTGTAGTAAATGGTGTCGATGTCGGGGTGGCGGGCCAGGGCCTCGATCTCGCGCGCCGGCGCGTCCACGCGGATGATGTTGCCGACCCAGAACGGCTCGAAAGACTGCACACGGCCTTCGACCTGCCGTTGGCCCAGCTCGGTCAGCAGCGGGATCTGTGTAGTGTGAGCCTTCTCCTGGAGGGCCCGCACCACCACTTCGTGCCGACGTTGCAGCGAGGCGCGCTGCTGGTCGAGCGCGGTCGTCAGCACGCCCAAGTCCACCCTGTCCATCATGTACACCAGGGTCGAGACCGTCTCCTCGGGCGCCTTCGTCGCCAGAACCTGCTGCAAACCGGGGTCAACGCTCCCCGCCGGCGCCAACGCCGTTCCGCACAGCACGGCCCATCCACACACTACCCAACGCCTGTACATCAGCTTCTCCTTCGTCACGGACAGTACGACTCGCCCGCCATGGGATCAGAACACGCGCCGGGCATCCGGCCCGGCGAACAACATTTCCGCGAACCCCCATCCATGGGCAGCGCAGCCGGCTGCGTACAGCCCCACGCCAGCACTGGTCCGGTGCTTCTTTCCGGCGAACTCACGTAGACTCAATTCCGGCCACAGTACAACCGCCCCACACCCCGGCGGGCGTGGACTCTCTCTCGTAAATGCGCCTGCAACGGCCGCACCTCAATGGTAGCAGACCAGTACCGCGCATACAAGAAGTTTCTTGGGGTCTAGCAGTCCGTTGAAAAAGGGGGCTGTCCGCCGCGGCGGACCGCCATAAAGGGCCTTTGCGGTAGCGCCGAGTGGCTTTCCAGCAGTGCCTGTACCCTTTTTGAACGGGCTCCCAGCCCACCTCGTCGCCTGCGTGCAGCCGGGGGCGAACCACGACTCACCCTGCGGTGCCCGCTGGCTCGGCGGTCGTAGCGGGTGGACCAGCCACCGGCGAGACGCTTGTGCCACGGCGGAGTTTCGTTCGCCCCAGGCGCCGGGTAGGATGCCGCCCAGTGAGGCCATGAGCGAGCTGGCGTACCACACTGCAGGCGAATCACACGGACCAGCGCTCACCGTACTGGTCGAGGGGCTGCCGGCGGGGCTGGCAGTTGACCTCGAGCTGATCAACGGCGCGTTGCGGCGGCGGCAGGGGGGGTACGGCCGCGGTGGGCGACAGAGAATCGAGCATGACGCGGTCAGAGTGCTCAGCGGTGTGCGGCGTGGCCAGACCATCGGCGCACCGTTGGCGATGCAAATCGCCAACCGGGATTTCCGCATCGACGACGCGCCCGGGATCCACCGCCCGCGGCCGGGTCATGCCGATTTCGCGGGCAGCCTAAAGTGGCTCACGACCGACTGCCGTGAGACGTTGGAGCGGGCGTCGGCCCGCGAGACCGCGGCAAGAACGGCGGCGGGCGCGCTGGCCTGCTGCCTGCTGCGTGAGCTCGACATCCGTTGCGTCGGGTTCGTCGCCGAGATCGGGACCGTGCGGGCCAACGTGCCTGCGACGTGGGGGCCGAGTGACCTGGTCGCGGCGCGGGACGCGAACGACGTGTACACGCCGGACGCCGCGGCGGTCGGCCCGATGACCGCGACGATTCGCGACGCGAAGCAGAACAAGGACACGGTGGGGGGTGTGGTCGAGATACGGGTTTTCGGCCTGCCGGTAGGGCTCGGTAGCTGTGCGCGGTGGCAAGACAAGCTGGACGGCCGGCTGATGCAGGCCGTGGGGTCGATCCAGGCCATCAAGGGCGTCGAGATCGGGCTCGGGTTTGAGGCCGCCCGACGGCCGGGTAGCCGCGTGCATGATGCGATCGACTTTGACCCGGCGCAGCGCGGCTCAGTGAGCTTCGGCTTCGTGCGCCGCAGCAATCACGCCGGTGGTCTGGAAGGGGGGATGACGAACGGCATGCCGATCGTGGTCCGTGCGGCGATGAAACCGATCTCGACGCTGCTCCAGGGGATGGACAGCGTAAACCTGAAGACGCTCCAGTCGGAGCGGAGCGACTACGAGCGGAGCGACATCTGTGCCGTGCCGGCGGCGAGCGTGGTGGCCGAGAACGTGGTGGCCTTTGAAGTTGCGCGGGCCTGGCTGGACAAGTTCGCCGGCGACACGCTCCGCGAGGTGCGCGCGGCCTACGACTTCTACGCCGCCGCGGTCCGCGCACTGGCCTGAACCGGCAAGAGCGCCCAGCGACAATAGATCGGGCGAGCGTCCAGGGGGACGCCCGCCCGCCTCCTCTACTCTCCTCCTCAGTTTGTGCAGCGTCTACCGGCGGCGCGCCAGCCCCAGCAGACCCAGAAACAGCATCAGGCTGCCCGGCTCAGGGAGCACTTCGTTGAAGCTGGTGCCTACGAGCAGGTTGTCCACCGTGTGGATGGCGGTGCCGTTGCCGCCCTGCCGGAAGGCGTAATTCTCGGCCGGGCAGTTCCCCGACGAAGAACCGCCCCAGGTGCCGGTGATCTCGGTGCTCGCCTCGGAAATCGGGTCGACCCACACCTCATTGAGCTTGGTGTCATACGTGTAGGCCGAGACGATGCGGTGCCAAGTTCCCAGTGTGAAGGTGCCCGGGAAAATGGCCGTCGGCGTGCTGCCGGCGCCAGCCGTCAATGTAAAGTTGAACCCGGTGCCATCGGGCTGCACGCCCACCTTGGACACGAATAGCGTGCCCGTGCCGACATCGCGGAAGTGGGCGAAATAATCGGCGCCGGTGCCGAGCGGGCCGTCGACCTTAACGTCGAAGGCAGCGTAGAACTTCTGCCCGGGGCCCAGCGTCGTCCCGAGTGACTTATTGACGTCCTGGCGCGAGCCGCTGCCGTGGATGAGCTGGATGGCATGCGTGCCCAGATAGGTGAAGCCGTTGTCCGCCACGACTTGGACTGGCGAGCCAGTCCCGCTGTGCGTGGCCCAGCCGCCCTGCGGCACCAAGTCGCCATAGTTGTACGCCTCAAAAGTGTCGGTCAGCAACAGGGTGGCGTTCGCGGTCCACGTGCACAACGCGCAAACGGCCAGGATACAAGCTACTTTCCTCATTTGAACCTCCTCGCTTTCCTCGGCCTCGAAGATCAGACCACGCGGCGGATGCAACTTTCCCCAAGAGCCGCGCACGACGGGGGGTCGCAGTCCACCTCCTCCAATTAGGTCTGACAGTATACCGGAAGTTTGCGCCGCGCCAAGGAAATCAATGTTAAAACCGCGTTAAGCCCTGCGCCAGACGCCGCCTTGGAATCGCCCTGCAACCACCGAGCCGCCACGGCCGCCAGGAGCTCGGAGCAGCGACGTGGGCCCGCTGCGGACGCACGGCCGTAATTCCAGCCGCTCGGAGAACTTGGCGCTCTTCAGACTTGGCGGTTATCCACGACCTCAGGTCACTTCGACGGGCTGAGGTAGCGCGCCACCTGGGGCCGCGGCCGGTCCAAGTGCGGCGGGCTCGCTGCGGGCTAGACGCCGAAATGCCAACTGAGCCGCTCCCGCCAGCGCGATGCCAAGCAGTAACGCCCACGCGCCACAGAACTTGTACGCGACCGTGCCGACAAAGGACATGAGCAATCCGCGAAGGCCGGTGAGTGCGACGTGGATGCCCATGTAT
Source organism: uncultured Planctomycetales bacterium (assembly GCA_964638325.1). Classification (GTDB taxonomy): domain Bacteria; phylum Planctomycetota; class Phycisphaerae; order UBA1845; family Fen-1342; genus JALHJL01. Next base: position 78,460 of record CAZWYT010000008.1, read on the forward strand.
AGCTCGGCGTCGTGCTCGCCCGCGAAATGCAAGTGGCCCAGATTCCACGCGATGGAGCCGCCGCCGCGGGCCACGCCGTTCAGAATCCGGCCCACTACGAACACACCCATGCTGAGGGTCGCAGCCGCTGCCAGCGGGGTCTCACGGAGCAGTAAAGCCGCGGTGACCAGCAAGAACGAAGTGAGCCAAAACGCGCTGTTGACGACGCGGAACCGCAGCACGCCTACCCGGTCGAACAACGGCGCCCACCGGAAAATGGTCAGGAGCGACAACGCGGTCGGAATCTGCTCCATCAGCAGGTAGGTGCCAAAGTAACCCAGCCGCAAGGTCTGCGTGAGGAAGATCGTCAACACCGGATCGACCATCAGGTTTGCCGACCCGAGCAAGTATTGCGCGGTGCAATAGCGGGCGAACGCCGGGTCGCGCTTGAGGATTAAGCTGGCCTCCGTCAGGCTGCGGCGGAAGCGGGCCCAACGGCCGTTGCCTTCGGCGGACGCCAGCCGGCCGTGCAAACGGAGCAGCTCCCAGCGTTCGCCGCGCACCCGGACGCGCTGCAACGGAATCAGCGACAGCACCCCGATGAGCGCGATGAGCGGGTAGACGAGGCGGTAGTACTCGGCATGTCGGTCGAAGATCAGGCTGACGGTCGCCCCGACCGCGATCATGAGCACGGCGTTGAGGGTCTGAAGGCGGCCGGCGATCTGGGCGCGGTGGGAGCGCGGGTAGTTGGATTTCCAGATCGAAGTGCGGACCGTAACCAGGCCGGATAGAAAAATCCGGGCGCAGGCCACCTGGGCGGCGAACAACCAGCCGCCCCACGGGTGCCAGTCGCAGGGGGTGAAGGCGATGGACGCGGCGCTGGCTACGGCGCAGACCGCGAGAACTACGAAGGTGCGGATCTTCGGTTGGCCGCGGATCACGACGCCCCACAGAAACGTGACCAAGTTGGCCAGCATCGGGGTCGCCCAGACGACCGGGATCAAGAGTGGGACATGGAAGGTCTTGGCCACCACGATGCTGGAAAACGAGCCGTCGACCAGGTTGGCGAAGAGGCCCCACAGGCTGATGTGCCGCACCTCGGCGGCATAGTTGGGCCGCGTCATCGGCGGGAGGTCGTCGGTGCGGAGGAAGTCGAGGATGCGTCGCATGGTCGGCGTTTCAGACCCTCATGATACCAAGGACACGCGCTGACCGCGAACGCCGGGTCGCGACCGGAGCGGCTTTGACACTTTGCGGGCCGCGGGTCACAATAAGCGCTTAAGGAACATGACGTTCCGTGCCGATCGGGGACGCGGCCCGGTGCGCTAGGAGGACGTTCTGCCATGATCGGGTTGTACACGCTGGCGTGGTTGACTGACCCGTGGACGTATCTCCTGGTGGCGCTGCTTGCACTGCTGCTGTTCGGCAAGCGCCTGCCCGAGGTGGGCCGCTCACTCGGCCGCGGGATTGCGGAGTTCAAGCGCGGGCTGCACGACGTGCAGGATGAAGTGCTGCGGGAGGATCAGGAGCGCGACACGGCCAAGCCCAAGCTGCGGTCGCCGGAATCCGCGGGTGAAGAGGGCGCCCCCAAACGCCTGCCCAGCGAGGAACCGGGTGCCGGGCCCCCGGAGGACCGGTCCGAGAAGCCGGGTTGAGGCGCGTGCCCGGGCGGCCGGTGCTCGGGAAAGGCTAAGCTTTCACCGGTCCGTTATCGGGCCCCTACGTCCCATAGATAACGTTCCGGGTCGCGGGGGGGCACGAGTTGTGCGCGTCCAGGTGTGCTCCGCAAGTCTGGCCGATGACGAACATGGCGGTGTCCTCTCAGCGGGGTTGAACTACCGGTTCATTCGACCGCCAGGGGGACTCCGCGGAACGAACTGCGCCGACGGCGGGACGTGCGATATGGCAGAGCGCTGCCCCACATCCCTGTTGCGACGACTGGATCCCAGGGAGCTTGTCCTGGGACGCGTGTTGCCGGGTCACGTCCGCGACAGCGCCGGGCGCGTGGTGATCCGCAAGGGACAAGCGCTATCCCGTGAGCACCTGCACTTCCTGGACGGGCGTGGCAGCCTGGCCGTCTACGCCGGCCCGGACTGGGGCGAGGGACAGCCGGGGGCTGGGCCGGTCGCCCAGTCGGTCACACCGGAGGAACTGCTGCAGTCATTGAAGCGGCGGCACGGTTTGCAGGCGAGGCAGGAGCAGGGCCGCCGACACCCACGCTATCCGTGGCGGTGCGAGCTGCGCGTCACCATCGAGGAGTGCTCGGATGGGCTGCCCCAACGTCGCGAGGTGACGGTCGAGACGTGTGACGTGTCGGCCGGAGGCTTCGGCTTCATCACCCAACAATTCCTCCACATCGGAACCATCGTGTTTGCGTGCTTCGAGTCCTTGCCCAACCAGCCGGTCATGAAGGGCATCGTGCGGTACTGCCACCATCTTGAGGTGCGCCGCCATCGGGTGGGTGTCGAGTTTGTGCCGCTCGACCCAAACGAAAAGCCTCCCACGTACTAACTGGGCCCGCGCGACCACCCAGCACCCCACCGCGCCCGCGTATGGCTTTCAGAGGAGCAGACCGCGGATACGCAGCGCGGCCGCGATCAGCTCCACTGCCTGAGCCGGTGTGTAGTGACTGAGGTTGACGACCAGGTCGTGGCACGTGTCGTCGTTCGCATCCGGCCCGAAATGGTGCCGGCGAAAGTCCGCCCGTTGCTGGTCAATCCGTTCCACTTCGGCGCGGGCCGGCCCCTCCGGCATGTTGCTGCGGAGCGCAAACGCATGGATCCGCTGCGGCAGGGGCGCGATGATGCGCACCCGCAAACCATGATCCCGCGGCAGGATCAGATCAGCCGACCGGCCGAGGAACACGGCGGTGCCCTGCCGTGCGAGGGCTAGAATGGTCTCGGTGAGCCGATAGAAATAGTCGTCCCTGCGCAACTCGCCTTCGATCAGCCAGCGCAGCGTGTCCTCGAGCCAGTTTTGGTCGCGCTCGTCGAGGCGCGCGTAGAGCCGCGCCCGGACCACGTCGTCGCCCGCCATCGCGTGCAGGATTTCCCGGTCAAATACCGGCCAGCGCAGCCGTTCGCCGAGCAACGTCGCGACGTCGGAACCGCCGGACCCGACGCTGCGCGAAATCGCCACAAACTCCCGCACTGCGGGGGCGGGCACCGCGGTGGGTGCGGCCTGCTGGCCGCGCGCCAGTTCCCAATTGCGCATTTGCTTTTCGACGATCTTGGCGATGCCGGGGTTGTTGGGTGACGACCCTGCTCGCATGGTGCACCTCTCACCTGATTATATCGCGACCGGCGACTGAGAAACGCGGCCGGCGCCGAGGGGTCAACCCGCGCTGGCGCTTCGGGCTCTGATCGCGGCGCGTCGTTGCGAGCGCTGATTCAGACGTAGCTGTTCAGCGTCTTCATGTAGTTGGCCCGCTCGAAGGCGGCGGGGTCCGGGCACGCCCGCTGGCTCATGCTGCCCTTCATTTGCCCGATCGACTCATACTCCTTCTCTTCCATCCACGTCCGCATGTCCTTCAGCATCGTGGCCAACTCACGCGTGCCCTTACGCAGCAGCACCGAGCACGTCTGCGCCACGTCCGCCCCGGCCATGACCACCTTCAGGACGTCCCGCCCGCTCGCGATTCCCGTCGTCGCCGCCAGGCTGGCCTGCACATGCCCGCACAGGATGGCAATCCAGCGCAGGGGCAGGCGCATCGCGAACGGCGTGCTGAGCACGAGGTCGGGCCGCACCTCGAGGCTGTCGAGGTCGATGTCCGGCTGGTAGAAGCGGTTGAACAGCACGAGCGCATCGGCGCCGGCCTCGTCCAGCCGCTTGGCCATAGCGGCGGTCGCGCTGAAGAACGGGCTCAGCTTCATCGCGACCGGGACTTTCACGGCGGACTTCACCGCCTTGAGAATCTGCACGTAGCGGTTTTCCACGTCGGGGGCGTGCAGCGTCGGATCGGCCGCGACGTAGTACACGTTGAGCTCGATCCCGTCCGCCCCGGCCTGCTCCATCTTCTTGGCGTACTCGATCCAGCCGCCGACCGTGACGCCGTTGAGGCTGGCGATCACGGGAATGTCGACCGCCAGCTTCGTCTTGCGGATGTGGTCGAGGTATTCGTCCGGGCCGAGGCGGTAGTCGCCCGCCTCGGGGAAATAGGTCAGCGACTCCGCGAAGCTCTCCGTGCCCTGTGTCGTGAGATGGGTCAGCTCCGCGGCCTCGTGCGTGATCTGCTCTTCAAAGAGCGAGTGGAGCACCACGGCCGCCGCGCCGGAGTCCTCCAGCTCGCGGATCGAGTCGATGGTGGCGGTCAGCGGGCCGGCCGATGGCACGAGGGGGTTCTTGAGCGCGAGGCCCATGTAGGTGGTGGAGAGGTCCATGGTTGTTCCTTTCAGATGCGCGTTAAGAATTCAGAATTAAGAATTAAGAAATGGTGCTTGCCGCCGCACCGCCCAGCGCACGGTTTCTTAACTCTTAATTCTCAATTCGCAATTCTCACTGGCCTCCGGGCCCATCGCCGCCGACGAGCTGCATGGCGGCGAGCTGTTCGTACAGGTGCCACCGCTGGACCGCGTCCTGTTGCGCCAGCGCCAGCAGCCGCTTCGCTTCCTCGGGCTTGCTCTTCGTGAGCATCTTGAAGCGCGTCTGCTGATACGCGAAATCTGCGTAGGGCAGGCTCGGCTTCTTGGAGTCGAGCTGGAGCGGGCTCTTGCCCTGGGCGGTCAGCTCGGGGTTGTAGCGGAACAGCGGAAAGTGCCCGGCCTCCACCGCCCGCTTCTGCGTCTCCATGCCCAGCCGCATGTTGATCCCGTGTGCGATGCAGTGGCTGTATGCCACGATCAGCGACGGCCCGTCATAGGCTTCCGCCTCGATGAAGGCCCGCACCGTCTGGGCGTCATTCGCCCCCAGCGCGACCGTCGCCACGTAGATGTGCCCGTACGTGATCGCCATCAGCGCCAGGTCCTTCGCCGCCGTCGGCTTGCCGCCGGCGGCGAACTTGGCGACCGCGCCGCGCGGCGTCGCCTTGGAGCACTGGCCGCCGGTGTTCGAATACACCTCGGTGTCGAGCACGAGAACGTTGACGTTGCGGCCGCAGGCCAGCACGTGGTCCAGTCCGCCGTAGCCGATGTCGTACGCCCAGCCGTCGCCGCCGATCACCCACACGCTCTTCTTGACCAGCATGTCGGCGAGGTCGCGCAGCCGCTTGGCGTCTGTGGCGGCCGGACTTTGTCCTGGTCGTAGCAGCGCGGTCAGCTTCTCCTTCAGAATCGCCACACGCTCCCGCTGCGCGCCGATGTCGGCGTCGGTCTTCTGCACCGCGTTGAGTAGCCCGTCGACAAGCTCACCGCCGATCTCGTTGCGCAGCTTGGTGACCAGCTCGCGGGCGAATTCCGCGTGCTTGTCAATCGTCAGCCGGTAGCCGAAACCGAATTCGGCGTTGTCCTCAAACAGCGAGTTGCACCACGCCGGTCCGCGGCCCTCGCCGTTGACGACCCACGGCGCCGTCGGCAGGTTGCCGCCGTAGATCGACGAGCAGCCCGTCGCATTCGACATGATCGCCCGGTCCCCAAAGAGCTGCGTCAGCAGCTTGAGGTACGGCGTTTCCCCGCAGCCCGCACACGCCCCCGAGTATTCGAACAACGGCTGGAGGAACTGCGAGCCCTTGACCGAGTTGATGCGCACCTTGTTGCGGTCCACCTCGGGCAGGGCCAGGAAGAAGCGGTAGTTCGCCCGCTCGCTCTCGCGCAGCGGCGGCTGGAAGGCCATGTTGATCGCCTTGAGCCGCGCTTCGCGCTTGTTCTTGGCCGGGCAGGCTTCGACGCACACGCCGCACCCGGTGCAATCCTCTGGCGCCACCTGCACCGTGGTGACAGCGCCGTCAAACTCCTTGCCGATGTACTTAACGTGCTTGAACGTGGGCGGGGCGCTCTTGAGCAGCGCCGGATCGTAAGCCTTGAGCCGGATGGCAGCGTGCGGGCAGACGATGGCGCACTTGCCGCACTGCGTGCAGGTTTCCGGATCCCAGACGGGAATCTCCATCGCGATGTTGCGCTTCTCCCACTGTGCCGTGTCCGTCGGGAACGTCCCGTCGTTCGGGAGCTTGCTCGTGGGCAAATCGTCGCCCTCGAAGATCATCATCGGGCCCAGCACGTCCCGCACGAACGCCGGAGCCTCGGCGGGCACGGCGGGGCGCATGGGCAGGTCGCTCGTCGGCTGGGGCGTCACCGGGATTTCGTAGAGGTTCTCGACGGTCTTGTCGACCGCCTCCCAGTTCTTCTTGACAATGTCCTCGCCCTTCTTGCCATATTCCTTCTTGATCGCGTTCTTGATGGCCTGGATGGCCTGCTCCCGGGGCAGGATGCCGGAGATCGCGAAGAAACAGGTTTGCATGATCGTGTTGACGCGCCCGCCCATGCCGGCGTCCTTGGCGACCCGATACCCGTCGATCGCGTAGACCTTCAGCTTCTTGTCGATGATGTCCTGCTGCACCTTGCGGGGCAGCCGGTTCCACGTCTCCTCCTTGGGGAACGGACTGTTGATCAGGAACGTGCCGCCGGGCAGGAGCGCCCGCAGCATGTCGTACTTCTCCAGGAACGCCCAGTTGTGGCAGGCCACGAAGTTGGACGACGTGATCAGATACGTGGACCGGATCGGCTTGGGGCCAAAGCGCAGGTGGGACACCGTCATCGATCCGGCCTTCTTCGAGTCGTAGACGAAGTAGCCCTGGGCGAAGTTCGGCGTGTCCTCGCCGATGATCTTGATCGAGTTCTTGTTGGCGCCGACCGTGCCGTCCGAGCCGAGCCCGAAGAACATCGCGCGGACGACGTCCCGGTCCTCGGTGACGAAGTGCGGGTCATAGTCCAGGCTGCTGCCGGTCACGTCTTCCTTGATGCCAATCGTGAAGCGGTTCTTTGGCTTGGGCGCCTTCAGGTTGTCGAAGACCGCCTTGATCATCGCTGACGAGAACTCCTTGCTCGACAGGCCGTACCGCCCGCCGACGATCTTCGGCATCGTGCCGCCGTTCCCGGCCAGCTTCTCGCCATAGGCGGTGACCACGTCCTTGTATAGCGGCTCGCCTTCGGCCCCGGGCTCCTTGGTGCGGTCGAGCACCGCGATGGCCTTCGCCGTCTTCGGAATCGCCGCCAGGAAGGCCTCCGGGACGAACGGCCGGTACAGCCGGACGCGCACCAGCCCGACCTTCTCCCCGTGGGCGTTCAGGTAATCGACCGTCTCATGCGTCGCTTCCGCCCCAGAGCCCATGATCACGATGACGCGGTCGGCATCGGGTGCCCCGTGGTAATCGAACAGGTGGTAATGCCGCCCGGTCAGCTTCGCAAACCGATCCATGACGGTCTGTACAATGGATGGGCACTGGTCATAGAACGGGTTGACCGTCTCGCGGGCTTGGAAGAACACGTCGGGGTTCTGCGCGGAACCGCGAAGCATCGGGCGGTCGGGCGTAAGCGCGCGCTGGCGGAGGGCCTCGACCGCTTTCTCGTCGATCATGGCCCGCAGGTCGTCCATGGTGAGCTCTTCGACCTTCATCACCTCGTGCGAAGTGCGGAAGCCGTCGAAGTAGTGCATGAACGGCACGCGGCTCTCCAGCGCCGCCGCGTGCGCGATCAGTGCCAGGTCCATGACCTCCTGCACGGAGCCGGACGCCAGCATGCCGAAGCCCGTCGAGCGGCACGCCATGACGTCGCTCTGGTCGCCGAAGATCGATAGCGCGTGAGTCGCGAGCGTGCGCGCGGTGATGTGGAAGACGGTCGGCAGCAGCTCGCCGGCCATCTTGAACATGGTCGGAATCATCAGGAGCAGGCCCTGGGATGCCGTGAACGTGCACGTTAAAGCGCCCGTGGAGGCTGCCCCATGGACGGCGGCAGCCGCCCCACCCTCACTCTGCATCTCGACTACGTGCGGCACGGTGCCCCAGATGTTCGGCTGGCCGAGGGCCGACCACTCGTCCGCCCACTCGCCCATGGGGGAGGAGGGGGTGATCGGGTAAATGGCAATCACTTCGCTGACCTTGTGGGCGACGTGGGCCGCCGCCTGATTGCCGTCGATTGTGACCATACGACGTTTGTTCATGAGCCTGTTTCTCCCAGATGGGCACCCCAGGCGCCACCCCAGGCGGACGCGCCCGATACCCAGGGGCCGGTAGCGGAACCCTGCCGGCCGGTACGCCAGGCACCAGACCGCGGTTCCACCAAACCTGCTTCTGTAGCGACAACTCCTCGACCTTGCAAGCCGCGTTCCGCCGGGCGGTGTCCGAAAAGCGTTCCGCCGGCAGTGCTATCTCGGCTATGGGGCAGGGATTTGCGGAAATCTGCGCACCTGACCGTGAGCCCGGCCCTGGGCAGAAGTTGCGCTGTGTGGCGGTAGGGGGGGCCACGTGCTCAGGGAGCAAGACGTCAGGACGGAAGCCAGGCCGCCTCCGCAACGGATGCCCGCCGGGCGCGCCGCACACCCTGGGCACGCACGTACCCCAGAATCCAGCCGGCCAGGCGGTCGATGCCGACGCGCTTACGGGCATCCGTGCAGATGATCTCGGCTGCCGGGCTGGCAATGGCGAGGGTGCGCAGGGTCGTCGGCATGTCGAAGTCAAGAGAGGGCAGCAAATCGTATTGGGTGAGCAAGACCAGCGCCGTATCCCGGAAGAGCTGGGGATACTTCTGTGCGATGCGGTGCCCGCCGGCGCAGGACAGCGCCGCCACCCGCAGATGCTCGCCCAGGTCCGTTTGCCCCTGGCAGACCAGGCAGCCGACGTTCTCGACAATCACCAATTGCAGCCGGCTCAGCGGCAGCTCGGCGAGCGCGCGATGTACCTGGTCGGCCCGCAAGTGGCATTCGCCGTCGGTCAGTACTTGTACGACCGGCACGCCCAGGACGCCGACGCGCTTCGCATCGCACGTCCCGACGAGGTCCCCCATGACGACGCCCACCCGGAGCTCGCCGCGAATCCGCGGCAGGATCGCTTCCAGGAGCGTCGTCTTTCCGGAGCCGGTCGCGCCAAGGAGGTTCAGGCAGATGACGCCCGCTGCATCGAGGGCCCTGCGATTCTCGCTGGCCGCGCGGGGGTTGCGCGGCGCCTGCCGGACGACTGGAATGCTCATGGGATCACTCCGCGTCAGTCGAACTGCGGTGATACGTTGCTGTCACACGGGGACCGCGGGGATGTGGATCGCATCACCATCCGAGGCCCCTGAACTTGTTTAACCGCGCGCTGTGAACTGAACTGCGTGCAGAATACGCCACACGGGCCAACTCGTCCAGTGAAAAATGAGGACCTTTTCAAACCCGCGGGACCGCGGCCTCCCTAGGCCGTTACGACTCCCGGCGGCCCGCCGCCGGAAACGCGACCGTGAACGTCGAGCCTTCCCCCGCACGCGAGCGCACATGGATGTATCCGCCGGACTGTTCGAGCACTTCGCGGACAATCGACAACCCCAGTCCGGTGCCAGGGATGCCGGCCGCGACCGCCGCATCGCCGCGGCAGAAAGCGTCAAAGATCGACCCGGCGGCGGGTGCGCCATTCTCGAGAGACTCCGCCGCATCGCCCAGCCCGATGCCCGTGTCCTCGACAATGACGAAGATGTAGTCCGCGGTGCGGCGTGACTGCGCCAGCGGGGGCGGCGAGGGCAGCGGGCAGGCGATCGAGGGTGCCCAACCTGGGACAACCGTGACTGTGACACGACCTCCGTCGGGCGTGTACTTGACGGCGTTCTCGATCAGGTTGCCGGCGCAGTCGCTCAGCTCGGCGCGGTCCACGTGCGCGAGCAGGTCCGGATCGTCGGGGCTATGCCAGGTGAAGTCGATGCGTTTGTGGCCGGCTGCGGGCACGTGGTTGGCGCACAGCTCGGCCACGACCTGCCCTACGTGGGATAGAGACTGGCGACGGCGGTGCGGATCGGCATCCTGCAGGCGCGCCAGGATCAGCAGCTTGGTGACCTGGGCGGAACCTTCGTGACACCGCCGCGCGATTTTCTCACACGCGGCCTGGACGGCCGCAGGGCCGCTGACCACCTCGTCGCGGATCAGGCCCGCGAGTGTCTGGACCATGGCGAGCGGGCTCTTGAGCTGATGGGCCGCCATCTGCATGAAGCGCGCGCGGCGCCGCTGCAGGTCCTGGATCGCCTGCCGGGATTGCTCGAGCGCGGCGTTGGTCCGGATCAGCAGGTCTTCGCGGCGGTCCAGGATGCGTCCGATCCGGTCGGTGAAGTACAACGTGCCGAAGATGGCCAGTGCGTTGACGACGACGACGCTGCCGACATAGGCAGGCAGCGTGTGGAGGCCGGCGGCGCCGAGTTGCGGCAGGAATGCGTAATACGGGAGCCACCCGCGGGCCTGCGCCAGGCACATCGCCGTGTAAAGCAGCACGGCCCACGCCCCTTGCAGCAGGGCGTGCCGGGTGCGTAGCAGCAGGCCGCTGATGGCAACGTGAAAGAGGTAGAACAGCGCCATCGGGTTTTCGGCCCCGCCGGTGAGTGCCAGAATCCACGTCAGCAGCAACAGGTCGACGGCGATTTGAGCGCTGACGAAAACCTGCCCGATCCGGATCACGCGGCGCTGGTCAGGTCCGGGGTTCTCGAGCTGCCGCTGGAGCAGCCGGGAGCAGGCGGCCCACGCTACGTTGATCGCGCCGACGCTCAGCACGATCACCAGGAGCAGCCACGGGCGCTCGGCGGTGGGGGCGGCAAAGCGCTCGATCGCCAGTGCGGCCAGGGCGGCCGCCGTAAAGACCCAGCGCAGGCCGATGAACCAATGCACTTGCAGGAGGGCGATCAGTGCATAGGGTCTGGCCGTTGTACCTCGCGGGGGCGCAACTGGACCTGGGCTTTCGGGCATGGCTGCTCGTGAAACAGTTGATACGCAGGATATTGCCGCCGGTCGCGTCGTGCCAGTTGCGGCTAAGCACAGTGGGCTCGGCACAACGATCACTGACGGGCCGTACCTGTCACTCGCCAGGCAGCGACGAGCGCTTGCCCCAGTGCGATGCCGCCGTCGCCGGGCGGCACGCGCCGATGGTAGAGCACCGTGTGCCCGTTACCCTCCAGTAACTCGACGAGGCGTGTGAGCAGGCGGCGATTGGCGAAGCACCCGCCGGAAATGGCAACCTTGGTGACGGCGTGCTGTCGGCAGACCTGCCCGGCGGCGGTCGCCAGCAGGCGCGCGACCGTCTCATGGAACTGGGCGGCCACGAGCCCCACGCTGGCGCCAACCTCCCGAGCGGCGGCGATGTCCCGGATCGCCGGAAGCAGGGATAGACGCAGACCGTCGTCAGCCGCGGCGACCTCGAATGCGAAGGGCGGCACCTCGACGGGCACGCCGGCGGCCGCCGCCTCGACCGCCATCGCAGCCTCGGCCTCGTGTCGGTTGCGCGGGCACAGGCCAAGCAGGAAGCTGACGGCGTCGAAGACGCGGCCCAGGCTCGACGTCGGCGGCGCGTTGACCCCGCTCGCAAGCTGCTGCGCGAAGACGCGCAGCTCCTCGTCCGTCGGCGTAGCGGCCGGCGCCCCTGCCGGCCGTAGAAGTCGGACGGCTTCCCCCGCGCTGCGCCAGGCGTCCCTGTACGCCGCTCGAAGCAAAGCCGCGGCGGGCCGCCAAGTCTCCAGGGCGGCGAGGTCTCCGCCGACCAGCGGAAAGTACTCCAGGTGGCCGACCCTTTCGAAGTTGCCACGCTCACAGAGCAACACTTCGCACCCCCAGACGGCCCCGTCGGTGCCGAATCCGGTGCCGTCGCACGCCAGGCCGACGACGGGCCCGACTTCGCCCCATTCGGCCAGGACGCCGGCGATGTGCGCGTGGTGATGTTGGACTGCGACGACCGGCAAGCCAAGCCGACGCGCGTAGTCGGTCGCCAGATAGCGCGGATGAAGGTCACACGCGACTAGGTCGGGCTGAAACCCGCACAGGTCCTTCAGGCGATCGACCGCCCTGACAAAGTGCCGGAAGGTCTCGGGCTGCGTCAGGTCGCTCAGGTGCTCGCTCAGGACGGCCTCATTGCCCGTGAGCAGGCAGACCGTGGACTTCAGCTCCCCGCCGACGGCAAGAATCCACGGCAGGTGACCGCGGTGTGCCACTGTCCGCAGCGGCGGATCAGCAGTGAGGGCGTGGACCTTCGATGGGCCGACGGGAGTGTCTCCCTTCACGGCCGGCACGGCCGTGGCACCCGCGTCGCCCGCCTCGAAGAGCGTCAAGCGGATCGGCCGCGGGGCGTAGCCGCGCGCCCGGCGAAGGGGCACTACCTCGTCGCGGAACGTAAAGACCACGGAATCATCGACGGGCCGAAAGATCTCGCGGTCGTGCAGCAGAAACGCGTCGGCCACGTCGCCCAGCTCGGTAAGTGCATCATCGTCGCGATACGTCAGCGGCTGACCGGCCAGGTTCGCCGAAGTCATGACCAGCGGTCCGAGTCCTTCGGCGAAGAGCAGGTGGTGAACGGGCGTGTAGGGCAGCATGACGCCAAAGTCGCGGCAACCGGACGCGACCGCCGGTGCCAGGCCGTGCCCGGCGGCTTTCGGTGCTAGGACAATCGGGGCAGCAGGGGAGGTGAGGGCGTCCTCATCAGCGGGCGCGAGCTGACAGACCAGCCGCGCTGCGGCCAGGTCGCGCACCATGATCGCCAGTGGTTTCCCATCGCGCAGTTTGCGTTCCCGTAATCGCCGCACGACGTCCTGGCGATGGGCCCGGCAGGCGAGGTGATAGCCGCCGAGGCCCTTGACGGCGATGATGCCGCCGTCATTCAGAAGGTGGACGGCTTCGCGGATCGGGTCGGCGTCCACACTCCTCCCCCTCGTAGGGGGAGGCTGGGTGGGGGTATCCGTACTGCGACCCTCACCCGGCCCCCTCCTTGAAAGGGAGGGGAGTATCAGGCGCAGTCGCGGCCCACAGGCCGGGCACGCGTTCGGCTGCGCGTGGAACCGCCGATTGCCGGGATCGTCATATTCGCGCTGGCATGCCGGACACATCGCAAACACGGCCATGGTGGTCTTCGGCCGGTCGTAGGGGACGCCGCGGATGATGGAGTAGCGCGGCCCGCAGTTCGTGCAGTTGATGAACGGATAGCGGTAGCGGCGGTCGGCCGGATCGAACAGCTCACGCCGGCAATCGGCACAGGTCGCTGCGTCGGGCGTCACTTCCGGTCGGCGATGCGGGTCGGCCTCCGATTGGCGAATCCGGAAGACCGATTCGCCAAGCGGGGCGAGCTCCTGCCGCGCGTACGCGGTGATCCGGGCGAGCGGCGGGAGCTGGGCCGCGAGGTCGCGCTCGAACGCGTCGAGTGCGGGGGCCGGTCCTTCGATCTCGATGACCGCGCCGTTGCTGTTGTTCGCGACGTAGCCTGCGAGCGTCCGCGCGGTTGCCAGGCGGTAGACATAGGGCCGAAACCCCACTCCCTGGACCTGCCCGCGCAGATCGAGGCGTCGCCGGTATGTCGCCGTCTGGGCCGTCACAGCGGTCTCCGGGCTCCGCCGCGGACCGTACTGCCGCCCCGCGGTTCCGCCCAGGAGAGTGTACCCCGGAGCCCGGCGTGTTTGCACCGGTGCGGGGCAGCGGGTATGGTGGAGGTACGCGCACCACGTGCGTAACGACGCCCGTCACTCGCTGGATCAGGAGTGAGTATCGATGAGCATGAATGTCGGATGTCACCACCCCCTGCGAATGAAAGACGGCAAGCTGCAGGTGAGTCTCTGCGGCCGGGACCTGCTGTGCAACCCCGTGTACAACAAGGGCCGGGCGTTCACGGCGGAAGAACGTGACACCTTCAACCTGCGGGGCCTGTTGCCCTGGCGTGTCCTGAATATCCAGGAGCAGGTCGCGCTGGAAATGGAGCACATCAACGCCAAGGCCAGCGACCTCGAGAAGTACATCGGCCTCGTCGCGCTCCAGGACCTCAACGAAACGCTGTATTACCGCGTCCTCGTCGAGAACATGGCCAAGCTCATGCCGATCGTCTACACGCCGACGGTTGGCGAGGCCTGCCAGCGGTTCAGCCACATCCTGCGGCGAACGCGCGGCGTCTGGATCACGCCCGACGATATCGACCAGATCCCCGAGGTTCTACGGAACGCGGCGCCGGCGGACGTACGCCTGATCGTCGTGACGGACAACGAGCGCATCCTCGGTCTGGGCGACCAGGGCGCCGGCGGGATGGGCATCCCGGTAGGCAAGATTGCGCTGTACTGCGGCGGGGCCGGCATCCACCCGGCGCTGACCCTGCCCGTCAGCCTGGACGTCGGCACCGACAACGATGCGCTGCGCAACGACCCCTACTACATGGGCTGGCCGCACCGCCGGCTGCGCGGCGAGGCGTACGAGAAGGTGGTGGAAGCGTTCGTCAACGGCGTGCGCGAGGTGTTCCCGCGGGCGCTGGTGCAATGGGAGGACTTCCACAAGAACATCGCGTTCATGGTGCTGGATCGTTATCGCCGCCGGATCCCGTGCTTCAACGACGACATCCAGGGCACGGCGGCGGTGTCGCTCGCCGGTCTGTACGGCGGCATGCGCGTGCTCGGGCAGAAGCTCTCCGAGCAACGGATCATGTTCGCGGGTGCCGGGGCGGCGGGCGTGGGGATCGGGCGGCTGGTGCGTGAGGCGATGCTGCTGGAGACCAATGACCAGGCCAAGGTGCACAAGGCGCTGGTGTTCCTGGATTCCGTCGGACTGGTGCACGAGGGCGCCGAGATCAAGGACGCGCAGAAGCGGCCGTTCGCGATGACGAAGGCCGAGCTGAAGGAGTACGGCTTCAGCGGCAACGGCCCCTTCGGCCTGCTCGAAGTCGTCAAGCGGGTCAAGCCGACGGTCCTTTTGGGGACCACGGCCCGCGCGAATACGTTCACCGAAGAGATCATCCGCGAGATGGCCAAGCACGCCGACCGCCCGATTATCTACGCCTTCAGCAACCCGACCTCGAAGGCCGAGTGCAAACCGGAGGATGCGATCCGCTGGACGGACGGCCGTGCGCTGATCGCGACGGGCAGCCCATTCGCACCGGTCCAGTACCAGGGCAAGACGCACGTCATCGGCCAGGGCAACAACGTGTTTGTTTTCCCGGGCGTCGGGCTGGGGGCGATCATCGCCGAGGCCAGCGAGGTGCCCGAGTCGTTCTTCATGGTTGCGGCCAAGACGCTGGCGGAGTGCATCACGTCCGACCGGCTCGAGCAGGGGTCGCTGTATCCGGATCAGGGCATGCTGCGCGAGATCAGCGCCCGCATCGCGGCCAATGTCGTCCGGGAAGCCAAGCGCCTGAACATCGGGCGGATGATCCCGGACAACGAGATTGCGCAGGTCGTCCAAGACTGGATGTGGTATCCGGCCTACCCGGAGTACGAGCCGGCCGGCAGGTAGGCACGCCGCTGAAGCGCGAAAACCGTAGCGCTGGACCTGCGGCCGCGGTTATCCGGAGCACGCGAACCCGGCTTCTCAGCAGCCGATAAACACTCCCGCCCGCCAGCCCATGCCCAGGTACAGCGCGGGGGCGGTTGATCGACTGCGCCCCGCGGCGTATGACTGAATGCGAGACCTGTGCGGCGCTGGCGGACCTCCGCCTCAGGACGCCGCAGGGTCGCAGCCCTGGGAGGCGGAAAGATGCTGTTCGTTTGGACCCCCCAACGTATCCGCATCGTCGTCTACTTCTTCGCGGCGTACCTGGCGTTGTGTTAGTGTAGCGCCTCGGCGACCTCGCGTCGTCCGCCGGCCAGAACCGCGGCCGTAAGGGAGCGGAACACGGCCGGCCCGTCCGCAACCGCTCGCTCACCAGCGCGGGCAAGCCCCACGTCTTTTCGACCGATACTTTACTGACTGGGCAGCCGTGCCGCCCGGTTTCCGGCCAAGCGGAAGGTGTGTTACACTGCCGCCCGCCGGCACGGTTGGAGGCCAGCCACAGCGGAGATGCTCATGTCGACAGGACGCAAGGTCGCACGCATCGGAATCATGACCGGCGGCGGGGACTGCCCCGGCCTTAACGCCGTCATCCGGGTTGTCACGAAGGCTGCGATCACCCGCCTGGGGGCCGAAGTGCTGGGCATCGAGGACGGCTTCCTGGGTCTGATTCGCAACCGCATGCGGCCCCTCAACTGGCAGGACGTGTCGAACATCCTGACGGTAGGGGGGACCATCCTGGGCACAACCAACAAGGCCGACCCGGCGCGCTTCGCCGTCGGCGAGGACGAGCACGGCCAGCCCATCTTTGAGGATGTTACGAACCGCGTGTTGGAACACATCGCCGAACGCGGGCTCGACGTCGTCATCTGCATCGGCGGGGACGGGACGATGACCGGCGCGGCGGGCCTGATTCGTCGCGGCGTGCGCTGCGTCGGTGTGCCGAAGACGATTGACAACGACCTGGTGTGTACCGACCTGACCTTCGGCTTCACGACGGCGGTGCAGACGGCGACGGAATGCCTGGACCGGATTCACTCGACGGCGTCGAGTCACCACCGGGTCATGCTCGTCGAGCTGATGGGCCGCAACGCGGGCTGGCTGACACTGCACTCCGGGCTGGCCAGCGGAGCGGACGTGATCCTAGTCCCGGAAATCCCGTACGACCTCGACGCCGTCTGCGACGAATGCATACGGCGTGGCCACTTGGGGAAGCGTTTCACGCTGGTCGCGGTCTCCGAGGGTGTGGCCCCGAAAGGGGGGAAGCAGGTCGTCGAAAAGATCGTGCACGACAGCCCGGACCCGATCCGCCTGGGCGGAGTGAGCACCGTGCTCGCCGAGCAGATCGCCGCCCGCACGCACCTCGAAACGCGGGCGACCATCCTGGGACACGTGCAACGCGGCGGCCCGCCCGTGGCGTTCGACCGCGTCCTGGCGACGCGTTTCGGGTTCAAAGCGGTGGAGCTCGTTGCGGAAGGGCAATGCAACCAGATGGTGGTGCTCCGCCGGGGGGAGACGGAGGCGGTGCCGATCGAGTCGGTGGCCGGCCAGCAGCGAACCGTTCCGGTCGACGATCCGCTCATTTCGATGGCGCGCGCGGTCGGGACTTGCATGGGGGACTAGCGCGCCCACGAGCATCCGACGACCGCCGTGCGTGCTTCGCGGCAGTTAGCGTTGGAGAGGCGAATCGTGATCCGCCCCGTTTGCCCCGGCCGCTACAATGCGCGCGCAGTGGTTACAGTGCTGCCGCGCGGCGCGAAAGGTCGCGGCCATCTTCCGTGCCGGCCGACGTCTCACGCTACTCAAGAAGGAGGTCTTTCGTGCCCGGCATCCTTTGCGAGCATTGCACGGCGGCCTGCTGCCGCTACATCGCGCTTCCCATCGACACGCCCGAGACACTGGCCGAGTTCGACGACGTCCGCTGGTTCCTGTTGCATGAGGGCGTCTCCGTGTTCGTTGAGGACGGCGACTGGTACATCGCCCTCGAAACGCGGTGTAGCCACCTCCAGGCCGATCACCGCTGCGCGATCTATGCCACGCGTCCGAACGTCTGCCGCACGTACTCGACCGACGACTGCGACTACCACTCCGGCGATTACGGCTGGGAGCAGCACTTCGCGAGTCCCGAGCACCTTGACGCCTACGCCCGCGCGCACGCCCCGCCTGCTGCACGTTCCGCGCGCCGACGGCCCTCGGCCCGCCCGCGCGTGGGTCTGCGTCGCACTCCGGCCCCGCAGCATGACGCCCGCGGCACGCCGCTGCCCACCCTGCCGTCCGGCACGTAGTCGCCTGTTCCAGCGCTTCGCCGGACGAGTCGGGGTGGCGCGCCGTGCGAGGCGGGGGCGGCAGCCGGTGTAGGGGGACAGAAAAAAAAGGCGAAAAAAGGTGTCAGGAACCTTTTGCCGCGGAGCGGCCCTTTGGGTG
>CAZWYT010000009.1:0-17678 GCA_964638325.1 uncultured Planctomycetales bacterium
CTCGGGCTGCGCCTGCCCAGGCCCGATCAATTGCGGCGGGCCGCGGGCGCAAGGTCCGTACTGGGCCGGCGGGGGTACGTCCTGCCCGGGCGGCTGCTGCACGGTTGTCGTGCCGACCGGCGCTACCCTCGAGAATGAGCCCAACGACTGCGCGGTGCCCGATACGTTCAACGGCGGGTGCGACTATGCGCCGGCCAACTTCTCGCCGATCACGTGCGGCCAGACCATCTACGGCGAGTCCGGGACCTTCGGCGCTGGCGACCGCGACAGGGATTGGTACCGCGTGACGGTCGGCTCAGCGCAGTCCTTCACGTTCACGGTCGAAGCCGAGTTTGACGTGGCGGTCTCCGCGTACCACGAGGGTCCGACCCCGACCGATCCGTGCACCGGCTACGCGGAGGTGGCAGCGCCCGTCGGACCGGCGTTCGCCGAGCACAACAAGTGCACGCAGGTCGTGCTCGCGACCCGTTGCCTGCCTGCCGGGACGTACTTCTTCGCGGTGGCGCCGGCCCTCTCCGAGGGTGTCCCGTGCGGCGCGGATTACAAGATCACCCTGCAGTGCACCCCCTGCACCTACCCGCCCTGCCAGCCGGCGTGCCCGGGGGACGGCTATCACGAAGGCACGGCGGATCCCGATCCGCCGCCGCCCGACTACTGCGTCTTTGACCCGCTGAATCCAACTTCTGATCCGGAGAACGGCGGCTGCAACGAGACGCCGGCGGTATTCGAGCTGTTGCCGGTGACGCCGTCAGATCCGAACGATACGTTCGCGATCTGCGGCAAGCTGTGGGCGAGCAACGGCGCCCGCGACCTTGACTGGTACGGGCTGAATCTACAGAACCGGGCCCAGGTGTTTTGGACCGTGGATAGCGAGGTACCGTGCCGGGCCACGATCCTGTTCTGGGCGGACGGTACCCTGTATACGCCGCCGCCCACGGACTGCTCCAGTTGGTATTACTGGGTCGACACCCTCTGCGTTCCGTGCGTGCAGAAGGCGTGGACCACCAGCACGGCGTTCTACGAGCCGGGCTTCTACTGGTTCCTGGTCGCGCCCGAGGAGCAGGATCCCCTGGCCGCAGCCGGGTACAGCCTCCCGGTGTTCTATGGCTACCCGTGTCCGATCGGCAGCGCCGATTTGGGCAACGACTACGTCATCAACATGACGATCCACAAGATCACCTGCGAGAACGAGATCCTGGCCAAGCCGCACGGGCCTACCGAGCAGGCGGGTGATCCGCCGTGCCCGCCCGCCGGCTACGACGATACGTACAACAGCGGGTGCGATGCCGCCGTGCCGCCGGGCCCCGCGCTCAACATCGGGTTTGACGCAGCCAACGGCTGGATCAGCCGGTCGGGCACGTGGCTGACGGATCCGAACGATCCGAACAGCCTGAAGAAGGATTACGATTGGTACAAGATCACCCTGACGGCCAGCCGCCGGTTCAGGGTCTACCTGTATGCGGACTTCCAGGCCAGTTGGGAAATCTGGAAGGACAACGACTGCGCGTACGGACCGATCGAGGGTCTCGGGCTTCCGACCCCGTGCTACGACGCCGGCGTCTTCACCGTGCGTTGCTACACGGTCGGTACGTACTGGCTGCGGGTCTTCCCGACCAATCGGGCGGACTGCGGCGCCTACTACTACCTGGCCCTGACGGAGTCGGGTCCTTGCTCGGTGTGCAACCTCGCGTGCACCGGCTCGGATCTGGACGACCCGTGCGACGACGTGACCGACTATGACACCAACGCCGGTTGCGATGATCCGAACGCCCCGCCGCCGCACTTCATGACGTTCAACTGTAGCGCCACGTACTGCGGCCGGTCGTATGCGAAGATCTACCCGAACGGGTTGGGGTACTACGACCCCGAATGGTTCCAGATCACGCAGACGAACACCAACGCGCGCCGGATCAGGCTCGCGGTAACCGCGGAGTTCCTGGCCCACGTCGAGGTCTACGTGAGCTGCGCGGACTACAACGCGGGCACTGTCATCGCCGGACTCGATGGCATCACGACCCTCCTGGTCGGCACGGCCTGTCCGACCATGACGCTGACCAGCCTCGGCAGCTTCCCGCAGAACGCGACGGTGTATGGCCGCCTCACGATCGTAGACCAGTTCGGGAATCTGCTGACCGACTACTATCCGTGCGCCAAGGCTCCAGCCGGGGCCGGGTGGCGCTGGAGGATTGTGGTGACCTGCCTCGTGTAGTGTGGATAGAAGGGCTGTCCCGGCTGGTGGCTACGTCGCCAGCCCGGGTCGCCCGTCGTGCTAAGAAAGCGTGAACCGACCGGCACGCTGCGAGCAGCGCTCGTGGCGTGCCGGCCGTTTTTGCGCCGGGTATGTCGCGTCGCAGCGCGTGATCCTTTGGCAAATTGTGCCCGCTTATTCAAGCCGACTGCTCCAGGAATCGAAATCTACTGATTAGGGAGACCTGTCGTCGCGCGGTGAGCCTCGGCCCGGGTTGCGTTGCCTGGGTTGGCTGCGGAGCAGCTTCCGATCTTCACGCAGACATTCGCCCCAGGAGACGCATCATGTCACGCCGTGTTCGAGAACTTGTGGGCCCTCTCGGCCTGGTCCTGCTGGTTGGTGCGATAATGTTCGTGGTCACCGGCGGTTGTCCCGCAACCGGATCCGCAACGGACACCACCGGCGTCGGGGGAACCACCGGTGCCGCTGGAGACACCGGCACGGACGTGACCCCCACCGGCGACGGGAGCGGTGACGACACCAGCGGTGGCGACAGCACAGATACGGACGGTACTGGCGCCGCTGACGATGACGGCACACCGGACGCCAATGGTGCCGATGACGGCGGGGATGGCACCGCCGATACCGGCAACGACAGCACGGCCGACGGCTTCACGGAAGCGATCATCATCCACCGCGGTGCCGGGGGCTTCCCCGCCGATCCGAAGTACGGGATCCCGGCGCCGGAGTACTTCAACGTGAGTGACAGCGGCATTCAGTCCTCCGTTCGCATCCCCCACGTGAGCAAAGACGGCAGCCGCATCTGGTTCGCCGCGCAGGACGGGAACGCGTTTGTGGACGCGCAGCTCTTCTGCATGAACGCGGACGGAAGCGGGCTCCAGGAGATCGCGTTACCGGACGATTTGCCGTACGTGCCGGTGGAGCTGTGGCCGTCGGCCGACGGACAAGTCTGCGCCCTGATCATCAACACCGGGGACGGGATGGATTTCTCGCAAAGCACCGTGCGCGTGGCGGACCGGAGGACCGGGCAGATCACGATGTTGCTCGACGGCCGGTTGATTGACGACGGCAACGATGACTTCGACAACGTCCAGATCACGGATAACGGCGGGACCGTGTACTTCAAGGATAGCCGGCAGCACATCATCTACCGTGTCCCGGCCAGCGGCGGGAGTCTATCCACGGTATCTACGCTCGGCGACTACACGAAAACCGCGTGTACGCCGCGCGAGATCGTCAAGTTCCGCATCAACGGCGACGCCTCCGCGCTGGTCGCCAGCATCTGGTTCTACGGCCCCGACAGCACCTACCCGGCCGACATCTACCTCATGACGCCCATTGGAGTGACGGCGCTCACCAACACCGGCGATGCCCTGCAGTTCTATACGGATCTTGAGTACCTGGGCGTTACCGACGACAGCCGCTACGTGCTGTACCGGCGGTTCTTCGACGACGAGTCGCGTTACGCGGCCTACGTGCTGGATCGCGACACCAGCGTGACGACCACGCTGCCGACGGGGGAGTGGAATTATGCGACGCTCCTGGACAGCGCCGGCACGGTCGTTTTCACGGCCTGGGCAACCGATTATTTCTATAGTGGCACCGACCAGTTGCCTGGACTGGGCACGCTGGACGGGTCCAGCGCGCTGGAAGTCGTCGAGGGTTGGGCGGGTGGCGGATCGTTCACCTCGATGAGCGCCTATGGCACGGTGCTGGTCGGGACGTGGTTCAGTGGGGCCTTCGGCGACCCGGTTCGGCTGTACGCCTGGTTCCCCAACGCAGAATCGTACCGTGACGGGCCCAGCATCACCGGCGTCGGCTACAAGTTCGACACGACGGCCGGCACGCTGACCGTCCGCGCCACGGTCGCCGGGACGGTCACCGAAGTCGACATGCTGACCTTTTACGATGACTTCGAGTCCTTTTATCAGCTTGGAGACCTGGACCCGTTCTACAACGAGCGCTGGGGCTGCGAGCTGGTCGCCACCGACACGGCCGGCACGTACGAGTACACGGCGAACCTGCGCGGACTCACGCTGGACAACCGCTACCGCCTCCGCATCACCGCCGCGGACGACGACGCCAAGAACTTCGCCTACGCGGACTTCCGGCCCGTGGAGATCGCCGACGAGGTTCCGGACGTGAACGGCGACGGGCGGCCGGACTGAGTTAGCTTGCGCAAGCACGTGTCGCCACGACGCGCCCTGAGCGCCGGCGCGGGGACCCGGGCCCGTCGCGCTTGCTCCGGGACGCGCCGCTGCCCTTGCATTTCACGCCGGAGAACGCCGCTTATTCCTTCGCCTCGCAAAGGTACAAGGCGTTGCCGTCGGGGTCGTTGAAGAACGCCAGACGCACCTTCGCATCGTCGACGACGGGGCCGTGGAATTGCACGCCGCGATTCTTCAGCTCGGTTACCACTTGGTCCAGCGGACGATCAGCCGCGAGGCCGAGCTGGATCGCGCCGTTCGTGCCGGGCTGGGGAGAGCGCGCACCGGCGGGATGCAGGCCGAGGTTCGTGCCGTCGGGCGCGGCCAGCCCGGCCCAGTGCCCCGGCGCGTGCAGCGCGACCTTGAGCCCCAGTACTTCGCCGTAGAACCGTACGGCCCGGTCCAGATCGGACACGTAGATCGTGGGAGTGATGCTACGGATCATGTGGCGCCTCGCGGCCCGCCTGGCGACACTGATTCTATTACAGATCGCCGGAGGGACCACCCCGGCCGTCCACTTCTGCGACCGGTGCGGGCGTCGGCCGCTGCGCTGCGTGGGGGGGCCGGGCCGCGCCGCGGGACACCAGCCACACGCCGAGCAGTACCAGCATGCCGCCGGCGAGTGCATGGGGCATGACGGGCTCATGCAGCAGCAGGGCCCCCGTGATGAGCGCCACGAACGGTTCGATATAGAGCAGTGCCCCTACCCGCGCCGGGCCATGAGCCTCAATCGCCGCAAACCACAGGTAGTACGCCACGCCGCTGCATACCACGCCGAGGAAGACCAGGGCCCCCAGACTGCGCGCCGTAAGCGGGCCGCTGACGGCCCCGGTTCCGAGCGTGGCGAGCGTCGCGATCGCCGCGGCCACGGCCATGCCGAACGTCGTGACGCGTAACACGCCGTTGCGCGCGTTCGGGCCGGTCGCCGCGAGCGTATAGACCGTCCACGTCACGCAGGAGGCGACTTGCAGCAGGTCGCCGAGATGCGCCTGCTTGAAATCGCGCGGCGCAATCATTGTGACCAGGAGCACGCCCCCGGTGCCGACCGCGACGCCGAACCAGCCGGTGCGATTGAGCCGCTGCTGGCCGAGCGCGAAGGCCCCCAGGGCGATCGTGACGGGAATGAAGCCGATGATCCACCCGGTGTTGATGGCCGACGTGTAGTACAGCCCGTAGGCCTGGATGAGCAGATGGGCCGCCAGGACCGCACCGAGGAAGAGGCAACGGGGCAGGTCGGCGCGCACGGGCAGCAGGGGGCCACGCCGGGCCACGATGACCAGCGCCAGCAGTAGCGCGCCCGTCCACAGACGGACCGCGATGAGTCCGAACGGGTTGAGCGTGTCCAGGGCGACCCGCGTGGCGGCAAACGATGCGCCCCAAACGACAACGGCGAAAAGGCCCTGGGCGGAAACCGCGCCGGTGACGGTCGCAAGTCGCTCTTTCCCGGCCGGCGTCACGACGGCATCGTAACGTGGGATTTGCGCAAACCACAGCACCACGAGACACACAGAAAACCTCAGATCTGCGTGCCTCTGCGTCCCTGGGGTTGAGGGGCCGGCCTGACGGGGTACGTCTCACAACCAGTCCGCGATGGGGCGCACAAACCTGGCGAACTCGCGGACCGGCAGGTTCACCGTGCCCCACTTCGGGCTGCGCAGCCGGGCGCTCACCTCGTAATCGTCGAGGGGGATGCCTGCGAACACGTAGCGGGCGCCGCGGAACTCGTGGACCACCTCGGCGGGCGGCACGCCATCGGCGTCGAGGCGATAGGCGAATACGAGCAGGGCCGCAAACCCGGCGCCGAAGACCTCCTGCCATTGGCGCAGGCCGTCGAGGTCCGCCTGGGTGACCCAGTTTTCCCACGCGGGCCGGCTGGCCCCAGAGCGCGCGATCCAGCGCCGGCCCTTGATATCCACCAGCCAGTTGGTGCCGACCGCCGAATAGACGATGAAGTCGAAGCTCTTGAGCTTGGCATCGCGGAACGCGGCCCGCTTGGCCTCGTCGACGGCGACGTACGGAATCTGTTGCTTCTGCAGGTAGTCCTCGAACGCCGCCTCGTAGTCGATGTGCGCTTTCACGCGCCAACCCCATTCGCCAAACCGGCCGGCATTCTAACACCGCCCGCCGGGCGGTTCCAAACTGCCCGGGCGACGGGAGTCGCGGTTCAGGCCAGCGGCACGCGCCGCGATCGGCGAAGAACGCGGTCGCGCGTCATCAGCGGCACGTTGTGCACGATGCTGGTGGCGGCGATGAGCTCGTCCGCGGGGTCGCTCGTGAAGTCCAGTTCGGCAAGCGCCTGACAGACGGCGACATCGATCGGCCAAATCTGGATCTGGCGCAGCAATTGGGCCAGCTCGGGGGTATCGAGGCCGATCGCGATTCGCCCGCACTGGGCCAGTTTCGCGATCTCCCAGAGGACAATCGCCGAGATGCCCCAACGTTGCCGGCTCAGCGCGTGGCGCTCCGCGGGCGCCAGGGTGCCGTCAACGGCGCGCACGAGGATGTGGGTGTCCAGATTCAGCATCCCACTTCAGTCCGGTGGAGAAGATGTTGCCCTTGATCTTGACCTTGCCCTTCAGGCACCCGATGAACCGGCTCATGTCCGTCTCGAACGGCACGAGCTTCGCCACCGGCTTGCCGTGCTTGGTAATGACGATGCCCTCCGGCCCGACCTGGTCGAGCAGGGCCAGGCACTGCTCCTTGAACTTCGAGGCGCTGATCGTGGTCATGTTTTGATTATACAAATAGTCAGAATACATGTCCAGTCAGAAATTGTGGCCATATTGCGATGTAGCGGCCGACTTCCAGCCAGGTAGGGCAGGTGGAGTCCGTCGCGGCGGACGACACCTGCCAGGGCGGAACGCCACAGGAGGCGGTAGGTCTCGCCCGCCGACGGCGGGCTCGACCTGCCCTACACCTGCTCCACGTGCGCTGCCGCCGACGGTCGCTTTGCCAATTGCTTCTGCAGCACCGCCAACAGCGTTTTGGGCTCCAGGTAGTGCTTCGGCAGCCGCCAGTGAACCGTTTGCGGATCGGGGACGCGCGGTGAGCCGGGGCCGTCGGCGAACAGCGGCTGCACCTGCTGCAAATCCTCGATCGCGAAAACCACGTCCGGCTCGTCGAGCACCAGCGCCCGGATGCCCCACGGCGCTGCCAGCACGCGGATCTCCGCCAGCGCCAGCAACGTTTCCACCGCCTCCGGCAGCGGCCCGAACGCGTCGCGCAGGTCCTCGCGGAGCACGTCGAGCTCCGCGATCGACCGGCACGCCGTCAGTCGCTTGTATACCTCCATCCGCTGCCGATCCGCCCGGATGTAGCTACGTGGGATCGTCGCCGAGATGCCCAGATCGAGATTGACGGGCCGGTACGTCTCCGCCGGCTCGTTGCGCAGACGCCGGACGGCCTGCTCCAGCAGTTGGCAGTACATGTCATAGCCGACGGCCTCAATATGACCCGACTGTTCGGGCCCGAGGATGTTGCCCGCGCCGCGGATTTCCAGGTCGCGCATCGCAATCTGAAAGCCAGCCCCCAGGTCGCTGTAACGCTCGATCGCCTTCAGCCGCCGGGCCGCCGTGTCGGTGACCGGATGCTTGGGCGACAGCAGCATGTACGCGTATGCCCGGTGCTTCGAGCGCCCGACGCGCCCGCGGAGCTGATGCAGGTCCGCGAGCCCAAAGCGCTCGGCCCGGTCAATAAAGATCGTGTTCGCCGTCGGAATGTCGAGCCCCGACTCGATGATGTTCGTCGACACCAGCACGTCCGCTTCGCGCCGCAGGAACTTGAGCATCACCTCCTCGAGCTCATGTCCCGCCATCTGCCCGTGCCCGACCCCGAAGCGGGCCTCGGGAACCAGGCTGCGCAGGTGATTCGCCACCTGGTGGATGTCGCGCACGAAGTTATGTACGAAGTACACCTGCCCGTCGCGGTTCAACTCGCGCAGAATCGCCTCTCGAATGAGCCGGTCCTCCCACATCCGCACCTGCGTCACAATCGACCGGCGATCGAGCGGCGGGGTGGCCAGCGACGAGATGTCGCGCAGCCCGAGCGTCGCCATGTGCAGCGTGCGCGGGATCGGCGTCGCCGTCAGCGTCAGGACCTCCACGGTCGCGCGGAGCTGCTTGAGCCGCTCTTTCGCCTCCACGCCGAACCGCTGCTCCTCGTCGATGACGACCAGGCCCAGGTCGGCAAAGCGTACGTCGGGCGAAAGCAGCCGGTGCGTGCCGATGAGGATGTCGATCTGCCCCTTGCGGGCCTGCGCGACGAGCTGGGCCTGCTCCTTCTTCGAGCGGAACCGCGACAGCACCTCGATCGTGAACGGGTAATCGGCCAGCCGCTCGGTGAACGTCTGGTAGTGCTGCTCGGCGAGCACGGTCGTCGGCACGAGGACGGCCACCTGCTTGCCGTACTCCACCACCTTGAACGCCGCGCGGACCGCCAGCTCGGTCTTGCCGTAGCCGACGTCGCCGCACAGCAGCCGGTCCATGGGGCGTGGGCGGGTCATGTCGCTCTTCAGGTCGTCGAGCGCGCGGAGCTGGTCCTCCGTCTCCTGATAAAGGAAGGAACCCTCGAACTCCCGCTGCCACTCCGTGTCGTGCGGGTAGGCGATGCCGGCCTCGGTCGCCCGGCGGGCCTGCACCGCGAGCAGCTCGGCGGCCAGATCGGTGACCGCCTCAGCGACACGCTCCTTCGTGCGCTTCCACCCGACCCCGCCGACCTTGCTCAGCTTCGGGTGGCCGTGAAAGCCCCCGATGTACTTCTGCACCAGGTGAATCTGGCTGATCGGGACGTGGACGACAGCCCGGCCGGCGAACTCCAGCGCGAGGTACTCGTCCGTGCGATCCTCCCGGTCGATCGTCTTCAGTCCGAGGAAGCGGCCGATGCCGTGCAGCGTGTGCACCACATGGTCGCCGACATTCAGATCGAAGAAGCTGTCGATCGGGCGCGCAGGCTGGACGCGGCGCAGCGTCCGGCGTTGGCGATAGCGATGAAACAGCTCGTGGTGCGGAATGTACGCCGTCCGGCCCCACTGAAAGCCGCAGTGGATGACGCCGATCGCGGTGCGGACGCCACCCCCCTCCCTCCTAGGGAGAGGTTGGGGGAGGGTCAAATCTTCACCCTCACCCGACCTCCCCCTGAAAGGGGGAGGGGGCGACGGACGCTCTTGCTCCAGCAGTTCCCGAAACCGCTGTTCCTCCGGCCGGTTGTCGCACAACACGACCACATCGGCCGTCTCGGCCAACTCCGCCAGCGCCCGCAGCGCGTCCACCGCCTTCGGCTCGAACTGCGGCAGACTCGCAACGTCAAACCGCACCACGTCTGGCAGCACGCCGGTAAAGCGGTGCAAATGCAACTGTGCGAAATCGTTCGCGCGGCGGAGCAGCGCCTCCACCGGGATGATCCCCGGCCGCTCGCCCAGCCGCTCCAGGTACGTCCGGCCGAGCTCCTGAATCTCGGTCGGCTCGTGCAGCGCGATAATCGTGTCTGGCGGGAGCAGGGCGAGGAAGCTCGTGGTGGTCTGCTCATCATTGGGGCCGATACCGAATGTCAGGGCCGGAATCTGGATCGCGTCGAGCGTGTGGGACGAGCGCTGTGTCCCGAGGTTGAACAAGCGGATCGACGAGGTCTCATCGCCGAAGAACTCGATGCGGACCGGGTCGGTGTGAGCGTTCGAGTAGATGTCGACGATGCCGCCGCGGCGGGCACAATCACCGGGCACTTCGACGGCGTCACAGCGCTGGAAGCCGTGTTCGCCGAGCCAGCGGACGACATGGTCCGGATCGAGCGTCTGCCCGACGGTGACGGAGAACGACCGGGCCGTGATGGCGTCCGCCGACGGCACCGGCTGCATCAGGGCCATGATCGGTGCGACGATGCGAGGCTGTGGCACCGGCGTCCCGCGGGTGGTCGCTGTCGAAAGGAACGACATCAGGCTGAGACACAAGCGCAGGCGCTCGCCCGCCAACTCGTCCGGCCCGACTGCGTCCTGCGGCAGGGTGTCGAGCTGGGGCAGGAGTTCGGGCACCGTCCCGAGCGCGGTCTCAATGTCGTCGCGGATGTCATCCGCCTCATCGGCGTGTGCCGTGACCAGCAGGAGCGGACGCCGGAGCCGCTCGGCAGCCAGTGCGGCCAGAATGGGTGCAGAACTCCCCCACAAGCTCTCGGCCGCCACCGCCCCGTGTCGCGGCCCCGGCATCTTGCCGGTGGGCGGGGTTCGGTCCAGCAGTCGAGTCAGCTCTTCCAGACGCGGATCAGTGCGGATGTTGTCAAACACATCCACTGCCACTGAGGTGATTCTATCGGGCCGCGCGCATCAGGCGAAACACTCGTGGCCCAGCCGTCCAGGGCTGGGCTGCACGGCCGAGACGATTTACAAGGCAATCGTCTGCTTGATTGCCATCTCAACATCGCCGCTGGTGAGGTTTTCATGCCTCTGCGCGATATTCCGCATGGGCGGTCCTTTCGCGGGCGGGCCGGTGCGCGTTAAACACGCGTACCTAGCCGCCACCGCTGGTCCGCCATTTGCCAACCTGCATTGTTTGATGCCGCGGGCGACGCTGCATCCGGGCGGGTGTCCCGCCGCGTGCGGCTGGATTCGGCGGGTGGCACTGCTAGAGGTCCACGGGTGCGCTGATGATGCTCGACGAAGTGGCACGCCGCATCGGAGCTCAGGTGCTTGCCCCGGGCAAAGCCGTAAGCATAGATCTGGAACAGGTTTACGCCGGCGACCGCATCAGCGACCTGCTCAACGCGGCGGGCGACCACATGCTACTGGTCAGCAACCTCGCGAGCACGCACCTGATGCGCGTGGCCGAGCTGATGGACATCCCCGGCATCTGCCTCGTAAACGGGCAGACACCCGACCCGGCCACGCTCCAGACGGCCGCCGAGCACGGCACGCTGCTGCTAGTCTCGCCGGTCGGCCTGTTTGAGACCTCTGGGCATATCTACCAGGCGCTGTCCCAGGAGCAGCGACCGACCCCATGAACACCATCTCGTACAGCATCCAGGGCGGGGATTACGAGCATGGCGGGGCGGCGTCTCGCTCGGTCAAGGAACAGCTCAAGAAGGTGGGAGCCGATCCGGCAGTAGTTCGCCGGGCGATGACCGCGGCCTACGAAGCCGAGATGAACGTGGTCATCCACGCGCAGCGCGGCGAGCTGCGGGCTACGCTGCAAAGCAGACAACTTGATGTAGAAGTGATCGATCAAGGGCCGGGGATTCCCGACATCGAGCAGGCGCTGCGGCCCGGGTTCTCGACGGCGTCCGCCGTGGCCCGCGAACTGGGCTTCGGGGCCGGGATGGGTCTGCCGAACATCAAGAAGAGCAGCGATCGGTTCGCGATCGAGTCGACCGTCGGGCACAGCACGCGGGTGAGCTTCACGATTCTCCTGAAGCCGCAGAGCCTCTACGGGGCTGGACGCCATTCCGTGCGCATCGTCGCCGACCGCTGCAAACAGTCGCTACGCTGCGTGCGTGCGTGCCCGACACAGGCGGTGCGCGTGTTTCGCGGCCGGCCCGAAGTGCTCGACTACCTGTGCATTGATTGCACGGCGTGCATCGGTGCTTGCCCCACCGCCGCGCTCACGATGCAGGGCACTACGGAGACCCTCCGGCCGTCGGAGGGCGCGATCCTCGTGCTGACCCCGGAGAGCCTGGTGCAGTTCGGGGCCGGCGTCGGGACCGCGCGGGTCTTGGCCGAGCTAGCAGCCTTGGGTCACCGCGATGTGCGCATCACGGCGGACTGGGAAGCCGCGCTGCGCGCCGCGGTCGTCGACTATGCCTGGGCGGAAGCGACCACGCGCCCGGTGATCTCACCGGCCTGCCCCGCTGTGGTGAACCTGATCGAGACGCGTTTCCCATCGCTCCTTCCGCAACTTGCCCCGTTTGAGTCGGCGGTCGTGGCGCTGGCGGCGGAAATCCGCGGGCAGCGCGTGACCTTTGTGGTGAGTTGCCCGTGCCAACGGACGGCGCTGCTGGGCGGCAATGGCAACCCGAAACCCGACCTGATTCTGCCGGCGGCGCTGCGGGCGGCGATTCTGCCACGCGTGGCGACGGGGCCCAGGGAAGCCGCAGACTCGACCGCGGCTGACGATGTCCAGCCCGCCGTGCCCAACCGGGTTCTGCGGGTGACGGGCGTGCGGCACGTGCTGAGCATTCTCGAGGCGATTGAAGACGGCCTGGCCGGCGATGTCCGGGCCGTGGAACCCTGGATCTGCGATGCCGGCTGCTTCGGCTCGCCGCTGCTGGCGGAGGATCCGTACCTCGCGCGGCAGCGCTGGGTGCCGCCCGCCGTCACTCCCGCCGTTACGCCGCGGGCCCTTCGCCGGACAACGCCGTTCGAGCCGCGCAAAGGTTTGCGGCTGGATGCCGACATGGGCAAGGCGATCCAGAAGCTGGCGAAAATCGACAAGCTGACACGCGCGCTGCCCGGCAGCGACTGCGCAATCTGCGGGGCCCCAACGTGTGCGGCACTGGCGGAGGACATCGTGCTCGGACGGACCACGCCCGACGCGTGCGTGCGTCGCGGGCCGGCGGCCGCTCCTCCCGCGCGCCAAGATTCCGGCGGCGCCTCAGACCAGGAGAAAACCCCATGAAACTGAGCGAACTCGCCACCCGGCTCGAACTCCAGTGCCTGACGCCGGGGGTGCCGCCGACCGCGGACGAGATCACGGCCGGCTACGTCTCCGACCTGCTGAGCGACGTGCTGGCGAACGCCCCAAAGGGCGGTGTGCTCCTGACTGTCCAAGTGCATTTGAACGTGATCGCCGTCGCTGTGCAGGCGGAACTGGCGGGGGTGATCTTCGCCCTGGACCGCGTGCCGGACGAGACCGTGCGGGCCAAGGCGGTGGAGGAAGGCATCGCGTTGTACACGACGAAGGCGTCGGCGTTCGATGTCGTCGGCCGACTCTATGAGCTCGGCCTGCGAGGGCCCCATGCGTGAACGCCTTCCTGGCCGACCTGCACATTCACACGGTGCTTTCGCCCTGTGCGGCGGAGGACATGACGCCGCCGGCCATTGTGCAGGCTGCCCTGGATAGCGGACTCTCGATGATTGCGATCTGCGACCACAACGCGGCCGGCAACACGGCGGCCACGCAGGCGGCGGCCGGCGACCGCCTCGCGGTTCTGGCGGGCATGGAGCTCACCACTGCTGAAGAGGTGCACGTGCTTGCGCTCTTCCCGGACGCGGCGCATGCGGGCGCCGCGGCGGCCGAAGTCGGCGCCACGCTGCCGCCGGCGGACGCCGCGTACTACCGGCGTTTCGGGCCGCAGCGGCAGATGGATTCGCACGGGCGGGTTCTCGGGCTGGAGCAGCGCATGCTGGCCGTCGCGTCGACCTTCGAGCTCTCCGCGGCGGTGGAGCTGATTCACCGCAACGATGGAGTTGCGGTAGCGGCGCATGTGAACCGGCCGTCATTCAGCGTCATCAGCCAGCTCGGTTTGTTCCCGCGGGATGCCGGTTTTGACGCGATCGAGGTCTTCTCGGCGCCGGGGTTCCCGTCGCGAGCGCCGGAGTTCGCGGGCTACGGTTTGCCAGTTCTGGCTTCGTCGGACAGTCATTCTCTTGGGGACATCGGGAGCGCGCGGTCGGTGTTCGTCATGGAGGCGCCGACGTTCAACGAGTTCGTGTTGGCACTGCGCGGCGCGGGCGGCCGGGGGGTGCGGTGTGCGTGAGATCGCCCTCCACATCCTGGACCTGATGGAGAACTCGATCCGGGCGCGGGCGTCCGTGATTGCCGTGACAGTGGAGGCGCTGCCTGCCCAGGACCTGCTGCGCGTCGTCGTGGAGGACAACGGGACGGGGCTGAAGGTGCCCCCCGAACAGGTGCTGGACCCCTTCTACACCACGAAACGCGGCAAGAAGACCGGGCTCGGACTGAGCCTCTTCCGTGCGGCGGCCGAGTCGTCCCGGAGTCGGATACGAGCCGCGAGCGCGAGCGAGCGGACCTAGAACCGCAGGCCGCGCAGTGCGCCGAGGATTGGCACCGCAGAGCCCCGCATGGGGCGACTGGCAGTAGCCACGTGGCGCCAGCCCGTGGAATCCGGGAAAGCCACCCCTCCCCCAATCCTCCCCTCCCATCAAGGGAGGAGCCGACGAAGTGTCCCGTGCCGGGCTCGCGCGTTGCGCCCTCGCGATCGGAGCCCGAGCCGCAGCGAGGGGCATCACATCGCTCGACCTGCGACGTGGCCATGCGCCGCCGACACGACTACCCCTGGGCTCATTATACCGCCTGTGCAGACGTCCCCGCTTCGGACTGGGCCGGGTAAAATTGCGGGGCGCTTTCGCCCTGGAGAGGGCCGAGAACATGCACGAGCCTGACTACATCGCAGCGCATCGCGACTCGAGCCGCCACCGCGAGCAGGTCATCGGATCCACGTTGTGCGGCTGTTTCTACTGCTGCAAGACTTTCGAGCCCGCGAAGATTCGTGAGTGGATCGACGCCGGCCAGACGGCGCTGTGCCCTTGTTGCGGGATCGACGCCGTGATCGGCAATGCGTCGCGCTACCCTCTGACGCAGGAGTTCCTTGGCCAAATGAAGGCGCACTGGTTCCGCGCCGCCGGCAACGATCTCGGCACGTGACCGCCGGTGAGCTCGCGCGTCAAGAAGGTCCGGCAACGGAGCCTACGCTGAAGGGGCTAATGCCGTCTGCGCGAAAAGCGCTTAGATGCTTCTCAGGTCTTTTTGAATTCTTTACCAGCGGACACCCGCGCCACCGCGGCCCCAATCGGGGGCCGCCGAACTTGATCCCTCACTCCCTAAATCCCTCATTCCCTGTACTAATTCCGCTCCCCGCGGCCAATCTCGACCGCTGGGCTCCTCGGCCCCTCGAACCCGTGCCATTCTTCAACGGAGGTACAGGCAAATGCCCGCTCTGCGCGCCGAATCCTCACCGTTCTCTGCGGTGATTCTCGTGCCCGACCGCGTCGCCAGACCAAGGGTATCAACAGTATCAACGATGCTCGCCCGCCCGATAATTCCGTGCCAAGCGTCGGAGGAACGCAGGCCCTATAACGAAGATGCTCGCCGAAGCGCGAGTACGTCCAATAACAAGGCGAATTGGACGCGAAGCGCCGAAGGGTCTCATTTACGCCCCCCACAAACATGAGACCCTTGAGACTCTTGCCCTGGCGGTTCGAAAACGCGGTTTGGCCCGTCGCCCCCGTTGCGTCCTCTGACCACGGCCGACGCGAAGGTCGACCGTGAGAAAAAAACGGGGACTGTCCGCCGCGGCGGACCGCGCCGGCTACGTCCGGTTCGCACGAACGGCCCGTCCGCGGTGCCTGTACCCGTTTTTTTCTCACGCCCGTCGGCCGCTACAGCCGGCGGGCTCCAATCAAACCGGTGCACCGTGGGGGCGTGACCGCCAGCATGGTGCACCGCGATTCAGTAGAGAAGGCGCGTAGGTTGGGAGTCCGTCCAAAAAGGGACAGGCACCTCACGGCGGAGCCGCTCGGGGCCAGTGCCTTTTTCGACCGACTCCTAACAGCCGCAATAGGCCTTGATGTGCGCGATGAAACGCGGACCGAACGTGCGCAGCTTCTGCTCCCCGACGCCGTGGACCGCGCGGAACTCCTCCGGCGTGCACGGCCGGCGCCGGGCCATGTCGCGCAACGCTGCATCGCCGAAGACCACAAACGCCGGCACGCTGCCTTCGGCGGCGATCGTGCGGCGCAGGTCGCGCAGACTTTCGAACAGGGCGCGGTCCACGCCGTCCCACGCGTTGGCCTCGACTTGCGTCGCCTTAACGACGCGCTGGCGCGGCAGCACGAGCCGGACGTGCCGCTCGCCGCGCAACACTGCCCACGAAGCTGCGTTGAGCTTGAGCAGCGGGCGGTCGGACGCGGTCCGATCCAGCACCCCCTGCTCCACGAGTTGAAACACGAGATTCGTCAGCTTCTTGGCGTCCATGTCGCGCAGCAGGCCGAAGGTACTGAGGCGGTCGTGGCGGCAGGACCGGACCACCTGGTCGTTGCTGCCGGTGAGCACCTTGACGACGTGGCCGACGCCGAAGCGCTGCGCGACGCGCGCCACGCACGACAGGATCTTCTGCGCCACGAGGGTCGCCTCCTCGTCGACCTCGCCCTCATCCAGACACACGTCGCACGCGCCGCACTTGGGCCGCGGATAGGCCTGCCCGAAGTACTCCGACAGCCGCTTGTGCCGGCACGCATAACCACCCGCGAATCCCCGCATGTGGCCGAGCAGTTCCAGCCCGGCGGCAATGACCTCGTCCGGCCGGTCGGCATCCAGGGCGCTCTTGCGGATCAGGCTCTCCCAACGGATCGCATCGGCCGGCGAGTAGAAGAGCACGCACTCCGCCTCCAGCCCGTCGCGCCCCGCGCGGCCCGTCTCCTGCTGGTAATGCTCGATCGTCTTGGGCAGCGCGCTATGCACCACGCAGCGCACGTCGCTGCGGTCGATGCCCATGCCGAACGCGACCGTGGCGACGATGACGTCCAGCTCCTCGCGCGAGAAACGCTCCTGCGTCGCGCGGCGCTCTTCCGCGCCCAGCCCGGCGTGGTAGCACGCGGCGCGCACGCCGGACGTCGCGAGATACCGCGTCAGGCTCTCGGTGTCCCGCCGCGTGATGCAATACACAATGGCGGCCTGGCCCACGTGACGGCGGAGGACCTCGAGCACTTGCTGCTCGACGTCCACCCGCGGCACGACGCGATAGACCAGGTTCGGCCGATCGAACGTGCCGACCAGGACGGTCGGGTCCACCAGCCGCAATTGCGCCACGATGTCCTGCCGGACGCGCTCGGTCGCGGTCGCCGTGTAGCCGTGGACGCTGGCGCGCGGGAAGCGCTGCTTGAGCACGGCGAGCTGGCGGTACTCGCGGCGGAAGTCGTGGCCCCAATGGCTGATGCAGTGCGCCTCGTCGATCGCGAAGGCCCGGACCGGCAGGCGCTCGAGCAGCTCGAAGAAGCCCGGCGCCAGCAGCCGCTCCGGCGCGACGAAGATCAAGCGGCAGGCGCCGCTGCTGATCCGGCCTTCGAGCTGGCGCTGAACCGCGGCCGGCAGACCGCTGTGCAGCGCGGCGGCCGGGTAGCCACACTGCCGTAAGCCGTCCACCTGGTCCTTCATCAGCGCGATGAGCGGCGAGACGACGACATCCGTACGGCCGACGAGCGCGGGCGGCACCTGGTAGCAGAGCGACTTGCCGCCGCCGGTCGGCAGCACGACCAGCGAATCGCGTTGCTCCAGGCCGGCACGGATCGCCTCCTCCTGGAGCGGCCGCAGCCGGTCGAAACCCCA
>CAZWYT010000009.1:17778-92156 GCA_964638325.1 uncultured Planctomycetales bacterium
CCAGGCCGGCACGGATCGCCTCCTCCTGGAGCGGCCGCAGCCGGTCGAAACCCCAATAGCGCTGCACGGTCGCGAGAATATCGGGGGCGGCGTACTGCATGACCTGCGCTGGCATGGCGGTCATGCTAGCGTTGCCAGTACGGTACGGCCACGCCGACAGCGGTGAGCAGCGCCCCGGCCGTCCCCCACTCACCTGAGCCGCAGCGCTGCTATGATTCCGGAGCGGCGCGTACGCCGGCCACCGCGGCAGCGCCCCCTGCAAGGAGAACCCGATGCCCGCGCCCAACGCCGACGCCATCCTGGCCCTGGCCCGCAGCTTCTGGGAGTGTCGCATCCTACTCACCGCGGCGGAGTTGGACCTGTTCACGCTGCTTGCACCCGCGCCGCTGACCGCCGCGGAGGTCACGCAGCGCATCCGCGGCCACGAGCGCGCCGTCACGATCCTGCTCGATGCGCTGGCGGCTATGGAGTTGTTACAGAAACGAGACGGCAAGTACGACTGTGCACCCGGCCTCGCCCCCCACCTTGCGCAAAACGCCCCCGCCACGGTGTTACCGATGGTACTGCACTCGGCGTCGCTCTGGCGGCGCTGGTCGGAGCTGACCGGCGTGGTGCGTGGCGATGCGGCGGCGATCGCGCTGGCGCAGGCACCACGGGACGAGGCCGGCCTTCAGGCCTTCATCGGTGCCATGCACGTGGTCGCCGCCCCGCGCGCGCCGGGTATCGTCGCGGCCGTCGATCCCGGCCGCGCCCGGTCGCTGCTCGACGTCGGCGGCGGGCCAGGAACATTCACGATCGCGTTTCTGAAGGCCGCTCCGCAGATGCGGGCCACGCTCTTCGATCGGCCCGCGGTCGTTGAAATCGCCCGCGCGCGACTCCGTGAGGCCGGCGTGTTGGACCGTGTCACGCTGGTGGGCGGCGACTTTGAGCACGACGAGCTGCCCCCGGGGCATGACCTGGCCCTGCTGTCGGCGATCATCCACCAGAACAGCCTGGTGCAGAACCTCGACCTGTACCGGAAGATCTGCCGCGCCCTGGTGCCCGGCGGGCGGATCGTGATCCGCGACCACATCATGAGCCCGGACCGCCTCGACCCACGGGACGGCGCCGTTTTCGCCGTGAACATGCTCGTGGGAACGCCGGGCGGCGACGTCTACACGCTCGAGGAGATTCGCAGCAGCCTAAGCGAGGCGGGATTCGTCGGCGTGCGACTGCTCCAGCGCGGCGGCGGGATGATCGGTCTGGTCGAGGCCTTCAGACCCGTCGATTGACCTCAACTCAGGGCGCACCGCGCACCGTTCCACCAGAGATCCCGCGCGGTGGGGTAAAGCTGGTTGAGGCGGGCCATGGCGCGCTCCACGTCGTCCGCCGACGGGGGCTTGCGCGCGTGGACCTTGTCGACCAGACGCGCCGCTTCCTCCGGCGCTGGATTCGCCACCCGAAATGTCCGAACCGTCTGGTCCGCGACCAGATGCACGTCAATCTGCGACTGTGACGCCAGACCCTGGAGCATGCGCAGACCCGCGGGGGTCTGCACGTCCAGGTGACAATCAAACGTGGCGGAATCGCTTCGCGCGAAGCGCAGGACCAGCGCCACGAGCGGGACATTGTCGATCTCCCAGCTCCAGAGGCGCACCTCGACACGGCAGGCTGGCGGATAACGCTTCAGCCCCCATTCGGTCTCGCGCACGAAGAGGATGACTTCGCCCCGCACCCAGGTCGCCGTCATGGAACCCAGGGGCTTGCTGAAAACGATTGGTGGTACCTGGATGTTCATTACGTGTCCGCCTGTTTACAGCGCGCAACGGCGAGTCGTCCCGCACGGCTCGCCTACCTATCCCTGCAAGATTAAGAATCGGAATGTGCGCGGGGCGCGGTAAATCGCGCAGCAGATATTAGAGGCATTCGCCCCCAGGGTCGGCACCCCCCGGATCGTCCGAATCACTCGGCGCCGCGTAGCTTCTGCTCCACGCTGCGGATTTTATCGTCCATGGTCTGCGGCCGGTCAGTACGCGTCCCGACGCGCAGGGTGGTAGAAATCCGCGGCGCCCCCAGCGCGTGCACGACCTCATGGCAGCGCTTCACCGCGGCGAAAACCGCGTCCCACTCCCCTTCGACGTTCGTCCCATAAGCGTGCAGATGTGTTTTCAGGCCCGCCTCCTGCAGCACACGCTCGCAGGCCGCCACGTACTTCGAGACCGACACCCCGACCCCGAGGGGAATCACACACAGATCGATGATCACGTCCATAGGGCCAGACTCCGTGCGCCGCGTCAGGCCGGCTCGGGCACCGGCGGCACCAGGGCCGCCGCCCGCCGCCGCGTAAAAAGGTTCTCCAGACAGAAGCGCCGCGAGGTCGAGAACAGCGCAATCAGCGCACCCGCCAGCAGCGCGAGGTTCTCCGCCAGTTTAGGGCAGATGAGTACTTCGCCCGTGCCGCAGCCGCAGTCGAACTTCACCGCGCAGAACGTGGCGAACGCGCTGCCGGTGGCCGTGTACAGCCCGTGGGCCCGCAGGATCAACAGCGGCGTGAAGAACAGCAGCATGCCCGTGACCAGGAGCCCGGCTCCGCGCCGCCCAGCGCCCAGCAGCAGCGCGACCGCGCACACCATCTCCAGCCACGGCAGGGCCACGGCCGTCAGGTTCAAGAAGAGGGGCTGATCCGGCGGCAAAATGCCGTACTCGTGTGTGAGCTTCAGGAAGTTGATCGGGTCCCGCAGCTTCATGTACGCCAGGTACGCGAACATCCCGCCGACGCCGAGCCGCGCCAACAGGAGTGGAATCCCGGTCGCATCGATTCGGCAAATTAGGCCCGGGGAACTGTGCACGGCGCCTACCTTTCACTTCTGCTCGAACGGCATGCCGCTCTGCTTCCATTCCTGCCAACCGCCACGGAAGAGATAGATCTTCTCCAGCGGCACCGCCAGATTCATGAACTCGCGGCACACCAGCAGGCTGTCCTCGCAATCGCCGCCGTTGCAGTACACGATGACCTTGTCCGCCCCGTACGCGCGGTCGAGCACGCCCGGCAGCGACTGCTCGGAGCGGTAGTAGTCGCACTGCACGGCGCCCGGGATGTGCCCATTCTGGTACGGCTCGTCGGCGCGGGCGTCCACAAACACGTACTCGCCGGTCCCCGCCTTCGGATCGTCGTAAAGCTGGATGACGTCCTCAAGAGTCAGTTCCTGGAACTCGCTCTTCGGGGCCGGCTGCGTCTCGGGCCCTGACGCAACGTCGACCGGGGCCGTAGTGGGCATTACCATTGGCTTAGGTGGCGGGAAGTAGTTCCGGCTCAGGCTGATCTTGTCCTTGCCGCGACAGGCGTTCACGCTCAGCCCGAGCGCGCCGCCGATCACGAGCAGCAGGATCGTCTGGCCGATGGTGGCAGCGACTACTCTCATACCTTGATCCTATCGAGCGTGCTTCGCGCGCGGGTCCGCGGTCGGGGCCGATAGCCGGCGAATTATAGCCGCCGCCGCTGGAAAACCTGCTCCCAGGCCGTGCGCGGGGCCGCCGACCACCGCCGCCACCACCGCTCGCTGCCGCCGGTGGGCAGCTCCCCGCGCAAGCGTCTGATAAAAGCGGCCACCAGTTCGGGCCGGCAGGCGGGCATGTCGATGCCCGTCCGATCGCTGCGGTATTGCTCCTCGCCGCGCGAGTGCAGCCACCCCTGCTCGCGGCACAGCTCCCAGGCTCGTGTGCCGGGCCAGGGGTGATACGCTCGCACATCCACCAGGTCAGGCCTGAGCTCCAGGAGTAGCCGGCGCGTATCCGCCAGAGAAGCCTCGCTCGCATACGGGGCCCCCAGATAAACGATGGCTCGCGCACGAATGCCCGCCGCCCGCAGCCCTTCAAACGTCACGCGAACCTGCTCGCCGCTCAAGTCCATCTCGAAGATCTCGTTGCGGATGAAGTCGCTGCCGCTGATCAACTCCACGTCGACGCGCTCACAGCCCGCGTCGGCCAACAGCCGGACCGTCTCTTCATACGCCGCGTTGGCCCGCAGGTGGCAGCGAAAAGGCAGACCGCACTTGTGTTTGTAGGCCGCGAGAAACTCGGCCAGCCACTCCGCATCCAGGACGAACGTGTGGTCCAGGAAGCGCACGCGCTCGACGCCCGCGTACCGCTCGCGCAACAGCGCGATCTCCGCCAGGATGTTCCCCGCCGAGCGCCGCCGCACCCACGTCCCACGCCCTTCGTACAACGCCGCCACACGATCATTCAGGCAGTAGGTGCACCGTTGCGGGCAGCCGCGGCCGATGGCGATTTCGATCTGCCCGGTCCGGCGGACGACGTCCGCGTAGTTGAACAGCTCGCGGTGCGCAAACGGCAGCGAGTTGAGGTCTTCAACGAGCGGGGGCAGCTCCGGCCGGGCCAAGCCGCGCTCGTCCCGCGACCACATGCCCGACACCAGTTGCCCGACCGCCGGGTCCTTCATGCGCTCCAGGTAAGTGACCAGCGACGCATCGGGTTCGCCTACCGCGACGGCCCGCACGCCCGGCAGACTGAGCGCGGCGGCCGGATCGACCGTCGGGAATTGCCCGCCGGCGACGACCGGCACGAATTCATGCTGTTCGAGATACTCCAGGGTGCGACGGGCCGCGTCGACACAGACCGCCGAGATATCTGCGTAAATGAGCTGCGGCAGCCCCTGGGCCAGCGCGGCCTTCGCCTTGCTCAGGTCGAACCGGGCCAAACCCGCCAGGGACATCTGGTGCTCCCGCCGTTCGAGCAGGGCCAGCAGCGTGCCGAGCTGGGGGTCGAAACGCGGCACGGGCCGGCCGCGCTGCTCCGAAACAAACTGAAAAACCAGGATTCGCACAAAGCGATGCTAGCGTGGGACGCAGAGGGCGTCGATTGTGCCGGCGGACACGCCGCGTTCGCACACCTCGCGACCGGTACGAGCCCCGAGCGCGAGCGAAAGAGCCCCGGCCCGTCTGTAAGAGCGCCTATCAGAACCCCGCCCGCAAGGGCGGGGCTGCCTCGCCCCGCCACTGGTGTGGCGGGTTCTTTCTGGAGGTCTAAAGTCAATCAAACAGGATCGTGTCCCAGAACGCGTACGTCAGCGATGGCGGAAAGCGGGCACTGTCCGCGGGAATCATGGGGATGCGAACCGCGAGCTCCGGGTGACGCAACGCCTCGGTCACGAAGGCCGACGTCTCGGCGACCAGCCGGTCGCGGAGCTCCTCCCACGTCTCGGTGCGTCCCTTTCCCCGCCGGAGATACATGCGCAGCTCCGATCAACCTCCCGGTCCCGGGGCGGCCTCGGGAGGCCCCCGGAGCATCCAGAACGCCCCCACCAGCCCCACCCCGACCATCTCGACCGGCAGGGCCCGCGCCAGACCCCAGGCGGGGATGACGTTGATGTGCTGATACTCCGGCGGCAACATCAGGTACGGTCGCAGCCCGGCCACCAGCAACCCCACGATACCGAGCAAAAACGGGGCCAGCCAGAACCACGTCAATTCGCTCGCCTTCATCACCCGCCGCGCGACGAACACCCCCGCAAACAGTCCGATCCCCACGGCGAAATACACCTGCCCGCGGTAAGTGGCCGCGAGCGGCGGCCCCATCAGAATCAATGTCGCCACGCCCGCGACGACCACCGTAGCGACTAGCGCAGCAAGCCTGCGGCGTCGCTCGTCCGGACTCGCCCCAAGCGCGAAGGCGCGCCGCAGGAGGCCGCCTACGGCTGGCGGTTCGCCGGACCCGTGGAACCATGCCGCGATCACGTTGGCCCCCGCGACCGCGACGAGCAGGTAAACGTAGTCTGCGAGCAATCCCCAATAGGGCGTGCCCGTCGGCGCACCCGGATTGACG
The DNA here is from genome assembly GCA_964638325.1 of uncultured Planctomycetales bacterium. Classification (GTDB taxonomy): domain Bacteria; phylum Planctomycetota; class Phycisphaerae; order UBA1845; family Fen-1342; genus JALHJL01. The sequence goes on from CAZWYT010000009.1 coordinate 23,599, forward strand.
TTGCAGCGGATCAGCCAATCGTCCATGGTCCCGCCGCGCCGCCCGCCCTCGGCCGCCCACAATGCTAGCGCCAGGCCTACCATGAACAGCGCCGCTCCGCGGCCACGCGGCCGCGCCAGCCAACTCGCCAGCGCGGTGCCGGCCCACAGCACCACGATCACCAGCACGCCGGCCAGTGGTCCGTACACCGACGACGACAGCACGAGCGGCCGATCGACGCCGCGCGGCAGCGTCCAGCCGACAAGGTAGTGCAATCCGGCCCACAGCAAGGCGGTCGCCACCACGAAGCGCAAGCGCCCCAGCCAAACGGCGGCCGGGGAAACGGCCGGACTCGCAGTCGTCATCATGAGTTTAGGCTACCCGCGCGCCCGCGGGGCGGTCAATCGAAAGCCATCGTCGGAGATGCGGCCTGGTAGGAACCGTAGCGCGCCCCCGGCGAGCGGCTCAGGGTCGTGCGACCGCATACGGGCCCTGTTATAATGAAGGTGCCTCGGGGCAAGTCTGACCTGTGTCGAGGGCGCGGAAGTGGGCGTTTCACGTGGAAGCCGTGGTTCCGCATTGACCGGGACGAGCCGGCGGCGATCGTCGATGCGAGGAAAGCTTGGCGGGTTAGAATGCCGAGCCATCGCCGGCGCTGGGTTTTCCCCCCCCGCAATGACTTTTGAGCCGCGAGGACTCATCGTCGGCCTGGGCTAGGGGAAAGCGAGGGTGTCATGTCCATCCCAACGGTCAACGTTAACACTCCCCGGCGCTCATCAAGTCTTGGCGTAGCGGGCCTCGTGCTCGGGATACTCGGGCTGCTCATATGCTGGATACCCCTGATCGCACTGCTCGGAGTCCCGCTCAGCGCGCTGGGACTGCTCTTAGGCCTCGTCGGCTTGCTCGTGGCCATTGCGCGTAATGGTGAGGGGATCGGCTTTTCAATCGGCGCGTGCGCCGTCTCAGGACTTGCGCTCTTCGTTGCGCTTGTCCCGATCTATGCTGCCGGCAAGGTTGTCGACTCACTAGCGAAACAGGCGGAAAGAACAAGACCTGCCAGCGCCCCGGCCCCGCCCAGAACGGAGAAGCCCGAGGAGCAATGGGCTGATGCAACCGACACCGTGACGCTGGGCAACGTAGCGGTGCGAATAACTTCAGCCAGGGTGGGGAAGGTGACATTGAGGCGCGAATTCGACGGATCGAATAGCAAGTCAGCGGATCCACTACTAACGATTGAAGTCGAAATCAGCAACGTCGGCGCAAATACAAAAGTGCAATATCGCACCTTTATGGGCCGCGCGGTGTCTTTCACCAACGACTACGCGGTCCTCCGCGACAACTTCGACAACGTTTACCAGCGCATCGACTTCGGTCTTAGCGCGAAACCGGCGGGTGCCACGGAGTCAGCATCGGTTTACCCGGGTAAATCCATAACCGACGTTCTCGTCTTTGAGCGTCCGATTGAGACCGTTGAGCACCTCAATCTTGTGCTCCCGGCGCAAAGCTTCGGCGGGAATGGGATGCTCCGCATTCGGATTCCCTCGAGCGTGATTACTTGGCCTGGAGACACCGAGCAAGCCGTGCCCGACCGCCACGAACCGAACAGCGAGCAGCCACCCAAAGGAGCTCAGCCGCCGAGACCTAAGCCTGCTCCGCTGTGCGGGCCCGTCCGACGCGGCGATGTCAAAGTGTCCTTGACTTCTGCATCCATCGGCAAAGTCGGACTGATCGCGGTTTCCACCGGGAAGGAATTCGAATCCTCGGATCGTTATCTGCGAATTGCAATTGAGGTTACAAGTGTCGATTGGAGGCCAATCGACTTTTCAACATGGAGAGGGAGCGCCGTGTCATTGCGCGATGACCGAGGCGCCGTGTGCAATCTGCGAGACTTCAGTTCCACATACTCCGTCAGTGGCGCCACGGAGCGAGCGGTCTTGGGCTTCGGCGACAGCGTCACGGACGTTCTCGTCTTCGATCGCCCCGCTGCTCGGTTCTCCACCCTGACCCTTGAACTCCCGACAGCGAACTTCGGGCGCGACGACGACCCAATCCGCTTCGAAATCCCCGCCACGGCGATCAAGCGCTAGAGGGAAGGAGGCGCGCATAGCGCGTCGGATCGGAAACTCCAGGTCCTCGACCGCCCCCTTTTAACGAAGCACCCGCCTTGCGGCGGGTGATCGGCCTGGAGATGCTATCTCCAGGGGGGTTTCCACGTTAATATATGCTACGAAGTATCGTCAGGTTCGTCAAGCGGGAATACGGCGAGGACAGGTTTTTGGCGGCCGTCGAACGCGTAATCGCCTACATTGACGGGTTCAATCTGTACTTCGGGCTGCGGGAGGCGGGCCTGAAACGCTGCTACTGGGTAGACCTCTGCACCTTAGCCCGGTGCCTTCTTCGGCCGAATCAGCAACTCGTTGCTACTAAATACTTTACGGCACGGATTGCCGGTGCGCGCCCCTCGGATCCCCCCGAGCGCGCCCGTGAGCTGGACGAGACGCGAAGACGGCAGGCGGTTTTCTTGGAGGCGTTACAAACCCTGCCGGCACTCGAGATCTTCGAGGGTCATTATCTCGGAAAGGATGTTCGCTGTCGGAATTGCGGCGCGGCTTGGCGCACACACGAAGAGAAGATGACCGATGTCCAAATCGCCACGCAGATGCTCGCCGACGCCTTCGCCGATCGGCTCGACGTAGCGCTCCTCCTCTCTGCGGACAGTGACCTCGTCCCCCCAACGCGCATGATACGCAGGCTCTTCCCTCGTAAACGAATCGTGGTGTGTTTTCCGCCCGAACGGCGCTCGGTGGCCCTGTTACAGGCCGCGAACGCTGAACTGACAATGCCGATTGTTGCACTCGAGCGCAGTCAGCTCCCGGACACGGTCGCGAAACCGGACGGGCACGTGTTGCATCGGCCATCGACTTGGCGGTGACTGATGCGACTACGAACCGAAACGTAGATCTGGCAACGACGACGCCCGCGACGTGGCATCGCCCGCCTCCGCCCCGTATCATCGCCGCGGGGCCCTGAGAGGAGTGCGACGGATGAGCGGCTCGACGTACGAGGCGGCGTATCGACAGTCCCTGGACGACCCGGAGGGCTTTTGGGGCGCGGCGGCCGAGAGCCTCCACTGGACGCACAAATGGACCCGCGTCCTCGACGACTCGCGCAAACCCCTCTACCGCTGGTTCGTCGGCGGCGAGCTGAACACCTGCTACAACGCCGTCGACCGCCACGTTGACGCCGGGCGCGGCGACCAGCTCGCGCTCATCTATGACAGCCCTGTGACCGACACGGTCCAGAAGCTCACGTACCGCGAGTTCCGCGACCAAGTGGCCCGCTTCGCCGGCGCGCTTGTCAAACAGGGCGTCCGCAAGGGCGACCGCGTCATCATCTACATGCCGATGGTGCCGGAGGCCCTCGTCGCCATGCTGGGCTGCGCGCGGATCGGCGCAATTCACTCTGTCGTATTCGGCGGTTTCGCCCCAAAAGAGCTCGCCACGCGGATCAACGACGCCAAGCCGAAGCTGATCGTCTCCGCGTCGTGCGGCATCGAGGGCAAGCGCGTCATCCCGTACAAGCCGCTGCTCGACGAAGCGATCAACCTCGCCGACAGCAAGCCGGAGAAGTGCATCATCCTCCAGCGGCCACAGGTCGACGCGCCACTCACGCCGCGGCGCGACCTGCCCTGGCATGTGGCCATGGAGACCGCGTCGCCGGCGGACTGCATACCCCTCGCCGCCACCGACCCGCTCTATATCCTCTACACGTCCGGCACGACCGGCATCCCCAAGGGCGTCGTCCGCGACCACGGCGGCCACGCGGTCGCGATGCTGTGGACGATGAAGAACATCTATGACGTCCAAGCTGGCGACGTGTACTGGGCCGCCTCGGACATCGGCTGGGTCGTCGGCCACTCCTACATCGTCTACGCCCCGCTGCTCGCCGGCTGCACCACCATCGTCTACGAGGGCAAGCCCGTCGGGACGCCCGACGCCGGCGCGTTCTGGCGCGTCATCTCCCAGCACGGCGTGAAGGTCCTGTTCACGGCGCCGACGGCGTTTCGGGCCATCAAGCGCGAAGACCCGCAAGGCACCCTCATCAAGAAGTATGACCTGCGCGGGTTCAAGGCCCTATTCCTCGCCGGCGAGCGTTGCGACCCCGACACGCTGATCTGGGCACAGCAGCGCCTCGGTGTCCCCGTCATTGACCACTGGTGGCAGACCGAGACCGCCTGGGGCATCGCCGCCAACTGCCTCGGCCTCGGCATGCTGCCCGTCAAGCCCGGCTCGCCGACCAAGGCCTCGCCGGGCTACGACGTCCACGTTCTCGACGAGGCGGGCGATCGCGTGAAGCCGGGCCAGAATGGCAGCATCTGCGTGAAGCTGCCGCTGCCGCCGGGCTGTCTGCCGACGCTGTGGAACAACGACGCCGGCTACATCGAGTCCTACTTGTCGCGGTATCCGGGGTACTACCTCACCGGCGACGCCGGCTACCAGGACGAGGACGGCTACCTCTACATCATGAGCCGCATCGACGACATCATTAACGTCGCCGGGCACCGGCTCTCGACGGGCGGCATGGAGGAAGTGCTCGCGTCGCACCCGGATGTCGCCGAGTGCTCGGTCATTGGGGCCGCGGACGAGCTGAAGGGGGAGGTACCAGTCGGCCTGGTGGTGCTCAAGGCGGGCGTGACGCGGCCGGACGGAGACATCGTCAAGGAGCTGGTGCAGATGATCCGCGACAAGATCGGCGCGGTCGCGTCGTTCAAGCAGGCGGCGGTCGTCAAGCGCCTGCCGAAGACGCGCTCCGGCAAGATCCTCCGCGGCACGATGAAGAGGATCGCGGACGGCACGGAGTACAAGGTGCCGGCGACGATCGACGACCCGGCCACGCTCGGCGAGATCGGCGAAGCGCTAAGCCGCCTCGGCTACGCCCAGCACAACTAATCAAAGAATGGAAAGGGGCGCGTTCTGATTCTCCCGAAAAGTAGAGTGTCCCCTTCGTCCGTCGAGGAGTGATTCCACTCTGAGCAAGGCGTTCCTCGCCCGAGCGATCCTGCTGTATGAAGCGATCGGCTTCGCCCTGGTCATCAGCGTGATCTGGGCGGACGAAACCCTCGATTTGTCCTATTATCTGCTGGGAGTGCCGGGCACGCTGCGCTCGCCGGAGGCCCTGCTCGAGTCGGGCCTCGTGCTCCTGCTGGGCGTGCTCACGCTTAGCCTGACGTACCGCGACCACGCCCGCATCCGCTATCTTGAGGGCTTCCTCCCGGTATGCAGCTACTAAAAGAAGATCCGCGCCGGCGAACACTGGATCCCCATCGAGCAGCACATCCGCGATCACTCGGCCGCCTACTTTTCCCACGGCCTGTGCCCGGAGTGCCTGCACCGCGAATTCCCCGAGTTCCGGGACAGCTAGCCAAGAAAGGGGACATTCTGATTCTTTTGGAAAAGTGGAATGTCCCCTTTTCCTACTCCTCGCGCGTCAGGAGGAGCACGCGCGAACCCACCGCGCCGAAATCGGGCGGGCGGGCGGGCGCCCCCGGGCGGTTGAGACATAGCTTCAGTGTGTTGCCCGCGATCTGGTAAATGCCCAGCACGGTGGCCCCTGTCGCCTCCACAGCGGAGCAAGAACAGGTCGCCGTGGCGTCAATGCAGTGCGGCGTGCGGGTGGTGTCCGTCCGAGCAATGCCACACCCGCCCTCCCCGGAGGTGCCCACGAGGACGGCCTTATCCGGGCAAAAAAGGGCCACCCACTTCACTTGCTCGCGTCCCTCCTCATATCCGGTCCAAACGCCGTGAAGACGCTCATCCACGGCGCCGGACTCCTCACCCTCGACCACCGCCAGGTCGAGGTCGTCGAACCAGACCTGTCCATTGCCCTCCAAGACGGCTCGGACCATGACCGCGGCAGTCTTCGGCGGAACAAGCAGCGGCGGCGTGGTCACCACGGTCCACGGCTGGTCGCCGCGCAACGTGGAGCTGTTCACAATGCCCAGCAGCTTGGTCTTGGTGTCGTCCCAGCACTGAATACACAAGCTCACGTTGTCCGCCCCGACCGTTTTCACGTATGCGCTCAGACGGATGCTCCGCCCAACCGGAACCTCCTGTAGCTCCTGCGCCCAATTGTTCCACACCCGCTGGTCATATTGATGGGTGTTGGCGATGGCCAAGCACGCCTCACCGGAATGGGCCTGACCGACGGCGCGCCACATGCGGAGACCCTCCGCCGGTACCCAAACGCGGAACCAGTCCGACGGCTCCGCCTCTTTCCCTTGCTCAACACCCGGATTGCGCAGCAGGCTGGGCGACTCCCCCGCCTGCCCGCGCCCCGGCGGAGGGCACGTCGGCGCAACGTGGGGACTCGCCTCCACGGCGCCCGATTCACCTTGCTCGACTACCGCCAGGTTGAGGTCGTCGAACCAGACCCGTCCTTTCCCGGTCAGCACGGCCCGGACAACGATCGCGGCGGTCTGGGGCGGGACAACTACCGGGGTTGTGGCGATCGATTTCCAGTCCCCATCACCAACCAAGGTGGGTGTGCTCGCGAAGGCCAGCATCTCCTTCTTGGTTCCGTCCCAGCACTGAATGCAGAGGTTCACGTTGTCCACGGCAGCGGTTTTCACGTACGCGCTCAAACGTATCGTCCGCCCGACCGGAACCTCCTGGAGTTCCTGGGCCCAGTTGTTGCACACCGTGTGCTCATACTGATGCGTGTTAGCGATGGCCAGGCAGGCCTTACCCGAATGGGCCTGATCGAGCGCACGCCAGAGGCGCAGCCCTTCCACCGGCACCGAAGCACGGAACCAAAAGGACGGCTCCGCCTTCTTGCCTTCTTCCGCACCTGGATTACGCAGCAGGTTCGGCGGCTCCCCAGCCTGAGCCGGGCCCGCACTTTCCAAGGCAGCCACAACGACAGTCGTGATCAAAACCGCGATTCGGAATGGCCAGGCAAGATGTAACATGGGTCGCTCTCCTTTGCTGTTCGGCCAACGAACTCCGCAAGGATGTATTGCGGAGAGGTGCTCTCAAAAGCTCCCGGCAGCGGCGTCTCACCAGCGCCGGTCCTTCCCGACCGCAACAGTGGCACTGCCACTACCAGGGCCGCCGCCAGCCCGAGCACCGCACAGACCATCAGGCGAATTCCCCGGCGACGCGGCCCAGCAACGCGCGGCAACGGCGGGATTGTCCCAAGAAGCTGCGACTCGAGCCCGGGCGGCACCGCCGGCGGCGGCAGGCCGCGCAGGCGCTCCTTCAGGGCCTCGAGCGTGAGATCTCCCCACGGTTGTTCATCGGGTGCATTCATAGCTGGTCGTCCTCGTGAGCAGATCCCTCAATCGCCGCAGGGCGCAATTGACACGCCACTTAACCGTCCCAACTGGCTTCCCGAGAACTCGGGCCGTCTCGTCCAGGCTCAGCTCCTGCAAATAGTGCAGAAAAATGACACACCGCTCCGTTAGCGGCAGACTCTGGGTCACTTCGTACAACTGCCGGTCTCGCTCATCCGCCAACAGCACCTCCAGCGGCCGCGCCCGTTCGGGCAACGATCCACCAGTGCGAAGGTGTCCTTCCGCCAGGCGCCGCCGGCGACGGCCGCGCCAGTCCGCCACGAACTTGCGATACGCAATGCCATGCAGCCACGTTCCCAGCCGCGCTTGCCCGAGGAAGTGGGGGAGACCCTCCCAGGCCGCACTGAACGTCTCGCAAGTCAGCTCCTCGGCACGCCCGGGATCCTGGGTCAGGTGGGCCAGCAGCCGGTAGATCGGCGCGTGATAGACCCGCACGAGCCACTCGTAGGCCTCGCGGCGACCAGCCCGGAGTTGCGCCAACAGGTCGCTTTCCGGCTGACTGTCCATGAATGGCCTCCGGGGCGGCTGCCACCTCGCAACCGCCGTGCACGTATTAGACGCGTGACACGCCCCAAGTGTTGGCGCAGATCCCTCAGAACTGGCGCTGGCGGCGGGGTTAACCCGACGCCTGATAAATGCTTTCCGCGAAGTAGCTGCTGCGGACAAATGGGCCGCTGGCGACCGCGGCGAAACCCAGATCCTTGGCAATCGCACCCAGCTCGTCAAACTCCGCCGGCGTGTAGAACCGCTCGACCGGCAGATGGCCGTTGTCCTGCGGCGCCGAGGGCTTGAGATACTGCCCGATCGTGAGCAGGTCGCAGCCGACGCTGCGCAGGTCGTGGCAGACCTGCACGAGCTCAGCGCGCGTCTCGCCCAGCCCCACCATCACCCCGCTCTTGGTCCTCCCCTCCGGGCGCAGCTCCTTCGCCAGCCGCAGCGTCTCCAGCGAACGCGGATACTTGGCCTGCGGCCGCACGCGCTTGTGCAGGCTCGGCACCGTCTCGACGTTGTGGTTGAAAACCTCCGGGGCCATATCGGCCACGACTTGCACGCACTCACGCCGCGCATGGAAGTCCGGCACCAGCACTTCGACCGTCACCCCCGGTAGCCGTCGACGGATAGCGCTAATACAGCGGGCGAAATGGCCGGCGCCCTCATCCCTCAGATCATCGCGCGCCACCGATGTAATGACGACGTGCCGCAAGCCCAGGTGCGCCGCAGCCTCGGCCAAACGCTCGGGCTCCCCGTCATCCGGCGGATCGGGGCGCGCGGTCGTCACCGCACAGAACCGGCACCGCCGCGTGCACTTGTCGCCCAGGATCATGAACGTCGCCGTATGCCGCGACCAGCACTCCGTCAGATTCGGGCAGCGGGCCTCGACGCAGACGGTGTTCAGCTTGAGCCCGTTGACGAGCCGGCGTGTCTCGAGCAGAGCCTCCGCCACCGGAACCGGACGCTTGAGCCAGGGCGGCAAGCGCCGGCGGTGGGCTGCCGCCGGAACCACGACCGGAAGTGGAACAATGTCGCTCATTGGCCTAATTCTATCGTGCCCGGCAGGCACCGGCATACAGCGAACGCCGTGCCGCGGGCTCAAGTCTGCGCTTCACCCCGGCCGCCCTGTGAGTCGGCGTCTGGGGCCTGCAGCCGGCGGCGCGCCCGCGGCCGGTGCTCCATGAAGAATGACAGCCGTTCGTCCCACGCCTCCCCTAACTCGTGTCGCAGAATGGCGCGGGCTTCAGACAGCGCCGTCCGCCGCGAGAGGTGGATCAATAGGATCTTCTCGTTGGCCAGCCGTGGCAGGATGGCCGGCAAATCGCGCACGTGCACGTGATAGCCCGCCCGGGCCCGGTCCAGGTGGTCCGGCTCGACGAAGGTGCACTCGAGCAACAGGACCTTCGCGTTGCGGACGCAGTCCAATTCCAGGAAGTCCCCCACCGCCGTATCCGCGCAGTACGCGAGCAGCGGAATCTCCAGCCGGCGGGTGATTGCCACGCCCTGCCGCTTAAGCTCGACCAGTTGCGGCCCCGCCAGGTTCTGGTACTCGGCGATGAGCTTCTGCCGCACCTCGATGGCCGCGTACCCCAGCGTCGGAATGACGCTGCGATCATGCCGCCGGCACGGATGATTGACCTCGAACGGCCGCACGACCAGGTCGCGCCGCAACGGCACGTCGACGCCGGCTTCGACCGCGTGAATGTGCGACGGCGGCTCATGGCCGTCGATGTCGGCCCAGACCCGTAGCAGCCGTTGCACGGGTTCCACGAGCGGCCGCGGCACGTAGAGGTGACCGGGCGGATTGTCCACAAACATCCGCTGGGCAAAGTAGTACGCGATGCCGGCCGCGTGGTCCGTGTGGCCGTGCGAGAGGAAAACGTGATCGACGGCGAGCGTTTCGCGTGGGGCGCGCCCGAGGTCGAACGCCACATTGAGCTCCGGCGCGACGACGAAGGTTTCCTCGCCCGCCAGCGACGAGCCCAGCAGACGCAGGCTTCCGTGGACGAACTCCGCGAGCGGCATGCTCATGGGGTGGCGAGTTTACACCGGGGCGCGCGAAGAATGTCCTCCGTTGGGGACGAAATTATTTGACGCCCTGGATGTTGTGTTTTACACTACCGCATGTTACAACATGTGGTGGTGGCGCGGAATAAAGAGCGCTGCACCGGCCTGGCGGCGGCAAGGGCGACGAGGAGAGCCGCCGGCGACCCGCAGCGCGGACAGATCGGAACCAGCTCCCTATGCGGTGCCCGTTCTGCAAAGAAGACGACGACAAGGTCATCGATTCGCGCTCCACGGATAACGGGCGATGCATCCGGCGAAGGCGCAGGTGCCTGAAGTGCAACCGGCGGTTCACGACGTACGAGCGGATCGAGGAGGCCATCCGGCTCTCCGTCATCAAACGCGACGGCTCGCGCGTCCCGTACAACCGCGAGAACATTCTGCAGGGCATCGTGCGTGCGGTGTACAAACGGCCGATCCCGTCCGAGCGCATCGAGCAGGTCGTCGACGAAGTCGAGGAGTACCTGGTTTCGAGCTTCGAGAAAGAGGTTTCGAGCCAGACGATCGGCGAGAAGATCGCGGAAGTGCTGCGGCGAGTGGATAAGGTGGCCTACGTCCGCTTCGCCAGCGTCTATCGGCAATTCGAGGACGTTGGCGACTTCATCGAAGAGGCTCAGGACGTGCTGGAGCGGTCGGCGCACGAAATCCCAGGACAGCAGAACCTCTTCGAGGGGAAACCGGAGTCGTGAAAAGCACCAAGCAGATCGTCGTCACCAAGCAGGACGGCACGTTGGAGCGGTTCAGCCTGCCCAAGCTCACTAATTGCCTGGCCGGCGCGATGCGTACGCTGGCGTATGACCCGCGCCTGGCCGGGCCGCTGGCCCGCGCCGTGGCCATGCACCTGCAGGACTGGAGCAAACCCAGCCCGCCGACGACAGATTACATTTATCGGTGCGCCCGCTCCGTGTTGCAGCAGACGGGGCTTACCGACGTAGCCGATGTCCTCGCCAGTCATCACCGCCTCCGGACCGCGCGCCGGCGACGGGTGCGCGTGGTGGGCAGCGCCGCCCCAGGGGCACCGAGCCAGCCCTGGCGCAAGGGCGCGCTCGTAGAGACGCTCCAGGCCCGGTACGGACTACGGCACGCCGTCTCGCGGTTCGTCGCGGGCCGCATCGAAGCACAGGTGTTTGCGCTTGACTACCGCACGGTTTCCAAGGCCTTTCTGGCAGAGCTGGTGCGCAGCGAGCTGCTGGCCTGGGGACTGGGCGACGGAAAGGTCGTCCACGTGGATGCCCTGACCTGCGAACCGCCAGTCGGCACGCACCGGCCGCATAAGGAGAACTGAAACGCCGTTTGAAGCGTTGCTGGCGTCGTGAGCCGGCTTTGGGTCGCGCCACGGCCAGAACCGCCATCCGGCGCAGCAATGCTGCCATGATGGCCTGGGGCTCGTAGTGTGCCACAGGATGGCGTGCCGCGCTCTTTCGCCCACTTGCGGCGCGGCGGAGCGCGACCGCTGCGGGCCCTTTTCATAAACCTCCGTTCCCCTGATGAAGGGCGAGTCGAGTCCCGCCAACGCCCACGCTCGACTCGCCCGCCCTTTTTTCCTGCCCAGGCCCGCAGAGCGCCGCGCGTCCCCAGGCCGGGTATAATGCAGCGCACGCTAGTACTTCCTGGAGTCGCGGTACGATGAAGCTGCCGACCTTGGACCAACCCCACCGCTACCGCGGTCTATACGTCTTCGACTTCGGCGAATGGACCGCCATCGGCTACACGGCGGAGGAGGTGGCGGTTTTGCTGGAAAGCGAGGACTACCGCGCGGGCAAGGTCTACAAGATCGTTCGCGCGACCCCGGACGGCCAGATGGAGCTCCGCGGCATTTCTGCCGCACGCTTCCACCTCGAAAGCGGCCTGTTCTTTAACCGCGCGGACCTGGACGCCGCCCGCGCCGACTTCGCCGAGCTGGTCCGGCTGGGCCAGGCGCTGGGCGCTCCCTGCCGGGCGTTCGTCCAGCTCGCGGATCGCGGCGAACAACACGGCGCAGCGCGTTATGTCACGGCGTTGATCTACCCGGCGGAGTACGAAGACGAGATGGCCCACTGGTTGGATGCCGCCGGGTACTGCGGCGGTGACCTGGCGGAGGGCGGCAGCAGCCACGTCTCGGACTACTACGGGACCGAGAAGACGATCCTGCAACGGCAACAGCTATGGAGCCAGCCCGCGATACCATCCCGTTCGGTGGACCAGGTCCTCGGCAGCGTCCGGCGAGCGGTCCAGCGCTAGCTCCGCCGAAAAAGGGGACTGGCTCCGAAGCGGCGCCGCCGCGAGGTGCCTGTACCCTCTTTCGGCGGACGGTCTGGAACTGGCTCTGGCGGCTGGGCACCTGGCTGGCAGCACGTCGCCCGGCGCCCGTACGCCCGGAGGACGTGGCGCGGCAGGACTACCGCGGGCAGACGCGCGGGATGGGCGTGCGCATGACGGAATGGCTCCGCGACCGCTTGCGCCCAGGCTGGCTGCGCCTGAGGCGCCCATAGCGCCCCCAGGGCGTGGCGTGGGCGTCTCCCCCGCGGAATGTGGCATCCGGGCTCCGCACCGGACGTCTGTGGCACAGCCGCCCCCGGCTGTGGTTGTGGAACCGGTTTCCAACCGGTCCGTAGCGGCCGATTCCCGTGCGCCTCGCCGGCCGAGGCGTAGCGTCCAGTATCTGCACCGGACGTCTTCCATGCGAAAAACGGGGACTGGCTCGCAGCGCCACCGCCGCGAAGTGCCTGTACCCGCTTTTCGTGTAGCGTCCCGGTCCGGCGCGGCGGATACCGCCCAATCCGAGCCGCGACCGTGAGGGAGCGGCCGGACGGCTGAAGCACTGAATCCCGCCGCCGCCCGTGGCGGACCCGGCACGTTGGGCATCTCGGCGGACGCGTTTCAACCTCCGCTGGAGGCTCGTAGCGGCCAACGTCCCCGTCGGCCGTCTGATCCGAACCGCGACCGTGAGGGAGCGGACGCAAAGGACACGCCACGCCGGTCCGGCATTTGCCGTTGCACCTCCGCTGGAGGCTCGTAGCGGCCAACGTCCCCGTCGGCCGTCCGTGGAGAATAGCACGGGCCAGCTGGCGCGCGCGCCAAGGGTTCGAGATTGTCGTCGCGGGGCGGGGATGGGCGGGCCTGAGCGGAATTCGTAGTGCGGTCCCCAGCCCGCGCAGCGGGCGTGTGTGAGCAGCCACGCGGCGCTAGAGCGTTTTCACTTCCGCTCGGGTGCCACGGGCGGCTTGTCCGCCCGTGTTTCAGGCCGCACTGGCAGCAAGCTGCCAGTGGCACCCGACGGAGAAGAAGTGAAACCGCTCTAGCCCGCGATAGGCATGCGCGGGCACTCCCCCAGCCCGCGCCGCGGACGCTTGTAAGTAGCCTCGGGCGCGAGCCCGTGGAAAGCAGCGCCAGCCCGTGGTAGGCAATCGCGCGTTGGATGGCATCGAGCCCCCGGCGGGGGCGTTTGAAGCGTTCAGTCGCCGCTGCTGGGGCTCAGGGAAAACGAAAAAAGGAACGTGGGTCCCGCCAAGCCTCGCCGTTGCGGCGTGCTCTGCGAGCACCGGCCTGTCATGCCCGTTGCTTCGTCGCTTCGGCCGACGAGGAGCCCCCAGACTCAGAACCTTGCCGGCAGGTGCGGGCGGCCGGGTCGCCCGTGGCCCTGCCCGCAGCCGTGCGTGTCGGGCCCCAACCATCGGTGAGGACCCGACGACGACGCCCTTATACGGCAGGGCACAAGGCGAGCGGTGTCTTCGGAAACAGCAGCCGGCGAAGCCGTGGAGCCGGCCCGGTGACTGTGAGCGAAGAGCTGAGACCGGCATGCGGCAGGCTAACTGCCGCCACCGTTCGAGCTTGGCACCGCCGGCCCTTTTGAGGTACCTTGGTGCCATGGAGAATGATCTCGCAATCTCGCCCCATCCGCTTCCAAAAAAGCCATTAGTCGAGGCCATTTTCGAACTTCGCTGGGCTCTCCGGGCCGTGGCTCCTGGTCTTCCTCCGCAAGACCCGGGCTTCCGGATTGTGCTCGGTCGCTACTACGACCGGGTGCGAGCGGATTATCCTGTGGTCCAGGACCTTCCCACCGCTCAGGTTCCGGAGGACATGACGGCCTACGCTGTTCGGCACCAATTTCGTGCCGGCAAGGAGGCCTGGCCCGTCACGCAAATTGGACCGGGCATCCTCACCGTGAACGACACGGCCGGTTATACGTGGGACTCATTCAAGCCGCGGCTCATGGCCGCAGTCGACGCCGTTTTTTCGGCGTACCCGTCCGACATAACCCCGTTTCAGCCGGTCGGAGTGCAACTCAGGTACATCGATGCCATTCCGTACGACCCGTCCCAGACGGACCCCGTCCGATTCCTATCTGAGCGTCTGCACACCTCCGTCGCTGTCGAGCGGATGATTTTCGACGACCCAACTCGTCCAGAGGCGCCCGTGGGCATAAATCTGAATCTCACAGTGCCGCTCAAGAAGCCTGCTGGCGTGGGCGTCTTAGGATTCGCCAATGGTACGCGAGATGGCACACCCGCGATTATCCTCGAAATCACCATCCGTTCCGACGGAAAGAACGTGCCAAAAAATCGCGACGAGTTCGCGGCCTGGCTAAATGATGCCCACGTCGTCAGCGACAAGTGGTTCTTTACGCTCTGCCGCGGAGAACTCATGCGCACGTTTGAGGCAGACGATGGCAAATCACACGTTTAATCTGGAATTATTCGAGCCCGGTGCAACTGAAACGGCCTCCGGCCCGTCCCGAGAAGCCGTCAGCGCTCCAAATTGGGAGACGTTGCTCCCCGACATTGGCCACCCAACCACCGAAACAGCACCGGGCCTAGACCGAGAGACGGTCGCCCTGGTGCATCGGGCCGCCATATTGCACGACCTTGGTCATTACCCCTACTCATCTTCGGGCCGACCAGCGGCAGGCATGGCGCGCCTGTGGAGCAACATCGGCCGCTGGGTCATTGCGATTAGTGCTGCCACGGCACCCGTGGGGTACTTTGTTCCAGTTGATGAATTCCGCCGTTCGCTCGCGTCATCTATCGTCTCGACCGTTCGGCGGCGGCGAGGACACCCGATTTCGCTTCAAGAAGCCAGAAACATAGCCTTTGCGGTGTTACGAGCAACCGAGCAACGTCTCCAAGAGGAACGCACAAGCGAAGCGAAGTTTCTGCTCGCGTTGTGGGAAGAACAGGGACCAATCGCCGAATGATTTACGAGACCGTTGACAGCGACACGCCCATCCGGCAAGGCGACATCTTCCGCCACATACCGCGGGTCGACCTGTCGCTGTCCACCCTCGCCGTTGTGGACAACGTAGGTCAACGAAGCGTGAGCTGGCGTGACCTCTTGGAAGAACCCGACAGTGCAACCGGCGTCAGCGCCGTGCTGACGCTGACGCCGGTCGATGCCATCGTTATTACGCAGAATTGCGATGCGGTTCGGGGTGAGTACCTATGCCTGTGCCAGGTTGATGCGTTTCTTCAAGCCACGGGGAAAGCGGAGGCCCCCAAGACGGCGAAGAAGTGGAGCACGCTCATAACGCAGCACTCGCGAACGAACCTTCGGTGGTTTTACCTGCCGGCCGACCCACGGGTCCACTTCGACCAGCCCATGGCTGCTGATTTCCGCGTGATCATGAGGGTGCCAAGAAGCGACCTCGACGGCATGCGGGACCTCCGCGTCGGCCGACTCGACAAGCTGGCCACGGAGCACTTTCGAGAAAGCCTCGCCCAGTTCTTCCGTCGCTATCCATACGACGACTGGTACCCGCTCACAAAAGAGCAGTTCGAGGCGTACGCCGAATCCTGCCCGGAGCCGGTCAAGCCGTATCCCTGGCAGCAGTGAATCGCGCCGAATTTTGTGCCCGACCTTGACGCTTCCAGTAACGCATGATAAAGGCCCTTATCGACGAGTACATCGCCGGCGACGACGCCGGCAGCCCGCTGTTTCGAACCGCCATCCGCAAGACAGGGAAGCTCACGACGGAGCCAATGACCGGGAACGACATTCCTCGCATGGTAAAGCGTCGCTTCGCCGCGGCCGGCCTCCCGACCGAGCGGCTCACGTGCCACTCGTTCCGGGCCACGACGATTACGAACCTACTCGACCAGGGCGTGCCGCTGGAGGACGTGCAGTATCTCGCCGGCCACGCCGACCCGCGGACGACGCAGCTCTACGACCGCCGAAAACGCGCGGTCACCCGGAACATCGTGGAGAAAATCTCAATCTAACAGTCGTTTTGTCACGCTCTCCCGCGCTCGCGGCTGGGAGTCGGTCTGGCCCCATCCCTTATCCTTCATCTCTTATCCGTTATCGCGCATGTCCGGCAGGTTCCGCCAATCCCCGCCACGTCTCAGCAACCCTGCACCCAAAACCAGCGCCCCCTTGCCCCGCCGCCCCTGTGTTCTATCCTTCCTAGATGAACCACGCCCCGCGCTTCAGCCCTGAATTCTCTCCGCGCCCTCGGCGCTGCTCAGCGCCTCTGCGGTTGCCTTACGTCCTGATAACCAACATGATCAACCGGGGGGTGCAGAAATTTGAGCGTGTTGATTACCTTGGGCGGGCGACCCCGAAAACGCGGTTCCGTCCGCACTCACCGGCGCTTCGTCCGTACTCTGCGCACCGCGGAGCCCGCCCGCCCTGGGCTCAGTACACCGCCTCACGCCCCACCGCTATCATGCTGCCAGCCGGGAGTGCTTGCGGATGCCGGTAACGCTGCTGATCACCGCCGCCTATCTTCTGGGGGCGATCCCCTTCGGCTTGCTCATCGGCTGGGCGCGGGGCGTCGACGTCCGCACGCAGGGCAGCCGGAACATCGGGGCCACAAACGTCGGGCGCGTCCTGGGCCGCCGGTGGGGCTATCTCTGCCTCGCCCTGGACATCCTCAAAGGCCTCGGCCCGACGCTGTGCGCCTCGCTGCTCCTGCCGGGCGACGCAACGAACCTCAACCGCCAACTCGTGCTACTCGCGGTCGCGCTCGCGGCCGTCCTGGGACACGTCTTCCCGGTCTACCTGCGCTTTCAAGGCGGAAAGGGCGTCGCGACCACCGTCGGCGTGGCACTCGGAATCTGGCCGGCGTACACGATCAGCATGGCGGCCGCGCTGTTGCTTTACGCCGTCGCGCGTTTCACGACCGGCCTGGTGTCCATCGGCTCCCTGGCGATCGCTGTGGGCTTCCCGGCCACATTCTTCGCCTACGCGCAGCTCACCGGGCTCCCGCTGCGCACCTGCTGGCCGCTCCAGGCCGCGGCGATCCTGCTGGGTCTGCTGATTATCCTGCGCCACCGCGAGAACATTCAGCGGCTGCTGCTCCGCCAGGAAATGCGGCTGGATGACAAACCCCACGCAGATTAGCCGGTGGACCACCACGCCGGCACCGCCAAACGCGCCCCATCCGGCATTGCGACCTCGCCGAATGGAGCGCCATAGATCGCACCCAGCGCTGCGGGCGTAAGGACTTGCTCTGCGGGTCCGTCGGCCGCGACCTGCCCGGCTCGCAGCGCTATCGTCCGCCCGCCCAGGACCGCCGGCAACTGGAGGTCGTGACTTACGAGCACCAGGCCCCGGCCGGCCTGATGCCAGGCGCGCAGGATGCGCACCAGCTCGACTTGGTACGCGGGATCGAGCGCTGTGTTCGGTTCATCCAGCAGCAGCATCTGGGCGTCCTGGGCCATCGCCGCTGCCACGAGCGCCTTCTGCCTTTCGCCACCACTAATCGCATCGAAGCGGCGGTCGGCGAGTGCCGCCAGCCCGCACTGCGCGAGGGCCGCCTGAACCGCCAGCTCGTCGCGCTGCGACAGCGGTCCCACGGCCCCAACCTGCGTGAAGCGGCCCCCAGCGACCACGTCGTACACGCGGAAAGCCGGCACACGCTCCAGGGTCTGCGGGACGTATGCAAAGAGCTGGGCGCGGGCCCGCGGCGACCAGCGGCGGATGTCCCGCCCGCGAACCCGGACCGCACCGGACGCCGGTGCAAGCAACCCCGCTAGCGCCAGCAGGAGCGTCGTCTTCCCCGAGCCGTTCGGGCCAATCAGGGAGACACACTCGTCGCTGGCGATACCCAGACTCACATCCGACAACACGACATGGCCGCTGCGGCGTACGCGCAGGCAGTCACATGCCACGCGCCACGTCGGGTCGCCAGCCGTTAGCAGCTTACTCATGCCGATCGCCAGCAATGAACTCACAGAGCGCCTCGAACGTCATTGCGATGCGGGGCCCCAGGACGAAGTATTGCGCCCCGACGAGCACGTGCACCCGCTGCTCGGCCACCGCCCGAAGCGGGCCCAGCCGCGCCCAGGCCCGTTGGGCGTCGACGTCGCCATTGGGCCGCTCCACGGGGTCAGGCGCCAGCTCGATAATGATGTCCGGGTTAGCGCGCACCACATACTCCAGCGACAGCGGAGCAAACGCCGCCGCGGGCGCTTCCACGACGTTTGTATGGCCTGCGCGCCGCAGCAAGTCATCGTAGAACGAGCCCGGACCAGCGGCATCGAGCCGGCCCGGCGGGTCGGCCAGCGGCGCCGTCAGCAGCAGCACGCGGGCCTTGGGCCGGTCGGCAAAGCGTGTCGCGACCACGTCCAAGTCGGCCTGCACGTGCTCCGCCAGTAACCGGGCCGTGCTGCCTCGGCCGGTCAACGCGCCGATCTTCTCGATCCCGGTGAACAGGTCCACGAGCGACGTGTCTGGCACTGCCTCGAATCGCAGGCCCAGGCGCGCCAGACGCTCGGTGATCGCGCGACTTGTCCCCGACACGAGGACTAGGTCCGGCGCCAAGTCCAGCAATGCCTCCACGCTTAGGTCATTCAATGCGCCGATAGACTGCACCGCCTGCACCGACAGCGGGTACGTGCAATAGCGGGTGCGGCCGACGAGGCAGTTGCCCAGACCCAGCGCCGAACAGATCTCCGTCACATTTGGCGCGGCACTTAATAGCCGAGGGCACTCGACGGCGCGCTCCGCGTCCGCAACCTTCGGATGTAGGACATAGTCACTGAGCGCGCTCGGCTGGGTTGCGAGTGGCATGGACGTTGGTCGCCGGCAACCAGGACCCGCTGCGGCCACTATGAGCAGTGCCACAGTCAACCTGCGCCAGGAACATGCGGTCCACACACCTCAACTCCTGCCTCAATCACTCAGTGTGGATTCTCCGGCAACCCAGCCGGCATCCGCTTAGCGATCAGCGTGGCCAGCATCGCGGACTGTAGCTCACTCCCCCATGAAGCATCCGTGCCAAAGATTTCGAACACCAGCCGGCCCCAGCGAAACAGCACCCCGATCTCGGTCCAGCAGCCAGCGTCGCCGTACTTGAACGGTTTTGCCCCCACTAGGCGCCACGCCTCAAACGCGCGCTGGGCGGATCCCGTTGAACCGAACGAGAGACAGCGCACCTTGAGGCAGCGTTCCGGTGCCTCCTCGTGGCAGTAGACGGCCAGCCAAGCACGCTTTGGTTCGCGCTCACGCCATAGGGTCGCGTCGTCGCCCAACGCGGGTGCGGCCTCCTCGAAGCTGCCCACCCAGACCTTATCCTGAAGGACCCACGGGGCCGCCATGCTCCCCGGCGGGAATACATCCACCAGCGACCCACGGGACCCTGCGCATCCGCCAGCTAGCCCGAGCAGCAAGCAACCTGCGGCGCGCACAATCACAGGAGATCCCCGGTCAGGTACGGGTTGGTCTCGCGTTCCTCGCCAATCGTCGACGGGGGTCCATGCCCCGCGTAGAGGACTGTGTCGTCCGGGAGGGTGAGCAGTTCCCGTTGGATATTGTCTAACAGCCGCCGGCCGGAGCTACCAGGGAAGTCGTAGCGCCCGATGCTCCCGGCGAATAGCGCGTCGCCCGTGAGTACCACACCGGCCTGCTCGCAATAGTACGCCAAGCCGGCCGGTGAGTGCCCCGAGACATCCAGCGCACGCCAGCTCAGTCGTCCCAATGACAGGACATCACCTGGAGCAATGAGCCGATCCGCCGCCGGTGTGACGACGCTGAAGCCAAATGGCGACGAGAGGTTGGCCATCGGGTCACCGAGCATATGCTCCTCACCACGCGGTGCCCAAAGCTCAGCCTGCGGGAAGTCGCACCGCAGCGCGCCTACCCCAGCAATATGATCCGCATGGCAATGCGTCAGGACGAGCGCCCAGAGCACAAGCTGCCGCTCCCGCACAGCACGGGCAATTTGCTCGCTCTGCGGCGGCAACCCCGGGTCGACAACCCATGCGTCTGGAGCACCGCTACAGCACAGGAGATACGCATTCTCCTGGAACATCGGCTCGACAAACACGTCAACACTTAGTAGGCCATGCGTTTCCATTGGCTCCATTGTACGCCGTGGCCGGCCGGCGCGCAAGATCACCACTCCACGCGAGGAAGGTGACCGACAAGGCTACGCTGAAGTGAGGAGATAGATATTATCTTTCTTCTCATAGTCATCAGCTTCAGCCCTGTCAGAACTGTGCGGTGAGGTTGGGGTGCTGCCCTAACCCATTGTAGCACTACTGAGTTGGTGCTTGTTGGGGCTGTTTGCGGACCAACCGCAGCGCGTGACTGGGCGTGACACTGGAGCGAGCACGGGGAATAGGGAGGGGGGCACGGGTGCTGCAGAAGGCCCGACCGACAGCATCTGTGATCGCTCCGACAGGGGCGCTGTCAACTGCGGGCTAGCAGGCGGCCGGTCAGATGAGTGAGCTGGTGGGCTAGGTCATGGTCGCTGGAACGGCTGTTCTCGATGGAGCGCTCCGCGTGCAGCACGGTGGAGTGGTCGCGACCGCCGAAGTGCATGCCGATCTCCTCGAGGCTAAGTGGGGTTAGCTTGCGCGCCAGGTACATGGCGACCTGACGCGGGTGGCTAATGGAGCGGCTGCGTTTCCGGCTTAGCAGGTCTTGGAGGCGGACGCCGAAGTGGTCGGAGACAGCCTCGAGTATCTCTGCGATGCGCAGGGGGCGCTGTTCACGACCGCCGTAGTTGGTCAACACCTCGCGCGCGGTTTGGACATTGAGCGGCTTGCCGCCGATCTGTGTTACGGTGATGAGCTTGGTCAGTGCGCCTTCCAGGAGGCGGATGTTGGCCTCGACGTGCTCGGCGATGACGTCGATGACCTCGTCGGGGATCTCGACGCCGCGAAGGCGGGCCTTCTTATGGAGGATTGCCTGGCGGGTCTCGCGGCTGGGGGGATCGATCTGCACGACGAGTCCCCAGTTGAAGCGGCTGATCAGCCGGTCCTCGAGCGTGGGAATCTCGCCGGGTGGTGAATCGGCCGACAGGACGATCTGCTTGCCGCTCTGGTGGAGGACGTTAAAGGTATGGAAGAGTTCCTCCTGGCTGGATTCGCGATTGGCCAGGAACTGGATGTCGTCAATGACGAAGAGGTCGGCCTGCCGGGCACGCTCCCGGAAAGCCTGGACTTGGCCGGAGGCGATGGCCTGCACGAGGTCATTGACGAACGTCTCGCACGTGACGTAGATCGCCTGGAGGTTGGGATCGCGCCGTAGGGTCTCCACGCAGGTGGCTTGGAGAAGGTGGGTCTTGCCGAGGCCCGTTGCTCCATGCAGGAACAGCGGGTTGTAGAGCGTGCCGAGCTGGTTGCACACCGCCGCGCACGCGGCATGCGCCAGGCGGTTCGACGGGCCGACTACGAATTGGTCGAACGTATAGTCGGGGATGAGCCGGATGTGGGTGAGGGCGGGCGGTAGGGCGCCGACCGCGGGTGCATGCTCCGGCTGGCGGGGGCAGGTGAACCGCACCGTCAGCAGGTGGCCGCTGACCTTCATTGCCGCCCGCAGGAAGGCGTCGCGGCAGTGGTCCTCGAGGTAATGGGCCTGGGACCGGTCGTCGGTGCGAATCTCGAGTTCGCCGCGCTGTGGCGCTGCGGCGCGCAGGGAGCCGAACCACGACCGGTAGAGGTCCGGCGCGTCGTCGCGCACGGCGCCCAGAAGGCGTTCCCAGTCAAAGGCTGGGGCGGTGGCCATCGATTCTCGCCCACTTTTTCACCAGCCGCCGCAAACCGCTTTCTACGGGGCGGGTGCCTCGGTTCCCTGGTTCGCTGGGTGGTCCTCGTCTGCTTCCGCGGTGCGGAACAATTCGTGCAGCAGCGCGGTAGCATAGCAGCCGCGCGGCAGCACGAACCGCAGTTCAAGATAGGCGCCGCGCTCGTCGGCGCCAAGTGAGACGCGGGCGTTCTCGACCGGAAAGCGCAACGGACGCCGGCTGCCCTTGGCACGCACCCAGCCCTGCCGGAACGCTTCCCGCGACATGCCAGCCTCGGCCACAATACGTGCTTCTAACTCCCCCGCCGGCCCGGTCGGCACGCTCATCCGGTAACCCAGCACCGGGCCAGTGGGGCTGATCTCCAGGGCATCGGCGCGAGGCTGCTCGGTGGCGGGATCGTCGACATGGAACACCGTCTCCGATGCATGCCGCCAGGCGAGATCGCCAAGCCAAAGCTGCCCGAGGCCACGGGGCAGACGGCCAATCAGCACCTGGTTGAACAAGTACGACTGGTAGGCGGAGACGTAGAAGATCCGCGTGCTCTTGTCGATGGCGGCGAGGGCACGCCGGCGCTTGTCCCCCCCGCGCGCCAGCACCTTCAGGGCGCGCCGCTCGGTCTTGAACAACGCCGGCCAGGCGCGGGCAGCCTCCAGATAGTGCCCGTGCTCGTAGAGGTCTCGGGCACGGCGGATGTTCCCATGGTCCGCTGGGCCGGGGCGGCCAAGGATCAGATCGACGGCCTCGTCAATCTCGCCGCGAACAATGGCGTACCCGACGGCCCAGGTGTCGCCGCGGTAGCCGAAGCGCTGGGCACCAAAATAGTTGGGCACGCCGACGCGCGTTAGCTTCGCGAGGCCGTCCTGCAGCTCGGCGAGCCGCTCGGGGTGGGTCTGGCGAACTTTGACGACGAACGCGTTGCCTTTGAGGTGGCCGAGACGCAGCTTGTTGCCGTGGCGCGTGGTTTCGAGGATGCGCAGCCGCGGGATCTGAAGCGCCGCGATGCGCTGCGCGTCCACGTGCTCGATGGACATCCACTGCCGGGTGACGGCGTGGGCGTCCTTGAGGCCGGCAAAACCGATGTCGTGGCGCCGGAGATTCAACGCCCGCGCGATGTCGCGAACTGCCTGGTCGGTGCTCAGGCCAGTCTTTTCGAGCAAGAAATAGGTGTGCGTGCCGACGCCGTCCGCCGGGTAAAGGGGAATCTCCTCGACCACGAAGTCGCTGTAGTCGGCCTTGATGAGGCCGGGCACAGGATCGAAGTCGGCGAGCAGGCGCGGCAGGTCAATCATGGGGGCTCGGGGGTACGGCGCTGGCTCGTCCCAGCCAGTCGGCACGGGTCAGTGCAAAGAGGATGCTGTCGCGGTACGCACCGCGCTTCCAGTAACGGCCGGGGATGCGGCCAATCTCACGGTAGCCGCACTTCAACTGGGCTTTGATCGAGCCCAGGTTCTCGCTCAGGGTCTCCGACAGGAGGAGGCGCAGGCCGGCGACCTCGAAGGCGTAGCGCGTCAGGGTGTCGATCACGTCGGTACCCAGGCCGTGCCGCCAGAGCTGCAGCCGGCCGATGATCAGGCCGATGGTGCCGACGCCGTGTCGGTAGCTGATGTTGTGAATCCCGCATACGCCGATATGCTCCTCGTCTTCGCCCAGGAGCTCGATGCCAAAAGCGACCTCGGTGTCGCTGGAGCGGGCCACGCGGTCGAAAAACTCCTGCTCCGCGAGGCGTGTCAGCGGAAAGTCGCCGACCAGCGTCCACGGCGTCACTTCCGGGTCGTTCAGCCAGCGGACGCAGTTGTCGAAGTGCTTCTCCCGTTCCAGCGGGACAAGGCGGATTTTCTTTCCTTGCCAGCCGAAGGGCACCTTCAGGCTCCTTGCAGCAGTTCGGCGATTTGGATCGCGTTCAACGCCGCACCCTTGCGGAGCTGGTCGCCGCTGCAGATCAGTTGCAGGCCGCGGTGGTCGGGGATGCTTGGATCGTGGCGGATACGACCGACCAGGACGTCGTCCCTGCCCGTTGCTTCCAGTGGCGTGGGGAAGTGGTTGTGGGCCGGGTCATCGACAACGCGCACGCCTGGGGCGGCGGCCAGCGCCACACGGGCTTGCTCGACGCTCACCGGCTCGGTGAACTCGATGGCGAGCGCTTCGGTATGCGCGCGCATGACTGGGACGCGCATACAGGTTGGGGCAATCTGGATCGACGGATCGCCGAAGATCTTGCGTGTCTCGAGAATCAGCTTGCGCTCCTCCAGGTTGTAGCCGTCGTCGCCGACGGGGCTATCGTGGCTGAACACGTTGAACGCGCAGGGGACCGGGAAGACCTCGGGTTTGGGACGCTCGCCGGCCAGGACGGCGCGGGTCTGCGACTCCAATTCCGCCAACGCCCGCGCGCCGGCGCCGCTGGCCGCCTGGTAGGTGCTGACGACCACATGCCGGATCCGGCTCAGTTGATGCAGCGGCCACAGCGCGACCACCATGATGATCGTGGAGCAGTTCGGGTTGGCGATAATCCCGCGGTGCTGGCGCGCGGCCTGCGGGTTGATCTCCGGTACAACGAGCGGCACGCCGTCGTCCAGGCGGAACGCTGACGAGTTGTCGATCACGACCGCCCCGGCCCGGACCGCGAGCGGGGCGAACTCCCGGCTGACGGCGCCGCCGGCGGAGAAGAACGCGAGGTCCATACCTTCAAACGCGGACGGCGTGAGTTGCTCTACCGCGGCTGGGCCGTCCACCCCCGCGATCGTCTTACCCGCCGAGCGCACCGATGCCAGCAGGCGCAGGCGTCGCACCGGGAAACGGCGCTCCCGTAAGAGGCCGCAGAATTCCCGCCCCACCGCCCCAGTTGCACCAACAATGGCCACGTTCTTCACAGCAGGCTTCCTGGCGCGCACGGACGCGCCAAACGCAGGTGGACATGATAGCATCTATACCGTAAGGCGTACGCCCCAGACGAAAAGGATGCTTGTGGGACCGTGGACCTACTACTCGCCGCTTTGGCTGGGGGCCGTGCTTGTTCTGGCGCTGAACGATGCCCTGCGGTCGAGCCTACCGCCGATGGAGCCCTGGGCGCGCTGGCTCGTTGTCGCGGGTGTGGCGGTGCTGGTGGGCTTGCAGAGCCAGGTCCTCATGATTGGTGCCCAGGGGGCGTTTGCACAGGTGTTGCCGGTTCCGCGCGGCCGGTCGATCCGGGGTGGAGCTGCGGCCGCTGGCGGGTGGCTGCTCGTGGCGTGGGTCGGGCTGAGCGCCGTGGCGGTCTTACTCGGCTATGAGGCGGTGACGCAGGCGGCGGTTGTTTTGGGTGTGCTCAGCCTGGCCGCGCTGGGCGGGGCTCTCCTGATCTACGTCTGGAACATCCCGGCCGCGGTGGCCGACTTCGGACAGGAGCGGCGGCGGTGACGGCCGCTGAAGGACGCTGATGTTCGTGCTGGCCTGGGCCAACCTGACGCACCACAAGCTGCGCACCCTGCTCAGCGCGCTGGCGGTCGGTATCGGGGTAATGCTCCTGCTGGTCTCGCGGGGGCTGGCCAGCGGCTCGATCGCCGAAGTGAACCAGCGCATGCAGAGCGTCGACGCCGAGCTGGTGGTCCTGCCGGCCCAGGACAACATCATTTTCACGAACGGGGCCCCGTTCCGCGCGAGCCATGAGCGGCGCCTGCGGCGGCTAAGCGACGAGCGCGGCCCGGTGGCCGCTGCGGTCATCCCGATCTTTTTCGGCCAGGTTCAGATGGGCGGGCAGCAGCAACGGCTTTTCGGCGTCGATCCGGCGCAGATGGAGCTGTTTCTGGGGCCGCGGCGGGTTTTGGCCGGCAAGCTCTTTGACCGCGCCCATGGCTTTGCAGAGCGGGTCAAGGACGGTGCCTTGCCCCTGGCCAGCGTCGGCGAGCCGGCCTACGCGGAGTACCTGGCCGATGGCCTGGAGCTCGTGATCGACGAGCGCTTGCAGCGGGTCGGCGGGTATCGGCTGGGGGATGGGCTGCAGATCATGGGCCAGGGGTTCCGGATCGTCGGCGTGGTCGAGGCGGGCGTGGCGGGCCGCGTGTTCGCGCCCCTCCAGACGCTCCGCGAGATCGTCGTGGCCGGTGAGCCATCGGCCAGCATGTACTTCGTCAAGCTCCGCCCGGACCTGGATCCGCGGCTCACGGCGGACTTGTTCCAGCGTCAATTCGGCACCGATGTCCGCGTGGAGCTCAAGGCGGAATACGGGCATCTGCTGCGCGAGAGCTTCGCCTCAGTCAATCTCTACATGACGGCTTCCAGCGGCGTCGCGCTGGTCGCGTGCTTTCTCTTCATCCTGCTGACCGTCTACACGCTGGTCATCGAGCACACGCGCGAGATCGGCATCCTCAAGTCACTCGGGGTCACACGGCTCGGGCTGGTCCGGCTTTCGGTGCTGGAGGCGCTGCTGATCTCGGGTGGCGGCGTGGCCGTCGGAATCGCGCTCGCGTTCGGCGCCCGGGTGCTGATCGCGTGGCTCAAGCCGCTCCTGACCGTTGATCTGACCGCCGGCCACCTCGTGACGGCGGTGTTGATTGGCATCGTCGGCGGCACAGTGAGCGCCCTGTATCCCGGGTATCGCGCCGCCCGTCTCGATCCCGCACTGGCACTGAGCAACGAATGAACCACGACCTGATGATCGACCTGTGCGATTTGCACCACGCTTATACGCACGCGGGCGTGATCGAACCCGTGCTCCACGGGCTCGATCTGCGGGTCCGCCGCGGCGAGTTTGTCGTCGTCATGGGGCCATCCGGGTGCGGCAAGACCACGCTGCTGAACGTTCTCGGGCTCATGCTGTCGCCGACCCGCGCCCGCTCGTTCGGGCTGGCCGGCCAGGACATGCTTGGACTGGGCGACGCCGCCCGCACGCGCCTGCGCCGCGAGGCCATTGGCTTCGTCTTTCAGCGGTTCAACCTCCTGCCGACGATCAGCGTGCGCCAGAACGTGGCGTTGCCGTTGCGGCTGCGCGGGGCCGAGGCCGATGGGCAGGTCGATCAGCTTCTCGCGCGGGTCGGGCTGACGGAGTATGCGCGCAAGAAACCCGGGCAGCTTTCGATGGGGCAGCAGCAGCGTGTGGCGATCGCGCGCGCGGTGGTCGGCGCGCCGGCGCTGCTGCTCGCGGACGAGCCGACGGGCAACCTGGATTCCGCGAACGCCGCCAGCGTGCTGGAGCTGCTTTCCGGCCTGCATCGCCAGCAGGGTCAGACGGTCGTCATGATCACCCACAACGAGCAGCTCGCGGTGGCTGCCGACCGCGTCCTGCACATGCGCGATGGACGGTTCGTTGACTGATGGGACTCCCCCTGCGACGCCGGAACCGACCGGCGGCCCGAATCCCGTCGCGCCGGCCGGCGGCGCAGCGGTGCGCGAGCCGGCGCTGCCCGGTACGCGGGTGTGGTTTGTCTTCTTCGTGGCCTGGATGGTTGGGTGGGCAGGTCTAGCCCTGTGGGGGTTCCACCGCTTGGCGCACGGTGATGACCAGGCCATGCGGGTCTGGCTCTTCGCCCTGACGTGCTTCTACCTGTCGTTGTGCAACACGTTCGTGCCGCTGCCGACGGCCTGGGCGGTGCTCTTGGTCGCCGCACCAGATTACGCGCTCGTGCAGACCGCCTGGCTGCGGGTGCTGTTCATTGCCGGCATGCTGGGCACGGTCACCGCCGTCGCGAACCTGAACGAGTATCACCTGCTGGCGTACGTGCTCCGCTTCGGGCTGGCCCGCCGGATTCGACGCACGCGCGTGTATGGTTGGGCGATCCGCTGGTTCGAGCGAAGCCCGTTTCAGCTTTTGATGTTGGTGGCGTTTGTGCCGATCCCGGTGGACGCAGTGCGGTGGCTGGCCGTCTTGCGCCGCTACTCGCGCGTGCGTTTCGTATTGGCGTACTTTGTGGGGCGAGGTCTGCGCTACCTGCTGCTGGCCGGGTGCGCCACGCTGCTGGCGCTAGGCCCGCGCGCGATCGTGCTCATTCAAGTGGGCTTGGTCGGCGCGGCACTCGCGCTGCGATTGATCTGGCGTGTCGCCCAAGGTCGGTCTCAGGCCCGCGGTGGGGATGAGGCTACGCTCGTCTCGGCGGCCGGCGGCGGCCTCAACCAGCCGAAGGGCTAGTGGTGTGCGGGGGTTTCCGCGGCGCTCATCGCCTTGGTCACCGACGTAGCGGCTTGGGGGGCGCGGGTCGGTTTCCCGCGCGGCGCTCGAAACAGCAGCGGCAGCAGCAGTATCGCCAGGAGCGAAGTGCCGATGGTGGCGATCGCCAGCATCCCGATTAGCTGGCGTGCCGATGGGGATAAACGCCGGAATGGCCGGTTGATGACCCGTAGGACGCCGTCGACGCAGCCGTAAAGCGCATGGCCCGGCCAGGAGGACCATGATCTATTGGGCCCTGGTTCTGCAGCTTTGGGGGGCGGGTCTGTGTGAGGCGCGGCTTCCGCCGCCGGGGCCGGTGGAGCGGCGTCCCCTGCGGCGGCCGTTTGCCGCGGGCGTTCGGCCGGTATGGGTAGCGGCGGCCCGTCCACCGGGACATGAACCACCTTCGGACCGCGGCCGTCATCGAGACTCGGAATCGCCGCGGCCTGGGCTTCAGCTTCGGCCAGGGCGAGGTTTATTTCCGCCTCACTGGCGATGGTGGGTGTCGTTTCGTTGGCCATGGTTTCGTCCGTGTCTGGGCGCAAGCTCACTGCCCCGCGCTGGTTGCATCGGCCGAATCGCCGCCCTGCTCCAGTCTCGCCGCCGTGATCCGGCCGCGGGGTCCGTCTCCAGAGCGCTGGCCCCCTGGCGGCGGGCGCCCGCTCGGCTCGCTTGTCGGAAGTTGTCCGCTGCGCATCGACATCCCCCCGGCGTGCTGATGTAATCAGGAGCGTGGGAGCCGGTCGCCGGTTCGCGGCGCGGCCTCGACCGCGGGCTCCGACACGCCCGAGGAGATCGATCGTGCGTTTCACTTTCACGCTGGTTTTTGTGGTCCTTTTCGTTCCGTGCGTCGCCGCGCAATCGGCGACCACGTCCGCCGCCGCCGTGCCGCCGCAGGTGGAGCGCGTGCTCCGGTACGTCCCGGACGATACGCACCTAGCGGTGGTCGTGCCGAGCGTGGATGCGCTGGTGGTGGGCTTATCGGCCTTTGGCAAGGCCACCGGCCTGCCGGAGGTGGCGGAGGTGACGGCGCGCGGCCTGCTGGACAAGGTGCTCGACCCGAGCGCCGCAGCGCTAGATACAACCGGTCCCTTGCTGCTCGCGCTGACGGCGGGGCACGATGAGCCGCTGCTGATTGCTTCGCTGAAAAGCGACGAGAGCTGGAAGGCCGCCACCCAGCCGACGGTTCTGCGGGACGACGTACTGATGTATGAGTTCGGCCCCGACCGCTATGTTGCGGCCCGCGTAGGCGGGGTGGCGATCTTCGCGCGCGAGAAGGCCGAGCTACGCCGGGCGCTCGACGCGACGGGCGCGTTTGGTCCGCGGCTGGTTCGGGAGGCCGGGGCATTGCTCAGTCAGCGGCAGGTGGTGTTGTACGCCGACGTGACGGCCTGGCAGGACACGATCGACACGCGGCTCGACTTGGTGGCGCAGGCCACGAGTGTGGGCATGGTGGCCGCCGGCCCGGAAGGCGAAGCCAGCCTGCAGGTCTGGAACTGGATGCTGGAACGCCTGAAGCGAATGTTGGTGGATGCGCAGGTCTATGTGGGGAGCGGGCGGGTGAATGCGCAGGGCGTGTTCGTCGACAGCCGGGCCACTTTCAAACCCGATTCCGGTGTGGCGCGCTATCTCAAGGAGCTGCGCCGGCCGAAGCGTGACCTGCTGCGCGGGCTGCCGGCGGGCGAGGGCCCGATCGTGATGGCCTTCGAATGGGAGGAAGCGCCCGGAGCCGAGGGCTTCAACGCGGCCTTGGCCAAGGCGCTGATGAACATGGAGTCGATCCGGCAGAAAGTCGGCGCCGAGAAGCTCGAAGCGGTGCTCCAGCAGAGCGTGGAGATGAATCGCAAGGTGCCCGGTGTCAGCGCCGTGTTCGGCTTCAGCCCCGAAGGCCAGGGCCTGTTGTACTGGGGCCTGTACCTGACCCAGGAAGGCGGCCCTGTGCAGCGCGAGATGCGCCGGCTGTGTGAGCTAACCCCCGAGCTCATGAGCGCCTGGGGCGCGTTCCCGGCGGCGATGACGCCGAGTGCCCCCGAAGAAGTGGCGGGCGTCGCGGCCGACGTGTACCAGTTCAACTTCGAAGCGCAGGACTCGCCGCGGCAGCCGATGGTCGAGATGCTGTACGGCAAGAATCCGGCGCTGTACATGGCCCCACACCCGGAGGGGGTGGCCTACGCGTTCGGGCCGCGGGAGGAAGCCCGCGCGCGACTGGCCCGGCTGCTGAACCGCGAGGCGGCGCCGCTCAGCAAGGACCCGCGCGTCGTGAACCTGTTCAAGGTTCTGACCGCCGATCCGCAGATGTGCATTCTGGCTGATATTCCTGAGATGATCCGGAGCGCCGCCGGACTGCTGGAACAGGTCGGTCTGCGGCTCCCCACGCTGGAGCTGGCCGCCGCGCAGACGCCGCTCGCCGGGTTCACCTTCTATCTGGAGCCCGCCGCGCCGCGCGTCGAGCTGTTCGTGCCGGCGGAGCCGATCAAGGCGCTGGTTGATATCGTGAAGGGGTTGGAAGGAAAAACGGACGAGCCGTACTAGGTGCGGGCGTCTCGCCCTGCCAGGGCCGGGGGTCTATAATCGCCGCAGCCAAGTGCACCGCGCCCGCGGGCGCGTACAGGGAGGCACGCGGTATGTCCGCACGCGTCTCGTTCTGGCAGCGCCTGGGCAGCCTGTTTCGGTCGGAGGCGGCCTCGAGCGGCGGCGACGGCGCCACGACGTTCCTGGAGCCCCGCCCGGAGCATGTCGGCGGCGGGGTCAGCCCGGTCCGCCCGGGGGCCGGCGCTCCGGCCGCAACGTGGTGGCGACGGTCGTCAAAGGGCGTGCAGGCGCGCGAGGCCGCGCTGCGCGTCGTGGAGCTCGCGCACTCACTGCAGCAGCACTTCGAGCAACAGGATCGCCGCGCGGCCGAGCTCGCCGGCTCGCTCAATCGCGTGGGCGGGACGCTCGAGCAATTGGCGGAGACCCAGCGCGCCGAGGGCGACTACCTGCGCTCGATTGCCGAGCACGCCGAGGCTGCGGGCAAGAATGCGGCGGCGCTCACGGCCGCGCTGGGGCGCATGCCGGAGTCGCTGTTGTCGCAGGCCGAAGCGATTCGTACGGTGGCGCGCTCGCTGGAGCTCTCGCAGGAGGCCGACATGCAGCTCATGCATTCGCTTCAGCAGTTTGGGCGCGCCGTGGACACGCTGGGTTCGTCCGGCACGGCCCAGGTCGACATTTTGCAGCGCCTTAATGCGGCCCAGCAGGAACAGCACCAGGCGTTCACCGCGCTGGTGCGGGAACAGGGCCGGCGCTTTCTGGCGGTCTTCGTCGTTGCGGCGGTCCTGGCCGTGGCCGCCCTGGCCGTGCTCATCGCCACGCTGGCGCACCGCATCACGGCGTAGCGCGCGCCCGCTATGGCCGGTTCGGCCGCGGACTCAAGGTGCCGGCATGAAGGTTGCGCTGATCCAGACCAATCCGACCATCGGGGACATCGCCGGCAATACGGATCGCATCCTGCGCGGCATCGCGCAGGCGGCCGCCGTCGGCGCGCAGCTCGCCGTGCTGCCGGAGCAGGCGGTCATCGGTTACCCGGCCCAGGACCTCCTACTGCGGCGTGAAGTTATCGACCGCAATCTGGCGGCGGTGGAGCAGATCGCGGCGCGGGCGCCCGGCATCGCGGTCGTCCTGGGATACGCGGAGCGAAACACGCGTGCGTTTGGCCGCCCGCTGTTCAACGCGGCAGCGCTACTCCGGGAGGGGCGCGTGCAGGCGCGCTGGACCAAGCGCCTGCTGCCGACCTATGACGTGTTCGACGAGGTGCGCTACTTCGAGCCCGGTGAATCGCAGCCGGTCGTGGACCTCGCGGGGGTCAGAATCGGCGTCACGATTTGCGAGGACATGTGGTCGCGGGAGGAGATGCTCGGCCAGCCCCTGTATGCGTGCGACCCGATTGGGGATCTGGTCGCAGCCGGGGCCGAAGTGGTGTTCAATATCTCGGCCTCGCCGTATTTCCTGGGCAAGCACCCGGTGCGGGTGGAACTAATGGCCGAGCATGCGGGCCGGCACCATGTCCCACTGCTGTTCGTCAACCAGGTTGGGGGCAACGACGAGCTGATCTTCGATGGTTCCAGCAGCGTCGTGGGCGCAGACGGGGACCTGGTAGGGCAGGCCCGTGCGTTTGCTGAGGACCTGCTGCTGGTCGACCTCGCCGACCTGCCCGCGACGCGCCGGGAGTCGCAGCCCACCGGTTCGGCGAGCTTGCACGACGCCCTGGTGCTCGGTTTGCGGGATTACGTTGCCAAGTGCGGGTTCCGCTTGGCCGTGCTTGGGCTGTCCGGCGGGGTGGATTCGGCCCTTGTGGCGGCCCTGGCCGTCGCCGCCCTCGGCCCGGAGAACGTCCAGGGCGTTGCCATGCCCAGTCGCTTCAGCAGCGACCACAGTCTGGCCGATGCGCGCGCGCTGGCCGCCAACCTGCGCATCGGGCTCTCGGTCATCGAGATCGAGCCCATGCACGCCGCCTTTGAGCGGAGCCTCCAACCGCACTTCGCCGGGCGCCCGCCGGACGTGACGGAGGAGAACATCCAGGCCCGGGTGCGCGGTGCGCTGCTCATGGCGTTGTCCAACAAGCTGGGGAGCTTGCTGCTCACGACGGGCAACAAGAGTGAGTTGGCCGTCGGCTACTGCACGTTGTATGGCGACATGGCGGGCGGGCTGGCGGTCATCAGCGACGTGCCGAAGACGATGGTCTATCAGCTCGCCGCGCATATCAACGCGCGGGCTGGGCGGGAGATCATCCCCGCGCGGACGCTCACCAAGGCGCCCTCGGCGGAGTTGCGTCCCGACCAGACTGACCAGGACTCCCTGCCGCCGTATGACGTGCTCGACGCGATCCTGGAACGCTTCGAGGTGCGGCTGGAAAGCGTTGACGAGGTTGTCGCGGCGGGCTTTGACCGGCGCGTCGTCGCGGACGTGGTGCGCAAGATTCACGCGAGCGAGTACAAGCGGCAACAGGCGGCCCCTGGGTTGAAGGTCACCTCGCGAGCGTTCGGGTTCGGGCGGCGCATGCCGATCGCGGCCCGCTATTCCCGCTGATGCCGCGCGTCGTGCCGGTCGATGTTCTCCCAAGCGGGTTCGTCCAGTCCGGCGATGTGCAGGGGGCGGATGTGGGCGATTTTCCAGCCGGTGGGCGTATGGACGAAAGTGAGCGACCACGTGGACTGGACGGCGCCTACGTAGCCCTCGCCGGTGACGTCGGCCGTGTAGCTCGCCGACACGACGAAGCGGTCGGCCGTGGCCTCCTCAACTTGCAGTGCCCAGCGGTCGAGCCAACGCACCTTCACACGCTGGAACTGGCGGCGCACGAACGTCACGAAGCCGTCGTGATCCAGGTTGCCGGATTCAAAGTCCGGCGCCAGGGCGGTGTCCAGCGCGTCCGTGCGCGACGCCACGAGGTCCTTTTCGATCGGCCGTAGGATGCGATCGGCGTGCTCGCGTTGGGTCACGACCAGGGCCTGCACCGCGAGCAGGACTACGGCGGCCCCCAGGCCAACCAGCAGCGACCGCCCCCGCCCGGTGCGGCGCCAGTGCACCAGCAACACGAAGAGCGCCACCCCCAGGACGGCGCTCAGTGCCGCCACCGACTCGAACAGGAACCAGACCAGCCAGCCCATTACGCTCCTATTGAACGCTATGGGAATAAGCAGCGTCCCGTCAACTGCCGCCGTTGCTGCCGAGGCTCGTTTCCCCTAATCTCGCCCCCATGAATCTGGCCGGCAAGTTCATTGTGGTCGACGGTCCGGACGGCTCCGGCAAGGGCACCCAGCTCGACCGACTGGCGGCCTGGCTGGCGGCTCAAGGCGGGCGCTGCCGGCGGACGCGCGACCCGGGCGGCACCGAAATCAGCGATCGCATCCGCCACGTCCTGCTCGGCTATGACCTGGCCACCATGGACCCGCGTTGCGAAGCCCTCCTCTTCATGGCCTCACGGGCCCAGCTCGCGGCCGAGGTGATTCGTCCGGCGCTGCAAGCCGGCGAGACCGTGCTCTGCGACCGCTTCATCTCGGCGACCTGTGCCTATCAGGGGGCCGCGGGCATGGCGTGCGACGAGATCATCACACTCGGCCGCCTCGCGGTGGGCGACACCTGGCCGCACCTGACCATCGTCCTCGACGTTCCGCCCGAGGTCGGCTTTCAGCGCACCGGGCGCCGGCCGCACCATGTCGGCCAGCGGGCTAACGCAGGGCAGACAACCATGTTCGACGGGGCCACGGCGGATGCGATGGAGCGTCGGCCGCTCGAGTTCCATCGCCGCGTGCGCGAGCTGTTCCGCGAGCTGCCGGCGCACTACCCGGTGCCGGTGGTCGTGGTGGATGCCGCCCGCGAGGTGGAGGCGGTCTGGAACGACGTGCGGGAGGCCGTGCAGCGTGCGTTTCAGTGACGTCCGTCATCAGGACCGGGCGGTTTCCCTGCTGCGCCGCGCGCTGCGCAGCGGGCGCATGCCCCATGCATACCTGTTTGACGGGCCTGACGGGGTGGGCAAGGGACTGGCGGCCCGCGCGCTGGCGGCGCGGCTGCTCTGCGAGGACGAGGCACTTGCGCCCGACGCCGACGCGTGTGGGCGGTGCCCGGCCTGTCGGCTCGTCGCGTCGGACAATCACCCGGACTTGCATGTGATCGACCGCGCGCTGCGCAAGCGGCACCCGGATCGCACGATTCGCCAGAGCAAGGGCCTGTTCCTGGTCGTTGATCTGATACGGTATTTCCTGATTGAGCCGGCGGCGATGAAGCCGACGCAGGGTCGGCGGCGCGTGTTTCTCATCCTGGAAGCCGAGCGAATGAATGAGGAGGCCCAGAACGCCCTGCTCAAGACGCTCGAAGAGCCGCCGGGGACGGCCTGCCTGATTCTGGTGACCGCGTCGGCGGCGCGGCTGCGGCCGACGATTCAGTCGCGCTGCCAGCGCGTGCCGTTCGGGCTGTTGCCGATTGACTTTGTGGCCCAGGAGCTGCGGGGGCGCCTGCGGGTGCCGGCCGCGGACGCGCGGGTGCTGGCCGTCCTCTCGGACGGGCGGCTCGGCGTGGCGCTGCGTTGGCAGCAGATGGACCTGCTGGCCGCGCTGGACACCGTCGGCGCCTGTCTCGACCGCGTGCCCGACGGCGATGTGGAGGCCTGCGCGAAAACCCTGGTCGAGATCGCGACCGCGCTGGCGGTGAGCCTGCGGCAGGTCTCCGGCGAGGGCGAGGAGCCGGCTCCGGACGACGACGGTGACGCGCCGAAGTCGGGCGGCAAGGCGGTGCCCACGGACGAGTTGCGTGACGCGCTCAAGCTCGTCCTCCTCCTGGTCGGCGCCCTCTACCGCGATGCGCTGGTCGCCCACGCCGGCGTGACGACGCTGCGCCAGGTGCCGCAACAGCAACAGCGCGTTGAGCAACTCGCTGCCCGGGCCACGCCGGAACGCCTGGAGAGCTGCCTGCGCGCGGTGCGGGAGGCCGAGCAGATGTTGGATCGCAACGTCGCGCCACAACTCGTGGGCGAGCGGCTGGCTGTGGCGCTGCTGGGCGAATTGCCCGTCCTATGATGTGTTGTTGTTGGTTCCACGCGCCCGCTACATCAGCGCCGCCGCAGGAATGCCAGCCGTTGCGACACGACGCGGCGGAGCGGGTCATCCTTGTCCAGTTGATGCTCCACTTGCTGATAGAGCTCCACGGCCGCCGCCGTCTGGCCGTTGAGTGCGTAGGCCTCGGCCAGGTTGATGGCGTTGCGTGGCTCGCCGGGCTGGAGCTGGTAGGCGCGGCGGGCGTGCTCCAGGGCCTGCTGGGGGGCGCGCGGGGCCAGCAGCGTGGCCAGATTGGCGTGGGCTTGCCAGTCTTGTGGGTCGAGGGCGACGACCCGCTCGAAGAGCGCGCTGGCCTGCTCATTCTTCTGCTCGACGGCCAGCGCTTTACCCAGCTCGCGGAGCGCCTCGACGTTATTGGGGGCCAGGGCCACCGCCCGCTCCAGATGCTGCCGGGCTTCGGTCGTCCGGCCGTATTCCAATAGCGTCTGGCCGAGTTGGCAGTGCGCGCCGGCGTCATCAGGCGCCTGGTCCGCCCGGGCTTGCAACGCGGCCAGACGCGTTTCGGCGTCGCCCCCGTACAGCAGTTGCGCTAGCGCCTGCCGTGCGCCGCGATGGGACGGGTCGAGCTGGATGGCCGCCTCCAGGTCCAGCAGCGCCCCGTCCAGCTCCCCGAGCTGGGCGCGCACCTGTCCGCGGAGGGCCAGGGCGTCGGCGTAGCCCGGGTGAATCTCCAGTGCGCGGTTCAGGTAGCGCAGGGCCAGTTTCAAGGCGGCGTTCCCGCTCTCCGCACCGCCGAGGTCGCGCCAGCAGCGCAGGATCTCGACGGCATAGCCCTTGTTCAGGTGGGCCCCCTCCGGATGGGTGCAGACGTCCGTGGCGAAAAGGCTCATGTTGCTGGCCCAGTCCAGGTTGCGCTCCACCGCGCGAACCCCCAACGCCGCCAGCAGGAGCATGCCCAGCACGCGCAACAAGCGGCCGCTGGGGGCCAACACCTTCCCGGGCGTGCAGTACCGGCGCCAGAACTCCGCGACGCCGATTCCCACCAGCACCAGCACCGGCACGCTCGGCCAGTACATGAATCGCTCCGCGAGCGCGACGCCGATCAACAGAACGGTGTTGGAAATAAGCGCATAGCTGGCGACGACCATGGCCGTCAGCAGGGCGACCAGGTGCCAGTACGTCCCGCGGCGGAAGAGGCCGCACAGCCCGACGACGATGGCGGCGGCGGTCAGCAGCCCCAGCAGCGTTATGAGCGTGACACCCTGCCGCGGATCGACGATGGCAATCCCGTAGTCGCAACTGAAGTTGGCCGGCACGATCAGGAGCCGGACGTAGTGTCCGAGCACGGTCAAGGGGGCCAGCACCCGCGCGAGGCCCGTGGCCGTCACGATCGGATTCATCAGCACCGCGACCGGTTCCGCGCGGAGAAGCTGATGCTCCAGGGCCACGTAGCGCAGCGGGAAGTACACCAGCAGGGGTGGCAGCAAACCCGCGGTCTGGGCGAGCCACCAGCGCCAGCCACGGCGCTGCTCACGCCCGAGCCAGTAAAGCACGAGCAGGGCGACCGCCGGATAACAGATCGCCGTTTCCTTCGCTAGCAGGGCGGCGAGGAAAAACGGCGCCGCGAGCAGCGTGCGACGAATACCCTGCGGCCGGAGCACGAGCAGGCCCCCGAGCAGGAACAGCGTGGCGAGTAGCTCGGCCCGCCCCACTACGTTGGCTACTGCTTCCACGTGTACGGGGTGAATCGCGAATGCGGCGGCGGCGATGGTCGCGCTGGCCGTGTCGCGCGTCAGTCGCCGCGCAAACTGCCAGACCAAAGCGCACACGGCCGCGTGCAGGAGGACGTTGATGAGATGGTAGCCGGCGGGCCGATAGCCGAGCATGGCGTAGTTGAGGGCGAAGGTGAAGAGGGTGAGCGGGCGATAGAGGCGGTCGCGCTGCGGGTTGGCCTCCGGGGCATTTTCGACCAGTTGCCACCAGTCGGACAGCCAGAGCGCGCGGGTGTCGGTCAGGCTGCGAATCCGCGGGTTGTCCAGCACCAGCGCGCGGTCGTCGTAGGCAAAGTCGTTGGGGAGGCTATTGGCAAAGCACAGCACCGCGAGCAGGGGGGGCAACCACGGGCCGACCCACCGGCGTCGCCATTGGCCCGCCGCGCCCGGCGCCGCGTCGTCACCGCCTGTGTTGCGCATCGGACACAACGACGTTGTTGTAGTCCAGCAGGGTGCCTTTCGCCTTTTCGAGCTCGACGACGCCGACGTTGTAACCGACCAGCACCCCGAGCAGCAGGTTGCGGGTGTTGGCGAGCTGCTCGACCGCCCCCAACTCCGTTTGCAGGTAGGTGGGATCGATCCGCTGGGTCCGGGCCTGCAACGCCTCCAGGTTGCGTACCGCCGCCTGCACCGAGTACAGCGAGGGGGGAATCTGCTCGTACCGCACCATGAGCGTGCGGACGTTGTTGTTCACTTCCTGCACGACCGCGTCGGTGATCTGGTTCAGGGCGACCACGGCCTGCGACTCCTGGAGCCGCGCCCGGCGGTGCGCGGCGCGCGCCGCGCGCTCCCCGAAGTTGTAGGCGAAGTTCGCCCCCAGCGTGTACGAGATGAACCGGTTCGTCGTCAGGTTGTCGAACGAGTTGTCCCCCGTACCGCCGAGGCCCTGGACTTCGTACTGGAACGACACGTCGAGCTGGGGCAGGATGGCGTTCTTGGCGACGAGCGTGCTGATCCGTGTCACATCGATCTGCTGCTTGGCCTGGCGAATCTCGCTGCGCTTGTCGAGGGCGGTCCGCACCTCGGCGAATTGATCCAGCACGAGCGGGGCGACGAAGAACGTCTCCGTCGGGATGATCTCGAGCTCGGTGGAGAGCTTGAATGTCGGATCGTTGAGCAGGTTCTTGAACTGGTCCTCGGCATCCCGCACGAGCTTGACATACTCCAGATAGGTCACGTACGAAGACCGCCAGCGCGACTCGGAGTTGGAGACCTCGACCTGGGTGGCGTCGTGGTCCAGCCGCTCTTTCATGTTCTCAAAGGTGACCAGGTTCTGCGCGGTGGACTCGGCGAAGATCGTGACCTGCCGCCGCATCTGCACGAGGTTCCAGTAGGCCTGCTCGACCGCGAGCAGTGTGTCGCGGACCCGCTGGATGAAGGTGTCCACGCTGATCTGGTACTGGATCTTGGTGATGTTGATCTGGGCCCGGTTCACGTCCAGGCCGAAGCCGCGCAACAGCGGCTGGCGCAGCTCGGCGATGAAAGTCGTCGAGTACGCCGGGTTCAGCGTTTGATATTGTTGCGGCAGGCTGTTTTTCGACCGCGTGAGGCCGGTCGAGACCGTGCCCAGCATGCCGGTGGGCAGCAGCTTGCGGAACCCGCCGTTGATCAGGCGGGTGTCGCTCGTCCCGGGCGCAAACGGGGAGACGGTGGCCTGGTCCCTATTGGCCCAGGACGTATCGAGGAAGAACACCGCGTCGAAGGCGGCCTCGGCTTCGACGATCTGCGTCTGGCTGATGGCCGGGTTGTGCGCCTCGATCCGGATCGTGTAGTTGTTTTCGAGGCCACGCTGCACGCACTCCGCGAGACTCAGCCGCACCTGCTGCGGGCGGCCCACCATCTCCAGGTACTGCTTGGCCTGCTCCACCACGCGCTCGTAGTTCCGGACCACGTGCTGGTCCTGCCGGTTGGCATGCTCACGCCGCAGCTTCTCGAGCCGCCGCGCGAACGCCGCCGCCGCTTCGGCCGGATCCGGCACTTGGGCCAGCACGTCCTCTGGGGCGGGTTGGCTCGTGGTGGCGGGCTGGGTCATGAGGGCAGCGCGGGCCGGCAGGTCGGCTTGCGCCGGCACCGGGCGGGCGACCGGCGGGCGCGGGACACCGCTCGGCTGCGGCTGCGCCGGCGGAGCTTGTTCCTGATGCTGCACGAGCATCCGATCGCGGTAGGCCGAGATCGGACCGTCCACACTGGTCGATTCGTTCTGGCAACCCAGCAGCAGTGCCGTCAGCACCGCCGCCCAGATCCGCCGTTCTGCTCCGGCTCGCCTCTTGCGCCAACCCAGAGTGCTCATGGCTTACCCACGCCCCCCACGCATTGCCGCGCCCAGGTGTCTCCACATGGCGGCGATGATAGGTAGGCGTGCGGGGGGTGTCAAACGTGTGCGGCGTGTTACGATGGCAGCGTTTGAAACAGGAGGTTTGAGTTGATGAGTACGCCGACCCTGGCGCGGGATTTCCTCGACCACGCCGGCACGAAGCTGACCGAGTACATGGCCCAGATTGCTCGCTGCACCCGGTTGCTGAGCCCGGACGAGATGTGGCAACGGGACAACGAGCACACCAACAGCGTGGGCAACCTGGTTCTGCATCTGACGGGCAACGTCCGCCTATGGATCGTCGCGGGCCTCGGGGGGGAGCCCCTGGTCCGCAACCGCCCGGCCGAGTTCGCCGAGCGCGGCCCGCTGCCGACGGATGAAATCGTGGCGGCGCTCGCGCAGGCGGTCGCGCGGGCGGAGGACATTCTGGCGCGTCTCGAGCCGTCGGCGGTGGAAGCCCGCTACACGATCCAGGGCTACGAGGTCAGCGGACTGGTCGCGGTTTTCCATGTCGTGGAGCATTTCGCCGGCCACACCGGCCAGATCGTGCACATCACCAAGGCGCTGAAGAACGTCGACTTGAGCCTGTATGACGCGGAGGGGCACAGACGTCCCAATTCGGGCGTGGCGCCTTGAGGGTTCACAATCCACAGATGAGATGCAGAAACTCAAGCGGGCCCGCGCGCCGCGTGGTCCGCGGCTCGAAGCGTGCGGCGCAAGAAAAGTGGGCCGGCGGTCGGGACGTGCGGGGGGGGACACGTACGCCGACGCAGTCCGGCCCGGGGTTTGGGGCTCGGGTCGCTTTCCGTGAGGAATCTTACCCGGCCGCTGCGAGCACTTCAACAGGTGCTCGGACTCTTTTCGTAAAGTCGGGGCGACCGTCCATTAGTTTATAAAACGGACACCATTGTCGTCAACTGGGGATCCAGGATTCGAACCTGGACTAACTGATCCAGAGTCAGTCGTGCTACCGTTACACTAATCCCCAAGTCTTCGCGGTGCTTAGGATATGCGCATCGAGCGGGTAAATCAACAGCCCGCGGAACTTCCGATAACCTTAGCCGGCGCCGCCACTTGCGCCGTGCCCGACCGGTTCTGGCGCGCGGGCTGTCGCCGTTGTGAAACGGGACTGGCTCCGAGCTGGAGCGCCCTGGCAACCACCAGAACGCGCTCCCGCGAGGTGCCTCTCCCCTTTCTCTAGCGTTGCGAGCGCTCGCCCCGCACGTCGAAGGCGTCCCGCAGACCGTCGCCGACGAAGTTCAGCGCGAGCAGGGTCGCCGACAGGGCGGCGCACGGGACGACCACCAGCCACCAGTCGAACCGCACAGGGTTCATCGAGCGCACGCCGTCCGCGGCCAGGGAGCCCCAGGTCGCCTGTGGCGGCTGGACGCCGACGCCCAGAAAGCTCAGGAAGGATTCCTGGAGGATGGCCTGCGGTACGGTCAGCGTCGCGAAGACGATAATCGGGCCGACGAGATTCGGCAGGATGTGGTGCCGCAGAATCCGCCGCGTCGGCAAACCCAGGGCCCGGGCGGCCTCGATGAACGGTTGTTCGCGGAGCGACAGCACCTGCCCCCGGATGACCCGCGCCATGGTCAGCCAGCTCACGCCGCCAATCGCTAGGGCGAGCACGGCCAGCCGCGCGAGCTCGCGGTCCAGCAGGTGGGCGCGTTCGAGCGCAGCGCCGACGGAGACCGTGAACAGCATGACCAGGAGCAGCGTAGGCAGCGCATAGAGCACGTCGACGATCCGCATCATGAGCTCGTCACACCGCCCGCCGACCAGGCCCGCCAGGGCCCCATAGAGGGTGCCGATGATGACCGCGATGGCGGCGGCGAGCAGGCCGAGGCCGAGCGATAGCGCGCCGCCGTAAAGCGTACGCCACAGCACGCTGCGGCCGACCTCATCCGTTCCCAGCGGGTGCTCGAATGATGGCGCACAGCGGGCCTGGCTGAGATGCTGGGTGCGCATTCCGGCGACCGACCAGCGCAGCGTGAGCAAGCAGGCCACCAACATCAGCACCAGCACGCCGGTGCTGAGGAGCGCCGCCCGGTGTTGCCGGAAGCGTTGCCAGGTTGGCGTGCGCGGCGCGGTCATGTGGGCTTGGCTCCGACGCGAATCCGCGGGTCGACCAGGCCGTAGAGCAGGTCCACCAGCAGGTTGAAGCTGGCCAGCAGGACGGCG
Organism: uncultured Planctomycetales bacterium; assembly: GCA_964638325.1. Taxonomy (GTDB): domain Bacteria; phylum Planctomycetota; class Phycisphaerae; order UBA1845; family Fen-1342; genus JALHJL01. The sequence goes on from CAZWYT010000009.1 coordinate 65,343, forward strand.
TAGACCATCACCGTGGCGAGGATCAGGCTCTGATCGCGGTTGTTGATCGACTCGACGACGTGCGTGCCCATCCCGGGGATAGTGAAGATCTTCTCGACCACGAAGGAGCCGGTGAAGATCGCCGCGGCGGCGGGGCCGAGATAGCTCAGCACCGGCAGCAGGGCGTTTCGCAGGGCGTGGTCCAGCAGCACCCGCGTCTCGCTGAGCCCTTTGGCCCGCGCGGTGCGGATGTAATCCTCGGCGTACGCGTCGAGCAGGGCCGAGCGGAGGAGCCGGGCGATATAGGCCGCGTAGGGTAGTGCCAGCGTGACGGCCGGCAGAATGGCCTGCGACGGCCGCCCCCAGCCGCCGACCGGGACGGCGTCGAGCCACAGGGCGACGAGCAGAAGCAGAATGGTCCCGATGACGAACGTCGGCAGGGAGATGCCGATGAGGCAAAGGCCGACGGAGACGTGTTCTAGGGTTCGGCCGCGAAACGCGACGGCCGCCACGCCGCCGCCGATGCCGAGCAAAATCGCCAGGCTGAGGGCGAGCACGCCGAGCTGGAGCGAGACGGGCAGCGCGGCGCGCATGATCTCGACGACGGTCCAGTCTTCGTACTGATGGGCCGGCAGGTCGCGGTCCCAGATGAGGCGTTTGGGCCAGGTCCAGAAGTAGCGCTGCCACCATGGCTGGTCGTAGTTGTACGCCGCCCGCTTGGCCGCCAGCACCTCCGGCGGCAGCTCCTTCTCGCCGCTCTCGAGGCCTTCGCCCGGTGCGGCCATGATGAGCAGCACGGCGACGGCGTAGATGACGAAGAGCAGGAGGGGGAAGGTCAGCAAGCGGCGGAGGGTGAAGCGGAGCATGGGGTAGATTGCACGCAGGGCCAGGCTTTTTGTCCAGGGTGCTGTCGGCGCTGCGCTGCCCCACTGGGCGGCCGCTATGCCCCAGACGCTAGTCCGATTTGTGCCAGTCGGCCACCGCAGAACAGAGTTCGTCGGGGGTTGGTCCGTTGCCGCCGGGCGTCGGCACGAAGTACAAGCGGAACACCTGGAACACGAAGTCCGCGCACTTGCCGATGATGCTGTGAGATACATCGACAATCGAGACGGGCTCGTCGCTCTCGCCGACGAAAATCTTGATCAGAGGATCCTCCTCTTCCGGGGGGAGTTCGCGGGCAGCGCCGGCCGTGATACGGTGGGGACGCTCCTCCAACAAGAGCGGTTTTGTTTCGCAAAGCAGGAACTGCCCGAGACGGAGCCCGTGAGTGCTTGCCAGTGCGCTCAGACGGTGACGGCAATTGAGTTTGAATACGCTCCCGGGCGTCGACTGCGCCTCCGGTTCCTTGAGCACGAGAACTTCTTTTAGCAGCTTGGGCGGCTGGCGCTGCCGAATTGCGCTCGCCAGCCCGGCGATAATTGGGTCTCCGTCGTTGGTTGCCTGATGTACGATGTGGTCAACGTACGCGTCCGTGAAGTCGCCGAGCTCCTTGCACTTCACGAGACTCTCGACGGCCGGACCGTCCTTGGGTATGCCGTATCGGCCTGTATCCCGGGCCCGGCGGAGCAGTTGGCGACAGGCCTCCTCGAACGCCATCGTCGTCTTGTGGCCGTACACCGTGCGATGCATGAAGTAGCGCGCGAATAACAGGTGTTCAGCCGCCGGAAGCGCCTTTTCAGACACGCCCAGGAGCCCGCTGGGGCTTATGCGAATGCTGTTGAGCAGGTAGTTCAGGTCAATCTGGCCGTACGGGGTCCCGGTGCCGCCGGCATCACGAAGCAGATAGTCGAGCCGGTCCAGATCCAAACTGCTGCTGATCAGTTTGCTGAGCTGTTGATCGGCTACCTGTGTCCTCGAGAACAGGTTGGCGATTCGTTCGGCGCGCTCGCGACTGCCGAGCGCGTCAATTAGATCTTTCTGCTCGGTGACGATCAGCCGCCCGATGTCCACATGATTCGGGTAGGGACTCGCGATGACGATACGAGGCGTGGACGCGGCGCCCTCGACGGACTCCTCACTCAGTCGGACGCTGTCCACTTTCTCCATGAGGTGCGAGTACGGGTAGTGCCCCACGTCATGCAGTAAGGCCGCGAGCCGGAGGTCTTCCTCTTGGTCGTCAGTGAGGCGGACCCTCCGGCGCTCGGGGGCCAGCACTTTTTTCATAATCGCCAGCACGCCGAGACTGTGCGCGAAGCGTGTGTGTGTTGCGTTCGGATACGTGAAATGGGCCATGCCCAACTGCTTGATGTAGCGCAGGCGCTGGAAGCTGGCCGTGTCGATGACACGGCATTCGCGGTCGGTCAGGTGGATGTCACCGTGGATTGAATCCACGACGACTTTGGCCACGGGCTCAGGCGGCGAGCAATCCATGTTGGCGAAGGGTCCTCAGGGCCCCGGCAACCTCCTCGGACGTGTAGTCCTTGCCGTAGCGCCGGAGCACCTCTTGAACCTCAGAGGCCTCCGCGTGGGCGACCTGCCTCTGGTTGACGAGGAAGTGGACGGAGGCGAGCAATTCCAACTGCCGCGCCCGAGCGGGTAGGTCACCGCCGGGCATGAGACCTTGAACGCGACCCAAGGCGGAGAGCGCCGCCTCGTCCAGCGCCCAACCCGCTGACTCGTCAAAGCCGCTTTTGAGTTCGCTCGCGATGCTGAAAACGTCGCTTGTGAGCTCCGGTAAGTAGGGGCCGCGCAGGTACCAGCGGAACGAGTAGCCCATGTTCACGCCTGCAGCCTGCGCCAAGTAAATCGATTTCTGGACCACCAGGCGCTCGGCGAACGTGTCAAGCCGAACCTCAGGTAGACCCAACTTAGCGAGCACTAGCCGCGTTGCGATTTGCCGCCCGTCCATGTGGCACCCTACAAGTTCACTTTATGTTAGGAATCATACATCGCATCCAGGCACTCGTCAAATGACCCTGCCGTCGGAGCGGTTCCGATCGCGCCCGGGACGGAGAGGATGCGTGCATTGGACCGGAGGTCACCCCCGTCTGTCAACGGCACTCACTCGCCCGGCGAACCTAGCATAGTCCCCCGGCGTGCGGCGGGGGCGCGGCTGCCAACGCCGGCGAAACGCAGATTTCTTGAGCGAACGCTTGACAGTAACCGTACTCGAACCTAACATACGCCGCAATCGTGTTCAAGCCGCCTCGTGGGCAGGCGGCGTGGTTTCGGGCCGACGAGCGGCCAGAGGAGAAAACAATGAGCAGTCGGATGTGGGCGCGGGGGCTGGTGTGTCTGTGTGGTTTGTTCATCGCGGCGGCGGCGATCGCACAAGAGAAGAAGCCCGCCGAAGGGCCGAAGAAGGCGGAGCCCCAGAAGAAAGTCGAGGAGGCCAAGAAACCGGGTGACAAGCCGGCTGGCCAGCCCACCGACGAGCAGATGGCGGAAATGATGAAGAGAATGCAGGAGTACGCCACGCCGGGCGAGCACCACAAGCACCTCGACGCCCTGGTGGGTAAGTGGGAGAACGTTGTCCGCTGGTGGATGCAGCCGGACGCACCGGCCGAGGAGTCCAAAGGGACCAGCGAGATCAAGTGGATCTTCGACGGCCGCTACCTCGAGCAGACGGCCGACATGCCCCCGCAGGGTCCCGACCAGCCGCCGTTCAAGGGGCTGGGGCTGTACGCCTACGACAACGCCAAGAAGCAATATGTGTCGATTTGGCTGGATAACATGGGGACCGGCATGATGGTGGCGTGGGGGACGTGTGAGCAGGGCGGCAAGGTCATCAACATGTCCGGCGAGTATGCCGACCCGATGAGTGGTCAGGCCAACCGCAAATTCCGCACCGTCACGCGGATGGAAGACAAGGACAAGTTTGTGTACGAGATGTTCTCGCCCGGCCCGGACGGTAAGGAATTCAAGATGATGGAGATCACCTACACCCGCGCGAAGTAGTCGCAGCGGCCGGCGGAACCCGCCCTGCGTATGGACCGCGCCGGGCGGGTTTGGCCCGCCGCCCGCCGCCGCATGCCCGCCCGACTAGAATCGTACCAGGAGTGCTCTTGTGGAGCCGTGGTGGCCGACGTCCCGGTCGCCTGGCTGGCGGCGTTGACGGGAGAGCGAAGATGTTGATGCGCAGACTGGGACGCACCGGGCCGACGGTCTCGGCGCTCGGGCTGGGGTGCATGGGGATGTCCGAGTTTTACGGTGGACGGGACGATGCGGAGTCGCTTGCGACCATCGATCGCGCGTTCGAGCTGGGCATCGATTTCCTCGACACCGCCGACATGTATGGGCCCTACACGAACGAGGAGCTCGTCGGGCGGGCCCTTCGTGGGCGGCGCGACCGGGTGGTGCTCGCGACGAAGTTCGGCATCGTGCGCGGCGCCGACCCGCTGCAGCGCAGCGTGAACGGCCAGCCCGCCTACGTGAAATCCGCCTGCGAGGGCAGCCTGCGGCGGCTGGGCGTCGAGCATATCGATCTGTATTACCTTCACCGCGTCGATCCGCACACGCCGATCGAGGACACCGTCGGGGCTCTGGCGGACCTCGTGCGAGAGGGGAAGGTGCGCTATCTGGGTCTGTCGGAGGCTGGGGCCACGACGTTACGCCGGGCGTGCCGGGTACACCCGATCACGGCGCTGCAGACCGAGTACTCGCTGTGGAGCCGCGACCCCGAGGACCAGATCCTTGCGACCTGCCGCGAGCTCGGGATCGGCTTCGTGCCCTATAGCCCGCTGGGCCGCGGCTTCCTCACCGGGCGGATTCGCCGTTTCGAGGACCTCGGGCCGGACGATTACCGCCGTCACGCACCGCGCTTCCAGGGGGCGAACTTCGAAAAGAACCTCGACCTGGTGCGGAAGATCGCGGAACTGGCCCAAGCGCAGGCCTGCACGCCGGCCCAGCTCGTGCTGGCGTGGGTGCTCGCCCAGGGCGACGACATTGTGCCGATCCCCGGAACGAAGCGCCGCCAGTACCTGGAGGAGAACGTGGGGGCGCTGCAGGTCCGGCTCACGCCTGGGCAGTTGCGGCAGATCGACGCCGCGGCGCCGCGCGGCGTGGCGGCGGGCAACCGGTATCCGGCGGCGATGATGGGGCTGATCGACCGATAAAACAGATACCGTTACCTGTTTCTGGCATCCTGTTTTCCCAGAAATAGGTGACTGTCCCTATTTTAGTGCAACTCGGGCCCGCAGGCGGGTTTCGTTTTCCCCCCGGGCGGCGACACCCACTTTGCGGTTAATCTGCGGCGGCGTGAGCCGAAAGGTGTGCGGTTCTGCGCGCGCACGGTACAATGGAATCGGTTTGTCCGCCGCCCAGCGGCACCTGTGCAGCTTGGGGAAACGGCGCGTCATTCCGCGGGCTTCGAGAGGAGGCCTCTATGCGCCATCAGGCGCGGCACATACTCACCGGTTCGGTGTCTCGGCTGGCCGCGCCGGTGCGGGATGCGACTGCCATTGACCACAGCGGTACGGACCTGGGCCCGGTGCCGCCGACCTGGATCACGCAAGCCGAGGGCCTAAACAAGGTGTCGTACGGCCACGGGGTACATGGCAATGGGGTCAGCAACGGCATGGACGCGATCCAGTACCCGCCGGGTACCGATGGGGAAGCGAAGGGTAGGTCGAGCTTACTCGTGTTTTGTAGGAAGGGAACCGCCCGAGCGGCGCCTGAGAGGAACCTGTTTTCTGAAATCGTCACGGAACAAGCTGGAGGTGAATAAGATGCGACTTGGACGACAACAGGCCAGCTTCAACAGTGCCGGAGCAAGATGGCACGGGGGGTTGATGGTAGCGGTGTGGCTGATCATCGGCAGCGCCGGCGCTTGGGCGGATTTACCCACCTTTTTTGATCTCCGGGACGTGGATGGTCACAATTATGTAACCGCGATTCGTAATCAGGGACCCTACGGTACCTGCTGGACGTTTGGGTTGTTGGCCTCTCCCGAAAGCAATCTGCTGGTGAATGGGAATTGGGGGGCCCACGGCGTGGAGCTGGACGAACCCGATCTTTCCGAACGCCACCTGGATTGGTGGAGTGGTTTCAATCAATTCAACAATGATGATCTTGATCCTCCTACCGGTAACGGTACGGAAATCCATGCGGGCGGCAACGCGGTGTATTTGACGGCTTATATGTCGCGCGGCGACGGCCTGGTGCGCGAGATTGACGCACCGTATCCTGATCTCGACTTCCCGCCCCCACGGCGCCATGCGCGTTTTCACCGCTATTACGCCCGGGACATTGATATGTACGTCCTGGCAGCGGACCTCAGCAACATCGACACCATCAAGCAAAACGTCATGACCAAGGGCGCCGTGTCGACCTGCATGTATACGGCGTCCCAGTTCTTCAGGGACATCGACGGCCGCAGGGTTCACTACCAGCCGCCCGGCGATGCCAATTTCATCAATCACGAAGTCGCCATTATTGGCTGGGACGACAATATGGCGACTCAGGCGCCCCAGGGGCCGGGGGCGTGGCTCATCAAGAATAGTTGGGGCACCGGCTGGAATCCCGCGGAAGGCGGCTTTTTCTGGCTCTCCTATCACGACAAGTTTGCCGGACGGTACCCAACCTTCGATGGCGGCACCATCAACATCCGCGATGTGCAGATGTTGACCGCAGAGCGGTTCTACTACCACGACTACCACGGCTGGGTGGACACTAAGACGGACTCAAACGTGGCGTTTAACGCTTTGGTGGCCAATTCCAACGACCTGCTGATCGGGGTGAATTTCTACACGGCAGCCGATGACGTGCAGTACGTCGCGCGGATCTACGATCGCTTCGAGGGCGGCCAATTGCACGACGTGCTGGCCGAAGGGTCGGGCTCCATCGAGTACAGAGGTTTTCACACCGCGGACTTTGTCGCGCCGGCGCCCGTGGCGGCGGGCAATGATTTCTACGTTTATCTGGAGCTGTCCGGCGGCGGTCAGGCTTATGACCGCACGTTTGATTCCAGCACGCAGGCCATGCCGGGTGCATGGCCCTCACGGGTCATCGTTGATTCCACAGCCCAGCCCGGTCAGAGCTACTACTGGGACGGCGAGTCCTGGGAGGATCTATATTACTTCGTGGATCCGCAGTGGGAGGAGGATTGGTCGGGAACTGCCAACTTCTGCATCAAGGCCATTGCCGTCTCGGACTGCAACGGTAATGGTATTTCGGATGCGCAGGACATCCAAAGCGGGTCGAGTCAGGATGCCAACGGGAACTGGCTGCCCGACGAGTGCGAACCCCATTATGTGGTTTATGTGGATGATGACGCCCCCGCCGACCCCGGTCCGGGTGATCCAACGGTGAGCGATCCGGCCGAAGATGGGAGCGCGGCCCACCCCTTTGACGCGCTCCAGGAAGCACTGGAGAGCCTGGGTCCGCTTAACGGCAATGCCGAGCTCATCGAAGTGGTGCTGCGCGACGGCACCTACACGGGAACGGGGAACCGTGACGTGGACTTTTATAACTACGAATACGGCGGCTTTAGAAACATCGCCGTGCGCAGCGAGGATGGTCCCCAGGGCTGCGCCATCGACGCCGAAGGGGACTACTCTGGATGGGGAACGGCGTTTCTGATCGGCGGCGACGGATCTGCAGAACCCACGCTGGATGGCCTGACTATCAAGAACGCCCCCTATGCAGGGGTTTATTGTACGGGGTATGCCAGCACGATTCGCAACTGCGTCTTGTCTGGCAACAACAGCGGGGTTTATGGGGATCCGCAAGCCTGTCCAATGATCGCTGGCTGCACCGTCCAGGGCAACGTGTCGGGGTTATCCGCTTATTCCTACCATCCGGTCATTACCCAGTGCCGTGTAATTGGCAATGAGGCGGCCGGCATCTGCGGTGAGGAAAGCCGCATGGTGATCCGCAACAGCACGATCGCGGATAATCTGGGCGTGGGGGTGGATCTCGGTCATAGCGAAGTGACCATTAGCAATTGCTTCGTCAGCGGCAACGCGGGAGTCGGGGTACGGCTCTATGAAACACCGGGAAGCATCCGCAATTGCACTATTAGTGGTAACACGGTCTATGACTATGGCGGAGGTATTTGCAGCACCGGGTATACATCACCTGTGCATGTGAGCGTTGAAAACTGCATCGTGTGGGGTAATGAAGCTCTGCAAGGCACGCAGATCGCCATAAACGCCGTCAGTGAGCTGGTACTGGAGTTAGCTTACAGTGATGTACAGGGCGGTGAGGCCGGCGTTAAGGTTATGGGTGGCGCCGAACTCGTCTGGGGAGCTGGCAATATGGCCGCCGATCCATGGTTCGTGGCCGCGGGTAATTACCACGTCTGCGCAACTTCTCCCTGCCTCGACGCGGGTGCTCCGATGGGGCACTACGAGAATCAGGACGATCTCGATGGCCAGCCGCGTGTCTGGGATGGCAACGGAGACGGTACGAGCCTGGCGGACATGGGAGCGGATGAATTCGTCAAGGCGGTCGGTGATCTGAATTGCGATGGAGTGATTGGGGTCGGGGATATCAATCCGTTTGTGGCGGCGTTGAGCAAGCCGGCCAGATACTGGCAGGAGTTTGGCACGTGTAACATCTACAATGCCGACGTGAACGGTGACAATCAGGTTGACTTCGGCGACATTAATCCGTTCATCGCGCTGCTGACCGGCGGGTAACCGGTGACGCGCCTCACCGGTCCGGCGCTGCCCGACCGAGCCTTGCGATGGTCCGCTCGAGCTGCCCGCGGGCGCAGAAGCACCCGCCCGGCAGCTTGGAGCGGACGATCGCCACCTGGTCGGGCTGGCCGCCGACAAAGACGAGCGGCTTGGCCCGCCGCTGCTTGCTCTCGACCCACCATTCGGCGACCGCGCGTCCGTGTGAGGGCAGGCGGTCCAGGGAGATCACCAGCACGTCGGGCAGCGGGGCGAGTTTTGCTTTAGAGTCCCTATCAAAATCCCTCTCCCCTCTGGGGAGAGGGTAGGGAGAGGGGTTATTCCCGCTGTTGTCGACCCTCCCCCTGCCCCCCTCCCTACGAGGGAGGGGGGTTATGTTAGGCGGTCTTAGCGCGCGGGTCGTGGTGGTACCGAACGCTGTGGCCCGCGGCGCGCAGCGCGCGCACGTGTCCCAGGGCCTCGTCCCTTCTCCAGTGCACATAAAAGACGCGCGCCATCTCGTCGCTCCGTTACGGAGAATACGCCGGCCGTTTTGCAGCGACAAGCGCCGCACGAAAAACGAAGTGCACTCGACTTCGGCGACATCAATCCGTTCGTCGCCCTGCTGAGCGGCGGATGAGAGAACCTGTCAGCTTTCAGCCGTCGGCCGTCAGCCGTGTCCGGCGGCACGCTAGGTCTGGCACGGGAGGGAGCCGCGGTCTTCTGTTCCCCACCCCAATGCGGCGCATCTGGGGTGGGGCCCCCACTGCCCCGGCTTGTCGCCGGTCTCGGCCTTGGTAGAATCCGCCCTGTGGTGGGCGGGCGTGCGATCGTCGGCGGACGAGGATAGGACAAGGCCATGAAGATCCTGGTCACCGGCGGGGCGGGGTACAAGGGGCTCAAGCTGACCCAGGCGCTGCTCGAGCGCGGCCACGAGGTCGCCGTGTTCGACAACTTCATGTACGGCTTTGAGCCGGCCCTGTACCTGTTCGACCACTATCCCCGGATTTCGTTCATCGCCAAGGACATCCGCAACGTCACCGCGTCCGACGTATCCCCGTTCGACGTGGTTTTCCATCTGGCCGGGATCAGCGGGTATCCCGCCTGCGAGGCGAATCCGCATTCGGCCCAGATGATCAACGTCGGCGGCACCGACCGGCTCGTCTCCTGCCTCGGCCAGGGGCAGTTGCTGATCTACGCCTCGACGACCTCCATCTACGGGCGCTCCGACGACTGGTGCACAGAAGAGGGCCCCGTGCACCCGGCGAGCCTGTACGCCGTCACGAAGTACGAGGGCGAGAAACGCTGCCTGGAACACGGGAACTGCGTGGCGCTGCGGTTCGCGACCCTCTTCGGCGTTGCGCCCCGCATGCGCTGGGACCTGCTGCCGAACGACTTCGTCATGCGGGTCGTGCACGAGCGGGCGCTGGTGCTTTTCGACTCCCGCAGCATCCGTACGTTCCTGCACGTCGACGACGCCATCCGCGGGTACCTGCTGGCGCTGGACCGCGCGGCGCAGATGAAGGGCCAGATCTTCAACGTCGGCACGGAGCGGATGAACCTGTCCAAGCGGCAACTCGCGGAGCGCATCAAGGAGCACCTCGACTTCGCGATCATCGACTCCGACCTGGCTGACCCCGACGTCCGCAACTTCCTGATCCGCTTCGAGAAGATCGCGGCGCTCGACTACCAGCCCGAGAAGTCCCTCGCGGACGGCATTCGCGAGCTCATCGCGCTCTTTCGCGTGTATCGCCCGACCACGCCGTACCGGATCATCTGATGCGCCCCACGTGGTATCCGTACTACCACCGTTGCGTCCGCCGCTTCTTCCAGCTCGTCGTGCCGCCCGGTCAGGACGTCCTGCTGGTCGGTTACGACGGGGACTGGGACCTGCAGGCGCTGCAGCCGCGGCGCGGGGTGTTCCTGTGCACGGACGAGCGGCTGGAGTTGCAGACCCGGTTCGAGCGCTACCGCGGGTTTGACCTCCGCCCGATCGAGGGGCCGTTCGACTACATCATCCTGAAGAACGCGCTGGGGCATTGCCCGGACATCGGCGCGTTTCTGTGCGATCTGACGCGCCTGTGCAAGCCCGAGACGCGGGTCCTCGTCTATTCGTACAACTACCTGTGGAAGCTCGGGCTGCGCTGGGCCGAGGTGCTGCGTCTGAAGCGCCGCGGCGGTTTGCAGAACTGGCTCTCCATCCGCGACTTGAACAACGCCCTGACCACGGCGGGTTTTCAGCGCGTGAGCGTGGCGCGCTGGCAGCTTTTCCCGTTCTTTCTCGGCGGCCTGGGAGTGCCCCTCAACTGGCTGGGCAAATGGCTGTTCTTCCTGGACTGGCTCAAGCTGAACCAGTTTCAGGTCTTCCGCCCGCTGCCGACGGGCGCGGAAGCGCCGGACGATTCGCTGACGATCTGCCTGACCTGTCGCGACGAGCGCGACAATATCGAGCCGATCGTCCAGACCATCCCGCAGCTTGCGCGGGATCAGGAGATCCTGTTCGTCGAGGGGCATTCGACGGACGGGACCCGCGCGGAGATCGAGCGCGTCATCCAGGCCTATCCGGAGAAGAACATCCGCGTGATCGGCCAGCCGGGCAAAGGACAGGGGGACGCGATTCGGGAGGGCTTTTCGCAGGCCCGCGGCCAGATCATCATCCTGCTCGAAGCGGACATGACCTCCCCGCCCGAGAACGTCCGCTTCGTCTACGAATCGATGCGCCGGCGCTACGTCGAGTTCATCGAGGGCTCGCGCTTCATCTATCCCCTGTCGCTGCAGGCCATGCCGCTGGCGAATCAGCTCGGCAACGGGAGCTTTGCCTACTTCTTCTCCTGGCTCTTCGGAGGGCACCTGACCGACGTGCTCAGCGGGATCAAGGCGATTCGCAAGCCCGACTTCCAGAAGGTGCTCCGCCGCTGGAACGACTGGGGGATCAACGACCCGTTCGGCGATTTCGAGCTGCTGTTCGGCGCGGTGCGGCTCGGGCTGCTGTGCGCCGAGCAGCCGATCCATTACCGCCCGCGGCCCTACGGCAAGACCAAGACGCGCGTGTGGTATGACGGGTACATTCTGGCGAAAATGGCGCTTAGCGCGTTCCTGCGCTTCCGAGGCTGAGCTGTGGCGAGGAAGGTCCTCCAGTTCGCGCCGTTCATCGGGGCCGACGAGTACGCTGCGCTGCGCGGTTGCTTCGAGCTCAACTGGATCACGGAGGGGCCCCAGAGCGCCAGGTTCCTCGAGCAGTTGCAGGCGCTGACCGGCGCGCGCTACGCAGTTCTGGCGCCCAATGGTACCCTGGCCCTGTATCTTGGGTTGCGGGCGCTGGGTATTGGTCCGGGCGCCGACGTGATCGTGCCCGACTTCACCTTCATGGGCTCGGCCACCGCCGTCGAGATGACCGGCGCCACGCCGGTGTTCTGCGACATCGATCCGCAGACGCTGCAAGCCGGCGTCACGCACGTGGAAGCGGCGCTGACTCCGCGCACCCGCGCCATTATGCCGGTCCATGTGTACGGCATGAGCTGCGAAATCGGGCCGCTCGTGGCCTGGGCCCGCACGCACAACTTGCTCGTGATCGAGGACGCCGCCCAGGCCATCGGCGTGTGCTACCAGGGCCGGCATGCGGGCACGTTCGGCGACGTCGGCTGTTTCTCGTTCTTCGCCGACAAGACCGTGACGACGGGCGAAGGCGGGCTGATCGTCACCGACCACGAGCGCTGTTACGAGTCCTTGCGGCTGTTGCGGAACCAGGGGCGCATGGACCGCGGCTCGTTCATTCATCCGGCCATCGGCTACAACTTCCGCATGACCGACCTGCAGGCCGCCATCGGCCTGGTCCAGCTCACCAAGCTCGACGAGATCGTGGCGCGGAAGCACGCGCTGCTCGCGCTGTATCGCCGGCGGCTGGAAGCGATCCGGCAGGTGCGCTTCATCGCGGTGACGCCGGGCTCGACGTACGTCCCGTTCCGCGTGGCGCTGTATGCGGAGCGGGCTTCCGAGCTGATGAAGTTCATGGAGGCGCGCGGGATTCAGACACGGACGTTCTTCTACCCGCTGCATCGACAGCCGGCGTTTGAGTACCTGCGGGCCGATCCGGCCCGGCGCCCGCAGCTCGACGACGCGCGCTTTCCGGGTGCCATTTACGCCTTCGACCACGGGGTCTGCCTGCCGTCATTCCCTTCGCTGCCGGAAGACGACCTGCACTACGTGTGCGACGCGATCCGCGACTTCTACCAGGGCTGAGGCGATGTTCTACCGCTATTACGACGCGCTCTTCGCCGCCAAGGACTACACCGGCGAAATCCAGCGCGCCTTGGCACTCGCGGGCATCCGCAAGAGCGGGGCCCGCGTCCTCGAGATCGGCGCCGGCACGGGCAACCACACGCTCGCCTGCGCCCGGCTGGGACATTACGTCGTCGGCGTGGAGATTGACGCGCGTATGGTCGCCGTCGCCCAGCAGAAGCGCGACGGTCTGCCCGCAGAACTGGCCGAGCGCATCCGCTACTTCCACGGCCGCGTTGAGGACCTGCCGGTGGAGGGCTTTGAGCTGGCCCTGGCGCTCTTCAACGTGATTAACTACATCGCCACGCTCGCCGAGTTGGGGTCGTTCCTGGCGGCCGTCGCCCGCCGTGTCCAGCCGGGCGCGCCCTTTCTCTTCGACGCCTGGAACGGGGTGGCCGCCCTGCTCGATCCGCCGCGCGACAAACGTACCACGGTCGAGACCGGCACGCACGTCATCCGCACGACGGTGACCAGCGCCACGGACCCGATGGCCTTGCGCACCACCCTGCATTACGTCCTGCAGGCCACCGACAAGGCGACCGGGCAGCAGGAGGCGGGCACGTACGACCTGGTGCAAACCTTGTGGTCGGCCAAGGTCGTCGCGGACGCCGCGGCCAGTGCCGGCTTGACGATGCTCGGCGTGCATCCGTTCGACGACCCGACGCGGTCGGCGACGGAGCGCGACTGGAAGATCCTGTTCACCTGCCGCCGAACGTAGCGGCCCGTGGCCCGCCGGCCGTCGGTGTCGCGGGCGGGGGGCGGCAAAGGACCCACGATGGGCCGCCTCGTTGCCCAAGTGAAGAGCTGGCTCGCCGAACCGCTCACCCGCGGCCTGGACCTCGATGACCCGCGCACCACGGAGCTGCGGCGGACGATCCTGCGGCGAAAGACGTTTCTGCGGAGGATCTACGCGGAGTGGTACGCCGCGCTGGCCGCTGTCGTGCCGGCCGGCGCTGCCCCGGTGCTGGAACTGGGCAGCGGGGCGGGGTTCTTCAAGGATTTCATCCCCGGCCTGATCACGTCGGATGTTCTCCCCGGCCCGGGCATTGACCGCGTCGTGGACGCGCAGCGGCTCGACTTCGTGCCGGGCAGTCTGCGGGCCATTGTCATGATCGACGTACTCCATCACTTGCCCCAGGTGCGGCGGTTCTTCGTCGCTGCCGCCCGCTGTGTTCAGCCGGGCGGGGTCGTCGCGATGATCGAGCCGTGGATGAGCAGTTGGTCCCGGTTCGTGTATCCGCGGCTGCACCACGAGCCGTTCGACCCAGCGGCGGCGCAGTGGGAATTCCCGCCCTCCGGCCCGTTGTCCGGCGCGAACGGGGCCCTGCCGTGGATCGTGTTCCAGCGCGACCGGGCCCGGTTCGAGCGGGAGTTTCCCGAGTGGCAGCTCCAGTCCGTAGCCCCCCGGATGCCGATCCGGTATCTTCTCTCGGGTGGGATGTCGCTCCGCAGCCTGGTGCCCGGCTGGACGTTCGGCCTGTGGCGCCAGGTGGAACGCGCGCTCTGGCCGGTGATGGATCATCTGGCGATGTTCGCGCTTATCGTGTTGCGGCGGACGGACGTCCCGGTGCGTCCCGAGGAGGCAGCATGCCCACCGCACTAATTACCGGCATCACGGGCCAGGACGGCTCGTACCTCTGCGAGCTCTTGCTCTCCAAGGGCTATGAGGTGCATGGCGTCATCCGGCGCAGCAGCTCCTTCAACACCGGCCGGATCGACCATCTCTACCAGGATTTCCACGAGCCGCACGTGCGGGTGCACCTGCACTACGGCGATCTGGGCGACGGCACGAGTCTGCGCCGGATCGTGACGCAGGTCATGCCGGACGAGATCTACAACCTGGGGGCGCAGTCCCACGTCCGCGTGAGCTTCGATCAGCCCGAATTCACCGCGGACGTCGGCGGGATCGGCGCGCTGCGCCTATTGGAGTGTATCCGCGACGTGAACCCGAAGATCCGCTTCTACCAGGCCTCCAGCAGCGAGATGTTCGGCAACGCCACCCAGGGTCCGATCAACGAGCAGACGCCCTTCGAGCCGCGCAGCCCGTATGCCGCCGCCAAGGTGTTCGCCTACCACCTCACGCGGAACTACCGCGAAGCCTACGGCCTGTTTGCGGTGAACGGGATTCTGTTCAACCACGAATCGCCGCGCCGCGGCGAGACCTTTGTGACGCGGAAGGTGACGCGGGCCGCCGCACGGATCAAGGTCGGGCTGCAGCACGACGTCTACCTGGGCAACCTGGAAGCCCGGCGCGACTGGGGCTATGCCGGCGACTTCGTCGAGGCCATGCACCGGATGATGGCCCAGGCGACGCCCGACGATTTCGTCATCGGCACCGGCGAGATGCACTCGGTCCGCGAGCTGTGCGGGGAGGCCTTCGGCTACTTCGGGCTGGACTACCACGACTTCGTGAAGATCGATCCGCGCTACTTCCGGCCCACGGAGGTCGACGTGCTCCTGGCTGATCCCGACAAGGCCCGGCGCGTGTTGGGCTGGACGCCGACGGTCCGCTTCAAGGAGCTCATCCGCATGATGGTCGCGGCCGACTTCGATCTCGCCGAGCGCGAGTATCACGCCCGGACCAAGGGGGGAGCCCAGAGTCTGGATAGCGCGCTGGCCACTCAGCATCGACCGTGAGTCGCGCCGCCATGCCACCGGGAATCGGCCGGATAGCCCGTTTCGTCTTTCTGCTTGCGCTGCTCGTGCGCCTGGCCTGGTGCACGCTGGCCACGGTTACGCCGATCAGCGACTGCGCCGACTACCACAAGCTGGCCGGCCTGCTGCTGGAGACCGGGCGCTTGCACCATAGCCTCGGCGAGGCGTGGCGCACGCCCGGGTATCCGGGATTCCTCGCCGGCGTCTACGCGGTGTTCGGCGACAACGTCCGGGCTGCCGCGCTCATTCAGTCGGTCCTTGGGGCGCTCAGCGCTGCGGCGGTTGTGTTGATCGTCTCGCGGGTAGCATCGCTGCGCGCGAGCCTGCTGGCGGGCATCTTCCAGGCGGTGTGGCCGACGGCGGTGGTCTGCACCCCCGTCCTGGTTTCGGAGAATCTAGCCACGCCGCTGCTGTTGTGGTCGCTGGTCTGCGTGGCCTGGAGCGGACACACCCGCGGACGGCGTGCAGCGCTGCCTGCGGCCGGCGCCGGAGTGCTGCTCGGCCTGTTGCTCTTGGTGCGGCCAGCCAACAGCTTCTTTGCCCCGGCCATACTCCTCCTGCTTCTCTATGACTTTATGCGCCGTCGCGGGCAGTTGCTCCGCGCCCTGGTGTTCGTGGCCTGTGCACTGCTGACTGTCTCGCCCTGGCTGATCCGCAACTACCGGCTCGGGCTGGGTCCGTTCACGCTGTCCACCCAGGGCGGGCTGGCGCTGTGGTGGGGCAACAACCCCCAGACGCGCGACGGCGCCAGCGGCGTTCCCCGCCTCGCGGAGGAAGAGCGCCTCGACGAAAGGGGCCGGGATCGGTTTTACCGGAATAAGGCGCTGGAGTGGATCCGCGCGAATCCCAGCCGCTATCTGGCCTTGTGCCGCGTGCGGGCCCTGCGCTTCTTCGGCACGCGGCCGGATTGGTTTGCGGCCAAGTTCGCCTGGCCGACGCCGGCCAACGACCTGGCGGTTCAGCAGCGTTTCGCCGCCGAAGCGTCAGGTGCTGCGGCTCCATCGGTGCAAGTCCAGTACGCGCAGGCGGTGGAAGCGCGACACATGAAATATGAGGAGCGCCTGCGTCGCGTCGTGGCGCCGCTCATGCTCCTCGCGCTGGTGTGGTCACTTTTTCGCTGGCGCCAATGGGCCCCGGTCAACCTCCCGGCCTTGTCTTACTTCATCGGTCTGAGCCTCACCGTGTTCGTGGAGCGCTACCGGGTGCTTTCGGACCCACTGCTCCTGATCCTACTCGCCGCCCTCGTGTCGGACGTCGTTTTCGGCACCCGGGACTTGCGCGGCCGGCGTGTGCCGCGTTATCTCCAGTGCGCACTGGCGGTGGCCGCCATCGCCGCCAGTGTCCTGGTTCACCACGCGCGACTGGATAAGAACTGGTACGACTTGCCGTCCGGGTCCGCAGGGGCGACCCCCGCGTTGCACCGCGCGTCCGGCGTTTCAGTTGGCAGGCCGGTGGCGACCTCGGTGAGCCCGGCATGGACCCAGGGTCGCCGGCCGGGTACCCTCCCCGCGCTTCCAACGGGAGCGCGGCCATGAGCGGTGATCCGGACGTTGATGTTGTTGTTCCTCCACAGACCCGCGCGCCACTGGCTTTGAATGGCGCGCGGAAGCCGCCCGGTGTCCGCCGAATCGCGTGCTTTGTGTTCTTCCTTGCGCTCGTGATCCGCCTGGCCTGGTGCACGCTGGCCACGGTTACGCCGATCAGCGACTGCGCCGGCTACCACAAGTTGGCCTGCACGTTGCTCGCGACTGGCCAATTGCACCACGGCCTCGGGGAAGCGTGGCGGACGCCGGCGTACCCGGGCTTCCTCGCGGGCGTCTATGCGCTGTTCGGCGAGAACGTCCGGGCCGCCGCGCTGGTCCAGTCGCTGCTCGGTGCGCTTAGCGCCGCGGCAGTGGTCTGGCTCGCATCCCTGGTGGCCTCTCCGCGCACGAGCCTGTTGGCGGGCGTTCTCCAGGCGGTCTGGCCGACCGCCGTGGTGTACACGCCGGTCCTGGTCTCCGAGAACCTGGCCTCGCCGCTGCTGCTGTTGTCACTGGTGTGCATCGCCTGGGGCGGCCGCGGCAACCGGGCGCGTGCCGCTGCGCCGCTCGCCTGCGCTGGCGTGCTTTTCGGCCTGCTGCTCCTGGTGCGACCGGCCAACTGCTTCTTTGCGCCCGCCATACTCCTCCTGCTTCTTTATGACTTCGCGCGCCGGCGGTGGCGGCTGATCCTCCCCCTTGTATTCGTGGCGTGCGCGCTGCTGACTGTCTCGCCCTGGCTGATCCGCAACGACCGGCTGGGGCTCGAACCGTTCACGCTGTCGACCCAGGGCGGATTGGCGTTATGGTGGGGCAACAACCCCGAGACCGACGACGGCACCGCCGAACCGCCGCGGTTTGCTGAGGCGGAGCAGCTCGGCGAGGTGGCGCGCGACCGGTTCTACCGTGAGAAGGCGCTGGCCTGGATTCGCGACCACCCCCGTCGCTACCTCGCACTCTGTGGCGTCCGCGCCGTCCGCTTCCTGGGCAAGCAACCCGACTGGTTCGCAGCCAAGTTCGCCTGGCCGACGCCGGACAACGATCTTGCAATCCGGCAGCGCTACGAGGCGGCCACGTACGGCAAGGATGTGCCGAAGGAGCGCATCGACTACGCCCAGGCGCTGGAGAACCGGCACATGAGATACGAGCTGCGGCTGCGGCGTGCGGTGGCGCCGCTAATGCTCCTCGCGCTGGTGTGGTCGCTTTTTCGCTGGCGCCAATGGGCCCCGGTCAACCTCCCGGCCTTGTCTTACTCGATCGGCCTGGCGCTGACGGTGTTTCTGGAGCGTTTTCGCATGGTCTCCGACCCGCTTTTCCTCATCGTCTTCGCGGCGCTGCTCGCGGACGTCGTCGTCGGGACGCGGGACTTGGGCGGCGGCCGCGTAGCGCGCGTCGCGAAGGCCGCGCTCGCGATCCTCCTCGTCACCGCCAGCATCTACGCTCACAAGGCACGGCTTGACAGGAACTGGTACGAGTTGGCCCCGTCGCGGCCGCGGCAGACCGCCCCGAGCGCCACGCGGTTGGCCGACCCGGTTTCACTCTGCGCCGGCACGCTTCGCCGCGCCCCGGCGAGCGGCCCGCCACCGCTCTATGATCTGTCAACATGGAACTGAGGGACCCCACGACCACCGCGTGCGCGGTCGTCCAGGTGGAACGCAGCCCCAGCGCTGCGCTCATCACGGCCCGCGCCGGCGTGCTCTATGGCGTCGGCGCCTACGGGCTGTGGGGCGTTTTTCCGCTCTATTTCAAAGCCGTGAGACATGTGCCGGCGCTCGAGGTGCTCTGTCATCGCATCCTCTGGTCGCTGGTGTTCCTGGCCGGGCTCATGCTGCTGCGCCGTAACTGGTCCGCCGCGCGCCAGGCGCTACGCTCGCGACGCACGCAGGCCACGCTCGGCGCCACGACGCTCCTGATTGCGGGCAACTGGCTGGTCTTCATCTGGGCCGTGGCCCACGACCGCGTCTTGCAGGCCAGCCTGGGCTACTACATCAACCCGCTCGTCAACGTCCTGCTCGGCTTCCTCTTCCTCCGCGAACGCCTGCGCCGCTGGCAAACCTGTGCCGTCGTCCTGGCGGCGGTCGGCGTCGGCTACCTGACACTCGCCGGCAAGCAGTTTCCGGGGCTGGCACTGTTCCTGGCCCTCACCTTCGGCGCCTACGGACTGCTGCGCAAGACCGCCAAGGTCGACGCCCTCGTCGGCCTCACCGTGGAGACCGCGCTGCTGGCGCCGCTCGCCTTGGCGTACCTCGGCTACGAAATGTGGCACGACCGGGCCGTGTTTCTACGCGACTCGCTCACGACGGACGTGCTGTTGCTCCTGGCCGGCGTCGTTACCGCCGTCCCCCTGCTGTGGTTCACGGAGGCCGCGCGCCGGCTGCCGCTGGCCACCATGGGCTTCCTTCAATACCTCGCTCCCACCGGCCACTTCCTGCTGGCCGTGCTCGCCTTCGGAGAGCCTTTCACCTGGGCCCACGGCGTCACATTCGCATGCATCTGGACCGCCCTCCTGGTGTATTCGCTGGAGACGGCCAGGTTCGCGCGCTTGGCCCCGGCGACGATCGAATAGCGACGGGCGAAAAAAGGTGTCAGGAACCTTTTGTGCCCAGCACCCAAAGGGCCGCTCCGCGGCAAAAGGTTCCTGACACCTTTTTTCGCCTGGGCCGCTACGGCCAAAGCGAAATCGCTCTAGCGGATTGCGTCGAGGGCGGCGGCGAACTCCGCGGGTGCGACATCGGCCACCCGCGTCGGCTCGCCGATCCGGCGCAGCAGCACGAAGTTGACCGCGCCGCCGGTGACCTTCTTGTCTAGCCGACATGCCGTCACGACGTCGGCCGCCTCCAGCGGCCGGGGCAGCCGGAGGGGCAGCCGGAACCGCTCGAGCAGGCGGCGGATGCGGTCGGCGTCGGTCCGCGGCAACAGACCCCGTGCGCAGGCGAGCTCGTTCTCCGCGAGCATGCCGAGCGCGACGCACTCCCCGTGTCGCAGCTCGTAACCGAGCAGATGCTCGATCGCATGACCGATGGTGTGCCCGTGGTTGAGGATCGCGCGCCGGCCCGCTTCGCGCTCGTCCTGGGCCACGATCGCGGCCTTGAGCGCGCAGTTGCGGGCGATCAGCTCCGTCACCACCCCGGCCTCGCGGCCGCGCAGGGCGGCCACCTGGGTCTCGTGCCAACTGAAGAACGCCGGGTCGCGCACGACGGCCTGTTTCACGCTCTCGGCCAGCCCCGCCGCAAAGTCCCGCGCTGGTAAGGTCTCCAGGAAATCTGTGTCTACGATCACCGCAATCGGCTGATGGAACGCCCCAACCAGGTTCTTGCCGGCGGGCAGGTTCACGCCCGTCTTGCCGCCGACGGACGCGTCGACGGCCGCCAGCAGCGTGGTGGGAACTTGGATGAACCGCACACCACGCAGCCAGGTCGCGGCCACGAACCCGCCCAGGTCGCCGGCCACGCCGCCGCCGAATGTCACAACGATGGCCTCGCGTTCGACGCCAGCCTGCGCGAGGCGCTGGTAGAGCTCTCGCGCGTGCTCGAGCGACTTGCTGGCCTCGCCCGGCGGAAACGTAAGGACCGCGGGGTTGATTGGCAGGAACGGCAAAAGCTTTGTAATGTGCAGATCAGCGACGGTCTGATCGGCGATTAGAACGACGGGGGAACAACGGGCGTTGCATTCCTGCAATTCTGCCCTTGCTGAAGGTCCTATATATACGGAATAGGTCCGCTCGCCGAGGCTGACCGGCACGATTCTCATGGCGACGCCCCGTCAGCATCTAAACCTTGCCATAGCGTCCGCGTATAATTACTTATAGCGTGCAACGCAGGCACCCCGAGGAAGACCAAGCCAGTCTAACGAGCCGCCAATAATACGCAAGCTATTAAAATACAACTACTTACACTCGACACCGACCGGCGTGGTCTGGAAGTCCGCTATTGCGCGGGTTCTTGACGAAATCGCACTTAGTAGTTATTCTGAGGCCCCATGACGCGTACAGCTACCACCAAGCGGCCGACCACCATTAAGCGGATCAGGACGCCGCGCTCATCGCGAACCGTCACCCGGACCGCGGACACGGGCCGTGCGATCCGTAACTATCGGTCAGCACTTGAGTTCCTGAACAGCCGCACCGATTACGAGAAGATGTCTCGCGTCGGCTACAATCACACCAACTTCAATCTTTCCAGGATGTTACGGATCCTGGCCGGGCTTGGCAACCCCCACAAGAAGATCAAGACGGTCCATGTCGCCGGTACGAAGGGCAAGGGCTCCACCTGCCACATGATCGCCGCCATGCTCCAGAACTCGGGCTACCGCACCGGTTTGTACACCTCGCCGCACATCGTGAACCTCCGCGAACGTATCTGTGTGGACGGCGTGCTGGTGACGGAGCACGAGTTCACCCGGCTGATGGCGCGCGTCGCCCCGGTGGTCAAGCGCCTGCAACGCGATGAGCCCACGTTCTTCGAGGTCATGACGGCGGCGGCGTTCCTGCACTTTATGTACCACAAGGTCGACATCGCCGTGATCGAGACGGGGCTCGGCGGGCGGCTCGATTCGACGAATGTGATCAAGCCCGAGGCGTGCGGGATCGTCAGCATCAGCTACGACCACATCGCGCAGCTCGGCAACACGCTCGAGAAGATCGCCGAGGAGAAGGCCGGCATCTTCAAGCCGGGCGTGCCGGTGATCAGCGCGCCGCAGGTGCCGGCGGTGAAACGGGTGCTGCGCCGCGCCGCGGAGCGGGTCGGCTGCCCGCTGCGGTTCATCGGCGAGGACATCGAATTCAGCTATCGCTTCGAATCTTCGCGGGCCAGCGGGCCGCACACGCGCGTCTGTCTGGCGACTCCCGCTACCCGTTTCGACCATCTGCGGGTGCCGCTCCTGGGGGAGCACCAGGCCCACAACTGCGGCGTCGCGCTGGGCATTATTGATGCCCTGCGCCAGTCCCGCTGGGAGATTCCGGCGCAGGGGGCGATCGACGGGTTGGCGAAGGTCCGCATCCAGGGTCGCATGGAGATGCTCCGCGAGCTGCCGCGCACGATCGTGGATGCGGCCCACAACGCGTCGAGCATCGCCGCTCTGATGCGGGCCATCGGGCAGAACATCTCCTACGACTCGATGGTCGTGATCTTCGCCTGCTCGGCGGACAAGGACATCGACGGGATGCTGGCGCAGCTTCAGCTCGGGGCCGACAAGGTGATTTTCACCACGGCCGGTACGCCGCGGTCGGTGGATCCGCACGAGTTGCACGCGCGGTTTGTGGAGAAGAGCCAGAAGATGGCCCAGGTGGGGGACACGCTGGAGGAGGCCTACGAGATCGCCTGCAAGAGCGTGACGCGTGAAGACCTGATCTGCATCACCGGGTCGATCTACCTCGTCGGGCTGGCCAAGCGGCTGCAAGAGGCGGGGAAGCTGCAATAAACCTCGCACGCGACAAGTATCGACAACGTCACATTCCCGGCCGGCCGTCAATCGAAGATAATCTGAGTACGTACTGCGCAGCGTGCTGCGCATTGGAGGTCTTTGAGGCCCGATGACGTGACCGATGCGCTGGCACTTGAAGGCGTCACGAAGCGGTTCGGCGAGTTCACCGCCGTCGACGATTTCAGTCTGCGCCTGCCGCCGGGGCAGGTGCTGGGGTTCCTCGGGCCGAATGGGGCCGGCAAGACCACGACCATTCGGATGGTCATGAGCATCCTCTATCCCGACGCCGGCCGCATGGAGGTCCTGGGTCACCCCCAGGCTTCGGAGGTGAAGGACCGCATCGGCTACCTGCCAGAGGAGCGTGGCCTGTACCGCAAGATGACAGTGCAGGAGACGCTCAGCTATTTCGGCCGGCTCAAGGGCCTGCGCGGACCGGCGCTGCGGCAACGGATCGACGAAAGCCTGGAACGCATCGGATTGCAGGCCTGGCGGTGCAAACGGGTCGAAACGCTTTCCAAGGGGATGTCGCAGAAGCTCCAGTTCATCATCGCGATCCTACACCGGCCGGAGCTGGTCATCCTGGATGAGCCGTTCGCGGGACTCGACCCGCTGAACGTCGACCTGCTCGAACGCCTGCTGAGCGAGCTCCGCCAGGCCGGCTCGACCGTCGTGTTCTCGACGCACCAGATGAACCAGGCCGAGCGGCTGTGCGACCGCATCGTCCTGATCAACCGCGGCCGGAAGATCATCGAGGGGACGGTCAACGAGGTGCGCGAGCGATTTGCCACGCGCATCGTGGTCCTGGAGGGCGATGGCGAGCTCGCTGCGCTGGCCCGCCTGGCGGGCGTCAGCGCGGCGCGGATCACCGCCGGGTGCGCCCGGCTCGAGTTGGCCGACCAGGTCGACCCGGCGACCGTGCTGGAGCACGCGCTGCGGGTCACCCGCATTACGCGGTTTGAAGTTCAACGGCCGGACCTGCAGGAGATCTTTGTGAAGCTGGTCGGCGGCGACGGGCCGGCGTAGCGGCCCATGTGCGGAGCACGTTGATGGACAAGATCCTCGCGGTGGCACGACGGGAGTTCCTGGCCACCGTCCGCACCAAGGCGTTTGTCCTTAGCGTGGTGCTGATGCCCGCGCTGATCGTCGGCGGGATCTGCGGCGGGGACCTGCTGCAGCGCCAAAGTGCGCGTGAAGAGCGGGCCACGCGGCGCATCGCCGTCCTGGACTACACCGGACTCGTGTTCCCGGAGCTGGCCCCGCAAATCGACGCCCACAACGCCGAACGCCCGCGCCAGCCGCTCGAGCTGGAACAAGTCCCGCCCAGCGACGGCGCTGCCGACGAGCTCGCCGCGCGCGTGCGACACGGCGAGTTGTACGCCTACGTGATCCTGTCCCCCGACGCCGTCAGCGGCGCGGGCGGTTGCACGCTCGCCCGCAAGGACAACCCGCTGCGGCTGGGCCGCGGGCTGGAGGAGATGGTCAGCGACGCCGTCATTGCGGCGCGGCTGCGCGAGGCGCACCTGGATCCCGAGCAGATCGAGCAGTTGCGTGCCCGGCCGGTGCCGATTCAGCCGCTTGACGGGCAGACCGGGCGGCCGATCGGCAGCGAAGGGATGGCCCGCGTGATGACGCCGTTTGCTTTCATGTTCCTGCTGTTCATGGGCACGTTCGGCATCAGCCAGGGTTTACTGACAACGCTCATCGAGGAGAAGAGCTCGCGGGTGGTCGAGGTGCTGCTGTCGGCGGTGAGCCCCACGCAACTCCTGACGGGCAAAATCCTCGGCACGGTCACGGTCGGGTTCCTGCTGGTCGTCGTCTGGGGCGGCGTGGGGTTTGCCAGTGCCCAGAAGTACAACGTGGCGGAACTGGTGACGGGATACCGAGTGTCGATCGCTCTGCTGTACTTCATCCCGGGCTTCTTGCTGCTTTCTTCCCTGCTGGCGGCCATCGGGTCGGCGTGCAACGAGTTGAAGGACGCGCAGAGCATGGTCTTCCCGCTCTCGCTGCTCACGATCGTCCCGATGATCTTCTGGTACTACATCGCCGAGCACCCCGACTCGCTCTTCAGCCTCGTCCTGAGCTACGTGCCGCCCATCACCCCGATGGTCATGATCCTGCGGGTTTGTGCCGATCCGTACACCCCTTCGTGGCAGCTCGCCACGACGCTGGCCGTGCTGTGGGTCAGCGTCTTTGTGGCCATGTGGACGGCGGGGAAGGTCTTTCGCGTAGGCGTGCTGATGTACGGCAAGCCGCCGTCGCTCGCCGAGCTGTTACGCTGGGTCCGCTATTCCTGAGCACGGAGCCGGCCCGTCCCCGGGCCGAGGACGGCTCGGCTCTGTTTGTCCCGGGCAACAATAAGTCGCGATGCAGGCTATTGCTCTCCGCCGACCGGCACGCGGCGGATCGTCGCGACGATCACGTCTTCGAGGGGCACGTCCTGGAAGCCGTTCTCCGAGCCGGTCTCGACCGCCGCAATGGTGTCCACGACGTCCAAGCCTTCCTTCACCTGTCCGAAGACCGCGTACCCTTCGGGGCTCACGCCGCCAGGATCGAGGTTGCTGAGCCCCTCACCACCCTCGATGTTGTCCGCCACGTTGATGAAGAACTGTGACGTGGCCGAATTGGGGTCGCTGGCGCGCGCCATGGCGATGGTGCCGCGCACGTTGGAGAGCCCGTTGGCGGCTTCATTGATGATGGCCGCCCGCCCTTTCTTCTCGGTCAGGTCGGGCAGATACCCGCCGCCCTGGATGACGAAGTCGGGGATGACCCGATGGAAGAGCGTGCCATCGTAGAAGCGGTCGTCGATGTACCACATGAAATTCCCGACCGTCACCGGCGCCTTGGCCCGCTCCAACTCCAGGACGATGTCCCCCTTGTTGGTCTGAATCCGCACTTGGTGATCGCTCAAGGTCGCATCGCCGACCTTCACCTGCGTCCGATCGGTCACCTGCCGCCCAGTCGCATCCGTCACGGCCAACTCCAGCAGCAGCAGGTTCGTCTCGTTCGGGTCATACGCCGGAGCCGGGAAGCTGGTCTGAACGCCTTCGGGCGTGCTGAACAACACCGGCGTGCCGGAGACTTGCCGCCAATGGTAGGTCAACTCGGTCCCCGTGCTCTTTGAACCGTCCAGGTGGACCGCCTCCCCGGACAGGACCCACTGATCCGCACCCGCGTCCGGGACCAGTCGCGTGGGCTGGCCGGTCGGCTTTCCGTAGTTCGGATCGGCAGAAACGGTCACCATGACTTCGGCCCGGCCCACCGCACCGGCCTCATCCCACGTCGTCACCAGGAACCGCAGCCGCTGGGTACTGGGCAGCGACGGGGCCTGGAAGCTGGCGGTAACCTGATCCGCATCTGTGATCGGGACGCCCAAGCCGGCGATCTGCAACCAGGCATAGTAGATGTCGCCGCTGTCGGGTCGCGGCACGACGTTCGCCTGGAGGGGCACCGTCTGCCCGACCTCCGCCGTCGGCGCGGCAGTGGCGGTGGTGAGCAGCACCGCACGCTCCTTGGTGGGCTCTGGCTGGTCGGCTGGCTGCTCGGCGGGCGGGCAGCCCAGCGGGCTAATGGGAGCCAGGGCCAGGAGGGTCAACGTCAAAGCGGCGAATCTAAGCATGGGCGCTTACTCCTCGGGGGCCACCGGCACGACGGAGCGGTCGGTTCGCCAGCGCTCCATTATACTCGATCTTGAAAAGGCCTTGGCGCGGAGTGGAACTCAGTTGTCGGCGGTGCGGTATTCCTCGAGCCAGGCCATCTGGATGGCCTCGAGCCTCCCTTCGCTGCTGGCCTTGGGGTCGTCGCCGAAGTCCGCTAACGCGCACACCCAGCGGTGCAAGTCGGTGAAGCGCACCGTCAGCGGATCGAGGTCGGGGTGTTGTTCGTGCAGCAGGAGGGCGAGGTCTTCAGCGTCGCTCCAGGTGAGTTTCCGCGGCATGGGCTGACCTCCTTGTCGCGAGCCTGGGGGCACCTATAATCCCGAGAACGTCCGGGCGATTCTCCGCGCAAGCCCACGCGGACTCGACTCACGGGAACCTGCGCGTGCCGCACTATATCACCCAGGCCTGCATCGGCGTCAAGGACGGCAGTTGCGTCGACGTGTGTCCGGTGGACTGCATTCACCCGCGCAAGGACGAGCCGGCGTTCGCCAGCGCGGACATGCTCTACATCGATCCCGGAACCTGCATCGATTGCGGTCTGTGCATCGACGAATGCCCGGTGGACGCCATCTTTAACGAGGATGATCTGCCCGAAGAGATGGAGCAGTTCATCGCGCGGAATGCGGAGTACTTCCAAAAGAAATGACCCCCGCGGGCGAAAAAAGGTGTCAGGAACCTTTTGTGCCCAGCACCCCAAGGGCCGCTCCGCGGCAAAAGGTTCCTGACACCTTTTTTCGCCCTGGGCCGAGC